>NZ_FOSC01000024.1 GCF_900114155.1 Marinobacter persicus
CCTTGGTCTTCCGGCGTGGGAGTTTTTCACTCCCATTATCGTTACTCATGTCAGCATTCGCACTTCTGATACCTCCAGCAAGCTTCTCAACTCACCTTCGCAGGCTTACAGAACGCTCCCCTACCCCGCATACAGAGTATGCAGCCGCAGCTTCGGTGACCAGTTTGAGCCCCGTTACATCTTCCGCGCAGGCCGACTCGACTAGTGAGCTATTACGCTTTCTTTAAAGGATGGCTGCTTCTAAGCCAACCTCCTAGCTGTCTGAGCCTTCCCACATCGTTTCCCACTTAACTGGTACTTGGGGACCTTAGCTGGCGGTCTGGGTTGTTTCCCTCTTCACGACGGACGTTAGCACCCGCCGTGTGTCTCCCGGATAGTACTCACAGGTATTCGGAGTTTGCATCGGGTTGGTAAGTCGAGATGACCCCCTAGCCGAAACAGTGCTCTACCCCCTGTGGTATTCGTCCGAGGCGCTACCTAAATAGCTTTCGGGGAGAACCAGCTATCTCCGGGCTTGATTAGCCTTTCACTCCGATCCACAAGTCATCCCCTGGCTTTTCAACGACAGTGGGTTCGGTCCTCCAGTTGATGTTACTCAACCTTCAACCTGCTCATGGATAGATCGCCCGGTTTCGGGTCTATGCCTAGCGACTGATTCGCCCTATTCAGACTCGGTTTCCCTACGGCTCCCCTAAACGGTTAACCTCGCCACTAAACATAAGTCGCTGACCCATTATACAAAAGGTACGCCGTCACGGAATAAATCCGCTCCGACTGCTTGTACGCATACGGTTTCAGGGTCTATTTCACTCCCCTCACAGGGGTTCTTTTCGCCTTTCCCTCACGGTACTGGTTCACTATCGGTCAGTCAGGAGTATTTAGCCTTGGAGGATGGTCCCCCCATGTTCAGTCAACGTTTCTCGTGCGCCGACCTACTCGATTTCACTGAACTCAGGTTTCGGATACGGGGCTATCACCCACTATGGCGGCACTTTCCAGAGCCTTCTCCTACCAGTTGTTCAGCTTAAGGGCTGGTCCCCGTTCGCTCGCCGCTACTGAGGGAATCTCGGTTGATTTCTTTTCCTCGGGGTACTTAGATGTTTCAGTTCCCCCGGTTCGCCTCCTACACCTATG
>NZ_FOSC01000007.1 GCF_900114155.1 Marinobacter persicus
ATGATTGTGGTGCTCAATACCATGATCAAAAACCAGGAACCATGGCGGGCTGAAATGGCTTAATTTATGGAATTGACACCACAGTCACTTGTTAGCATTTTCATCAGTGGCTTCTTTTTCCGTTTCGCGCCCGCGACTTTGTCGGGGAGTATGCAGCAAGAACTCAGTTTGACAGCCACTGCACTTGGTATTGTGGCATCAATGCACTTCTGGGTTTACACACTGATGCAGGTGCCCGCTGGCATTTTTACCGACTCGGTTGGGGTACGAAATAGTGGGATTATCGGGGGCGCTGTAACGTCGATAGGTGCTTTTTGTTTTGGTTTTGCCCCAAATCTAGTGGTTTTGCTCGTGGGGTCAGCTCTGATAGGGCTTGGGTTATCGGCAGTTTTCGTCGCCCTGATGACTTACAACGCAACTTGGTTTTCCTCAGATCGCCATTCGCTCGTCATGGGCACAACGATGCTTCTGGCTGCACTCGGGAGTGTGATAGCACAGAGCCCGACCGCGCATCTACTGAACTGGTTCAGCTGGAGAGAGATTGTTCTCTTTTTTGGTGGCCTGACGTTTTTGGCCTCCACCTGTCTTGTTGTTTTCTGTCGAGATGCCCCTAAGCGAAGACAAGAGCACTCAACGAAATCCAAGGCAATAGTACATCAATTACTGCAGGGAAATCGGGGCGTCCTGCGATCCAGCCAAGTATGGCTGCTTTTTCTTTGTGTAGCTGCCACTAATGGAACCCTGTATGCATTTCTAGGGTTGTGGGCTGCGCCACTCTTAATAGACGGTTTCGGCCTGCAACCTACACAAGCCGCACAGTACGCAACTATTGCACTTATTGTTTACGGTGTGGGCTCTTTGTTTGCAGGGTGGGCAGCTGACCGTATTGGAGCGAAGAAGCCGGTAATTGTTGCGGCAGCACTGATATCGGCGACTGTATGGAGCGTAATGGCTTTTGCTGAATGGCGTCCTGGGTGGGGAGCAATGGTTCTGTTTGTACTCCTGGGGCTCTCAGGAGGACAGGTAAGCGTGATTTTTTCGGCCACCAAGGAGGCGATAGCCCCGCAGAACGTCGGGTTTGCAACAGCGCTTGTAAATATGGGTGCATTCTTGGCAGCAGCTTTGGTTCAATCGGGCTTTGGGATCATTCTGGATATCGTGTCTATTGCAGAAAAAGGAACTGGCCCTAGTCTTCAGAGTTATCAATTCGCGTTGATTCTGCCCTTAATCATAAGCGGGCTAGGGGTAATCGCATCTCTATTTTTGAGAGACCAACCACATAAGTGAGAACTTATTGTGTTTTCAAATATTCTTCCTGCGCGGGTTACCTGGTTGATTAAGCTCGCGGTTGGCAACATGGTTAAATGCTATACCACTCGTATCACGCCAGTGGGCAAAACGAGCAAAACAACACAAATTTCGCAATCTGAACCAAGACAAGCACTTTCATCCAACCCTACCATTTCCAACACCGTGGCAGAATCACCATAGACTCAAGAAAAGAACCCGTGTGGGAACCAATAGAAACGCGGAGCACAGAAAACTGGATAGAGGTAGCCGAAGCATACTGGAGCCAGTTCATCTGGTCACCGTATTGCGAGCTCATGAATACGAGCATTAACAATCGCCAGATTGCTTCTGGCTAACTTGTCGTGCCAAAAAGCCTTTTGGACGGATCCGAGGGCTGCCGGCAAAGTGTTGCGTCAGCCAATCAAGAGTGATTTATATGCCAAAAGATACTGATAGAAAATCGAATGAGTCTGAGACGAACCTGAACCGTCGGTCAACAAACTCTTCCGAGAGCATGCTCTCTCGTCGAATGCAGACAATGAGCAGTTCCGCGATAAGGGATCTGCTCAGGCATTCCAAAATCCCTGGTATGATTTCGCTGGCGGGAGGAATACCCGCGCCAGATCTCATAGATACCGAAGGGCTTGAAGCAGCCACTTTCCGAGCTGTTGAAAGTGCAAGAAATACCACTTTTCAATATGGACTGACCGAAGGAGAATTGTTCTTAAGGGAAGAAATTGCCTCCCGCATGGTAGCGCAGGGAATCAGCGCGGAACCCGACCATATTCTAGTTACAAGCGGTTCGCAGCAGGCGCTCGACATTGTAGCCAGAGCCTTTCTTGATGAGGGTGATAGTGTGTTGGTTGAAGAGCCAACCTATCTGGCCGCATTACAGGTTTTCAATATGGCAGGAGCGAAGACATTAGTATTCCAAGGTGATCAGTACGGCATTGATTTCACACGATTGGAATCATTGGTTGCCAATAACCGTATTAAGCTGATGTACCTTGTTCCCAACTTCAGTAATCCAACCGGCACAACCCTGCGACTTCCCGAAAGGACAAAACTTGTTGAGTTTGCTATCCGTCATGACATTATGATCGTTGAAGACGACCCATACGGAGATCTTCGATACGACGGAGAGCATGTTGCGTCACTCTTTGAAATAGCCGAACAGTCATTTAACTCGAAAAACCGGGTTATCTACATTTCGTCTTTTTCAAAAACTGTCGCCCCCGGATTACGCTTGGGTTGGTGTATTCCCCCGGAGAGCTATTTTCACTCGCTATGCCGTGCCAAGCAATCTATGGACCTTCACAGTAGTACGCTTTCGCAATACATTGCAGGTTATTACCTGAAAAGCGGCCGTCTTGATGGCCGGCTTCAACTTCTTAAAAAGGCCTACAAATGCCGGCGTGATGCGCTGATAAAAGCTATTTCTGAACATTTGCCAAACACCCTGGAACTCAACGTGCCCGACGGTGGAATGTTTCTTTGGGGGCGATTTGTAAGCGGGCTGGACGCATCACTCGTTCTTCAGCAAGCTCTCAGCCAGAGCGTGATGTTCGTTCCGGGGAAATATTTTTATAGTGAAACACCTGACTTAAGTTCGATTCGCCTTTCGTTCTCAACGATCACTCCGTCCCTGGCGGACGAAGCTGTTAAGCGGCTTGCGATTGCGATCCAGCGGACGGAACAACGCGAAACTCAGGACTAGCGCAAACACCGACCATTTTAAACGGAATTTTTATGGGCCTGAAACAATTTAACTTCCAACATGAAGACGATCGACAGCAGCTTCTCGCCGACAACGATGGCAGGGGAAGTCGTGAGTTTGGATGGCAGAGTGTCTTTTTCGAGCGAGTAGAAAAAGATCATTTTGAAACCATCGAACATGCTTTGACCGGTCATTACTTAATGGTAAAGCTCAATTCGGCCTCTCAGGCTAACCGACGCGTAGATGGTACCGTCCGAAAAGAATCGCAAAACAGGGGCTCTGCAGTGTATCTGCCCCACAACTGCCCCCACCAGGTCAGTTATACATCGCCATTGGGTAAGCTGCTGTTGATGACCATCCCAGAGAAACTTGTTTCAAGCGTGGCGGAAGAAATGGGCGTTAGCCGCTTCCACGGTCATCCTCTGTTTTTCAAACAAAACAGCTTGCTTCTGGAAACCGCTCTGGCAATCGACAATGAAATCGGAGACGGCAACCCGCATGGTCCAATGTTTGCCGAATTTTATGGTAAAGCGTTAGCGGCTCAGATCATCTGCGAAAACACAAGGAGAGTGAGAACCGATAACACCACCCGGTCAACCCTGACAACCAGACAAGTTCGCTGGATCGATGAATATATCGAATCGAATCTTTCCAATCGAATTTTTGTAGATGACTTAGCTCGGCAAGTAGCTTTAAGTCCTTTTTATTTTTGTCGTGTATTCAAATCCGCAACCGGCGACTCCCCTCACGCTTATATATTAAGAAAGCGAATAGAATATGCTAGTCAGTTACTCCAGAGCAACGAATACTCCATTTTAGAAATTGCACTTTCTTCAGGCTTTTCAGACGCCTCCAACTTTTCAAAACAATTCAAGAAGTTTACCGGACAAACCCCATCACACTATCGTAGAGAATTTGAGAAACGACCAATCTTCCTCATATGAAACCTTTGTGGGGATCGAGTGATTCACAGAGACAAAGTAATGAGTAACCATGGAGGAATATTTACATGCAAGATATTGGGGTATCTGTCAGTGGGATTGGGATACTGGGCCTAATTATAACCAGCTCGATACTCATTGCTGTACCAGGCCCAAGCATCATGCTTTTTATTGGGCAGGTAATCATGAAGGGTAGAAGTCATGCGTTGCGTGGCGTGATCGGCAATGCAATTGGCATGTTGAGCATTGCGATACTTCTCTCGTTTGGACTCGGCCCTCTAATATTGAAGTCCGATTTCGCTTTGTCTGCTATCAGAATGCTGGGTGCGATCGCCTTGTTGCTTATCGGCATAGGATATCTTGTAGCTTCGAAAGACGCGAGCCCGGTTGCAGCCGAACAGCCAACAAAGAGAAAATCACCGCTCACTGCTGGAGTGATAGTCGGTATAACCAACCCCAAAGCTTTCATCATGTTTGGAACCATAGTCCCCAGCTTTCTCAGCGGTAATCTTGCGAGCCCCACAAACGTCCTGCTCATGTATTCGATGATACCTATCATGTTGGGTATTGCGATCGATAGTGTCTGGGTTGTAACTGCGCACAGCGTAAGCTCCCGCCTTTTTGCTAATGTGGACAGTATTAAAATCGTAAACCGTATCGGAGGTGGCTTAATCATTCTGATGGCTCTTACCTTGGCATACGAGGCTGTTTCCGGTTTATCAGTTATCAGGCAGACGACAATATGAGCTGACCAGCCCGCAGGACATTCAGTACGGGTCTACCCGAGGGCTGTCTCCGCCTGATCCATAAACCGGCCCGCCTCCCAAGTTGCTCCTGTGGCCGGGGAAGCCAAGATGACACCAGAAAGCGCATATCTTGATCAGCGATTAGAAAACCTGAGTCCGGAGAAGACGGTATTAGAACAGTTGCAAGCAGCAAACCGTACAGCTACCGGAAGGGACTTACGTATGCGCCTAGCTCAATTGGGGCTTGATGCACAGAAAATAGTAACCCCCAGCGGGTCACTAAGTGGCGGTGAGCGTCTGAAGGGAGCTCTAGCCTGCATACTCTACGCCGATTCACTACCACAACTGTTGTTACTTGATGAACCGAGCAATCACCTTGATTTGCGCTCAGTACAAGCTTTAGAAGTCATGTCACGTAACTACCACGGTGCGTTGGTCGTGGTGTCCCATGATGACACATTTCTAAAAAACATCGGACTTACAGATTGTTTGGTTGGGACTGAACATGGTTGGAATGTGCAGCCACTTTAATGAGGACCAATATGTCATCCGAACTACCAAAAGCAGTCGCTCACACTACACTTCTGACACTTTACTGAATTTACGGCGCAATCAAATAAAAATGACCAAATTCACCGTTGTTGTAACCTGACTGTGTTCTATTCCATCCAAGCTTTTCAGCTACTCGTTTGCTCGCTTTGTTGTCGTCGGCAATAAAGACCTGGATTTTCGAGAAATCCGTTTGATTCGATAGCCGCTCAATAGCTATTCTGCAGGCTTCGGTTGCTATTCCGCGCCCCCAAAACTCCGACCGGAGGAAGTAACCGAAATCCCACATATCATTGATTTTTTTAAGGCCACAGAAACCAACGAACTCATCTGTCTTCGCATCAGCAATAACAAAACGGGAAGGTTTGTGTAGCGCGTCGTCAAACCAATCCATTGCCTCTATCTGTGTGAGGGGGCGACGAGGCCCAAGAAACCGCATCACTTCAGCATCTCGTAACATCTCTACAGCCAACGCTCGATCTCTTTCTTCGGGGTACCTGATCTTCACTGAACTCATAGCTGCAGCATCCCTGACGTATTAAGGCTCTCGTTCGCAAACAGACTAATGGTTGCAGCATGCGCCTATGGAATGGAGCTGAAGGCACAACGGAAAGGGTGCGCATGCTGCAATAGTTATTTTTTGAATCAACCCTCAAGATTCAACTTCATCTCGAGCAGAGAACCACGAAAGCCAAACTTCTCATACGCTCGAACCGCAGAGTTATTCTCCGCGTACACGTCAAGGTAGAAGTCTACCACTCCTCGTTGTTGACCCCAGCTGACCAAATCTTGCAAGATAACCTTGTTTAGCCCGAGCCCTCTATACTCCTCTGCCACATACATGAATCCCAAATATCCATGCTTATCGTGGTCCAAGGCAGGCTTTGAGTGGCGCAATTGAACGTACCCTGTAGCGACGATATCGCCAGACACCTCTCCAACGACCAACCGACTATCACGATCCGAAATCAGCTTTTCGATGTCGTAGTAATAGGCATCTTTATCTTTCAGAGATGCATTATACGGTCGCTCGGCATCAATCACTTTCTGTTCCAGTGCAACGAGAGAGCGATAGTCACTATCCCTTGCTTCCCGCACAATCAACCCATCTAAATTCATCATTACTCCAATCTCGATGACTCAGAAACATAACGCTGAGCGAAGCCCACACCGCCTTACGCGATAGGTTAGTTCACTCACGCTCAGCCAGTAGCAGCCCGCCCCGGCATCCCCAAGAAATCTGACGCAGATCCTGTTGACCAAGTGGCGCATAGCCGGAAGAAAAAACCAGTGGCTCAATACCATACCAAAGAAGGCGTAGGCGCATATCACTATCCGCTCAAGTCCCAGAGAAAGGGCGATCAAAATCAACATCTCAACTCTTTTGTGCGCTGCATTAAGGAACTATGTCGCACACAAAGAACCAGCCAAAAGATGGATGCCTGGGTTATCGCGATACACGCAAAAACTCCGTTCCAGGACGATGCAGCAAATGCATAAGCCGCGAGACTTGCACCAATAGCGCCGCCCAAGTAATAGAAAGAGAGGTAGATTCCGGTTGCCACTGCAACCGGCACTTTGCGAGAGCTGCTTAACAACCGCGTCGTCACGGTCTGAAACATGTATGTTCCTGTGGCGAACAGCGCAACGCCTACAATGATGGACGTGCTGGTTCCGCCGATCATCCAGAGCGATACCCATATCAACGAAATCAGTGATACTGTCAGCGCTGTTTCGCTCATGTAGCGCCTCACGAAGCGCGAAGTAAGAACGAAAAAAAGTGCAGGCAGGCAAGCTAAATAGATCGTTCCAATCTGCTCTGAATCCCAAAGATACGGCTCTTGGGAAAGCCGCAGACCGAGTGCCGTGAAAACCGCGCTTTGCGTGAAAAGCAGTGCGAATCCTGCGAGATACGCAACGAACAGCGTGCGGTCGGCGAAGGCTTGTCTCGCGTATTGCTGCGGAACCTGATGCCGCTCGAAGCCGTTCGCTGGCGCAGCGCCGGAGGCATCCGAAAGAAAGTGAATCGTCACTGCGGACAGCACCATCAGGCATGCCGAACTCAGGAACCCCAGCTCCCAGCCAATTGCATCAACTGACCACGCAGGATACATCCGACTGAATGTGCTACCCACAATCGTTCCGGTAACATACAGCGGCACCAAGCTCCCGGGGCGGGTTGAGACCAGCTTCATTGTTGATGTCAAAAGAAATGGAATAACGATTCCCTGGCCAAGCCGCAGTATGAAAAGCCAGTGCTGACTCGTAGAAAAGGCAGCCGAAGCATTAAGCGTCGCCAGTGCCAGGAACCCCAATACCAGGAGCCTAGAAGGGCTGGCGTGTTTGGTCATCGCACCGGTTATCGGCGCAGTTATCATCATCCCCAGCAACGACGCCATATTTAGCCAGCCAGCCTCAGATAACGTTGTACCAAACCGATCCACCAACTGTGGGTACAGGGCCTGCAGCTGATACAAGTTAAAAAAAGCGCCGAGCGATCCGATAATCAAGACTGTACGCATGACTTATTCCTTTCCAGACAGGAATAAGCTACGTGGGAACCAAGCCCGAATGAATGTCGGTTTTAGTATCGCAGTGATACAGGATCTGACAGAGCCCTGGGTCATAAATCAGGGTATTCTCTACTGAAGGGAGGGATGTATGAGATGGTCGAACTGAAACAGATCAAGCATTTTGTGGCGGTTGCGGAAGAGCTCAACTTCAGACGAGCTGCCGAGCGATTGCATATTACCCAGCCACCGCTGAGTCAAAGCATCAAAGCACTGGAAGAAACTCTGGACGTAAAGCTTTTCGAGCGGAATACCCGGGGAGTCCAACTTACAAAAGCCGGCGAAGCCTTTCTCGGAGAAAGTCTGGAGGTACTCAGTGCAACGCATCGAAGCGTCAGTATTGCAAGGCAGGCAGCCCATGGTGACATAGGAACGTTGCGCGTTGGTTATTCGGCTAGCGCGATCTTCTCCACAACCCTCACGTCGGCTCTGGCTCACCTACTCACCGAACGCCCAATGCTGGATTTGGAAATAATTGAAGGGAATGCCCTTGTTCATATCACGGCGCTTAAAGCCGGCAAGCTTGATGCCGCGATACTCCGGGCTGATCTGAATGAAGACTCTTTGTCTGGCTTGTCCGTTTCCAGGTTGGGAGATGAGCCGCTTTTTGTGATCCTGAACCGAGGCCATCGGCTGCAGGAAAGATCATCAATCAACTTCAAGGAGCTTGACGGCGAACGAATTTTGCTCCAACCAGCCACCCAAAGAACCTTTCTAAGGCGACAACTGGAGACGTTAGCAGACAAGGCAGGGATGTCCATAAGCCGTGTTTTAGAGGTACCCGATATTGGCAGTACGCTTTGTTTCGTTGGAGCCGGTATCGGCATCACAATCCTTCCTGCCAGTGCTGCGTCTATGGCTCACGGCCTGATCACCATACCTTTGGCGGGTGAGTGCTGCTCTCAGCCACTTCTGATGGCCAGCAAGGAGGGAAACCCCTTAAGTGAAAAACTCCGGGAACTGGTCAACTCACAACCCCTGACCGGTATGTAGTAGGAAGACAGACTTACAACCAGTGCGTCGGATAGCGATGCCCGGAAATAAGCCGGTGGTAAAAAACCCCAAATACCACAATGAGAACGGCACCTGCCCCTACGGGCATGAGCAAAAAATCCCAGTGTTCACCGGCCACCATAACAACTAACGGATTGGCTCCAGCCGGTGGGTGAGTTGTTTTGGTCAACAACATCAAGCATACGGCTAACCCTACTGCCAACCCCATAGACCATGGTGTAACGCCCGCGAAGGTAGCCACAAGAAGGCCGATCGCGGCGGTCAACAAATGACCAACGATGATGTTTCTTGGCTGTGCCAGCGGGCTTTCCGGCAACCCGAACAGGATTACCATCGTTGCACCAAAGGGCGCCATCAACCAGACAGAAGACTGAAAAGCGCTGCCCAGGCTTCCGAGGGTGGTAATACACAGCATGGCTCCCAGGCCGGCCAGCAGAGGAACAAAATATCGTGAGGTGGTCAGGCGTTGATACATCAGTAAGTCTCCAGTAGACAGATTGGTCTACTCAGGGTAGACAGTATTGTCTACCCGTGTCAATATGCAAGAGTCTGGGCTAACTAACGCAGGTTCTGTATTCATGGACAAGCAAGAAGAGCTGGTTCGTACTGCCTTTCAATTGTTCTACTCCCGGGGCATCCATGCCGTGGGTGTAAATCTTGTACTGGCAGAATCCGGCATAGCCAAGAAAACGCTTTACCATCACTTTCCCAGCAAAGAGCATCTGATAGGGGCCACAATCCAGTACCGTGACCGCAATTACAGGGCTTGGCTGGCCTCACGGCTGGAGCAGGTCTCCGCAGGCAAGGCTGCTATTCTGGAGTTATTTAATGCCCTGGATGACTGGTTTCATGATCGTGTGCCGGAGATCGACCACTTCAATGGTTGTTTCTTTATTAATGCCTGTGCTGAATTTGGTGACCGAGACAATGCCATCCATCAGGCTTGTGCAGGACACAAAGCCGATGTGACGGCCTTAATTAGACAGCATGTCGACGAATTGTCTCTTTCAGAGGAATTAACAAACGAGCTCACAAACCTGATTGTTTTGCTCAAGGAGGGGGCTATATCTATGGCTCATGTTCGGGGGAACCGAAACGCAGCCATGGAAGCCAAAGATATACTGGAAAATATCCTGCGAGACCGAGTGGGTGATGTGTGAGGGAATGCTTGGACCATCGAGTCTTGGTTTACAGCGGGGCCTTGCGCAATGGTAATTCAGGTACCGCCCGCAATCTGCATCGCGCTTGGCTCGGTGGAGCTGAATCTACTTCGGTTTGCAGTGACGACAGTTCAACTCGTTGAACACCATGGGTATGGATAAAGTCCTGCGGAGGTAGCACCCCAAGCTTGATCAGACCAAAAGCCAACCCTGGTGTTAGGAGTATGAACTAATGGAGAAAAACTCACACAAACCCGGCCCCAGCTCTTTGCAGCGCCCGATCCCTGCAACAATTGCTACGGTGATTCGAGATGGCAACGTGTTACTAGTCCGCCGAAAGAACCCACCAGATGCTCAGTTCTGGGGGTTTCCCGGAGGAAAGATAGATTTCGGCGAAACTATTGAAAGCGCAGCAATACGTGAACTATATGAAGAAACGGGAATTCAGGCACACGCTGTAAACACGTTCACTGCGGTAGACGTCTTTGGCCGTGATGACTCTGGACAAATCCAACAGCACTTTGTGCTTATAGCAGTGTTATGTCGATGGATTGCCGGTGAGCCCGTTGCTGGGGATGATGCCCTGGATGCACGCTGGATTCCGATACGCAGCCTAGAGAATCATGATTTAGCACTAAGTCTGGGTGTGGTAGAGGTTGCTCATCTGGCTAACAAGCTAGAAAGCCAAACATTATGACAAATCCAACCAATTTGGGGCATTGATGAATGCTACGTGAGTTAACGGTGCGGGAAGCAAGAGGTAACTGTCGTTCCCAATCAGGAGCCTTACGCGCTTAGTTAGCTCACTCACGGCGAGCCAATAGCAATCCGACTCCGGCACTCCCAAGAAATCCAGCACAGATCCTATTGAATAGTCGACGCATAGCTGGACGAGAAAACCAGTGGCGCAATCCCTTACCAAAGAAGGCGTACGTGCTTATCGCTATCCACTCAAGCATCAGAAAAAGAGCACCCAAAATCAAGAACTGGAGTCCTATTGAACCTGACGGGTCGACAAACTGAGGGAGAAAGGCCGTAAAAATCAAAATGGCCTTTGGGTTACCAGCCGCTAAAAGAAATTCTTGTTTCGCCAGTTGGAGCAAATTTTTACCCGCAGGTGACTCATCATCGGCACCGGTTGGATCAGCTGTCCAAAGCTGGAAAGCCAGCCAAAGCAGATATAGTCCGCCGACGACTTTTATGGCGAGAAATAACTTCTCCGACGTATACAGCACCGTTGCCAAACCCGTAGCTGCAAGAGTAATCATGCCCACAAAAGCAACAAGCCGACCAATGCCAGCACAACAGGCTGCCTTGATGCCGTAACGTTTGGCATTCGCCATTGAAAGAAGGTTGTTTGGCCCAGGAGCCATGTTTAAAGCAAAGCTCGCTGGTATGAATAAAAGGATCGTCGATAGGGTCACAGTTGATTCTCCTTTATGAACTACAGCAAGGTGGCTTCTGAAGCACCGTCACTGCCATCTACTTCCAATGGGTCCCAGTCATTCGAATGATATTGTTCGGGAACTCTCCGGATTCAACTTCTTTCGAGAAGGCGCGCGCTACATCCAGTACTGTCTGGCTGACATAAGCATATTGTTTTGAGAAAGGTGGCCAATAGTCACCCAGTCCCAACGCATCATTAATAACCAGTACCTGACCGTCACAATCAGGCCCCGCGCCAATACCGATCGTCGGGGCTGAAAGTGCTTGCGTAATCCGCCCGGCTAATGAGTAAGGTATATGTTCCAAAACCACCATAAACGCCCCGGCGCCCTCAATTGCTTTCGCGCCTTCCATAATTTGTTGGGCTTCTGGCGCTGTTTTACCTGCCTGCTTGAAACTACTTGCCGTCTGCGGCAATAGACCGGCATGACCAACAACCGGTATCCCATCTTGAACCAAGCACTGGATCGCGGGGACATTGGGCCCTTCAAGTTTTACGCTATCCGCTCCGGCCGCAATCAACCGCCGGGCATTCACTAGAGCAGTGTTTGCATCTTTATCAGTGCCAAACGGAAGATCGCCAATGATATGCGTATCCGGGGCGCCTCTTCGAACAGCACCAATGTGATACTCCATGTGCTCGATGGTGACTTGCCGCGTACTCTCAAATCCCATCTCTACCATACCCACAGTGTCGCCTACCAGAATCACCGGGATACCAGCTTCTTCAAGGCTTCGTGCCACGGGACAATTGTATGCGGTCAACATGGTAATAGGCTTTACGCCTTTGAGTTTGGATAACGATCTTGCACTCAGCTTCATGATCTCTCTCCTATGTCCTATGAGTTTCAGGCCGATCTTTTTGCCAGCAATGCCCACACCTCAGCGGAAGACAAGAGAGTGCCGCCCACCACATTAAAACAGACGTTGCGTTCTGGGCGAGGGGAAAAAATAAAGATAAACGTGGGACCCCAGCAGCAAGCATTAATGAACGAAACAGATTAAACGTTATCTGCCTCACTGATCCTTAGCGGAGCTTACCTTTAAAATATCCCTCAAGTTCTTCAGGACACGATCTTGCAAATTTTCTATACCTATGTTTTTAATCTTAGCCGCTTCTCCAAGCGCCGGCTTTACGTCTCCCGGTCCCACGGGCCGGCCAGATCTTTCTACAAAAGGGCCGTCCGTCTCCGTGAGCAACCGATCATCAGGAATCTCGCACAGAATACGCCGCCCCTTCTGCGAACTGAGCATCCGCTCGTTCACGGAGAAATAACACCCCAACTGTACACCACGCCGCACCTCCGACACAGTTCCTGTGAACCAGTGTAAGACTACTTTCCCTCGGTCGGCTGGTAGATGCTCCTCGACCAGATCAAGAACATGCTTCGCAGATCGAACACTGTGCACACTTAGGATTTTGTCTCCTGCCCGCGCACAAAGACAAAGTATTGAGCGGAAAACCTCCCTTTGCTGATCGAATGACCGATAGTGATGCGGTCCAGCATCCAGACCAACCTCTCCGACATATCGCGTTTCTGGAAGGAGCTGTTCAAACAAGTTCAACTCATGGGCTCTCTCAGCAACCAGTTGAGGGTGAATACCTAACCCTACACGGACGAACTCACTATTACTCGCCAACTGCCTGTTTCGCGGGAAAGCTTTGGGGGTAGTGGTGACTGCCAAGGTTGCCGTTTGCCGTGCCTCACACTCCGCGATCGCACCCTCCAGATCAGGATATAGGTCTAGGTGACAATGAAAATCCACAAATTCAGGACGCATATCATCGACTCGGTCTGGCGGTAACGCCATCAAGTAGTTCAGCTACTTCCAAGACACCCCGTCGGAAAACCTCGGCATAATCAGGTATCTCAGCCGGCGCGGCTGTTAACGGGCCGGGCTTGTGAATCAGAATGTCGGCTAGTTCCGGCCGATCGGCTAATCGTTTGGCCATAAGCTGGAATGATCTTACATGTTCACCTTCCGACCTGTCAGTAAAGAGGGTTTGCGCTGCGAGGTCCGAAACAGTATAAAGCGTGGGATCGCTCGACCGAAGTCCAGCCTTTAAGGAAGCTCGGCGAATAAGGCACGGAACACAGTAGCCACAGTGGCGCGGTGAAAGTTTCTTGTAACGCGCCTTGGCGGGAGACGAGCACGACATCGAATTGCCGACTACCTCTCTAAGAAAATCCAGGTCCGCACAAGAATTCACCATTTCCCCCTTCGTGCTGTGTCGATACCGGTTCAAAAGCGTTGCTTGGATGCCGATAGCTTCAAGCAACTGGTTTATACCTGCAATGAAGTGAGGATGTGCCGTTCGCGTGCTCAGCGCACCAAACCTCAAAGGATCTAGCGGAACATTGAGTGCAATCAAACCATTTTCCGGCACATTCACAGTTACCGGCTTTTGGAATGCTGAGGCCGTCAGAGACGCTAGAGCGAAAAACAAAAAAGACCGACCACGCTGGGTTTCCTCAACCTCTCCGGTATCCAGATGGTTATGATCAAACCCGAGGTGCACCCGAATAGCCTGGGGCTCAACGGTGGGAAACCGTCGCCGTATACGCTCAAGGAGATAGGTTTGGGCCTTGGCTGTCTCTGCATCCCAGTAGTGACTAACAAGGAGGGGATACTTACCGTCATCGATAAGATCGATCGCACCAATCAAGCTATCCAACCCGCCGGAGAATAAACAAACCTCGTCAAAGCCATCGAGCAAAAGACTTTCGGTTGGCTCAACGATCGATGACATCCGTTCCGGACGAGCTCGGAAGAAGAGTCGCCAACGGTCACCGGTTAGGAATTTCAAAAGCGATTCAAGCCGTCGAGATAGCCGCGTCCACATAGGCGGGTCTGAAACTGGCACATATAGATCGATCTCACGGGTCCAGCCATCCTGAGCATTTATCTTCCTTGACACACGTGTATCACCGGCGTTGACCATAGCGGCGAGCAGCACAAGGTCCACAGCTTCCTCTGCTGGCTCCAGCCCTAGTGAGGACAGTTGGTCGAGTGCGTGCCCAATTCCAAAGTCGATCTTCCTGTCAGCATTCAGGAAGTTGATCTCATGTTCCGCAGAGTCTCTCTGGATAACCCGAACGTTCGCCTTGTCATCGGCACCAAGTCGTCCAATCAGGCTAAACCTTTTCATGACGCATCACCCATAGCGTGCATAAGGTTAAATGCGGCCTCGTAAAGATCGAAAACGAAGTTATCAATCTGTTGGCCACTCACATCGGCCAGGCTGGATCCAAAAGACGAAAACCTGTCTCGAACACAACCCTCGACGAACTCATGTAACATACGCTGCGCCCGCTCTACTGAGGTGAGATCGGACGAGACGCGAATGCTGTTCGTACCAACCTCGTTCAATATCTTACCCTCGATAGATCGACTAACAACGCCGATAAAGAACTCCTGAAGATCGGCCGGCACCATCTCGTCAAAATTGCCGATGCCCTCGGCTGCCAGTGCTGCGATGGTTTCGAGCATCGCATCACGCGCTATCGCCTCATCGATCGTCCCTCCCGGCGGACACAATGCTTCTGTCAACGCGACGAATACATCTACGGCTGGCGCACCTGCAAGTTCTTGAAGGTTGAATGGCTTCAACGCCTCAGCAGGCCCTTGTGTAGCAAAAGTGCGAACTAGACCAGCAACACCACCGGCTGTAGCCCGTGAGTTAGGCATGCGGCGCGAAGCACCCCTTCCACCACCACTCGCGGCTACATATCGCCCGGCACCGCGACGAATAGCGTTGCCGTCAGAGGTTCTGGCTCCCCGTGTAAGGCTGCCGCGCGCTTGACCAAGTCCCGTGCCCGGGGGCGGGGGCTGTAATGGAGGATAGATAGGTGATGGCAGCTCACCGTCACTATCACCATTACCGTCAGGCGATTCACCGCCTTCGGGTGCTGCTACCGGCACAGCAGGTGGATCATCAACCCAGCTTGGCACCAGCCCGGTCTTTGAGCCACCAAAAGATCCTGACGTCCCCACTAGCGTCTCTCCCCGCCTCTACCCATTTGCCTCGCTGCCTTGGCCGCGACCTGCAAGGGTTTATTGTCATCCTGTGCAGCCCATTCTGAAAGAAGCGTCTTGAATTCCACCTTCACATCCTCCGACGTCAATGCATTCGTCCACCCGGTTACAGCCCACGGGCCTAGCTTGGAAACCGGCAGCCCCTTTAGAAAGGCAATGAGGGAAGGCTGCAAAAACGAATGATGCTGACAGATTACTGCGAGACCTAGCGCACCGGCTGGCTGCTCACTAAAGTCCTCCGCTACAGTGGCTTTGGCTCGCAAGGCGTCAAAAAGCTGCTCGGCTTCGGAGCCAGGCAGACGCGCCACCTCCGCAGCTGCCTGTCGCACCTGAAGCGGTGGACCGCTAAGCTTAGCGAGTAGCTCATCAAGTTCCCCGAGCGACGTGACCGCGCCGAAAACGCTGCGCCTATCACGAGTTACGAAGACATAGGGCCTCAGATCGTATTCAGCAAGTGATGGATCGATCATGGCCCACTGCTTGGCCCACTCCAGATTAGGCCAATCTGGTAATGCCGATGCTTCGAGGGCCACGTCGCTCCCTGTATCTTTTTTCTTACCGCCCTCAGCATCCTTCGGTTCTTGCCTGTCACCACGAACTACAGCTTCAAGCTCGGCCAACTCCTCAGAGGCCCCTGTCCCTGCTGATCCTCGCGCAATTGCATCATAAACCTCCGGCGCAAAGCGTTCCGCCAGCATGATTTTCGCCAGAACAGTTGGATTGAGGTCATCACCAAACCCCCTCTCCTCCGCGATTGCGAGGCGTAACACCATCGTATTGATAAACCGCTTCACCTGCCGTGGATTGCCGCGTGCACCGTCAGTCAGGATAGGCGCGATCCGGTACGCAAGATCGAGGGCTCGCTCTACCGAGGGCGGCACGGTCCCTAGCGCCTCCGCAACGCCGTTTCGATCGAGTCCCGGACCTTTCCATGGGCGTCGCAGAACCTGGCGCGCAAAGGCAACCAATTTCTGAAACTCATCCGACTGCTCACCGCATTCGTTCAACACAAGCAAAAGGATGATATAGATACGAGTCTCAGCATACCCTAGCGATGGCAAACGAAATGGCACCTGAATCAACTTTTCGAGATAGTTCCTCGCATACGTTGCTGGCCCAGCAGCCACCGGAAGGTCTGGGAAATGCTGCCTCACAGCATATTCGATCATGCCCTCGTCGGCAGCGATGACGAATGCTGCCTTAGGCACAAATAGGAAGAGGCGAATGGCCTCCAGAGTTTCAATTGCGGTCTCAGGAAGACAACGATCCAGGTCATCTACTAGCACAACCAAACGATCGATATCAGCGCGGCGCAAAAGCTCCTCGAACTCTTCTCGAAAGGCATGCATCTGCTGCGGTGCAGTTTCAGTTTCAGGTTCCGCTTCCTTCAGATATTGTCCGGCCTGCTCGACGACTGACCGGAGATCACCCTGGGTGATCGAATCAGCCGACTTTCCAACCAGGTTTGATGCAGCGCCGTAGAGTTCCTTCAGCGTGTCCGGATGCGGGACACCGGTCGCTGCAGTGAAGGCCACACCACCGACTCTGCGCGCAAACTTCATCCAGTCAACCCTACGCAAAACCGTTTTTGCCTGGTTAACAACTCGGGTCGATGCTGACTGGCTCCGCAGCAGTTCCTCTACAATTGTCTCGATAAGGACGGCTTTCGCGTCCTCATACCCCTGAAATAACCATCCATTGAATCTCACGCAGAGGACACGTTCACGGTCGGCAAAAGCATCCTCTACCATCATCAACACACTTGACTTCCCTGCGCCCCAGTCACCGTGAACGCCAACTGTCAGCGGTTCATCCGACTTCTCATTAACCAGACGCACTACGGTATGAGCAATGGCTTCGTAATACAGAAGATCAACAGATGTTTCGTTATCGGCGACAATCATACAGTCCCCCGGAGCAGCAGTGTTTCTAGGGTCGGATCAGGCACGTTGGATTACTGGATCAATTTCGGCCGTCGATGGGGGGTTGACCACCAACTGAGATGGCATGATGTTTTGACCTGCCTTCCTCAATGTGGCTCTGCTGTTCATGGATGCCCGCTCCCAACAATAACCCACGACCGATAAGGACGGGCAGGTCACAACACCATATCTAGTAACTTTAATCGCATTCTTCATAATTGTCATACTATCCCAAAAAATCAGGCACTGATCTATCGTGTAGAAACGCATCATTTCTAAGCAAAGTTTCCAACGGCGCAACAGAATGAAGTAAACCCTCACTGAAAGCATTGGAACGATCAATTAGTAATCGCAACAGCTCAAGAGTTTTTAACTGAGCTTGAGAGAAGCTCTTCTTTTTCTGTCGTAAGACTGGCAATGAATTCTGACTAACAAAACCAAAGTGCCTTCCCATTAGCCCTGCTACCACATCAGATATCTGAACACCGATGCTGCTCTTTGAGTTCAAAAATATATAATCCAGCCTTTTGGATCCGTCATAGACTTCCACTTTTGATAGCACCTTCTCTATATGCGTTTCTCTATCAAAAGTATGGGAAGAATTTTTAAATAGATACAAACGGTGTAAAAAATGAGGACTAAAATCTTTAATTAACTCCCCCGGCTCATCATCATGCAAGAAAGGTAGCTCTAGCCCTCTAATTTTTGACGCATTTCTGATCGTCTGTTTTAATATAGGTGTTGCAAGACTTCGGTCCTCAACTACTTGGGAATCCAAGAATCGTAAAATTTCACTAAGGAAACTAGAAACCTCAGACCGCTTTATATTTGGATAGTTAAAATTAACCAACAATTGCATGAATTCATATGAATTCTTACTCACAAAATAATGAAGTTCCGATTTAATCTCTAGATGAAACGGAATGATTCCAAGAGGATCTCCAGGCATTAGTGATTCGACAATATCCAGAATTGACCAGTAAAGGATGTCTATAAAAGAGTAATGAATATAAATATCGTTGTCTAAAATCCATACCAAAAAATTTGAAATCCTCTCTGACCCCAAAGCATCTTCGTAGCTTCCTTTAGAAAGATATTCGAACTTGATTTCATTAGCAGATCTTTGGATTTTAAGTAAATCACGGAGAGATTCTTCGCTCGACGCCGGGAGTCCGCTTTGAGTCGCAACCCCAGCAAGAACAAAAGGATTTTCAATCGGCGCATTTAGCCCCACTTCCGTTAACTTTAAACGCCTAACATTGTTAGTCTCATCATAGAACATCTGCATTTCACTGTCCCAATTACGGAGCGGCGAAATATTCTCTCTTAATTCTTTAACTTGGATTTTGGTCATCATAATAATAAATTTATTAACTTATGAAAGTGCAATTATCTTAAGTAGTAAGCCGAGAATGACGTAAAGTGGCAGCTGCTGCTCAATCCTAACGATCTATCGGATACAGAGCCAGCACAAAGTCGGGATTGGGCTGATGCACCTAGAGCAACCGAGTAGTATGTAATTCAGCAAGCACAGCATAGACCCGACCCATCCAATGGCACAATGTAGCCGTGTCTGTTGGGCCCAGGCTTGATGTGATGTTTTGTTGATGAGAAATTCGACGGAACCCAGCAGGAAAGTCCTTTTTTAGCTTCTCATTGGCAGGCCAGCGTAAGGAAGCCTTCACCAACGACCAGCCCATAGCCGAAAGCTTTGAGTGCCAATCGTATTTTTCAGATGGTTGCTTCAGAAGCAGTGTCGAGAGTCTTGCTTCAGAGCCTACGGTATCAACCTCCACCAATGCATAATTCTGGTTTTGATATCTGAACACACGGTAAAGCAAGTATCTTGGGTTGCCATCTGGCAGTCGATATTTCGAGTGACCTTTCAGCGCCGGTAGCGGAATCATTTCTTCAGCCACGATTCGGCAACCTTTGATTTCCAACAGGTCGCTCATGGCAATAAATGCTTCAAATTTGTGGGTGAATAGATGTGAATCCTCACTCTGGTCATCAATGCCATCAGAAACACCCGCTGGCAGCTCTCCTCGAACGGTTGGCTCATCAGTACTGACATCCGTTGTGCCGTCAGCCAGATCAACAACGCCTCCCTCTGATTTTCCCTTTCTGGCAGCAGACTTACGTCTGCCATCCGAAGGCTTGCGGGTAGTGTAAGCAGGCTCGGAGAACTCCAATTCTACTTCCGGGACCTCCAGCACGTACTCATCTGCATCGGTAGTTGGCAGCTCGTCATCATTAATCTCCGGTGGGCCATCCGTTCCCCCTCTTTCTGTGGTACTGCCTTTTTTCCCTGCTTTTTGCTCCTTGAATTTCGGATCGAAGAACTCTATCTCTTTCGGGATCTGGCTGCTCAGGTTTGTAAGACTGTGTATTTCATACACGAAAAAAAGCTCAGACTCTTTGGCGTATTGACCTCGCACCTTCATTTTCACGTTTTCTAAAGGCGGGGGATCGAAACGGAACGGCCAGTACCGGCGACCATTTCTAACTTCGCCCTCTGTCAGTTGGTATTGGGCGATGCTTTGAAACGAGTTCCGAACCTTTTTATCCAACAGAAGCCACGCCAGCATTCTGCGTTGGCTGGGGTTACCTCGCACTACCCTAGGCAGTGAGCTACTTGGCAAGATATGGATCTCTGCCCTATTCGGGTTCTCACCCATCTGAACGTCGAATTCCTCGTCTAATCCATTCGGGTTCATTGCTAGGCGAGTCAGGTAGGCAGAATGGAAAAAAAGGGCCCGGGCCATTTCTATTTGTGGCAGGAAAAACTGTGTATCGCCGGCTTCAAAGCTAAAACACCATTGCTGCCGGTCTCCCTGCCTGCGAATGTTTACTATTGGACAGTCGGCTATCCGGCAAGACGACCAGGTGCTGGTACTGTTTATCTTTAAGTCCTTTTCATAACCGGCAACTTTGGAGCCTCCGGCCTTTGTCACATTTAACGCACGCCGCCTCGGTATCAGGCCCAGCTGGGATATGCCAAACTTTTCCTTTTCTTGGGCCGGATCCAGCTTCACCTCGATGTACCAGTTTGGAGTTCGCAGATCACGAACCATTGAGCCAATTTCTTTAACCTGGCTGTTGTCCTTGATTCCCTTGATCGTTGGTGTCTTCTTCGTTCTCTTCGAGGCCATGCAAGTAATCCCGTGCTTGGTCGGTAAGCCGTGTTTCACTTAGCCCGGCGATACGGATCAAACGCCAACGTGGTGGGTACTGAAACTCCTGCTTTAATTCCCACCAAGCGTTTCTCAGCCGCCGTACCTGGTATTCGGGAACGCTTTCGGTATAACGTGCCAGCAGTCGCCGGGTTCGCGGCAACCGATCGAGTGTCTTTTCCAGCGTGGAGAGCTTACCCAGTTGTTTCAGCAAATACGTTTGTGAATGCCGGGGGCCGCGTGGGGCCGCACGCAAAAACCTGAGAATTTCCCGCAGTTTGGTTAAATAATGCCGGTCCCGCTGCCGCCAATCAATTCTCGGTTTTCTTTTAAGAGCCTGCGTTCGTGGTTGAACTTGATTGACCTGCTTCAGCCACAATCGATCGTACCGATACAACCGGGCGTAAAGCGCCGGGGCCGCTACACGGGCCTTTTTCGGTGACCGGTCTGCCAGCATTTTAATCCAGTCGTGCTGATCTGGCGTTAAGCCGTGTGTAGCCGCGATGTACGCCTCCCAGGTTGACTCTGATGGCCCTGGTGATAGGGGCATGCGCGACTCTCTGACACTCTCAATAACATCGGTGATCGACCAGCATTCAGGCAAAAGCGCGTGGTGAACAATAATGTGCTGGAGGTAGCTGAAGGATTTCCGGTGTTTCCGGAAAATCCCTCGTAGCCAGCAATAATCCGAATTCCGGTCTATCCCCAAACCATATCGGCGCAAAAACCTCGCAGGCCAGTGGTCTGAAACAGTCTCGGCAATGGCAGCATGGTCAATGTGAGCCTGGCCGCGAATAAAACCAGACTGTTGAGCCAATCGGTGGTAGTGAAAAGACCACTGCTCATAACTCGGTGAAATGGCCGGCCGTTGTTTCAATAGCTCCCTAACCTGAGTAAGAATCATCTCTGATTCGTTACAATCAGGTTTTTGAGGAAATAGCGGACAAGTGTCTGGCGAAGCGTCATGGTAGCGGTGCTGATTGACTAAGGGGCGGGGAATGGCCGCATGTATGAGTTCGCCGTGCTTCTCACAACAGTCCACTCCGGCTATCTGCCACTCCCGCTTCCAGAAATACTCTCCATAGGTACGTTGTTGCTCTTTCAGGCACCCGGGACAATATCGAACACGGCCAGGCACCTTCACAAGCGATGCGGCGACGCCCATCGCGAGGTGCACTGCACCTCGGGATTCGCCAGCCATCCATGCCAGGCACCGTTTGCGGCGTTCTTCCGGGATGAATGGGGCGTACAAGGGGAATAGAGTGTGGTAGTAGGCAATCACTTCAACACTATAACCAGTGAGCAACCACCGAGAAATCCTCGATAGTTGATTGGGCAAATCCAGCGTGGCGATGACGTTGCGATTACCATACACCTCATCCAGCAATTCTTTAGGGCTAATAATCCCCTCCCGAATGCCTGCCCTGGCCACTGTGCTATATATCAGCTCCTCAGGGTACGGAACCGGGAAGTTCAGCATGGCAGCTAAGCCTGGTTACCAAAACCGAGCCACTCGTCGCTGTTAAAAACCAGACCCGATTGACGCGCGGCATCCAGCATTTCGTCCTCGTTCGCCGCCTGGGAGTGCATAAAGCGCAAATCGTCTGACTCAAGGGTGTGCCATTCTTTCATTTTAATCGATTTGATTTTTTGCTTTCCCGTCACCGGTAGCGTCTTCTCGGAAGACTGGTACCAGTTAAGAATGATGGGCATCAGGTCTTTCAGCTGTAGGTCAGGGTACTCCTCGAACGCTCGTTGAATTAACGGTTCCAAAAGGTCTGATTCATGGCCCATATCAACCAGCAGGTTGTGCAGCCGAATTGCCTGATCGTTGCCGTTGTACTGAACGGATTTCCGGATCTGGTCTTTGCTTGAATCCAGGAGGGTACTGAGCTCCAAAATCTTCTTATCCACATCAGGGATCGTGAGGTCTGAGTATTGGGCTATCTTGCTCGGGTCTCCGGAACGCAGAGCTTCCATCATCGGGTGTATCGGCTTCAGTTCGTCGTGATAAACCTTTTTCATGATATTGGGCGTGATTCGTTCCGTGCCTGTTACAACCGCCCGTATCTGGGACAACACGAACAACTTGATGACGACATCCATGATGCCCTGAGACAAGTCGAACCAAAGATCCCTTAAATCATCCGGCATAGTGTCACTGGCTTTGGTCAGCCACTGGTACTTCCAGAGCTTTTTTGTGAATGCGCCCCATTCGGTTCGATCTACATTTTCTTCAGCTGTGGGCTGGCGCAGGGGTTCCCATAATATGGAGCCAAACCCCGCCCCGCGCCGAGCAGACCTCAGGTCGGTTTCAAAGACAGGTCGAGCCTTTGGTGTTCCGACCATTACCACCGGCACGGAGATCTCGTTTACCAACGTTACGAAGAAGTTCAGCATTTTCTCCGCTCCGCCTGAGGCGCGAACATTCAAGTGCTGAATTTCATCAATGACCAGTAAGCCAATCGCATAGGTGTTTGCCAGCTGCGACATCAACGCAATCATTGTTTCTACGCCGTGGCGTTTTTCTCCGTAGCGCCGGACATAATCTGTTCCTAGAATGGAATCGATTTCCCGGAAAAAGTTATGGCATAGGCTCTTGAGAGCACCATCGTGGGGGCAGTCGATTTTCAGGAAGACAATCTGTGTGAAATTGTGTTCCGGGTGGTGAATCATCTGGGGATACGTTGCCAGAATACGGTTCAGAGAGCTGGTTTTCCCGGAGCCCGAGCACCCGATAAACGCCAAGCTTTTCGCAGTCGACTCAACATGGTCAAACCGGAATGCCTTCAAGTCTCCACTCTTGATGCGCTCATAGCCGTTCTGTAAGTGGGCCGAGAGGTCGCCAGTAGCAATGTTTCGACCCACGTACCCCTGGCGCAGCATGATCGAGATTTTTGCTTCCAGCTCAATATGGCGTGCCAGCGGCTGAAAGAAGCCGTCCAGTAGCTGGGAGATGATATGAACCCGTCTCTGACCGTCCAGATATATTTCGGACGGTCGGAGCTCCGTGGTCTCACTGAGCCCGGCTATGAGCTGTTTACGGTCTGGAATTGGCGGTAAAGCCTCAATCAGTGGATTTCCATGGTATGACGGTATTCCCGTGTCCTGGTAAACAGCAGTTACCATGCCGGAAGGTAAGGTCATTCGTCGTCTCCAAACAGCTCATCCAGTAAATCCGGATAGGCGCCATCGTCGGGTTTGCCATGTAGGTAGGTTACATCAGATTTCGGTTTCCTATTGTCGGGCTGCCGGGCTTTTGTCTGTTCGGCCCTTTGAGCATCTCGCTCTTGCTTGCGATTATCTCGTATGCCCCTGACCGTTTCGGCTTTGGATTGCTGTTTATTGATGGTGGGACGGGAACGCTCGGCGTTTTTGATGGTGTTGCTGACCAGATTTTCCAGGTCCCGTTTACTGATTGTCTCGGCCACTTTTGCGGCGCTCGTGGCTTTTCGCTGTTCTTCCTGGCTGGTCCATAACTCCCACATGGACTTGCCGCGAAACTGGCGTGAGCGATCGGTCAGAGAACACACCCAGTATTCCGAACTGTCTTTTTCCGGGAACAGATAAATATGATCAGCCACTGCAGGATCGTAGGCTGCCTGAAGGTCTGTGACTCTGCGTTCTCCGTTACGGTGGAGCCATCCGGAGGCTAACAACTCCTTCGACGTGTAGTAAGCGCCAAAACAACTAACCCCCAGATCAGAAAGATAGACTTTTTGACGCGGCAACAAAGCAATCCGCAGGGCTTGTTCCGATACGTTCTTCAACCGACCAGTTCGATTCTTTATGCCCCAATTCCAGATATTGAGCGGGGTTAACGCCATATCGTTTGGCATATCCGGATCACGGTCGTACTTCGACAACACGGCATATTGATTTCGGTGAAGAATCGAGGCGACCATGATTTGGGTGAAATCGTCCAGAGTTAGCGTTGCATCCAGCCTGTAGTCCTTTCCGCCCTGCTTTCTAACTTTTGTGCCTGTTACCACACCGGGCGTAAACGGCTTGAATTCTGCTTGGAGGGTTCGGAAATAACGCTCGACAATGCCTTTTGCATCTCCCCGGTATGGCGGGGTGGTCTCAATGCGCACGCCAAATGCTTTTTCCAGGGATTCAATCTGGTGCCCCAGTAATTCCCCACGGTCCGCGAGAATCGCATCTGGCACGCCAACGGTTGGCCACTGCTCTGAAGTAATCTCCGCGCCATAACGGGCACAGAGTTCAGACTTGTCTAACATCGACGTAGACAGTGCATTCATTGCTGTCACATAGGATGGGTTTTCCAAACCGATGTAGAAGCCGGTCACCATGCGGCTAAAAACATCAACCACCACATACAGAGTAGGACGACCGATGACTCGTTGCCGGTCGGCCGATAACAGGTAAACATCGGCAATCGTCGCATCAACTTCATACCTTGAGCCTGGCCCCACCACTCCTGCTGTGGCAGTCCCTATTAAGGGCCGAATATCTTTTTGGTAGGAGATTCTGTTTACTCTAAGGCGAATGCGGTCGGCATTCTCATACTCTCGGTGATAGAAATATCTTATTTGAGCAATTGTTGGATAATCTTCGGGCTGCACATTCGGGTTGGCGGCCTCGAACATGTCGATGAATCGTCTATGGGCGTATGGCAGGGAATGGCCTTTGTCGTTCACATAGTAGCGATCAAGTACCAGACGGAACATCTTTTCGATGGAGGCATCAACGGTAATCCCGGTACCCGGTGAGGTTTTCCGGGGTCGACCCAGTTTCTTCTTGGAAACTTTTTTCTGCCCTTTTCCCCCGGATTTTCGGTAATCCGGCAACAGAGCGTTGGGCATTGCACCGCGCTGCCAGTACTGCCGAAGGTTTTTATAAAGCGATTTCCTGGGTGTGCCAGTTTCATCGCTACGCGACTGAACTAACCGGCCCCTGCCACTACGGTAATAAATTTCTTCATCAGCAAGCAGAGGAGCTATTAATTCATATCGCTGATCCCGAATCACCTGGGCTTTACTGCCTTGTTCGACGATCAGTGCGGCAAGCTCCTGATAGGGATCTTCTACCCGGCGCAGTGATTCATCAAGTATCCATTGTTCGATCTCAGCGGTTCTTACCAACTCCGGCCATGCTTTATCTGAGTCAATATTTATCCAGAGCACATGTTGGTCCGCCAGTGCCAATATGCGATGCCGTTCCTGCTCCAGCTGGAAGACGTCATTGATTCGCAGCATAACTTGCCCTCAGCAGCGCGATGTCCTCAACCACCTGTAAGTCTTGTGATACCAGCTTGATCCAGGGAATGGATATATCAAACGTCAATGCCCTTAAAGCTGCCAGCGCCCGTAATCTTGCGAGCGATGTGCCTGGCTCCAGTGAATAGGAATGGTCAACCATCATGCCGACATCGGATAGCCTGGCATTAGGATTGTTTGCCAACACCTCGACATAGATTGGCAAACTCTGGAATAGGATCTCCAGGCTCTCACTTTGGACCCGGGCCGAGTAAAGCAGATCCAGATTTGCCATTACGATAGGAGGCATCTGCTTCTCGGTTATCAGATACCAGGGGATGCCTTTACGTTTCCAATACCGGCGCTCAATTTCCAGTTTTTCGACTGTGCGCGAATCCATGAGGTCGGGCGAGGTTTTCACCTGAACGGCGAATCTCTTTGGCCCGGAAGGCGTGGAAAGGTCAACCACAAAATCGCTGGACATGATCTGATGGTATCCGCCTGCTTCGGGGTGGCGAATATTGGCTTGCTCAGCCACTGAGAGGGTGTCTTCTATTCGGAGAGGAAATTGTTCACGGATGTCGGTGACATCCGGGTTCCATTCAAGTAGCAGGAACGCGGCTAACTCTGTATCTGAGAAGAAATGATGAGTTCGTCCTGTCAGGTGGCCCATCACTCGATGCGAGCGCCCCCTGGAAGATAGATCTCTGACGGTCAGCCATGGATGGTAATCCTTACCGCTGCCTTTACCACGTTCTTCTTTGATCCACTTCTGGGTTTTCTTGTCGAGTTTGTAGTTGGCCATTCCCTATCACTCCCGAGGAGAATAGCCTAACTTTGCCACATAGGCCGCTAGTTACCAACTTTATTATAAAGTTACCAACTCTTTTATGGTGTTACCAACTTTATTATGACCCCACAGAGACGGTCATCAGCAGCCGGCGAATCATTCGACCGTCACACTCTTCGCCAGATTCCGCGGCTGATCCACGTCAGTGCCCTTCAGCACCGCCACGTGATAGGACAGCAGCTGCAGCGGCACGGTGTAGACGATGGGCGCCGTGATTTCGTGCACTTCCGGCAACTGCATCACGTGAATGCCCTCTTCCTCCTGCACGCCAGCGGACTTGTCGGCGAAGACAAACAGTTCGCCGCCCCGGGCGCGCACTTCTTCCAGGTTGGATTTGAGTTTTTCAACCAGGTCGTTATTGGGCGCCACGGTGACTACGGGCATTTCGCTGTCCACCAGCGCCAGCGGGCCGTGTTTGAGTTCGCCGGCCGGGTAGGCTTCGGCGTGGATGTAGGAGATTTCCTTGAGCTTGAGCGCCCCTTCCATGGCCACCGGGAATTGCGAGCCCCGGCCCAGGAACAGGCTGTGGAATTTATCCATGAAGGCTTTGGACATCTCTTCGATGCCTGCATTGAGGGCCAGGATGTCGCTAACCTGCCCGGGCACCAGGTGCAGGGCTTTGACGATTTCCGCTTCCTTGTCTTCGGCAAGGCCATTGTGACGGGCCAGGGCCAGGGTGAAGATCAGCAGCGCGGTAAGCTGGGTGGTAAACGCCTTGGTGGAGGCCACACCGATTTCCGGGCCGGCCTGGGTCATGATCACCAGGTCGGATTCGCGCACCAGCGAGCTGCCCGGCACGTTGCAGATGGCGAGCGCCGCGCGGAAGCCTGCTTTCTTGGCCTGGCGCAGGGCAGCAAGGGTGTCGGCGGTTTCGCCGGACTGGGATATGCACAGGAACAGGGTGTCTGGCTGGATCACGTGTTTGCGGTAGCGGAACTCGGAGGCCACTTCCACCGAGCAGGGCACGCCGGCCAGCTCTTCAATCCAGTAACGGGCCACCATGCCGGCGTGGTATGAGGTGCCGCAGGCGATGATCTGTACGTGCCGCACGTTGTCCAGCAGGTTGGCGGCCTCGGTGCCCAGGGCCTGTTCCAGCACGCGGGAACCGGTAACCCGGCCTTCCATGGTGGCCTTGATCACTTTCGGTTGCTCGTAGATCTCCTTGAGCATGAAGTGGCGGTATTCGCCCTTGTCGGCGGAATCGGCACCATGCTCAAAGCGGGTGATGTCCCGTTCAACCGGTGTGCCTTCCCGATCGTGAATCTCGATGCTGTTCCTGCGGATGTCGGCGATGTCCCCTTCTTCCAGGAACATGAAACGGTCGGTCACCGGCAACAGGGCCAGTTGGTCGGAGGCAATGAAGTTCTCGCCGATACCCACGCCCACCACCAGGGGGCTGCCCTCGCGGCACACCACCATGTGATCCGGCTCATCAGCATGCACCACAGACAGTGCATAGGCACCGCGCAGGCGGGTGATGGCGGCTTTTACCGCATCATACAGTTTGCCCAGCTTTCGGTAGTGCTTTTCGATCAGGTGCGCGACCACTTCGGTGTCGGTCTGGGAGGTGAACTCGAAGCCCTCGGCTTTCAGTTCGTCGCGCAGTTCCTGGTAATTTTCAATGATACCGTTGTGAACAATGGCCAGGCGTTCACCGGACATGTGCGGATGGGCGTTTACCTGGGACGGCACGCCGTGGGTGGCCCAGCGGGTGTGGGCAATGCCCAGGTGGCCTTCCAGCGGGTGGGCGGTAACGGCGTCGGCCAGGGCGGCCACCTTGCCAACTTCCCGGGCACGCTGGGTCTGGTTGCTGCCATTGACCACGGCCATACCGGCGGAGTCGTAACCGCGATACTCAAGACGGCGCAGTCCTTCCAGCAAAATTCCCTGAACGTCCCGTTCAGAAACCGCTCCTACAATCCCACACATGCTGATGTCACCTGTTGGTTATCTGTCGTTAGGCTTTTTTCGGCCGTTCCCAGCCGGTAATGTTGCGCTGCTTGCCGCGGGCCACGGCCAGTTCGTTATCGCCCACATCACGGGTGATTGTGGAACCCGCGCCGATGGTCGCGTCCTGGCCAAGGATAACGGGTGCCACCAGTGAGCTGTTTGAACCCACAAATACGCCATCACCCATCACCGTCCGGTGCTTGTTCACCCCATCATAATTGCAGGTGATGGTGCCTGCACCCACGTTTACATTACGACCCATTGAGGTATCACCCACGTAGCTGAGGTGATTGATTTTGCTGCCTTCGCCGATGACCGCTTTTTTTGTTTCCACAAAGTTGCCAACCTTGGTGTTGGCCGCCAGTTCGGTGCCCGGCCGCAGACGGGCAAAGGGGCCAACCTCGGCATTGGCGCCCACACTGGCGCCTTCAATCACCGAGTTGGCTTTGATGGTGGCACCGTCGGCAATGGTGGCGTCCTTGATCACGCAACCCGGGCCAATGCTAACGTTGCTGCCAAGCGTCACCTTGCCTTCAAAAACAACGTTCACATCGATCCACAGGTCGTTCCCGATGGTCACCTCGCCGCGTACGTCCAGGCGGGCCGGATCGGCGAGGGTGGCGCCTTCGGTCATCAGGCGATTCGCCTGCTGGCGCTGGTACCAACGTTCCAGTTCCGCCAGTTGCAGACGGTTGTTCACACCCTGAACTTCGAACGGATTGAGCGGCTGGGAAACGGTGATCGACAAGCCTTTGTCGCCGGCCATGGCGATGATATCGGTCAGATAGTATTCGCCCTGGGCATTGCTGTTGGAGAGCGTCGGCAGCCAGTCTTTCAGGTGTTTTGCGGACACAGCCAGTATGCCGGTGTTGACCTCTTTGATTTCCTGCTGTTCGGCGCTGGCGTCTTTCTGTTCGACAATCGCCTGCACCTGACCGGCCGCGTTGCGGACAATCCGGCCGTAGCCGTGGGGATTTGCCATATCCACGGTGAGCAGCGCCAGGTTGCTTTCGTCCAGGTCAGAGACCATGGCTTCCAGCGTGTTTCTTGCGGTCAGCGGCACGTCGCCGTACAGCACCAGCACCCGGGCGTTGTCCGGCAAGTGCGGAAGTGCCTGGGCAACCGCGTGGCCGGTGCCCAACTGTTCGGTCTGCATGACCCAGTTCACCGAATTGTCCGGCAAAGACGCCCGAACGGCTTCGGCGCCGTGGCCAATTACCGTGTGAATTTGCTCCGCGCCCAGCTGGCGGGCGGTATCAACCACATGGTGGAGCATGGGTTTGCCGGCTACCGGGTGCAGCACCTTGGGCAGTGCGGATTTCATCCTTGAGCCCTGGCCGGCGGCCAGAATCACAACGTGTAACGGGGTCATGGGGCGTTACGCTCCGGTTTTCTTGGTCGGTAGAAATAAAAAAACCGCTTCCCGGCGAAAGGAGTCCTGTTCCTGGAGGAACAGAACCACTTCCACCCGCGGATGCGGTTCATCGTCAGGCCACTCCGGGCACCGACACAAGCCTGCTTAACGCAGGTTCTTGCGCAGTTTCTGGATGGTACGCAGCTGAGCGGCGGCTTCTGCCAGCTCGGCGGCGGCCCGGGAGTATTCGAATTCGCCTGTTTTGTTCGCCAGTGCCTTCTCGGCTTCCTTCTGGGCTTCCAGTGCTGCGGCTTCGTCCACGTCTTTGGCGCGAATCGCAGTGTCGGCCATCAGGGTCACGAGGTTGGGCTGTACTTCCAGGTAACCCCCGGAAACGTACAGGATCTCCTCGCTGCCACCCTGCTTGATGATCCGCACCGAACCGGGCTTGAGCTCGGTCAGGAGCGGAGCATGGCCCAGCTGGATGCCAAGCTCACCCTCGGTGCCGGTAGCGATAAGCATCTCTACCAGCCCGGAGTAGATCTTTTCCTCGGCACTTACGACGTCACAATGTACGGTCATAGCCATGTCTTACGCCTCTTGCGTCAGAAAGGAAAGAAGGGGTTTACTTGCCTTCTTTCTCTTTCATTGCCTTAGCCTTCTCGATTGCTTCCTCAATGGTACCGCACATGTAGAAGGCTTGCTCCGGCATGTCGTCGTAGTCACCGTTAAGGATGCCTTCGAAGCTGCTGATGGTCTCTTTCAGAGACACGTATTTACCAGGCGCGCCGGTGAATACTTCAGCAACATGGAACGGCTGAGACAGGAAACGCTCGATTTTACGGGCGCGGGCTACGGTCAGCTTGTCTTCTTCAGACAGCTCGTCCATACCCAGAATGGCGATGATGTCCTTCAGTTCCTTGTAACGCTGCAGAACGTTCTGAACACCACGGGCCACGTTGTAGTGCTGCTCACCAATCACCAGCGGGTCGAGCTGACGGGAGGTGGAGTCGAGCGGGTCGATCGCCGGGTAAATACCCTTGGAAGCGATGTCACGGCTCAGTACTACGGTTGCGTCCAGGTGCGAGAAGGTGGTCGCCGGAGACGGGTCAGTCAAGTCATCCGCCGGTACGTATACCGCCTGGATGGACGTGATGGAACCTGTCTTGGTGGAAGTGATCCGCTCCTGCAGCTGGCCCATCTCTTCGGCCAGGGTCGGCTGGTAACCTACCGCGGACGGCATACGGCCCAGCAGTGCGGATACCTCGGTACCGGCCAGGGTGTAACGGTAGATGTTGTCCACGAACAACAGTACGTCACGGCCTTCGTCACGGAACTTCTCGGCCATGGTCAGGCCGGTCAGGGCTACGCGCAGACGGTTCCCGGGGGGTTCGTTCATCTGGCCGTAAACCATCGCTACTTTATCAAGGACGTTGGAGTCCTTCATTTCGTAGTAGAAGTCGTTACCTTCACGGGTACGCTCACCAACACCGGCGAATACGGAGAGACCGGAGTGCTCTTTCGCGATGTTGTTGATCAGTTCCATCATGTTTACGGTTTTACCTACGCCGGCACCGCCGAACAGGCCAACCTTACCACCCTTGGCGAACGGGCAGATCAGGTCGATAACCTTGATACCGGTTTCCAGCAGGTCGGCAGAGGCTGCCTGGTCGGCATAGCCCGGAGCCTTGCGATGGATAGCCCAACGCTCGTCTTCGCCGATTTCGCCCTGTTCGTCGATGGGACGACCCAGAACGTCCATGATACGGCCCAGAGTCTTCGTACCAACCGGTACGGAGATCGGGTTGCCGGTGTTTGTTGCCTTCAGGCCACGCTTGAGGCCTTCGGTGCTGCCCATGGCGATGGTACGTACAATGCCGTCACCCAGCTGCTGCTGGACTTCCAGAGTTGTATCGCCACCTTCAAGCAGCAGTGCGTCATAAACGCTTGGCACGGCGTCACGTGGGAATTCCACGTCGATAACCGCGCCAATGATCTGAACGATGTGTCCGCTACTCATGCTCGGTTCCTCGTTATCTAGTAGTCAATAAAACCAGTAGGGTTGTAAGCGTTAACCAACAGAAGCCGCGCCGCTTACAATCTCCGAAATCTCCTGGGTGATGGCTGCCTGACGGGCCTTGTTGTAGGCCAACTGAAGCTCATCGATGATGCTACCGGCGTTGTCGGTCGCGCTCTTCATGGCGATCATCCGGGCAGCCTGTTCACAGGCCAGATTCTCTACCACACCCTGATACACCTGGGATTCGATATAACGTGGCAAAAGCCCGTCAAGAATCGGACGTGAATCCGGCTCATAGAGATAATCCCACTGGTGACCCACATCTTCGTCTTCGCCTTCCGGCAGGGGCAGCAGCTGCAGCGATTTGGGGCTCTGAGTCATGGTGTTCACGAACTCATTGCTTACCAGGTACAAGCGGTCGATCTTGCCTTCTTCGAAGGCGTCGAGCATGACCTTAACGCTGCCTACCAGCTCGTTTGCAGAGGGGTTGTCACCCATGTGGGTAACCGCCGCTACAACCTTGCCACCGTAGTTACGGAAGAAAGACGCGCCTTTTTGCCCCAGGGCGCAGATGTCGGTCTCAACACCTTTTTCTTTCCATTCACGCATTTCGCGAACCAGCAGCTTGAACGTATTGGTGTTCAAACCACCACACAGGCCACGGTCGGAGGAGACCACAATGTAGCCTACGCGGTTGACGTCGCGTTCCTGCATGAACGGATGACGGTAATCCTTGTTGGACTTGGCAATGTGCCCGATTACCTGCCGCATCTTTTCAGCGTACGGGCGGGTTGCCTGCATACGCTCCTGAGCCTTACGCATTTTACTTGCCGCCACCATTTCCATGGCGGAAGTGATCTTCTGCGTGCTCTTGATGCTTCCGATCTGATTACGTATTTCTTTTCCGACGGCCATAAGTCACTGCCTTTTCAAGTTAGACACTCAAATGCACCATCAGGCCCGCACTCGGCGGGCCCGTTGGATTTACCAGCTCTGAGTGGTCTTGAATTTCTCCAGAGCAGCTTTCAGGCCAGCTTTGATGTCGTCGTTGTAGTTGCCATCCGGGCCGATCTGGTCCAGCAGCTCTTTCTGCTCGGAACGCATCCAGTCCAGCAGCTGCGCTTCGAATGCTACAACCTTGTCTACGTCAACATCGTCCAGGAAGCCTTCGTTGGCTGCGAACAGTACGGTACCCATTTCCGCAACGGACATCGGGCTGTACTGGTTCTGCTTCATCAGCTCGGTGACGCGCTGACCGTGTTCCAGCTGCTTACGGGTTGCTTCGTCGAGGTCGGAAGCGAACTGGGCGAATGCCGCCAGTTCCCGGTACTGGGCCAGGGCCAGACGAATGTTACCGCCGAGCTTCTTCATGATCTTGGTCTGGGCAGAACCACCCACACGGGATACGGAGATACCCGCGTTCATCGCCGGACGGATACCGGAGTTGAACAGGTTGGTTTCCAGGAAGATCTGACCGTCGGTGATGGAAATCACGTTGGTCGGTACGAAAGCGGAAACGTCACCTGCCTGGGTTTCGATGATCGGCAGCGCGGTCAGAGAACCGGTCTTGCCTTTCACTTCGCCGTTGGTGAGGCGTTCAACTTCGTCGGCGTTGATCCGGGAAGCACGCTCCAGCAGACGGGAGTGCAGGTAGAATACGTCACCCGGGAATGCTTCACGGCCCGGCGGACGACGCAGCAGCAGGGAGATCTGACGATACGCAACGGCCTGCTTGGACAGGTCATCGTATACGATCAGAGCATCTTCGCCGCGGTCGCGGAAAAATTCACCCATGGAGGTACCGGCGTACGGGGCCAGGTACTGCATGGAAGCCGGATCAGCGGCGCCCGCCGCAACAACGATGGTGTGATCCATCGCATCGTGTTCTTCAAGCTTACGTACAACCGCAGCAATGGAAGACTGCTTCTGGCCGATAGCTACGTAGATACACTTGATGCCGGTGTTCTTCTGGTTGATGATCGCGTCGATGGCGACGGCGGTCTTACCGATCTGGCGGTCACCGATGATCAGCTCACGCTGGCCACGACCGATGGGTACCATGGTGTCGATCGGCTTCAGACCGGTCTGTACCGGCTCATCAACGGACTGACGGGCGATAACGCCAGGTGCTACCTTTTCGATCGGTGAGGTTTCGCTGTTGCCCAGCTCGCCCTTGCCGTCGATCGGGTTACCCAGACCGTCAACAACGCGGCCCAGCAGTTCACGGCCAACCGGAACTTCCAGGATACGACCGGTACAACGAACCTTCTGACCTTCGGCCAGATCTTCGTAGTCGCCCAGTACAACCGCGCCCACGGAATCACGCTCCAGGTTCAGAGCCATGCCGTAAGTGCCGTTGGCAAATTCAATCATCTCGCCGTACATAACGTCGGCAAGACCGTGGATCAGTACGATACCGTCGGAAACGGACAGGATCGTACCTTCGTTTTTAGCTTCGGAAGAGATATCGAGCTTTTCGATTCTCTTCTTGATGATGTCACTGATCTCGGATGGATTCAGTTGCTGCATGCCTTTGTCCTCAAACCTTGTGCTGAAATCAGGAGCCCAGAGCTTTGGCCATCTTGGCCAACTTGCCACGGACTGAAGCGTCGATAACCAGGTCGCCTGTGCGTACTACCGCGCCACCAATCAACGATTGATCCACCGCGGTTTCAAGCTCGACCTTACGCTCCAGTTTTTTGGACAACGCGTCGATCAACTTCTGCTGTTCGTCGGCAGACAGCTCGAAGGCGGTATCGATTGTCAGGCTTACGGACTGGTCAAAGTCCGATCTGTACAGATGGAACAGAGCAGAAATTTCCGGCACGAGAGCCAGACGCTTGTTTTCAGCAAGAATCAACAGGAAGTTTCTGAGTGCTTCCGGCAGCGGCTCTTCAAAACAGTCCACGAAGAGTTCCGCTTTACGCTGCTCAGAGAGGCCCGGATTGGCCAGAATGTTCGCTACCTCTTGGTCAGCCGCGACCACAGCCGCGAAAGCCAGCGCCTGATCCCACTGATCAATGGCATTCTGGTCTTTGGCGGCTTCGAATACGGCTTTCGCGTAGGGTCGGGCTAACGTAGTCAGTTGTGCCATGATGACCCTCTTTTAGAGTTCTGCGGCCAGCTTGTCCAGCATCTCGCTGTGAGCTTTGGCGTCTACAGAGGTTTCCAGAATCTTTTCGGCACCGGCGATGGCCAGAGTGGCCACTTCTTTGCGCAGTGCGTCGCGAGCCTGAATACGCTCCTGTTGAATTTCGGCCCTGGCCTGTTCAATAAGCTTGTCGCCTTCTTTGCGAGCGTCGTCCTTGGAGGCTTCGACGATCTGGGCGGCACGCTTGTTGGCCTGGTCAATCAGGGCTGCAGCTTCCTCTTTTGCCTGTTGCAATTCTTTCGAGGCTTTTTCCTGCGCAAGTTCCAGATCGAGAGAGGCCCGATCCGCAGCAGAAAGGCCGTCGGCAATTTTCTTCTGGCGCGCTTCCATGGCAGCCGTGATCGGCGGCCATACATATTTGACGCAGAACCAGACGAAAATAGCGAAGGCAATTGCTTGCCCTATCAACGTAAGGTTTATATTCACGACATATACCTCTTGCTATTCGTTGCGTCCTGGTTTCCGGAAAACCGGGCGCTGCGGTTCAGCGCCCAGGCCTTTCGGGCGAAATTAACCAGCTACAACGAAGATCAGGTACATCGCGATACCAACACCGATCATCGGTACGGCGTCAAGCAGACCAGCCATGATGAAAGTTTTGGTTTGCAGAGACGGAGCCATTTCCGGCTGACGAGCAGAAGATTCAAGCAGCTTGCCGCCCAGCAGAGCGAAGCCGATACCAGTAGCCAGAGCGCCACAACCCAGGATGATAGCAGCTGCGATGAATACGATTTCCATTTAAAACTCCTTAGCTTTCAGTTGATTAAAGGTTGATTTAAGATTTTCCAGGTTTTTATTTCGAAACTTGTCGGCTGCCCGTTAGTGGTCTTCGTGAGCCTGGCTCAGATAAACCACGGAAAGGGTTGTGAAAATGAACGCCTGCAGGGTGATAACCAGAATGTGGAAGATCGCCCATGGCACGTTCAGCGTCCACTGTACCCAGAACGGCAGAATCGCGATAAGAATGAACACTACCTCACCGGCGTACATGTTGCCAAACAGACGCAGCGCAAGGCTGAGCGGCTTGGTCAACAGACCCAGGATTTCCAACACCAGGTTGAACGGAACCAGTGCCCAGTGGTTGAACGGCGTAAAGGAAAGCTCTTTGGCAAAGCCACCTGCGCCTTTCACTTTGATGCTGTAGAAAATAATCAGCAGGAATACACCGATGGAGATACCAAAGGTACCGTTCGGGTCGGTGGTCGGTACGATCTTGAAGTACTCAAGACCCAGGAAGTGGGCGATTTGCGGAATGAAATCCACCGGAATCAGCTTCAGGCTGTTCATCAGGAAGATCCACACGAAGATGGTCAGCGCCAGCGGTGCGATGACCGGGTTTCGACCGTGGAAACCGTCGCGGATAATGCCCTGAATGAATTCGAAGGTCATCTCGACCACATTCTGCAGGCCGCCCGGCACACCGGTGGTGGCTTTCTTGGCGACCATGCGGAACAGGCCCAGAAACAGGATGCCCATGAAGATGGACCAGCCCAGGGTGTCTACGTGAAACGCCATGAAGCCCATGTCGGAGGCTTCCTGGCCGGTATGGGCCATGGTCCAGGTTGCTTCCTGGAGCACGGTGCCATCGGCACGCTCATAGCCTTCCGGGAGTTTACCGTAGGTCAGGTTGGTCAGGTGGTGTTGTATATACTCTACTGGGGTATCAGCTGCCATACTGCTCTCACGTCCAGTCTATAGCTGTCGTTTAGGTTGAATCAGGAAGTGCAGAACACCACTGAGAACAACCATTACAGCAAAAGTGAATAACAGAGCCGGTACATGGACTGGCTCCATCAAGATGAAAACTGCCGCAAAACCCACTGCGGTAAGGGCCAGCTTTACGCCTTCTGCCCTGAACATGCTGCCCACCATCAGGTGCGCGTGCCGTGCGCCCTGATACCGGTACATCCGGTGGGCAAAATAAACGTTTGGTATGACAAATATAAGACCGCCAACAAACGCGGAATAACCAGCCAAACGACTTTCCAATGACCACAGCAGGCTGAAAATAACCAACGCTGCCATCTCGATAACCAGCCACTTTATAAGGGGCAACTGTATGATGGCCTTCTTGATACGCGTCATCTCACCTGCTGTTGAATCAAGCGCGCGGAATTATATGTGTTAACCGTAACGCGTTCAATACAATCCGGCGGAAAAATCGCTCAAAAAACAAACAGATTTTCGGGTATTGGTGGCCCCGTCACAGCAAGTTGTGCCGGTGCTATTCACCGGCAACCACATCTGGTGTTTTCTTTCGCTTACAGGACTTTTGGATGAGAGCCGGATTTACCGGCGACAATCAGTGAATGTGGTTGAGAATGCCGTCCAGCTCATCCAGTGAGGTGTATTCAATCACCAGTTTGCCCTTGCCTCGCTTGCCGTGGGCAATGGACACCCGGGCGCCCAGGCGGTCGGACAGATCATCCTGAAGGGCACGTATGTTGGGGTCCACCGGCGGTTTGTCTGCTTTCTGCTCACCGGGCTTTTCATTCTGTACGCGGCGCACCAGGGCTTCGGTCTGGCGTACCGAGAGGGATTTGGCCACCACCTGTTTGGCCACCTGCACCTGCTGTTCCGGTGGCAGGGTGAGCATGGCCCGGCCATGGCCCATTTCCAGGTCCCCGTGCTCGAGCATGGTTCGCACGTCTTCGGTGAGCCCAATCAGGCGCAGCAGGTTGGTGATGGTGGTGCGGGATTTACCCACCGCTTCGGCCACCTGGCCCTGAGTCAGGCCGAATTCGTCCTGCAGGCGCTGCAGGGCGAAGGCTTCCTCTATGGGGTTCAGGTTTTCCCGCTGGATGTTCTCGATCAGCGCCATGGCGATGGCGGCATCATCCGGAACATCCCGGACGATGGCGGGAATACTGTCGAGCTCGGCCATTTGCGTGGCGCGCCAGCGGCGTTCGCCGGCGATCAGTTCATAACGGCCTTCGGCAATGTGGCGAACCACCACCGGTTGCATCACACCCTGCTGGCGAATGGAATCGGCCAGTTCCTGCAGGGCGGCCGGGTCCATGTCACGCCGGGGCTGGTAACGCCCGCGCTGGATCAGATCAATGGGGATTTCGCGCAACTCGCCGTCGTGGCTGCTGGTCGCCTCGTTCAGATCGACTTTCGAGTTCTGCAGTAATGCGCCGAGCCCCCGTTGGCCCAGACCTCGTTTTTTCGCCGCCATGGTGTCTGCCGTTCTTCCCTTCGTCTTGTTGGATACATGCCCGCCGGATGGCGGTCTATGTTACACCGCCTCGGCGGCAGCTGTCTTTTTTGTGCCGTGGCGGCGCACCATTTCACCCGCGAGCGCCAGGTAGGCCACCGCACCCTTGGAAGCGCGGTCGTATTTCAGTGCCGGCAGGCCATAACTCGGAGCTTCGGCCAGGCGCACGTTGCGGGGAATAACCGCCCGGTAGACCTTGTCGCCGAAGTATTCACTGAGCTGTCCGGAAACGTCGAGGGTCAGGCTGTTGCGCGGGTCGTACATGGTGCGCAGGATACCTTCGATCTGCAGGTCCGGGTTAACCGTTTCGCGGATTTGCTCGACGGTGCTCATCAGCGCCGCCAACCCTTCCAGCGCATAGTATTCACATTGCATGGGGATCAGGATGGAATCGGCCGCCGACAGGGCATTGACGGTCAGCAGGTTCAGTGACGGCGGACAGTCAATCAGGATGTAATCGTAATTGTCGCGCACGGTGTTAAGCGCGAGGCGCAGCCGGTGTTCCCGGCCGATTTCGTTCATCAGCTCCACTTCGGCGGCGGTCAGATCGCCATTGGCGGGAATCAGATCAAATTCGGCTTCACTGACATTCACCACCACCTCGGACGGTTTGGCCCGTTTGGTCAGGACATCAAAGCCGGACAGTTCCATGGCGTTTTTATCCACACCACTACCCATGGTGGCGTTGCCCTGGGGGTCCATGTCCACCAGCAATACCCGCCGCTTGGTGGCAGCCAAAGAGGCAGCAAGGTTCACGCAGGTGGTGGTTTTACCCACACCGCCTTTCTGATTGGTCACTGCAATCACGCGTGCCATGCCTGTGCCTCCTTTTATAGTGATTATAGGGTTGCCGAAGCCGTTGATGAATCTGCCCGGGTGACGATCAGCAGGTGGCGTTCACCGTCCGCACCGGGAACCTGCAGGGAATGACTGGATTCTACCTGCCAGCCGGCCGGAAGGGCAGACACTTCATCATGCGGATACTGGCCTTTCATGGCAAGGAACTGGCCGTTTTCCGCCAGCAGGGGACCACACCAGCTCACCAGGTTTTCCAGGGCGGTGAAGGCCCGGCTACTGATCTGGTGGAACGGTTGCTCAGGCTGGCACTGTTCGGCCCGACCGTGAATAACCCTGACGTTTTTCAAACCCAGCTCCAGCACACACTGGTTCAGAAACCGGGTTTTCTTGCCATTGCTGTCCAGCAGGGTGAACTGTTTGTCCGGAAAGACAATGGCCAGCGGAATGCCCGGCAGACCACCGCCAGCACCCACATCCAGCAGATGATCGGTGGTCACCCAGGGTAGGATGCTCAGGCTGTCGAGCAACTGGCGCGCGACCATCACCCGCTCATCGCGCACCGCCGTCAGATTGTAGGCCTTGTTCCATTTATCAAGCAGAGCCAGAAAAGCCAGCAGTTGTTGCTGCTGGCTTTCGGTCAGTGCCAGGTCCATTGCTGCCAGCCCCCGGCGGAGCTGGTCTTGCCATTGTGGATAACTCATTTCAGGCACTCTTCTTATGCACTCTGCTTTTTCAACAGGTCCCGCTTTTTCAGGTGCACCAGAATCTGGCTGACCGCTGCCGGCGTAACACCCTGGATGCGGGAGGCCTGGGCCACGGTTTCCGGGCGCACTTCCTTGAGCTTCTGCCTGATCTCGTTGGACAAGCCACCGATCACATCGTAATCCAGGTCAATCGGCAGGGCGGTGTTCTCATTCTTGCGCAGGCGCTCGATCTCGTCCGCCTGGCGGGAAATGTAGCCCTCGTATTTGATCTCGATTTCCACCTGGTCAGCCACGTTCGGGTCTTCGGCCCGGTCGGCACCGATATCCGCCACGTGGTCATAAACAATTTCCGGACGGCGCAGCAGCTCGGCCAGGGAATGATCCCGCGCCATGGGCTGCTTCAGGTACTGGTTGGCCCGCTCTCCCGCCTCGGTATTCGGGTGAATGCGGGTGCTCTCCAGGCGCTGGCGCTCCTTCTGGATGCCGTCGCACTTGTCGGTGAACCGCTGCCAACGCTCGTCGTCCACCAGGCCCAGCTTGCGGCCGGTTTCGGTCAGGCGCAGGTCGGCATTGTCCTCGCGCAGGATCAGGCGGTATTCGGCACGGCTGGTGAACATGCGGTACGGTTCTTTGGTGCCCATGGTGATCAGATCGTCCACCAGCACACCCAGGTAGGCCTCGTCCCGGCGCGGGTACCATTCGTCCTTTTCCTGGGCCCGCAACGAGGCGTTGATGCCCGCCAGCAGACCCTGGGCACCGGCTTCTTCGTAACCGGTGGTGCCATTGATCTGGCCGGCGAAGTACAGGCCCTGGATGAACTTGGTTTCCAGGGTGTGGCGCAGGTCCTGCGGGTTCAGGTAATCGTATTCGATGGCGTAGCCCGGCCGGGTGATGTGGGCGTTTTCGAACCCGGGAATGGAGCGCACCGCCGCCAGCTGGATATCAAACGGCAGACTGGTGGAAATGCCATTCGGGTACAGCTCATGAGTGGTCAGCCCTTCCGGCTCCACGAAGATCTGGTGCGAATCCTTGTCGGCGAAACGGTTTACCTTGTCTTCAATGGACGGACAGTAACGCGGGCCCACCCCTTCAATTTCACCGGCAAACATGGGCGAGCGGTCAAAGCCGCTGCGGATGATGTCGTGGGTTTCCTCGGTGGTGCGGGTGACGTAACAGCACACCTGCTCCGGGTGCTGACCGCGGTCGCCCATGAACGACATCACCGGCGTGGGGTTGTCGCCCCACTGCTCCTGCATGACGGAGAAATCCACCGACCGGGCGTCGATGCGCGGCGGTGTACCGGTTTTCAGGCGGCCGACGTTAAACGGCAGTTCCCGTAATCGTTTGGCCAGGGCGTTGGCCGGAGCGTCACCGGCACGGCCACCGGAGTGGTTCTGCATGCCGATGTGGATAACCCCGCCCAGGAAGGTGCCGGTGGTCAGCACCACGGTTTTGGCATTGAAGCGAATGCCGGTCTGGGTGACCACACCAGTCACCTGATCGTTTTCCACAATCAGATCATCGGCCGCCTGCTGGAACAGCATCAGGTTCGGCTGGTTTTCCAGAATCTGGCGAATGGCGGCCTTGTACAGAACACGATCGGCCTGCGCCCGGGTGGCCCGCACCGCCGGGCCCTTGCGGCTGTTCAATACCCGGAACTGAATACCGCCCAGGTCCGTGGCTTTTGCCATGGCCCCGCCCAGAGCATCGATTTCCTTCACCAGGTGGCTCTTGCCAATACCGCCGATGGCCGGGTTACAGGACATTTGCCCCAGGGTTTCAATGTTGTGGGTGAGCAGCAGGGTTTGCGAGCCCATACGCGCGGCCGCCAGGGCGGCTTCGGTACCGGCATGGCCACCACCAATGACAATGACATCGAAACGGGTCGGGAAATCCACTCTTCACCTCGGAAAACGGGCTGTAAAAAAAGGGTGTAAAAACAGGCGGGCGAGTATAACGCCTCGCCGGGGAAATTGCAGTCAGAATGTGCAAATTTTAACCAGAAAGAATCATGGGTAAAAGCCGAAACTTTTACCCATTCAACGGCTTGGCAAATTCACTTCAAAAACTTTTCAAGAAAGTTATCCACATGAAAGTACTCTTTGAAAACCCTCCCGATAAAACATAACTATCTGTTTTTATTCTATTTTTAAAAACTCTTCCAAAGTTTATCCGAAACTTTTCCCTGAAACTATCCACAAGCTGGCACAGCCTGTTCAGAAGTCATCGGCTTTACTGCCCGGGCTTGCGGACGCGCCCGAGCCACCGGCAGTACCCGCCGCCAGCCGTTCCAGTTCCTTCTCAACGGCGTTGGAGGATTTGGCAAAGCGGGCCAGAAGGTTGTATAGCACCGGAATGATGAACAGCGTCAGTGTGGTGGCAAACACCAATCCACCCAGAATCACCATGCCAATGGAGGCCCGGCTTTCGGCCCCTGCGCCGGAAGCCAGTACCAGAGGCACCGCACCGAATACCGTGGAAATGGTGGTCATCAGCACCGGACGGAAGCGCAGCGTGGCACCTTCGAGAATGGCATCACGCACCGAATAACCTTTGTCACGCAACTGGTTGGCGAACTCGACAATCAGAATGCCGTTTTTCGCCATCAGCCCCAGTAACATAATGATGCCGATCTGGCTGTAGATGTTCAGACTGATGCCGGACCAGGCCAGCGCGATCAGTGCCCCGGTGACCGCCAGGGGCACCGACAGCATGATGATCAGCGGGTGAATCCAGCTTTCAAACTGGGCCGCCAAGACCAGAAATACAATCACAAAGGCCAGGGCGAAGGTGACGTAAATGGCGGCGGAGGAATCCTGGAATTCCCGCGACAGGCCCTGGTAACTCACCCGGGCTTCCGGCGGCAGGTTATCCACAGCCAGGTTGTTCAGATACTCCAGGGCCGAGCCCAGATCATACCCTTCAGCCAGGTTGGCGCTGACAATCACCGCCGGCAACCGGTCAATCCGTCGTAAATCCGGGTTGGCGCCGATTTCCTCCACCGACACCAGGGCTTTTAACGGTACCAGGTCGCCGCCTTCCCGGGGCCGCAGGAAGATCTGTTCCATGTCCCCCGGGGTAGCCCGGTCGGCATCATTGGCCTGAACCACCACATCGTATTCGCGGCCCCGGTCCAGATAGGTGGTCACCTGCCGGGACGCCAGCATGGTTTGCAGAGTCAGCCCCACATCTTCCACGGTAATGTCCAGATCGGAGGCCCGGTCCCGGTCAATATTGACCAGCAATTCCGGGCGGGTCAGTTCGAAATCGGTGTCGACGTTCAAAAGGTTCGGATTTTCGCCGGCCCGCTCGACAATTTCCTGACTCCAGGCCTGAACCGATTCATAGTCCGGGCCGCCAATCACAAACTCCACCGGCTGGCTGAATCCCCTCTGGCCCAGCCCCGGCGGGTTGATGACGTTGATTTTGACGCCGGAAATATCCGCCAGCTTGCCGCGGATCTCCGTGGCCAGTTGCTGCTGTTTGATGTCCCGCTGCTCCCAGGGCACCAGACCAAGAATCATGAAGGCGTTGTCTTCTTCATCCCGGAAACCGACGATGGACAGGAAACGCTCGGCAATGCCCTCATCCAGATAGGGCAGCAGTTTATCTTCCGCCTGGCGCACGAAGTGGTCGGTGTATTCCACCGTAGAGCCCCGGGGCGCATCCGTGGGCATGATAATCACCCCCCGGTCTTCCACCGGCGAGAGTTCCTGGGGCAGCTGTGGATAAATCACCCCGGCGATGATCAGGCCTCCGACACCCACACCCAGCAGCAAGCCGGGCTGATTCAGTGAGAAGGTCAGCACCTTGCGGTAACCATTGGCCAGGCCGTTCAGGATCTTCTCGCTGAATGCCCAGAGCCGGTGCCCCTCCTCGCTCTCGGGACTGTGGCGCAACCACTTTGAACAGAGCATGGGCGCGAGGGTAAGCGCGACGATACTGGAAAACACCACGGCGGCGGCCAGGGTAAAACCGAACTCGGCAAACAACCGGCCCACATTGCCGCCCATAAAGGAAATGGGCACAAACACGGCAATCAGGGTGAGCGTGGTGGCGATAATGGCAAAGGCCACCTGTTTGGCGCCCCGGTAGGCCGCCAGCAACGGGGGTTCACCGTTATCAATGCGCCGCTGGATGTTCTCCAGCATGACGATGGCGTCGTCCACCACCAGGCCGATGGCCAGGATAATCGCCAGCAGGGTCAGCACGTTGATGGAGAAGCCAAGAAATCCCAGGCCAATAAAGGCGCCGATCACCGCCACCGGAATGGTCACCGCCGGGATCAGCGTGGCCCGCCAGGAGCGTAGGAACAGGAAGATCACCAGAATGACCAGGGAAACCGCGATGGCCAGGGTGGTGAGCACTTCCTTGATGGACGCACGAATGAAAATGGATTCGTCGTAGCTTTCGGCAATGCGGACTTCCGGCGGCAGTGTCTGGCGAATCAGGTCCAGTTCGGCCTGCACCGCGTCTGAGACCGCCACGGTATTGGCCTTGGACTGACGGATAATGCCCATGCCAATGGCGGTTTCGCCACTGGCCCGCAGGCGACCGACATCCGATTCCACCCCAACCTGCACATTGGCGACCTCGCCCAGTCGCAACAGATCGTTGCCATCCCGGCGAAGCACCAGTTCACGGAAGTCCTCGACTGTGGACAATCGGCCCTCGGCCCGCACGGTGAAGTTCCGGGTGGAGGAATCCACCGAACCGGCGGGCAGCTCCACGTTATTGGCCCGCAACGCCCGCTCCACTTCTGCCACGGTAATGTCCCGGGCCGCCAGCTTGGTGCGGTCCAGCCAGACACGGATGGCATACCGGCGCTCACCGCCAATCCGGACATCGGCCACGCCATCGAGCACCGACAGCCGGTCCGCCAGCACCCGGTCGGCGTAGTCACTGAGTTCGGCGGCGTCCCACTCATCACTGAGCAGGGTGACCCACATCATCGGGCGGGCGTCGGAATCGGCCTTGCGCACCACCGGTGGATCTGCCTCTTCCGGTAACTGGTTGGCCACCCGTGACACCGCGTCACGCACATCGTTGGCGGCAATGTCCACGTCCCGGGAGGTATTGAATTCGATACTGGTGCGGGATTCGCCCTGCTCGGTGGACGATTCAATGGAACGTATCCCTTCGATACCGCTGATGGCACCCTCGATCACCTGGGTGATCTGGGTATCGACCACCTCGGCGGCGGCCCCGGTATAATCGGTGGAAATGGATACCACCGGCGGGTCAATGTCCGGATATTCCCGCACCGCCAGGCCCATCAGCGCGGCGATACCGAAGACCACAATCAGCAAACTCAGGACGGTGGCGAAGACCGGTCGCTTGATGGAGATGTCCGAAAGAACCATGCTCAGGACTCCGCGGACTGATCAAAGCGGTTATCCGGTATGGCCTGTTCGTTATCCACAATCCGAACCGGGTTGCCGGAGCTCAGGCGATCCTGGCCGGTCACAACCACTTCGGCATCAGCGGACAGACCCTCGGCGATTTCTACCCAGCCGGGCATGCGCGCATCGGTACTCACCGACACCCGCCGGGCCTGCTCACCGTCCACCACGAACACGTACTTCTCGTCGCCGCGAATCATCAGCGCCTGTTCCGGAATCACCAGGCCCTCTCGCTTCTGCAACGTCAGCGATGCGGACATGAACTGCCCGGGCCGCAGCCGGCCATCGCGGTTATCAATCAGGGCGCGCACCGGCAGGGCCCGGCTCAGCTCACTGATCCGGCTGTCCAGCTCCACCAGTTTCCCTTCAAAGGTTTCACCGGGAAAAGCGGGGGATTGCGCCAGTACCGTCTGGCCGGTCTTCACCTGTCCGATAAAACGCTCCGGCACCGAGAAACGCAGCTCCATCCGGTCGGTGGTGTCCAGTGTGGCCAGACTGGTGCCGGATTGCAGGTAAGCCCCCACACTGATATCGGAAAGCCCCACAACGCCGGCGAAGGGAGCTTCAATGCGATGGTTGTCCAGGCGCACACGGGCGGCCTGGCGCTGCGCCAGGGCCACGTCCACTTCGGTACGGATTTCGTCCACCTGGGACTGGGAAATGCTGTTGTTCGAACGCAGGCGCTGGGCCCGGTCCAGTTGCCGGCGGGCATCCGCCAACTGGGCTTCAATCACCTGCAGGTCCGCCCTGGCCTGACGGTCATCCAACCGTACCAGCAGGTCGCCCCGTTCCACCCGCTGTCCCGGCTGCAGGTTCAGTTCCACCACCCGGCCGCTGACTTCGGTGGTCACTTCCACCGAATCGGGGGCGCGCAGTGTGGCCACGGCCCGGACTTCATCCCGCACCTGCTTGCGTTGCGGGGCAACCACACTGACCGGCCTGGCACTGGCTTGCTGGTCGTCGACGCCATCCTGCGCCGGAGCCCTGTTCTGGTAGATAAGCGCACCACCGGCCACGCCTGCAATCAACACCAGTGCCACCAGCCATTGTTTCCACATGGGAAAAAACCCTTCCTGTTATCGGTCCTGAGCAGGCTGTTCACGCCCCTCGTGTTTTTGTATCACCAGCACCACTTCGCCCACATCGATGCCCCATTTGCTCATGGTGGTCTGGTTGATCAAAGTGTCCGGCGTAACCAGATACATCCAGTCATCCATGCGCACATCCAGAGTGCCGTCGTTATAGGGTACCCGCAGTACGTAGTTCATGTGGATGGCATTGCCCTGCCAGCGCATGGTGCCAGGCTCCACCACGTCACCGGCGGTGGCGTGGTAGCTGTTACCCTCCGGTTCCAGGGTCCAGACCCGGGTTTGCACCTCGCCATCGCTGAAACGGAACACCTCATCCAGCGTGCCCACGCCATTTTCATCCCAACTGGCCTGGATATCGGCATCAAACGTGCGGATCACCTCGCCGGAGAAATCCTTGACCACTCCACGGGCGGAAAGTTCGCCCCGGAAAAACTCATCCGGTACCAGTTGCGGACGGGCGTCTCGGTAATCTTCCAGAGCCGGGCCGGCACAACCGGTCACCAGCGCCACCATCAACAGTATAAGACCGGACCGCCAGACACCACCGATGGACAGTGAAACACGGGGCTTTTGCATGACTTTTACACTCCCTGAATTTGCTGAATACACACAGTGCCATGGAGTGTTTTACGCCGCCCCTTGAAATCCCGATTAACACCCCTACGTTGTGGGTGCAGATTCACTTTTTATCCATAAACTCCACGAGGTTATTTTTCGCTGCCCGGAAGGCATCGGGCGGCCGTATGGCACAAGCAAGACATATAAAAGAAGGAGGTTCGAAGATGGAAAATCGTACTGACGACTTTTATCCCACCCGACTGGAACGCCCTGTTCCCAGCTTTGAACGCAAAGACCCGGTTGTCCACAGCCAGGGCGAGGCGCGCACCAACGGCCCGCTGAGTGAAACCGAACTGGCCCGGTATGAACGGGACGGCTTTCTGGTCTTCAACAACTTCCTGGACAAGGAAACCGTACAACGATTCCGGGATGACCTGCGTGCCTATGAAGACGATGACAGTATCCTGCGCTCCGAAGGCACCATTACCGAACCAGGCAAACAGGAAATCCGTTCAATTTTCGGTATTCATGAGCTGTCCGACCGGTTCGACAGGCTGACCCGCGACCGCCGTATCCTGGACATGGTGCGCCAGATTCTCGGAGGTGATGTCTACATTCACCAGTCACGCATCAACTACAAGCCCGGTTTCCACGGCAAAGGCTTTAACTGGCATTCAGACTTTGAGACCTGGCACGCCGAGGACGGTATGCCGCGCATGCGGGCGGTCAGCTTTTCCATTTCCCTGACCGACAACAACCCGTTCAATGGCCCACTGATGCTGGTGCCCGGCACCCACAAAACCTGGTTCCCCTGTGTGGGACGCACGCCGGAGGACAACTACCAGTCGTCCCTGAAAAAACAGGAACTGGGCGTACCCAGTGACAAGGATCTGGACCAGATGATCCGGGAAAACGGCATTCAGACCGCGACCGGGGGCGCCGGTTCGCTGATCATTTTCGACTGCAACGTGATGCACGGCTCCAACGCGAACATGTCGCCCTGGCCGCGCAGCAACCTGTTTTTCGTCTATAACAGTGTGGAAAACCAGCTGGAGCAGCCGTTCTGCGGCAATCGCCCGCGCCCGGATTTCCTCGGTAACCGCACGAATACCGAAGCTCTGGTGCCGATTGAATCGCCGGATTTGCGCAAAACCGGTTAACAACGCTGGTTTATCCCGGGCTTCAACAAGCCCACCCCAATAACAAAGGGGAAGCCCGAGGGCTTCCCCTTTTTCTTTTTCAGGTTATCCACAGGCCGATCAGTCGTCGTCGGACAGGCTCAAGCCGCGATTGGCGCCCTTTTCGCCATTCAGGCTGATCATCCGCGTCTTGCTGATGCGGTGGCGGTAGATTTCCCGCAAGTATTTAATGGCTTTCTTGACGTTCGACCGACTCAGACGGATATCGTTGATGGAGACAAAGTTGTCCTGGTCATGGCACATCTCCCGGTACTTTTTCTCGTACATCGGTTTGATGGCGTACCAGTTCGTATCCAGGATCTTGGCCGGGTTCTCGAACTCGTTGAGCATGCTATCGATCAGCTCTTCATCCAGCTCCGGTGAGCGGATGAAATCGAGCATGGCCTCATCCAGGCTGTCGTCGTAGCGCACCTGGTCGTTGGCGAAGCAGCGCTTGATGTAAGCAACGATCAGGGTCAGGAAGTCGTCACTCAGGCACGGGCTTTTCACCACCAGAGTGGTCAGGGACAGGTTGGCCGAGGCCCCGATCACCAGTGCATAGCGCTTGAGAGTGGTGTTCGGGAAGAGTGCGTTCAGGTGCGTCTTCAGCCGGTTCAGGTCCATGTAGGACAGTTTGTAGTCCTTGGGCAGAGACACGATGGAGACAATCGATGAACAGTTCTTGAAGAAGTGCAGGTCCTTGAGATGGCTGGCATCGTAACCGGATTCCTTGTACTTCTTCAGCGCCTCGCGGTAACGGGAGGCCTCGATCGGCAGCAGGCTCACCCCTTCGATGGCCTCGGTCACCTTGTTGAAGTGCGGCAAATCGATGGAGCGGAAGAACAGGTCATCGATATCCAGCCGGGAGTCTTCATTGATGCTGCGGAACTCGGTGGCATGGGCATCGGTGGGCACCACCGATTCAGCGTAAGCCACCGCCACCGGACCGGCCAGACTCATAAACAGGTCGTTGGCATCCAGGCGGATGGTTTCGCCGATATCCACACCGGCCCGGCGGAAATAGTCCTCGTCGTAATCGGTGGTGACGGCCTGCGCGGTCAGGATGTTGAAGATCTGCTGGGAGATGTACTGGTTGGCGTACTTCTCCATGGCGTTGACGTCCACATCGCGGATCTGGCTGTCGTCCTGCTGCTCGGCGTAGCGCATGATGTCATTGGAAATCAGCATCATGGCGTTCCACGGCCGGATGCGGTGCATCATGTCGGCATCGCGGGTTTCGTCGGCGTCGAAGTTGTAGGAGAAATCCCACTCTTCGGCCAGGTATTTGCACAGCAGACGGCCGGCGTTGATGTGCAGCGCCTCGGACATTTCCACCCGGTTGTCCTGGATATTGGGCAGGATGCAGATACCGCTGGTGAAGATCGGCTCGAAGACAAACGAATGGTCGTGGTTTTCCAGTTCCCGGTCTTCCAGCTTCGGATCAAAGGTCTTGCGCATGTAGGAATACTGCTGCGCCAGGCCAAACTCCGACGCCATGCCCGAACCGGTACCACCACCGGCACTGAAAATGTAGAAATACAAACGGGACTGGTTGGCCTTGATGCCACAGGAATCAATCAGGTAGCTGTGGATAAACTTCCAGTCCTCGTTGGAGAAGTGGTCGGTATCCTTGTTCAGGATAATCCGAGCCAGATACTGGCCCAGAATCGGCGCGTTACCGGCGCCGCCGGCATGAACCTCAGACAGGTCCATGATTTTCATCTTGTTGTAGTCTTCCAGGAAGGTGCTTTCGTCGGCCCTGCGGGAGAAGCGAATGCGCCCCTCAATGTCCTTGTCCAGATCCCCAAGCATCACCATCGGTTCTATCAGGAACACCGGCTTGACGGTGTTGGAGGTGGGCAGGTTCAGGCTCTGGCGGATCCAGCGCATGGGCCCGATTTCCTTTTCCCGGCTGCGGCGCTCCTCGTTGTCCAGTTCCTGCAGATAATAGGAACGGGCGCTGTGCACCAGCTCCGCCACATCCAGAGCGATATTGGAGCCACAGCGACCCAGGCCGATCAGGCACACCGAGGGGAAAAACTGCTGTTTACGCTCTTCGCGCTGGCTGTCGGAAAAAACCCGGGGAAACACCGATTCACGCAGGTGGTCCAGGTTGGACAGAATCTGATCCAGATCCCTTTCGGTGAAATACATATAGGGATCGCTCGACGGAGTGCTGTCTTTGGGTTTGTTGGCTGGTGATTTTGAAGACTTACGGGTGCTGTTGCTGGTGGTTTTCGCTCGGGAGGGGCTTTTGGTCGCCGCTTTCTTGACTACCCGGGCTTCCGATGCGACGGCTGAGGTGTTGTCAGCCCCCTCGTCCTGGTTTGTCGTTCCGTTGTACTGGTTATCCGAGGGGTGCGAGTTACTCATGACAGTCAGTCCGAATAGCTTGGGTAAATTTCAAAAATTTAATAGACAAGATACCAACAGCTCACAGAATAGCCAGAAAAAATCTGTCTATAAAAGGGGCCTGTTACAATTTTTAACACTCAGAAAGGGAAATCGGGCACAAACAAGGGTGGCACTGGCCAGCCTGTTTATGCCCGGGGAGTAAACCTTACGCCGCCTGATATCTCGCGGTATTGGTCACGGATTGGTCGATGTCACGCAATAGCCTTTCATCGGTCTGGCCAATGGGTAGGTCATAAGTAATGGTGGCACCGAAGGCGTTGGGAGCGTGGGGATCGTTCCGAAGCTTGTCGAACACCAGCAGACGGGTGCCCAGGTAAAAGCCCTCGTGCAAATCGTGGGTCACCATGAAAATGGTGATGCCGATCTCGCGCCAGAGTTGCAACAGCAGCTCGTGCATGTCCTTGCGGATACCGGGGTCCAAGGCGCCAAAGGGCTCGTCCAGCAGCAACACCCGGGGCCGCATGATCAGGGACTGGGCAATGGCCAGGCGCTGCTGCATGCCGCCGGACAACTCATGGGGCCACTTGTTGGCGGACGGTCCCAGGCCAACCAACTCCAGCATGTCGTCCACTTTCTTCAGTGCTTCGGAGCGGGCACTGCCAAACAGCTTTCCCAGGACTGGTTTCTGTTCAAGCTCCAACCCCATCAACACATTCTGGCGCACGGTCAGGTGGGGAAACACCGAATAACGCTGGAACACGATTCCTCGGTTACGGTCCGGCTCGGCGGGAAAGGTTTCACCCTCCAGCAGCAACTCGCCCCGGCTCTGGCTCTCTTGCCCCAGCAGCATTTTCAGGAAGGTGGATTTGCCGCAGCCAGACGCCCCCACAAGGGTGCAGAACTCGCCCTGCTCCACTTCCAGGTTCAGATTTTCCAGCACGACCTGGTCGCCGTACTCCTTCCACAGTTTGTTGACGCTGATAAAACTCATCAGTGACCTCCGACGTTGTACCAGGGAAACAACCTGCGGTTGGCAAGTCGCAGACACTGGTCGATGACAATGGCGAGAACGGTGATCCAGATGACGTATGGCAGGATCACATCCATGGCGAGGTAACGGCGCACCAGGAAGATCCGGTAACCCAGACCCTCGGTGGAGGCAATGGCCTCGGCGGCGATCAGGAACAGCCAGGCCGGACCCAGGCTCAGGCGGACCGCATCAATCAATCGCGGCAACACCTGGGGCAATGCCATGCGGGTAACCACCTGCCAGCTGTTGGCGCCCAGGGTCTGGATCTTGATCAGTTGCTCGCCGGGCAGTTCGCTGACTCGCTGGGCGACGTCACGCATCATGATGGGGGCGGTGCCAATCACGATCAGCATCACCTTGGACAATTCGCCAAGGCCAAAAACGATGAACAGGATCGGCAGGATGGCTAGTGGCGGCACCATGGACAACGCCGAAACCAGCGGCGCCAGGTTGGCGCGCACCAGCGGCAAAATCCCATTTGCCAGGCCCACCACCAGGGCCATCAACGCAGCCACCCCCACGCCCATGCCCAGGCGCTCAAGGCTGGCCAGGGTATCGACCCACATCAGGTAATCACCGCTGCGGCGGTCTTCCTGGAACGCCATCCGGTCCACGGCCGCCGTCATCTGTTCCAGCCCCGGAAGCAGCTTGTCGTTGGGGTTTTCGGCCAGCCGCTGTTGCGAGGCGGCCCCGTAAATCAGTAACAGAATAATGAAAGGCAGGATGCCCAGCGCGGTGGCGGTCAGCCGGCCAGGCCTGCGGTTTATCAGTCGCATGTTCGGTCTCCAACGAAACCAGCAGTGGGAGAATCAGATCTCGCCCTCTGCTGCCATCCGCATGTAGGTATCGTTGAAACGCAACTTCACGTTGCCGGCATCCCCCATGATGGTGCCATCCGGAAATTCGATACCGACAAAGTCCGGGCTCATGGCGCCCTGCCCCAGCAGGCCCTTGTCGAAGGAGAACTGGCGCACGCCGTCCATAGCCTCGAATGCCTGCTGGCTGTTGATAAAATCCACCGACATCCGGGGCTCCCAGAACATCTTCATGTCCGCCAGCTGCGCCTCGTACCCGGCCTGGTCCGTGCCGGAAAGCTCACCCATCTGGGCGCGCGCTTCCTGACCCTTCTCGCTGTCCGATTTCAGGATGCTCATGGTTTCATACCAGGCGCCAACAAGAGCCTTTCCCAGCTTGGGATTGTCTTCCAGGGTTTCGGTGCTGACCAGGGTCAGGTCCTTGATGTGGCCCGGAATCTGGCTGGAATTAAACAGTTTGGTGGCGCCCGGGTAGGATTCCACTTCGCTCAGCAGCGGATTCCAGGTGGCCACGTGACGCACGTCGTCGGTCTGGAAGGCCGAAACCAGGTCGGCGTCGGAGATGTTGACCACGTCCAGATCCCGTTCACTCAGACCCACGCTTTCCAGCGCACGGGCCAGCAGGTAGTGGGACACGGACAGCTCCACCAGGTGCACGGTTTCGCCTTCCAGCTCTTCGATGGAGGTGGCGTCCTTGGACACCAGGCCGTCGTTGCCGTTGGAGTAATCACCCACGATCAGGGCGGTGGTGTCCAGGCCGGAGGCCGCCGGGATCGACAGGCCGTCCATGCTGGTAGCCACCACGCCGTCAAACTGGCCGGCGGTGTACTGGTTGATGGATTCGATGTAGTCGTTCACCTGCACGATATCCACGTCGATATCGTACTTGTCCGCCCACTTTTTCATGATGCCGCTGTCCTCGGCGTACTGCCAGGGCACCCAGCCCGCGTAGATGGTCCAGGCAATGCTGAACGAGTCTTTCTCCTCGGCCATCGCGGCGGGTGACAAAGCGGCCGCCAGTACGCCGGCCACCAGGGGTTTGCAAAGGTTACGTGTTTTCATGGTATCTCTCCTCGGGCGTTTGCCCGTCTGGTCACGACTGAAATCTTTTGTCTGTCAGCTTGCGAGTTCTTCAACGATCACCACCGGCGCCCCGGGGGCGACGGCCTGGCCGGCTTCCCGCCGCACTTCGATCACCTTGCCCGCCACCGGGCTCAGCAATTCGATTTCCATCTTCATGGACTCCACCACCGCCACCGGGCGCTGGGCGTCAATCACGTCGCCGGGCTTCACCAGGCACTCCCAGACATTGCCGGCGACGTGGCTTTCAATGGCGCACTGGCCGGCTGGCAGGTCAGTAATGTCGTCCTCGCCGGTGTCTTCAATTGGGGCTTCGGAACTGAAGTTGATCTGGCCGGATTCAATCCAGCGCTGCAGTTCCTCATCGAAGGCCTGCTTGCGGTGATCGGTAAAGCTCTGTATTTCGTCCTGGTTGTCGGCCAGGAACCGCTCGTAATCCTTGAGGTTGAACCGGGTTTCCTCTACTTCGATGGGGTAATCGCCGTTGGGGAAATCCCGGCGGATCTGCTGCAGTTCCTCGGCGCTCACCTCGTAGAAACGGATCTGATCGAAGAAGCGCAGCATCCACGGCTGGCCCGGCTGGAAGTACTCGGTGGTGCGATAACGGTTCCACATCTGCAGGGTGCGCCCGACAAACTGGTAACCGCCCGGCCCTTCCATACCGTAGATGCACAGGTAGGCGCCGCCGATACCCACCGAGTTTTCGGCGGTCCAGGTGCGGGCCGGGTTGTACTTGGTGGTCACCAGGCGGTGGCGCGGGTCCAGGGGGGTGGCCACCGGAGCACCCAGGTAGACATCGCCCAGGCCCATCACCAGATAGCTGGCGTCGAACACCGTCTTCTTGACCTCGTCGATGCTCTCAAGTCCGTTGATGCGGCGGATGAATTCCAGGTTGCTGGGGCACCAGGGCGCGTCCTTGCGTACCGACTGCATGTACTTGTTGATGGCCTGCTGGCAGGCTTCGTCGTCCCACGACAGGGGCAGATGCACGATGCGGGCGGGCACATCCCACTCGGGCTGTTTCTCCAGCTCTTTTTCGGCGCGGATAAGCAGCTCCAGCAAATCCCGCTGGTCCAGCTTCTGGCTGTCGTAATGCACCTGCAGGGACCGGATGCCTGGGGTCAGTTCCAGGATCGCCGGATGATCCTGCTCCCGCAGCCAGAGCATGAGCGCGTGGGCCCGGAAGCGCAGGCGGATGTCCAGCTCCATGTCGCCGTATTCCACCAGCACGTAATTGTCCCCGGCGGCCCGGTAGACCACGCCGGTTTCGTGCTCCCGGCTGCTCAGGGCATCCAGAATCGGGGTCTGGGGCTGGATCGGGCTAATCCGGGCACTGGCACCGGTCAGCGTGGCAATGGATTCATCCAGCGCCTGGCGCAACACCACCGCCTGTTCCTGATTGACCGGCACAAAGCGGACTTTATCCCCCGCCTTGAGCTGACCGAGTTTCCACAGGTCGGCGCTGATCACGGTCACCGGGCACACAAAACCACCCAGGCTGGGGCCGTCCGGGCCCAGAATCACCGGCATGTCGCCGGTAAAATCCACGGTGCCCACGGCGTAGGCGTTATCGTGAATGTTGGAGGGATGCATGCCCGCCTCACCGCCGTCACTGCGGGCCCACTCGGGTTTGGGACCAATCAGGCGAACGCCGGTGCGGCTGGAGTTGTAATGGATTTCCCATTCACTGTCGAAGAAGGTCTGGATGTCCTGCTCGGTGAAGTAGTCCGGCGCCCCGTGGGGGCCATAAGTCACGTGCAGATCCCAGGTCTTTCCGATGGCTGGTTTCAGATCGTTCGCCACCGAGGTGGCCTTCACCGGCTCAGCCTCGGCCAGCGCCAGCACATCCCCGGCCCGCAAGGCCCGACCACAATGACCACCGAACTGGCCCAGGGTGAAGGTGCTGCAGGAGGTAAGGTATTCCGGGCAGTCCAGGCCGCCCCGGAACAGGACATAGGCCCGGGCGCCGTCGGCAGTGGTGGCACCCAGCTTCAGGGTGGCGCCGGCGGGTACATCCACGACCTCCCAGAACTTCACCGGCTGGTCGTCCAGGGTGGCGTCCAGCTCGGCGCCCGTCAGCACGATCTGGGTCGCCCGGTTGAACGACAGCACCGGCCCTTTCAGGGTGATTTCCAGGCCCGGCGCGCCTTCCGGGTTGCCGAGCAGGCGATTGCCCAGGCGGAACGAATAGCTGTCAAACGGCCCGGAAGGCGGCACGCCGATTTCCCAGTAACCGATGCGGCCCGGGTAGTCCTGGATGGTGGTCAGCGTGCCGCCGGTGAGGACATCCACCGTGGCGGGCTGGTAGTCGAATTCGTTGAGGGTGCGGGTAAACAGGCGGCCCTCGACAAAACTCGGGTCGGCCAGCACCTGCTGCACGTAGGCCAGGTTGGTTTCGATGCCATACAGGCGGCTGTCACCAAGGGCGCCAAGCAAACGGGTGCGGGCAGATTCACGGTCGGATTCGTGGACAATCACCTTGGCCAGCATGGGGTCAAACAGCGGTGAAACTTCGGTGCCCGGCTGAATCCAGGTATCGATACGCAGGCCGTCGTCTTCCGGCCAGTCCACGTTGGTGAGTAGCCCGGCCCCGGGCTGGAAGTCCTTGTTCGGGTCCTCAGCATAGATGCGGGCCTGAATGGCGTGGCCCGACGGGTTCAGGTGGCGATCCAGTTCAGGCAGGTCCGCCAGGGTACCCATGCCCAGTTCCACCATCCAGCGTACCAGGTCCACGCCGTAGACCTGCTCGGTGACACCGTGCTCCACCTGCAGCCGGGTGTTCACTTCCAGGAAGTAGAATTCGGCGGTGTCCGGGTCGTAGATGAATTCCACGGTGCCGGCACTGCGATAGGCGATGCTCTCCCCCAACTTGCGGGCGGTTTCATGCATTCGCGCCCGGACGTCCTCGGTCAGACCCGGCGCCGGTGCTTCCTCGATCACTTTCTGGTTGCGCCGCTGGGCGGAGCAGTCCCGCTCACCCAGGGCCAGTACCTGACCGTTGCCATCACCAAACAGCTGGACTTCAATGTGGCGGGCGTGTTCCACGAACTTTTCCAGGAACACGCCGTCATTGCTGAAGTTGTTCTGGCTCAGGCGCTGGACCGATTCAAAATTCTTTTCCAGGTCCTCGGCGCCGTAACAGCGGGACATGCCAATGCCGCCGCCGCCGGCGGTGCTTTTGAGCATCACCGGGTAGCCAATATCGCTGGCCGCTTTCAGTGCGTCGTCCAGGTCGGTCAGCAGCTCCGTGCCCGGCAACAAGGGCACACCGGCCTCTTGGGCCAGGGCACGGGCGGTGTGCTTGAGCCCAAACTGCTCCATCTGCTCCGGGGTGGGCCCAAGGAACACCACGCCCTCGGCCTCACAGCGGCGGGCGAAATCCGCGTTCTCGCTAAGAAAGCCGTAACCTGGGTGAATGGCACCGGCGCCGCTCTGGCGCACCACCTCAAACAGTTTGTCCTGGTCGAGGTAGGTCTGGGCGGCGGTACCCTCCCCCAGTGGCCAGGCTTCGTCGGCCTGACGCACATGCAGGGAATCTGCATCGGCCTCGGCGTACACGACCACCGAGCCAACGCTCAGCGCTCGAAGTGTACGAATTACGCGACAGGCAATGGCGCCCCGATTGGCGATCAGTACCTTGTCGACGGGTCGGTTCAACTCCATACCAGCACCTCGATCGGCGTGGGGTTCCAGCCATTACAGGGGTTGTTGAGCTGCGGACAGTTGGAAATCATCACCAGCACATCCATCTTCGCTTCCAGTTCCACGTACTTGCCGGCATCGGAAATGCCATCGGCAAACGTCAGTCCGCCATCGGCGGTCACGGGCACGTTCATGAAGAAGTTGATGTTGTGGGTAATGTCCCGCTTGGTCATGCCCAGCTCTTCGTGCTCGGTGACCGCCACCAGCCAGCTGTCCCGGCAGGCATGCATGCACTTTTTCTCCAGCGCGTAACGGGTGGTGTTGCTCTCCGCCGCGCAGGCGCCACCGAGGGTGTCGTGCCGGCCGCAGGTATCGGCGGTGATTTCCAGCATCGGGTTATTTTCCGAGGACATCAGTACAGAGCCGGCGGTCAGGTAAACATTGCCCTGCTCGCGGATGGTGTCCATCACGCTGTAGCGCTCGGTGGGGTTGTGGGCGTTGTAGAACAGGGTGTCGGCGGCCTGGTTACCTTCCAGATCGAGAATCCGCACGGTCTCGCCGGCCTTCACCACTTTCAGGAAATACTCACCAGCGGGAACGGTTTCCCGGAAGCTGGCATTTTCGGGGTTCAATTCGCTTACCTTGATCATGTCCGGCCTCCCTCACAGGAACGAGTGGTACAGGGCGTTATTGGCGAAGGCGCGGGTGGCCTCCGGCGACGAGGTCTTGCAAGGGTCGGCATCGGTGACGGGGGCCGCCTTGAAGAGCTGGTAACGCACGGGGTGGCTTGGGTATTCCGTGGCCGGGTTCATCGGGTGCGGGCAGGTATGCAATACCACGATGGTGTCCATCTCGAACCGCAGGTCGACGGTGGCACCGGCGTGGGAATGGTTTTCGGCAAACGCCATGTTGCCCTCGTCGTCGGTGTGCACCTTACTGAACCAGTTCAGGTTGGCGGTGAGGTCTTTCTTGCCCAGCCCGTACTTGGCCAGTTCGTTGAGAAAGCTGCTGATGCCGTTGCGGTGGTAGTGATTGTGAGCCTGTTGATAAGTCTTCCGACCCCAACGCTGTTCCACCAGCTCGGCGTTGCAGGTACCGCTGACGGAATCGTGCCAGCCCAGGTCGTCACGGATGATGGACGCGAATACCCGCCCCATGTCCGACATGAGCACGTGGCCCTTGGTGAGCAGGAAGGTGTGCTGGTTCTTGAGGGTATCCGGCATGTTGTACCGCTCGAGGAGATTCTCGAGGTTGTACATCAACATACCAACGTTGGCGCCACCGGTTTCGTCAATCAGGCGCAGCACGTGGCCGCGGCGCATGATGAAGGACCAGTGGGATCCGCCGGGAATCAGATCGTCGTAGAGGGGAGCTGCCGTTTCGAGCATGGCCTTTTCCTCCTGGCTGGGCGTTTCAAAAAAACGAGAGGCGTCAGTAACTGAACGATCCTCCCGGGCTTTTGTCCCGCCGTGTAGCCTTGGAAAGGCCGTCAACTCTCGGACCAGTCGTCTGCGGTAGTGGGCAGACCGGAACCCTAGTTGACCATTTGTCAGATTGTTGCGCTTTGATGGTGGTTTCAGAAACCAACGTCTCGCTGCGTGGTTCTAACCAATCAAGGTTTGTGCCATTTTAATTCAAGTAACTGATATTTATTGAAAATATGGCCTTTCAGGTGGGAATAAAGGAGAAATGCACGGCGAGTAATATGCCCGCCGTTGGTGCAGTCGAACCGCGATGGTGCAGGTTCAGGATCACTTGCCGATGCAGAATATTTATTATCTTTTAAAAACAATAACTTATAAAGTTATCGGAGCACCCTTGGAGTACGGGAATTTGCGAAAAAAAGTGTAAATATTGGCAAATTTCCTCTGCGTCGGCTCCTGACGACCCATTTTAAACTGGGATAAGTGGGAAACTGGGAGCCTTGTATACGCTTTTATCTCTATGAAATCAGTGCCGTGAGATCGCTCTTTCAGCCCCTTCTGCCAAACAAAATTATAGTAACATCGTTTTCTAAACGGATCCGTTCTCATTTTGAACGGACTTGACGCACAACGTTGTTGTGCATAAAATGACTAAAAAGCGATCAGGTAACTATGGCGGTTGAATTCAGGGATATATGGCTGGAGGCTTTCTACGACGAAGACCAAAGCCACAAGAAAATACCCAGCACTATTGAAGGCGCTCTGTTCAGAAAGATTCAGATTCTGGATGCCGCGACGCAGGAGTCAGACTTGAGGATTCCGCCGGGTAACCGTTTTGAACATTTGCAGGGAAACCTTTCTGGATGGTGTTCCATTCGGGTTAACAAACAGTATCGCCTGATTTTTCGCTGGGAAGATGGCACCGCCCAAGATACATATCTAGACCCGCATGTTTACAAGGGCTAGAGGAGGTTATGGTAATGAGGAATACAAAACGTCGTCCAGTGACAGTTGGCGAAATGCTGGTCAGCGAGTTTCTGGAGCCGATGAAAATAGAAATCAGTGAACTGGCCGAAGCAATGGGTGTGCACAGAAATACACTCAGCCGGATTGCACATGACAAAGGCACGCTGACAGCACCCATGGCCATCAAACTCGCAGCGGCTTTGGGGAATACGCCGGAGTTCTGGCTGAATATTCAGCACGCGGTTGAGTTATGGGATGTTCGTCATCGTGCCTATGAGCACGAAGCTAAGAACGTAAAACCTGTAAAGCCCCACGTTCTACCGATGAAGCAGGCCTGAAGAATATTTCGGTTCCGCCGTGCTTCCCGTTCTTTTGAAAATCTACAACTAACCGCCATAAACGATGTTACCGATACCAGGTCTTTTTGCACCTAGGTAAAACAGCAATCGGTATGCGCATTATACAACTATGATCTACGGCACAAAAATCGCCCAAACCGTTCCATGCCTATCCAAATGTGATTGAGTCGTTAATCATAGTTTTCTCTACCATTCTTGAGCCCATAATCCGTCTTCATCGTGACGCCGGGCCTCTTGCTCGTATGATTCGGCAAGGCCTTCGATCATCGAAGCGACGTTGGGTTTTGAGTCTTTCCAATGAATGGAGAAACGCCTGAATTCCTCCGCAACCTTCCGCTCCTGCAGCCCGCCGTCGTATGGCATGCGAGAAGTAACGCCTCGGGAATTGTATACTCCTGTACAAAAACCTTGCCTGATATCTTCGCAGTCGTCCATATCCAACAATTCAGCTATGACTGGATCTGGCCAGCAATCGAAATCTTGATTTATAGGCCAGTTAGATAGCCAAGTACCAATCTTCAAATCAGTGATGACTTCTCGATCTTTCTCCTTTGCCAATACCCGAACTCTATTGATCCATGAGAAAAAACTCTCCCTCACAATCTCCCCATTGGACTCTAGCCCAGGAACACCACGCCCACTATGGAGCAAGGAACCTGCTGTTTCTGCAGACGCACGTATGTTTCCGGGGGCAGGTTCAAGCTTGGCATTACTCGGCTTGTACACCAAGCATATAAGCTCCATGAACGATTCAGGGTTGCTCAATATCTCCGCCATCAAATGGGGCATACCATACTTATCATGTTTAAGAGCTGGATAGTAAGCAAATTCCAGACCCACCATCTCAGGCTGGCTGCAGTCCTTTTTGGAAAGCACCTCAAATACACGAGCGATATGCCATGGCTGTGGAAGGGCCGCATTTTTTTCCTGACCGCTAGCAATTCCTTTGAGTATACGAATCAGCAGTTCGCAGGGTAGTTCGGATGCGCGACCTCCCACGGCTTCCATTGCGGTATTAGGCCTACCTGCAGTCAAAAGCTTTTCTATACAGAAAGATAAATGACTACTACTAGACCGAATAGAGGAAGGCCTGACAACAAACCAGAAGTGATCGTGAAGTGTTGGTGGTTGTGTTTCGATAACTTGCCATAGAGCCATCGACTGCGGCGCATTGGATATAAAATCAGCAACCTGCTCTGGGGATCGCGCTTGTTTCTCAAGCGAGCCCAAACAGGTTTGTAGGAAATCAATAAATTCTTCTTGAGGTACTGCATGCAGCACCCCTGAGGTCAACGAGTCAAATATAAAATCATTTTGCAAGGTGACATACCATTGACATAACCACCGCACCAACTCATCACGTTCAAACGGTTCCTTAACCAACTCCCAGCCTACAAGCCCTGGCACCTCACATTGCTTGGCTAGTTCATTAATGCCTTGCCAACCCCGAGCTGCGAATATCTCTCGAATGGCCATAGTGCGCAATGCTGCCCTCACCTTTTCTGCCTCTTCAAAGTCATTTTCCCGTCCATCTGGAAGCGCGACCAAACCATTGGCGAAAATCCAAGCATGTCTCTTAACCAAATCATCGGCTGCCAATTCATCGAATAAGGGCCTCAGTGCATCCGCTGAATATCGATCGTGACTACCTCCGTCTTGATTAAAAGAATTCTCCCAATTCAGCAGCTTCCTAGTTGCACTGCGAACAATTTCCCTATCTTCATCGGGGAAGCTTTTTGCGCTGACAACCAATGCTATGACCTCGTCACGGAAATTCGTATCCAACTCATCAATCTTGGGTATCAAATCGGCAATGCGCTTGGCATTTCCCTGAGCTTGTTCGAGCAACAAACTTGCAACTGGAAGTACGAGCTGCCTAATTTCTCCATAGGTAACAACTTCACCTGCGCCAGCGTCATCGTCGCGCCACTGGGGCTTTGCATTAGGTGAAGCCATATCGTGTCGCCCTGGCAGTAATGCCAGCAAAAGTTTCCAAGCTGTTTCAGGATGTCGCTCGATTATGTTTCTGACTGTACGGAGGCGAAGTTCGACCGACGCTGCCGTCTGCGGGTACCACGGTCGGAAAAGAGAAACCAATGAATTGAACGGTGTGTTGCCCCAATTACCCTTTACTTCCACATCAGACAGTTCAGCCAGGATCTTCGCCACCCGGCCGAGCCGGACGGGGTACCACGCCAACAACTCCAGTGCCCAAAGCAGGGTGGCATGCCAGCAGCGGCCAGATACCCCCGATGATTGTGTTTCCGTAATTAACCGAGCAACCGGTTTGTCAGGCTTACGCAAACTTTTTTCGATCGCGCGCAGGAACTCATCGGGAGCGGCCTCGGCGAATGACTTTAGAAAGGATGAAATTGAAAGCCAGCGTTCTCCACTAGCTTCCTCAAGAAGCTGACCAACGAAGCACCTCACATGGTCATTGATAACAGTTGAGCCCGCGTTATCAGAAAAGTAACCCAATTTCGCAATTGACTCCGCCATGGCTTCCATCACAACACCGGAGTGCTCACGAACCTTGCCATAGATAGAAGCCATCCAACGCTTATCTTCCTCGAGATCCAAGGCCGGGTCAGGCTCTTCGAACACAGCCCTGGCGACCTCGAAGAATCTCATCAATATATCGCTCGTTATCCGAGGGGCTATGAGATGCAACAACTCTAGCGGTGCCTTGGCTTTCCATAGGGAGCCGATTTTTATCACGGGCGCATCATCGAGGGCGACTAGTCGCAGTAGTTCGTTTTCGATGTCCTCATAAGCGCGGTTGGCAATCTTTGAGATACAAGCCTTGTCACCATCTGAGGCGCTATTCCAGGCACCTACGAGAGTCAGAATAAGCAGGCTTGTGGAATCGGCAGCCTCGATCCATTCCGGCTTCTTGATGGCGGGATTTAGCGCATGCCAACGGCGAAAAACGGTCCACGATCTTCCCATTGTACGAGCATATCGGGCAGCATCAGATGCTGCTATACCCAGTTCAATCAGGGATCTCTCGAATTCATCAGGCTTTGGACGTCGGAGCTCTATAGTTTTCTGCTCTATCGCTCTTCCACCAATGCCCATGAGATTGAAAGCCTGATCTCCAAAAGCCATAGGGACTATTAGGCTAATTCCATTACGCGGGGAACGATGGTAGCTCAGTCGGTTATCGGTGATGACTACCACTTCAATGCCAGGGTTAGCATCGACAAATTGCCAGCCTTCTTCTGAGGTTACGCAGGCGGCGCGTGTGGAATATCCGTCTTCAATCAATAGCGCGCATACAAAGGCAACAGCTTCGGACTGACTGTCAGCCATAACAGAAATCAACGGTTCATGCTGCTGGATGCTGTTCTTTAATGCAGTCCTGGATTCCTCCCGACCGACAAACAAATTAGAGGCTGTTACAACCGGTTTGGATTGGTTGCCCCAGTGAGCCCAGTGGTTCTCTACAGCCTCTATGCCGTGACCGGCGATATCCAACTGAATACCCAACCACAACGCGGTGGCCGGAGAGGTTTCCAGCCAGGCTTCGAGATCGTCTCCATCCCACACCCAAACATCAGCCCAAGCATTCAGGCTTCTCACGCTTTCCCGCCATGCGTCTTTTCCAGGCCAACGACGAGAAGTCACAAAAACGAAAATGGCCCGAGCAGCATCCGCTTTGGAAATCTGTTCCAGACGTTTTTTGAAATCACTTCTCGCTTTTAAAGCCGGATCTTTTGAAGTGCCCAGTTCCCAATAACTGACTCCACTTGGAACCCAAGGGTTTCCCTCTGCCGTTTCTATAACACCGTCCCAGCCAGGTATATTGACTGAGTCGCCGCCCGGCATGACAAGTGCCGTGGTACGAGCTGTTGCCGAAATCAATCTTCTCACCAATACGGGAAGCATCCCCTGGGCTTCACGCCTGTCTGACCACTGTGTGAGATGGGTTGCTGTTATACGCATGGTGAAAATCCTCCGCAGTAATTGTCGGCAACTTTCTTTAAATCCAGACGCCGGAGTCCATCACCGAACTGGGAAAAGTGGAAAACTGGGATAACACCACTGTGTTTCAATGAGTTATGTTCTCGTTTAATCATTCGGAGGCGCCCAATCGAGGAACTCTTGCTCCTGAAATACTGGATTGCTCCGTAATCCTTCGGCTTCTTTGTTCCAGCCGTATTTCTCGCATATTGTTGATGCTTCTTCGATTTTCTTTTCCGGGACGGTCTTTTGCTGTCCCGAGGCTACTTCCAATGGATTCATCCGCCAAAGCTTAAGACTATGGCCGATAGACCTGATGCTATCGGCTAATCTTGCCGCAATCCTAAACCCACCTACATCAATGTCGCCCCAATGCAGGATTTCGGTGGGCTCCACGGATGAAAGTATTCGATTGTATGCCGCGAGAAAAGATGGTGTGGGGTTACCAGCAAGATAAACGATCAGCAAGTCCCTCGCGTTTTTTGCGAGGTCAACTGCTTCGTTGAAGCTCGCTAGATTCTCAATGGTGAGAACACGCCGAATAGGATCATTTGAAACGACCAGGCCTTTAATGGTGTCCGGTCTGAAGCCGAGATAGGGGGACGCCAGAGGAATAGCTACCCCTTCAATTTGAATCCTACAATCCGGTGGGCCACTCAGAAGCATAGGTTGAGGATGCTTTACCAGGCCCAACCGCGCAAAAACATCGTCTTCTTCGGTTTCTGCGGGCTCTCCAAGAAGGAAAGCAAGCTGACGAGACAGTGCTTCTATCCGTTTACTATCACTGAATAGCCTGGCGCTTAGCTTGCGTAGCAGTACATCCTGCCCACCTTCAGAAAGTTTTTGCGCGGCATCTATAACCCTCATGCTGTCGACCAGTTGATTTGCACGCTCTGCTGGCACACCTCCAGGGGCCTTTCCGAAACGCCACGCATCAATAATGTGGTCAACGTTAGGGAGCCCTTCTTTAGCTACAGCCGCTATTCTTGCTATGGCTCGCGAGGCAACTTCCCACGGCAATTCTTCGCCAAAAATACTCACCACCGCTTTGGGATCAAGCAGCGTTACTCTCGAAAGCTGCCCTCTCTCTCCTGCACCGACGTCCCAGTCTACCTTTATCGCCTTTGCATTTGAGTAGATCTGAAGTCGCGCATGATACTCCTCTCGGTCTGCAAAGCGCTCAAGGCGATAGTACTCCCGCAAGCTCGAATTCGTTGCAGGCAAACTTACCGAAATTTTTTCTACAGACGGGTCAAGTTCGCCATCTGCGAATACAGCACGGGCAGCTTTTTTGATAAGGCGACGCATACTCTCATCACATGCATCTGCTCCTGAGCGCAGCATCATTGCCCACCATTGTCAGAAACTGCATATTCTACTGGCTGTTCAAATCCAAGTTGCTGGTAAGCACCTTTCATAACCTCCGGGTTCTCGTCAGGCATATCACTCACCATCAGTTTGTTGGCTGCCTCCTTGAATTTGGTCCGTTCCATTTGTAGGTCCAGCCCTTCTCGATCCAAGTCATAGATGGTCTGGGTTACAGGTGCCAGCTTGGTGCGTTCAAGCTCCGGCCCCGCCATAATAAGCTGCAAGCCGATGCTTTGAAGGAAGCGTGCGGTGGCTATGGCGTTGATTGTGTCCATGCCATGAAAAGCCTCATCAAGACAAATAAGGCCGATACCGCGTTGCTTTCCTTTGTTACTGTGGAGCCTGTAAGCCTTTGCAAGAGCAGCACCCGCGGCAACGTACATCGGCGCTATGTGTTCACCATTGGATCCTGCCCCTTGCCGGTTACTCATACGATCCACTCTTTTACCATCGACCAAGATGTCTAAATCAAAGGTATAGAACTGTCGGTAGTCTAGAACGCCACTAGCGTTACCAGAGTCAGCAGCGGCTTCCACGAGATCGCGGAGAGTTTCATTAATCTCATCGGGGTTTTCGGCAAACAAAGAAAAATTGGTGTCTTCTTGAGCAATCTGGTTGATGTATCGCACTAAGGCTTCGTATTGCGGCACAACCTTGGCTGTGAACTTGTAACGTTCCCCACCGGTGAAAGACGGACATGATTCAAGTATTTTATTTCGCTCCCGACGCTCCAACTCCATTTCTTTGAACCGATCATGGAGAGACATGGCGATGTCTGAGCGCAGCGTTTCCTCGGATGCCTGACGGGCCAACTCAGCTTCCTCCTCGTACCGATGCAATTCGGTATTAAAAAGCTTCGTCTTTTCCTCTAGTGTCCATGCATAACGTTCATGCCATTCCATATGGGGCACTTGCACATCCAAACGCTCGTCTTGGACATAGCGGGCAAGTTCAAGAGAAGCGTTTTCCTCGGCCTTCCTCAAGCGGGGTGTGTGATAGTCAAGTTTCCTATCCACCTCTTGAAGCCGAAGATCGTAGCTGGTTTCGGCGCGCTCAATCTCGTCTTTCATACTGTCCAGCCACTCTTTATCGACTAAAGCGTTGGTTACAGCTTCATGTTCAGCTTGGCGACTTGCAGGTAACTGTTGTTCCAGTTGCTCTTTCCGCTCCCCACATTGACCTATTTGCTCTTTCAACCCTGCCGCGAGTCGATCATGCTTCGTATACTGATTGTCGTATTCTGAGTGTTGCGAGACAGCAGCTCTAAGAAGAGATCGCAACTCATCTAGGTGTGAGACATCTAGGCCCTTGAGCTGCTGATATGCCAGGTTAATCACCTTATTGGCCTCTGCAAGCTTCTCAGTGACGCCCTGATCGTCATCGTTGGCGTTCGTGGCGAGAGCTTTTTCGAGTCCTTCCACGCGTTTCCTCTGCGTCTCAAGCTGCTCCAGTTCTCCCTGGAGTTCCGATACATGTCGCGATAATTGCGATGTGTCCTGGACTTCCTTGCCTATACGAAGATCACTTATCGGTGCGATGCGGATGGATTTTGTTAGACCTCCCTGGCTCAGCATTCCGTCTCGGGTGATTGCTCTTGGATGGGTCTCGAGCTCCAGTTCGGTGTCGACTAAGCGCATGTTTCCGAACTTCTGCCAAACGAAACGACGAGCCGTATCGTCATCGGTCTCAAAAACACCCAATGCGAATTCCTCACCTTTAGCGGAAGTGTCGACATTGCGTAGGTGAGATGGCTGGATGATAGCCGCACCGTTTACCTGGATGCCTTGCTGCCTCGCCTGGCGCAATAGTTTGACCGCCTCACGGGTCTCTCCTTCCGTGATAATCAGAGCATCACGATCACCACCTAAATAAGCCTCCAAAGCCGGCGCCCAGCTTGCGTCCGAAATGCGTAGTAACGCCGACAGGGGCTTAGCTTCCATACCGGCGCGATTAAGTATCTCCAATAACCGCGCTGCGCCATCATTCAACAATCGTCCGGTTTGAGCTGCTGCTGAAATCCGACGTCGAATTGCATCACGCTCCTCACCCAGTTCATTTTGCTTCTTTTGGATCAAGGCCAGATTAGACTGAGAGAAGACCCGAATTTGTGCGAGATCCCCGTCGAGCTTCCCAATTGATTCGCTCAGCGCGCTTCCCGAGTTTTCACTTCCCCGAGCCTCGACCAGCTCATCAACTACGGTACTCATAAGACTTCGAATCTCAGAAAAAACCGGTTCGTCGATCAACTCTCTTAGCGAAGTGATCAGGCGGTTCGCTCGGGATATCTCCGGATGTTGGTAGGCTGTAATTATTTGGCGCTGAGAGTTAATCTGATCTTCGAGGCGTTGCCGAAGCTGCTCATTTTGGTCGCTCTCCAAGCGAACCTTCAGTTGGGTAATTTCCTCTTGTTTGAGATCTCGCTGTTCTTTCGCATCAGCAGCAAAGCCTTCTGCAGTTTTTGTTTGGTCTTGGAGTGTATCGATCTGGGTTTCGATATCGTCAATCTTCTCTCCCAGCCATTCGGCATTAAAAATCGCTTTTATGGCTTCAAGAGTTGCGATTCGACGTTCTGCCTGGCGCGCGCGATCAAAGTCAGTAATGATGCCTTCGAGCCGTGAGATTCTTGCTTTTGTTTTCTTTATCAAATCGCGCAATGCGATAAACTGTTCGACCTGCTTGCGAAACGTCGCAATATCAACTGGATTGGACTCAACCACGTAATCTCGGACAAATTGATCGATCGAATCGACATTTTTCAGGGTCATCGACTTCACGAAAGACGACATAAACCGTCGTGCATTAGGCATTCGCTCGCCATTCAGAGCGTATAGCAGCTCCTGAACATACTCACTCGATTTATCGGTAAAGATGGGCGTCCGTCCTTTGTTCCGAGCTTGTTCTCGGACATTTTCTCGAAAGTCTGCAAACGGGATCGGGCGCTGATCGTCGCCGTCGTAGACAATGCAATCGTCGGCTTTTAAAGCCAATCCAGGGAGGACAAAAAGGCCTTTAACCTCGTGCTCATCAGTTTCTGCATCGGCCTCGATGCAAATTCCAGCAGAAACCCATTCAGTTTCCTTATTATCGCCAAAGACCAAAATGATGTAGGTTCGAGCCTCGTCACGCGCGCGCCCGATCACTTCACTGTCTTTCTCTGGATTGCGGAGCATGCCAAGGCAATAGCCAGCTAAGCTTCGCCGCTGCTTGGTTGATACCGATTGGGTATTAAAACGTGTGTACTGCTGATTTCCCCCGAGCATTGCGATTTGTATCGCGTCCAGCGTCGACGATTTTCCAGAGCCATTTGGCCCCAGGAAGGCAGTTGCTCCTGCTACCTCAATATCGACTGCTTCGTGGAGATAGAACTGGACTAATGAGATGCGTTTGAGCTGTTTCACAAAGAACTCTCCTTTTGTTCTGTCGTATCGCCCAACCCATCAGGCTCATATAAAAACTCTGCATGGGATTTCAGCATGGCGAGAGTTCGTTCGTTTATCAGGCTTTGAATACCGGGCAGAATCTCAGCAAACCATGTCGCCTCACCTAAGTTCTCAGTTCTGACTAAACGAGCAATTCCCCACCTTTTCATTGCATCCATCATCCCCTGAAGCTCCGACTGGGGCTTCATTGGTAATTCACGTCCTGTTGATTCCTGGAACGCCGCCTCTAGTTCAGGCAAGCTAACACCCGCAACGCCTGCATTGAGTGATCCCCTGTTCATGTGATGGTCATACAGTTTCCGCAACACCAAAGCCAATAAGGTGTGCATCAGAGGAATCTTGCTAACTTCGGTAACTGTCGGAACAGCAGCCACATATCGCTCCTGGACATTGAGATCGAGCATGCAGCCAAAGAGATCAAGCGCTTCCGCGAATGCATTTTCGTGGGCCGCCACCAAGTCATAGTCTGATCTCTGCTTCGGGTTTGCCTGGTACAACACTTGATCAACAATCAGACGTTGTGCCGCCCTCTGAAAATCCCGAACAGTATGAGCCTCGTCTTGCTCTGCAATACGTTTCCAGCTAGTTGGCATTATTTGTACTCCCGTCCTTTCGGCGACGAATCCTTACAACAGGCGCCTCAATGTATTCGTTCTCAAAGCGCTCACCTGTCAGCTCAATCTCGATATGCCTGTTGAGCTCCTTGAATAGTGTTGGTCGAACAATGCCGGCCCGAGCATTCCTTTCCGTTCGGTCGGCAATCAACCCAAGGCGAGAGAATGCTGCCAAAATACATAGGTCGTTGATGGAATCCACTTCCATGGAACTGCTTTCTAAAATACCTCCAGAGTCCACATGACGATCGATGTACTGAATAATGCGAGCCTCCGAAACCTCTCGGTTCCCCTTCATGATTTGACGGACCAATCGTCGTGCTCTTGCCTCCGGTGACAGCTGACGCTTCTGGATAACCGCACCTCTGCGCTTTCGTGGCTTCTTGTTCGGCATTTTCAGGGCGTCTTCACTTAAGAGTCGTCCTTGAGACCAACCTGTGGGTAGAGCCAGATTTTTATCATTGGGTCGCGAATCAGCAGCGCGAACAACTGCATTTATGACCTGATCGGTCTTCATATCGAAATTGCCCTGAGAGCGGACCTTGTATTCGAGATATCCGAGGGCTTGGTCGTTGGCGCGGGTGACGGCATCTTTAAGGCGTGCGAGCAATCGGTCGACCTCGCGAAGTGCCAGAACACGGGCCGTATCACTTTCAATTAATGCATCCGCTTCTTCAGTAGACCGACAACGTAAGTTCTTGCGATACCACCGACGCAATTGTTCACGACTTTCTGGTTCTTCTGTAATTCGGGAAGCGAGGTCGACGATATCCCAGCGAGATGCGAGAGGATGATTTCGGGAAAACAGGTCTGAGTAGTCGCCGATATACAAACTGGAGATATAGTCACCAAAAAACTTCTCGAGGAAGAGATGGGTTGACTCCTGGGTGCGCAAGTATTCACTAGCTTCCCTAACGCGCATGCGCGTAGTGTTCAACATTCGCAGAAGCGCGGAACATTCTTTAGCAGCAACCTGGAACACCGCGGCATTTTTTTCAGGATCCGCCTGCACCTGCAGTAAGTTATTCCGGACCGATTGCACACGCCCACCGATAAACTCGGGTCCTTGCTCAGCAAAGGTTTTGAGCAACTCAAACAGGTTTTGGACCGTGGGGCGCATGATGACGAATTGGGTAAAGCCAACTCGATCGATGCTCAGCCAGCCACTATCCAGGAAGCTTGAAAGAGCGTCATGGGCGCGTATGTTTACCGGAGTCCCTCGCTCCTCAACATTGGTTTCATGCTCATCATCCCACCGGACCAAGAAACGCTCAATTGATGCCACCACACGCTTCTGTGTCCAGCCTTCTCCCTCTGGAGGATCAGCCTCAGGTGCAAAGAAATCGTTATACAGATGGTTTAGGAGCGACCAGTTACGACGCGCATGCTCGTGCGCCCCGAGCGGTCTAAAAATATGCTCAGGTACACGATCAAATAGGTTGTCCGCATCTTCAGGCATAGGCCACCCAATCTTCCTAGACTCCTAGTTAACATCAATGTTAAATTAACACTGATATTAATACAAATCCAGCAGAGAGTTACGCCATTGGATAGCCGCACGAGACTGCAGTTTGAGTTCATTGAGATGTTGCTAGCATATGAAGGGGAGATAACCAATCAGCGCCTTAGGGAAAAGTTTGGGGTAACCAGCGTGCAAGCCTCGCGGGTATTGGCTTCGTATCGAGACGCATTCCCATCTAATACTCAAACTCTGAAAGGGAAAGGCCGTGGGCGATATGTTCCTACGGCTCGATTCAAGCCAGAAATCGCTAATCTTAGTATCGAGGCCTATTTCCGGTCGGTGAAAGACCAAGTTGCTCATGTCAGGGTGGAGGAGACCCAGAGAGACTTTACCAACGTTGATCCAGCACTGTTTCGAGTTATTCACTCAGCGATGGACCAGGGTGCAGCCTCCAGAATCATCTACAGGTCTATGAACAATCCGGATGGTATTGAACGTATTATCCATCCCTTGGCGTTTGTGTTCGCCGGGAGAAGATGGCATGTGAGGGGTTTCGATGAACTCACTGAACAGCACCGGGACTTTAACCTCGCCCGAATATCCTGCGCGGAGTCAGCCCCTAAGGGTGTAGAAACACCCACGGATATCAATTGGGAAGAAAAAGTTCAGCTCGAGTTACGACCACACCCATCATTGACCGAGGGACAAGAAAAACTGATTCGAGATGAGCTATTCAAAGGCGCCATTGGCAGACGCATTACTACTCGGCGCGCCTTGATAAGATATGTCTTGAGAGATTTAGAGGTTGCAGAAAACCCTGAAGTTCAGCACCCACCAGAGTTTCAAATTTATCTGTTCCGGACGGAATCACTTCGGGACGACGGGTGAGACTCGCATGCTACTAGTAATAATAGCCCGGAGACCTTGGTTCCGGGCCATCCAGAATAGCATCTGAGACTGCTATTAACGGGTCCATGCAGTCTGCTTTGATCCGCGCCCAGCTTATCCAGTCCTTGAGTTCGTCGCTGAGCTCCGCATTCCTGATCGCAACCTGCTCTACCGCATCGATATATTGTCGTAACCTTTCGGCTTCCAGCCACTGAGTGGCGCTTACCTTCAACTCTTCAAGTTGCTCCAGTTCCTGCTTTCGGAGCTCAACCTGGCGGTCGTATCGGTCTTTTTCTGTCTGCCATAATAGGCGTCTGCGTTCCTGCTCTTCAGCTCGGATACGATGTTCTGCGATCAGGTCTAATGCACCGGCAACAACTTGATGCAGCCGTTGCTCCAGCGGAGTTTTCGGCGTATCCCCCCAACTTCTGGATGGGTAACCGCCGATTGAAATCGTCAATTTTCCGGTTGGGTGGTGGTCGTAATCAGGTGGCCTTGGGTAGTGGTATCCGGTTCCCCAGCGATTCGGAGAACGTTGCCAGCGTTCAATTGCTTTTTTCTCTGTTGCGGTTACTTCATGCTTGCTCCTGGCGACATGCTCGCTGATTGCTATGGTCAACGAAGTTTCGTCCAATCCGATCAGGGTACAACTCTTTTCACGGTCCACCCAAACCTTCATACCCTGACGTTCAAGCGCTTTTATCAGTGTGTCGCCTATCAATAATGCTCTATCGATGGCATCTCTGGTCACTTCGAAAGCAAAAATTTCTCCCGGTGCTGAACGCAGTCCTTTGTAGTTGTCCCATCCGGATTTTTGCCTCAGTCGCTTGGATGCCTTCTTTATTAAGGGATGCGGAGATTCGAGCCGTTCTGGCACATCAACAAAGCCTATACGTTCTTGGGCTGTCGTGGCTTTTTTCCGCGAGGCATCGGGATTATTGGGGTCGTAAGTGCGTGACCGGCTGAGAGGTAGGGAGTAATTTTCAAACTCCCTGGCGATAGGAAGCGGAATTTTCTTCGGTGAATGTCCGGCGTTGATTTTTGCCCAGTACCCACGTGGCGGCAGAGGTATCTTGTGCTTGCGACAAACTTTTCCCAATGCAACACCGGATATCCCATAGCGCGGCGCAACTCTGGAGACAGGCTCTGCCCATACCTCGTTGTAAAGTGATTCTCGCGTAATTGCGGCGACGCTTTCCATAGGTAACCTCTGCTGATCGAAAGTGCCATTTTCTTTTATAGCCAAAGATATGCCTGCCCCGCCAATTTTTCGCTACGTCCGAATTTAAACTTTGTTCTGTTAGTACAAGCTATTGATTTATAAAGATTATTTTTAGTTTTTCTCTTGCATATTCTCAACCTCGTGAGAATATTTAATAAAAGCAGGAGGACGTAATGAAAAGATTAGTACCCTTAACTATAGCAATATTGGCCGCTGCCCTGGTTGGCTGCGCGGCCACCCCACGAGCTTACAATCCGGAAGAGTCTCGGGCTTTAAACCTGGCGAGAGCCGGTGGCATCTACGATATGGACTTGCGGGATTCTGGGGATGGCACTCGCTCCTACAGTAAAGGCATGTTGGTGCCATTACTGGATCTCGCCAGCCTGGCGACTTCATTCGATGCACCGCTTCGACATCTCTCAGGTAGCCAGACGTTTTTGTCCAACGCTACTGACATCATGATGACTCCAGACAATCCGTCGGCGAGACCAAGCCTGATGGGATGGATGCCTGCGTCGATGGCCACTTCGGAGGCTCAGGCATATGAGCAGTATGTGGATCTGTTGGACCAGGCCATCCGGCTAGCTGCCAATGATATGGCGTTGAGTGCCACCAAACTCAGTAACGTGGAGACGCCTGAGATTGAGGGCCATCCTCTTATGCTTTGGTCGATTGAAAGCTCTGAGCATGGATGTGGTGTGGGTCAATGTGTGGTTGCCTACAACATCAAAACTCCGAATCGCTGGAAGTCACCGCCCTACGTGGAAGGTACTGGACCTGAAAGCTACAACATCGCGGCCAATCATCCAGAGAATTACTCTCGCCTCATTTTCCGGCAGTCAGGTGAACAACAAAGCTTCCCTGTGGACGAGTTCTACCGCACGGTCAGTGGTGCCTTACCATCCTGGATGGTGATGTATTTTCCTCCCGGCACCGTCGTCCAGGATGGCGAACCGCTGCCGTACCCGCTGCTTTACGAGCAGGGCCAGCGACTGATGTTCAAGGAGCCAGATCATGAGTGACTGGCATGATGAACTTGAGTTCGCGCTGTTGCCGCTTGAAGACGCCAAAATCGATAGCAACTGCATGACCTCTGTGATCAGCAATGCTCTGAGTGAGCAAGGCATCTTCCATCAATGTCGTATCGGATACGCAGAGGACCGACTGAGCCGAATGGCCACCGCTCCCCATTGCTGGATCGAGCTCGAACAGGGCTGGTGTATTGATCTGCGGCTCAGGCATTGGCTAGGCGATGAGGACGACCTCCCTCACGGTGTATTCCAGCCATCCAGCTACCCCAGAGTTCGATACCAAGGCAGTGCGTGGCTGGTTCCACGCCTGGACGCGGGAGATTTGAAGACGATGACGAACGATGTCTACGACAAAGTGAAACTGCCATGGCTGGCCGGGCGATCCAGAGCGGCCTGACGCCGGTCAAAATTTGCATTTTCTCAGGTTCTGGTAGCCTCGAAGTAAAGAGCCATCGGGGACTGAAACCATGGTGAGGGTGACAAAAATAGTAGCAGTGGGGCTCGCCGGGATCGTCGTTGTGGAGCTCGCCTTAAGGGGTACCGATGCAGTGCTTTACGCATGGTATCTATTGTTCGTGCTCTGGGTGATCCTACTGCTCATTCGCTTCGCAATGGCCGCAGTCGATGCTTACAAGACGGTTTTCACCAAGGGACCCGATGGGCAAATGACGTTTCCTGAATTCGAGAAAAAGATGGCGTCGTTTAGTCGAGGCGGTGGTAGGGAAGAAAACGGTCCAAGCAGCACGACAACCTCCGGCACCGGGAGTCAAGAAGGCGCAGGCGATCTGTTCGATGACTTCAGAGTCAATCCGATCTTCCGAGAGGATGATCCGTTCGGGGAGTTTTTCGACGCTTGAGGTGGTTCCTTTTGGGTACAGATCAGGAGAACCATAGGTTCGAGCCGGGTAGCGGCCACTAGAACCACCTAAAACAGACCGGCCAAAGAGAACCATTTATAACAGACTGAGGAGCGGAAGATGTTTATTCGAGCCTACCTGCGGGCATCCACTCAGGAACAGGATGCAGAGCGAGCCCGGGAGTCACTGGTGCAGTTCGCGGCCAACCACGGTCAGCGCATTGCGGCTTTCTATGTGGAGAACGTGTCCGGCGCTACTTTGCACCGCCCCGAGCTTATGAAGTTGATTGCGGATTCCGGTGAGGGTGACATTGTGGTGGTCGAACAGATCGACCGGCTAGCCCGCCTCAAACAGAGTGACTGGGACTCGCTCAAGCAAAGGCTGGCCACCAAGCGGTTAGCCATAGTCTCTCCGGAGCTTCCAACCAGCTGGCTAGCCCTGGAAAAGAAAGATAACACCGGATTCACCGACTCCATCCTCCGGGCCGTAAACGCCATGATGCTCGACATGTTGGCAGCCGTGGCACGTAAGGATTACGAAGACCGCCGGCGTCGCCAGTTCCAGGGCATTCATAAAGCCAAAACGGAGGGAAAGTACCAAGGGCGGCAGCCAGACCTGAAACGCAGACAACACATCGCCAGCCTTCTACGCAGCGGCCACAGCTACAGCGAGATCCAGGAAATGCTGAGTTGCTCGCGACATTTGATTGCATCTGTCGCCAAAGAACTAAGACAGGCCGATGCTATGGCCTGAAACCATCGAAATGCCCTGTTAGGGCAATCAACCATTGGAGACCTAAATATGCTGAATCTATCTGCCACCCTGATTGCATTCTTGAGCTTTGTCGCAGTTGTGCTTTTTATCTGCGTGATGGCTTACCGCAACGCTGACCGTTTGGAAGAATTCGCAAAGCGCAGATTCCGAAAGAGAGCGCCCCGCCATAATGGCGGCCCGAAATAAAATCGGGGCAAGCTGGTGTTCTTGCCTAAAACGGGCAATTTGAGAGCCCTGCCTCCAGCATTGTCCATGGCAGCATATGCGTGAGACCGATATGAGGTTATGCACATGACGGACAAAACAGCGATGCTTCCTGGCAGCTTTCTCCTTTTTCTGGAACAGGAAGAAAAACGGACGCAACAGAGGGAGAGCTCGGGGGTTCCGGCTCTCAAAATACTAATCAACGCCGCTCACAGTGGTGGTGGCCAGGCCCGCCATGTCAGGCGCTTCCTGCTAGGTCTTTATAATGCCAGTCACTGGCCATTCGAGTTGGATAGGCTTAGGACGCTGGATGCCGATCTTCAGCAGGCGGCTCTAGAAGTTTTGGCGTTGGATTGGAATGGCCGGGAGGTTCATACCTACGTGTCTGGGGGAGACGAGCTCTTTCATTCCTGGTGGGTCTTGGAATCCAGAACCTGACCACCGGCGCTCTCCAGCAGACATTCTGATTCCATCTCGTCGAGGATATCTGCGGCTTTTCGTTTTGCAGCATCAACAAGCTCCGGTTTCTCGGATGCCAGAATATCCTCAAGAGTTCTCAATGCTCGTTCCTCTTCTGCTGTTCGGACTGGCCCTCAGTAACGGTGGCATTCCATATAATGGGGCATTATACCCCTGATCACGCCTTAAATGTCCAAGCTCGCGCCCCGCTTTCGCAGCCACTCTTTTCGCTCGCGCCAGTCCGGTAAGACCTTGTCTACCTCATTCCAGAAAGCATCAGTGTGGTTGCGGTGGTGGAAGTGACAAAGCTCATGAACAACAAAGTAGTCAATGATCTTCGGCGGTGCCATCATGCACTTCCAGTGGAAATTCAGCGCTCCATTGCGCCCGCAGCTGGCCCAGCGGTAGCCCATGTCCTTAACCCGGATTGAGCTGATTTCAACACCCACTTTCGGGGCGAAATAAGCTACCCGGTCGGCAAACCTTTGTTGGCCCTTGTCAGCATAGAACTGTTCAAAAGCGGTTCTTGCCGCTTGTGTGCCACCTTGCTCAATCAAGTCACGACTGAGGCAAAAACGTCCATCTTTCAGCTTCAGAGATTCGTCCTGACCAGACACCAGACTTAGCCGATAGGCACCGCCCAGGTAAAGAAAGGTTTCGCCATTGACCCACTCCCGCGCCACCGCCGTGGCATTCAAATCTTTCCACTCAGCCAAATTTCGGTAGATCCAAAGGCGCTTGCTTTCCACCAAAGAGTCCACTTGCTCGGGTGTATACCCCACTGGCGGGCGTACGACTATTTGCCCATTACGCTCAATTACGATATCCGTCGTCTTGCGCTGGCTTCCTGGTAACAACTGATACTCGATGTCTCGCACGCGTCTTGGTGTCATCGGTTTCCTTATTGATTCTCTGAGCTTTTCAGCAAGGCATCGTGACGGTTCTTGGCCAGTTTCATGATCTCGACAGCAATGCGTTCCCGGCGGGATTTTAGCTCGGAGATCCCGGTGAGGGTAAGCGCGGTCTTAATCTCGCTACGTGTCCTCTTCTGCTTATCGGCATTGTTCCAAAAATCAATACTGCCGATGCTGTGCTGAAGCGTATCGACAATTGCTTCCATCAGGGCTTTCATCTTCGCGTTCGCTTCCGGAGGAACAACACCATCCTCAAAGGCTTCATTGGCGATATGCTCATAGAAGGTCGTCGCTTCCCTACTCATGCCAGCTTCGCCCTGTTGACGGCCTTCTACGGCTACTTTACGAAGGTTCTGCAGCTCTTCAGCCAACTTTTCCCATTCACCCTGATGGCGATCGATCAGCTGCTCGACCTTTTCCGAAAGACTTTTATAGAAAGCTGGGTCTTCGTCATGGTGCACGGTGCAGTGCTTGCGGATTGCGTGCTCCATCTCGCTGGCCTTGGCTTCGGCATTTCCCCCGGCGTGCGCATTGAGCTGATCGAGAAAATCCTCTGACAACAACTCCACCGGCGGCACTTTAGGATTGATCCCAAGGCTGATCAGGTGTTCGTTGATCAGATCCCGCACCTTCTGTCCAGCATCGCCTAAACTCAACGTGTCGTCTTTGTAGCGTTCCTTTGCCACCCGCTGGATGTAACCCAGTCGCTTTGCGGGAACCCGATATGGCTGGCCCGCGGTATGGGGCAGAATGATATCCAAGCTGCTCAGGAACTTTTTGAGGTAAACGTCAAAGTCCGCCCGAAGCTTTTCATCCTTTAGCAGCTTCACTGCCTCATGGACCACAGCCGCATCATCTTCAACTGAAGGCAGCTCCCCCTCAACGAACGCCTGAATCTGCCGGACCTTGTTATCGGTGAACAGGTTTAGAAGCCGCTGGTACCGCTCCTGCAGCACCGGAACCTCGGAGGTAATGTTCTTCAGCCCACTGGCCAGTTCCTGCTGTTCATCCGTAGCAGCGTACAGCGTCAAAGCCTCAGTGAGCTTGTACGTCAGGCCAACGTAATCGACTACATAGCCCCGTTGCTTGCCCTTTTTCACCCGGTTGGTGCGCGCAATGGCTTGCAGTAGAGTGTGCTCACGGATCTTTTTGTCCAGATACATTACCTGCTCAACGGGCGCATCAAAGCCAGTAAGCAGCATGTCACAGACCACCAAAAATGCGATGCCAGTGTAGGGTTTGTCGGGGTCATCAAAGGCAAAGGGCTTGCAGAAATTATCGACCGCATTCCAGGCACGAGCTTGTCTACGGGCCTCGGTGATATAGGCTGCTTCGTTGGTGCCATCGCCGGAAATTACCACTGCTGCCTTCAGAAACTCGATTTGGCGAATTCTCTCTTCATCCAGTGCTGACTCTGCCCTCATCACCTCAAGCGTATCGGCTAAAGCCTGATGAATAGCTTTCTGGTAGCGCACCGCTACCAGCTTGGAGTGGCAAACCACCTGTGCCTTAAAACCATTAGGAAAGATATGAGCCAGGTAGTGAGCTACTAGGTCCCTGGCAACAGCCTCGATACGCTGTTCGGCCTCCAGAATGTCGCCCGTGGCACCGTACTTTTTCTTGATAGCCAACAGTTCTTCTTCAGAGCGATCTCTGAACAGGTTTTCAAACTTTGTATCGAAGACGTGTTTTTCGTTCAACGCGGCGTCCGAGGTTCGACCCTCATAGAGAATCTGCAACGTGGTGCCATCTTCAACCGCATCCATCAGTTTGTACTTATCGATGTACTCACCGAATCGCTTCACTGTGCGTTTTTCACCGTGGCGTTCGGTAATCAGCGGCGTTCCGGTAAACGCAATGCGAACGGCATTGGGGAACGCCTCAAAGATATTCTCCCCCAACTCGGAGCTCTGGGTACGGTGGGCTTCATCGATCATCAGCACGATGCGGGAGGAGCGATTGACCACCCCAAAGGTCTCCTTACCCGGAATCGCCTGGTAGGTACCCAAGGCCTCAGCTACGGAAATCGGCAGGCTCTGATCGGCAATCTGGAACTTATGTGCCATCACCATGTTGATGTCGGACTGGTCCGAGGCCAGATCCCAGCGAAGGGCCTGCCGACTTTCAATCACGTTGACGCGCCCGCCGATAAGCGTCGCCGTTTTGGCCAGCTGTTCTTCCAAGTCGGTACGATCATTGATCAGCACCAATTTGTAGTCATTCAGGTCTTTCGACGCTCGCAGCATGCGCGCTACAAACACCATGGTCAGACTCTTACCCGAACCCTGCGTGTGCCAGACCACCCCGCTCCTGTCTTCTGCTGTCTCGCCGTGGCGCAGGCGCTCAATAATTCTATTGGCGGCGCGGAATTGCTGATAGCGGCATACCACCTTGATTCGCGGTCCTCCGTCAGTATCCATATACACCGACGATGTACGCAGAATGCGCAGCAGGTTCGTTTTATTGAGCATCCCCTCGATCAGTCGATGCTGGGCATTCATCCCCTCAGCGTCGGAGTCATCGCGGGGCCATAGAGTTTTCCACGGGTAGAAGTGCTCTTCGCCAGAAGTGATGGTGCCATAGTCGGCCTCCATACCACTGGACCGAATCAACAACAAATTACTGTGAAACAGGCGAGGCTCGCCTTCCTTCAGGCCCTGGCGTGCGGTGTCTTCGCGCCGGTTCATATAACGCTGCAACTGGACAAAAGCTTCGGCCATAGGATTGGCGCAAGTGGGCCCGCCCTTCTTGCACTCCACAACGGCAAGCGGAATCCCGTTCACGAACAGCACAATGTCAGGGATGATGAACTGCTTAACACAACCGGGAGTGTCTATACGGAATTGGTTGATAGCCAGAAAGTGATTATTCGCCGGTGTATCGAAATCAATCAGTTTAACGACCGGATCCTGCTCACCGGTCTCTTCGTTGGTATCCACCTGGGCCTTGAATAGCAGCTTCTGTACCGCTTCGTTGGCTTCAAGCAAGGTGCGATTAGGTTGCCGAAGAACATGCTCCTGCAAGTCCACAAGCTGCTTGTCGGTCAGCCAGGTATGTCCTCTGGCACCCTGGTTCAGCGATGCCACTGCCTTGGTGAACACGTCGGGTAGCAACCACTGGCGAAAGCTTGCACGATGACTACGCGTCGGGTCGGACGGAATCTCCTGGCCCTGGTCGATGATCTCCCAACCAAGTGCTTTCAATTGCTGCAGAAACGGCTGCTCAACCTCCGTGTACTCACTCATTATTGTTCTTCCGATACATTATTCACACTGCTTGCTGCAACGGAACCTGTTGCAGACGGTTCAGGGCTAGTTCAAGTTTCGGAAGGTCGAACAATCTAAGCTTGCGCTGGGCTGCAAAGTCTCCCTCTGACCAGTGGCTTACACCTTTCAGCAGTGCCGCCGGCTCTGGCTCGACATGCTCTTCGGCTAACAACCAGTCTACTGTGGATAAGAGCTCCAACCCAAAGGGCGACTCAAAGCCATCAATCAAACGTGTGGTCTTTTCAAGCGCTGGCAAGTAGGCGCTGGCTTCCGTTTTCAGATACAGCGCCACCCTGTCACGCTGGGTATCGTTGAACCAGATGGTATCCAAGGGATCACTGTCGCTGATGCGCTTTTCGCTTTTCAGATAACTGCCGTCCAGTGCATCCAGAAGATGGCGCAACCGGTCGGCGTAAGGGCCGTAATGTTTGGCCTCAAAACGCAAATCCAGGGGGTTGTCCAGGCCTTCGGCTTCGATGGCCCGTTCCAGGAACCAGGCCAGTTTTTGGATTTCCAGAAAGCTGCACTCCATCCCCAGCACCCAGTAACGGCGTACCAACTCAGCAATCAGGGCGCGGGCCGGCGTCAGTTTTTCCACACCTCTTTTTTTGGCGACATTCTGATATCGGCTGGTCGGCTCATAAACGACAATCTCCACACCTTCGAGATCACCGAGTGCCTGATCGATATGAGGTTTCACATCTGCCCATTTCAGGCCGCCGTTACCGGCGCCCAGGGGAGGAATGGCGATGGAGCGTACTTGATTGTCTTCGATGAAACGACGCAGATCAGCAAGACCGTCGATGATCCATTCCATCCGGGACTTGGCGCGCCAATGCTGCTTGGTCGGGAAGTTAACAATCCAGCGTGGACCCATCAGTTCGCCGGTTTCAGTGACAAACATCCGTCCAGTTTGAACCTCCCCATCCTTACACGCCTTGGCGTAGGCCACCATATTGGTCGGGAAACGCTCCTTGAACATCAGTGCGATCCCCTTACCCATCACACCAACCGTATTGACGGTGTTCACCAGCGCCTCTACATCGGCGTCGAGCAGGTTGCCGGTGGTGTAACTGATCATTGCATTCTCCCCAAAATGAGCTTTCGACTCAAAAATACCACTGAGGCATACAGTGGATATCCAATTGGACGCCCAACCTGGCCGCCTGTTCTTGCAATTCCTGCTTTACCTGAGGGGTATAGCACACCGCGCCCATCAGCGCCTGAATGGGTACTTGCCCATGAACCAGTGCCTCAGCCTGGTAGCGTTCGACCTTCTCCGGGTCGTTCGGGTCGCGCTGGAAGTTGCGCTGCTGCAACAAAGGCCAGTCGATGGCATTCAGGTTTATAGGGTCATTGTAGTAATTTACCGTCACAGTGTAAGCATGGCGGTCGGTAAATACATAAGGCAGCCCCAGCTCTACAACCCGGTGCAAGCTGGAAACCAGAATCACGATATCCGCATTCGCTACGCGAGCAACCCCGCCACGGCCGGTATAGATGTTGTACAACATCGGGGAAAACGGCGTGAAGTAAAACGGCACGTAGTCATTCAACATGCCACCCGGTGGTAGCGGCACCACACGATGTGCCCGGCGGTCTATCAGTTCCTGGTTGCCGATGGTCACCCAGTCTGGTGAACGTGCAGTGCTGTTGCCAGCATGCAGACCATTAACCAGAATCCAAGGCAGGTTCCGGCGATGGGTTATCCTCCAAATCAGAGCCTTATCGGGATTCAGGTTCGAATATGCCATCAGCAGAACATGCCTCTGTTTACAACTACGTCAAGCGCCAGGTTTCGACTTCTGACCTCTTTAAGGACCTTGTCTCGCACCGTTTCATTTGGCACATACAACTTAAAAAAACCTGAAGGACTGACAGGTTCCGGCGATAAACACTCCGCCATACAGACACTTTTACAGTCAGAGTCGTGATAGTCCCTTTCCTGCATCAAATCCCAGTTAACCAGCTCAAAACCCTCTTGATAATCGTAAAATCTAAACTCCTGTCTGGCTAAAGGATGCTTTGGCAGTATCTTCCAGTTATTTCCCTCGGCAAGGGCGCGCCGCACTGTAATCAAAACGAATTCTTCATTTGGCCGATCTTTTTGAACACGCCCGTCAAAGGGGTTTCGTGAGAACCAGTGAAAAGGGACGTAGTTCTCCAGTCCATGCTCACCTCGGCCGACTAAAATCTCCGCATCGGCCACATCGTGGAACTCTTGCAAACCAGCTCGTGGCTGCAAGCCATTGTCCAAAATCGACCCAATATTATTCAGGCTTGTCAGATGATAAAGCAGTTTTTGTTCTTTAATGGTTGGCACAGATTATCACTCCTTGATAGCTAGACGGTTTCGACAGCCCGCTCTTCCTCGGATTCAACACGAACCGGAACCTCACCCGTCAAAAGGTCATGCATTAGGCCAAATTTTAGCCTTTTTAGTTTTTTCAGCTCTATTTCTGCACATGTTTTTCGGTTATCTAAAAGTTGGACTTTATCTGCAATAGCCGACTGCTCCTCCTTTCTCATATAGGGAAAAACTAATTTGCTCACAATCCCATTGTTCAAGCTTGGCATCGTCGAACCAACAGCTAGCCCATCGACTTGTCTTTGAATCATCGAATGTCGATAAGCCAGAGAAAAGAAGCGCGAGTCTAGACTGCTTCCACCTAGCCTCAAAAGAAAGCATCCAGTACCACACACCCATCCCTCTTCCGTTTGGCTTATTGCGGCAGCTCTGCTTAACTCACCACGCCTTGCGATAATAATATCGCCTATTTTCAGGCGATGTTTTGCAAGGGTTTGTGCACGAGACTCGGTAATGCGAGCTATGTGTGAGTCATCAACACTTCCATTGTTAATATCCTGCGGCATGACCACCGGTATTCCCTCATCTGTATATTCATGCGAGTGCAGTTGGCTACCGAAAGGCCCAGTTTGTAAGTAACCGCCCGACTTTTGGAGAATTTCGCTAAGTTTGAGCGTTTCCCAATCGTTTGGAAGCCACCCAATCGGAGTTTCCTGATACAGCTCCGGGGACTGTTCGCGACATGGGCGTAGTTGGCCATCCGAGCCGATACCGCGGGTAAAAAGGTCGTGCATCAGCCCGGCCTTGATCTGCTGGTACTTATCGATCAGAACTTGGGTCTTTTCGATAGCCTGGTCAATGGTTCCCAGAATTCTGGCGATTTTCTGTTGCACCTCAACAGATCTAGGCAACGAGATCGCTACCCGCCCTACATCTCGGCGATTGATTTCCAAGAACGTACTGCCTGCTGCATAACGTTCAAACTTGGCCTTGTTAAGAGACAGCTGATAAAAAAGAAAATTGCCATCAACCAGCGGCCTTGGGACAAGATTCTTGAAGCCTTGGTTGGTCGTTAACGGCCTCGCCGCTATCTTTAACTCACCTATGGTCGCTCTCGAGGTAAGCAGGAGCGTTCCTTCCGGCAATAACTTAGCTGATGAGGAGGAGATACCGATCTCTGTCACAGTATCCCTTGTGTCGAAGAGGTAGTTCGTTTGGCAAGCGGTTATATCAGTCGGAGTCACCCAAGGGATATGTCCATTCCAAAAACTGGGGTTAGCTCGTGCCGGTGTGCCGCCACTGGAAATGTCTGCGAGCTTCTCCAAAGGACTTTCGATCCACTCACTCATAACCCAACTCCACCAAATACGCTCGCAGCTGCTTCGACGCCTCTTCTCTCTCTGTTTCGATCTGACGAGCTGTGATGGCGTACTTGGTCCAGAGATTTTCGATGGCCTTAGTACAGGCCCGTTGCTCGGCATGCAGGTAGGCACTGTAGATGCCCAGCAATCGCGTCTTGAGACGGGCAATAATCACAGTGCGGGCCTCATCGATAGAAATCTTCTTGCGAGCACTTTCAACGAGCTCATCACGCTTGCTTTCGATACCTTTGAGCGTCGCTTTCAGTGCCTTAACTTCATCTTCGAGGGCCTTATGACGGGTCAGGCTGGTTTCGATTCGCTGAGCGCTGTTCCAAGCGTGGCGGCCTTGAGCCACGGCATCACGTAGTGGTGCAATCCATTCACTGTCGAAGCCCTGCTCTTCGGCCAACTCGACAATTCGCAGACCATTTTCAAAGGTGGGATCCTTTCCGGCCAGGCCTTCGGTGCAGTAATAGCCTTTCTTGCTAGCTGGTGGCAGTTTATCGACGACTTTCAGTTCCGCGAACAGATTAGCGGTGAGGCTTTTGATAGCTTTGAGCTGGGCCTTCCAGTCGGCAGTAAGGGCCTTGAGTTCATCCTTTTTGCTTTTGACCGCGTCACCGGGCATTACACCAGTATCTTCGGTGTCTTCAAAATCCTCTTCGTCCGCCGCGGCAAACAATGCTTGCAGTTCGGCCAAGCGGGCCTGAGCCTGCTCCTGTTCGGCCAGCACCTCCGGGAACTGGCTTTCCAGAATCTCGTCATCCGGAATCAATTCAGGCCCCCAGCCACTGGCTGCGATGGATTTGAAGTCAGATTTGAGACTATCGAAATAGCTGGCGAGAGCACCACGTACCTGGAAGGGCGTGAGCAAGCCGTTATCCGCCAGGGCCGCTTCAATGCCTCGCAACAACTGGCTGCGCATCACATAGACATTGCGCGGCCTGGCCTGCTGATTGGCGGCATCCGGTGCCAGGGCCTCGACCACTGGTAAGTTGTCATCCCACCAGGCCTCCAGCACGTCCATTACTCGCTTGTTAGCAGCGGCTACGCCCGGATGTTGGTTGATAAGCCCGGCAATCTCTCGCTTGTCTGTCAAAGCCGGCGCAAAGTCCATGTAATCGGTGTCTCGTGGAACGAACAGAGCACCCTTGAGATCAATGTAATTGCGCCAGTAGTTATCGAGACTGTCGATTTCCACAATTGGCACGCCGCCATGGAGGTGTGCGCGCACGTCATGAGGCTCCGGTGGCGGAGCATTGTCGACGTACCGGCGGATGTTGCAATTGTATTCTTCCTCACGCAGCTCAGCCAAATGTACCGGGCGGGCGTAGCCCAGAATCTCTTGCCCCTGACGATAGGCGTAGATAATTTTATCTATATCTTCAGGACGTAGATGATTCTGAGCTTTGCCTTCACGGTATTCGCGATCGGCATTTATGAATAAAACTGAGTCACGCTCCCGGGCACCGGCTTTGTTCAGTACCAGAATACAAGCGGGAATGCCGGTGCCGTAGAAAAGGTTGCCGGGCAGGCCGATCACGGCCTCCAAGTAGCCCTGCTCGATGAAGTACTTACGCGCCTCTCGCTCCTCACCGCCACGGAATAGCACACCGTGGGGCATCACCGTTGCCATACGGCCATCGTGCTTGAGCACAGAGAGCATATGCTGAACGAACATCAGATCAGCTTTCTTGCCCTTCTCCGGCATCATGACAGGAAAGCGCCCGGTGAACTTGAGGTCTTTCTTGATGTAGTTCTGGCTAAAGGGAGGATTCGCGACCACCCGATCGAACCGCTTTAATTCGTTGTTCTCGTCAAGGTGCTGTGGCTCACGAATGGTATCTTCCTGGCGGATATCAGCGTGGGAAATGCCATGCAGCAGCATGTTCATCTTGCAGATCGACCAAGTGGTGCCGATCTTTTCCTGGCCGTACAACGCCAACTCCCGGGCATCGCCACCTTTTTCCCGCAGAAAGTCGCGCATCTGGATCAGCATACCGCCAGACCCAACGGTCGGGTCGTAGACGCTCATGCCTTCTTCCGGATCGCAGATTTCAGCGCACAGTCGAACCACTTCCCAGGGAGTGTAAAACTCACCGGCTTTTTTACCGGCGGAATCGGCAAAGTATTTGATCAGCCATTCATAGGCGGCACCCAACAGATCCGGGAACTCGAAATCCTCATCTCGCAGGGGGATTTTCTCGAAGTTCTGAACGAAGTCAGCAAGAGTGTCATCATCTAGAGTGCGCTGGCCGATCTTGCGGTTGAAGTTGATGCCACTGAGCACATCCTGCAGAGCATCCGGGTTAGCGTCTTCAATTGCGCCCAGCGCTTTGTTGAGGGCAGAGCCTACGTTCTCTTTGACGTGCTTGAGCGCTGGGCGCTGCACAATTTTGGTCTTTATTCTGCCGTCTTTATCCTTGACCGCCTCGCCTTTCTCATTCTTTACAGTCACGACCTCTTCCCAAGGCTCATTCCATCGGGCACTTGGTGGCACATAGAAGTACTTGCCCGAATAATGATCCGGGTCGACCAGTTCTCCCTCGATGTCTTCATCTGACATTCCTTGGGCCTTGAACTGTTTGCGCAGTTCATCCCGCCGTTCATCGAACAAGTCACTGGCACGCTTGAGGAACAACATGCCGAAGATGTATTCCTTGTATTCGCTGGCATCCATGCTGCCGCGCAAGTCGTCGCAGGCGCGTAAGAGCAGGGATTCGAGATGGGAAAGCGTCAATTTCATCGTGAAACCTTGGTATTCATCGGACTGCCTCTGCGCTCTGTGGCATAACCAGGGGCGAGGACAGCGTTTGAGCATTGTTTAAGTGTTTCGTGGTTCCGCAGCCACAGGTGATACTCGTAGGCGGGTAACCGGTGATCCGAGCTACAGTCCACATTCCAATGGCGCAGGAGGTAGCAGGCACGAGCAGCTCGAATGGCGACTCGCCGCACCGGCTGCGTAGTTTGTGAAGAAGTGTCTGCTCGGTCCATATTGAAGTCGAGCGCAATGGCCTTGGGATGATCGTGTCCCGGATGAGGTACTAACTCTAGAGTGAGCTGTTGGTTCCACTCAGTGTCTGCGGCTTGCAGTTCGGCAGGGGCTATCTCGGTATGGTCGATACGTATGTCAGTGATGCGGGTGCAGACAAAATCACGGAACTGACTGTGCTTACGGCAGTAACCGCGTACGTGCCAACGCTGGCCATTGTTGACGATACTATGCGGTACGATCACCCGTTGGCTACCGCCAGAACTGAGAGATATGTAGATAAGTTTGACAGCTTGCCCCTGACTGATGGCTCTACTCAGGGTAGCCAGGGTGTCTCGCGGTGGCGCAATCAGATCGGGGGTATCCTCGCAGAATCCCGACACTTCCCGGGGTGAAGTCACCCCATCGCCAAAGCCATGGGCCAGCGTGTTGAGGGCCGTCTGGCTGTCATGAGGGAACAAGGGCTTGAAGTGGCCTGTTCGATAATAACGCTTGTTTTCGTGGCGTAAGACCAAATTCTCCGGGGCGAGCTCGCGGTAGAGGGTGAAATCTCGGGTACCAGAAGCCACTGCCGTACCGAAATGTTCCATCAACTCGCCACGGGCGATAGAGCCCTGATACTGAAGCCGGAAATCAATATAGGCCAGACGCTCGCGTTGAGCATAGGCGTAGTTGTCTAGTTTTGTTGCGGGCTCAGCGAACACCTGTAGGCACCTTCATGCGGTGGACGATGGCTAGCTACCTTAGAGTATCCGTTGTAATGTAGCAATCATTTTGATTCTTTCTTCAACAAGCTAGACGTCAGCTGGTATCAGACCTTCCAGCTCCAATTCATCCATATCGCAAGCAAGCTGGAAGAGCGCTGCTTCATTAGCTTGGCAAAGCTTTCGAATCTGTACCTGATTGGCGTTTGCACGTCGTAGCACCTCAAAGCCCTTTTCGGTCGCCTCTATTACCGGTAGCTCCCAATCATGAGCTCTGGAAAATGCTCGTTTGTAGTAACGATACTGTCCTTCCCGAGGAATGTAATGACTGATCACTCGGTGCTTTCCAGAACCGTCGTTCTTTCGCTTGAATTCGTTGTAAAACCAGAACATCTCAAGTTTGTTATCCCGCAGTCCGGCCCGGCAACCGTAATGCCCCGGATATCCGGGAGTGCTAACGCCACGATGTTTCCTGTTCTGAGCCCAGAAAAAATCACACCAGCGTTGTGCTATGTAAAAGTACCGGTGCTGTTCGAGAATCGTGCTCTTGTATACAGCCCGGAGGAATAGTTCAGAATCGCTATAGGCCCGAACAGTCAGTTCTTCATGATCAATACCCTCATGCCGGGCAGCTCTTCTCCAGGCAGCTGAGACTTCTTCAATCTGTGTGTTTTGATTGGTTGGTTTCATCACAAGGTGCTCCGTTTGTAATCACGGAGCAAATGTTATCCAACCGACGGCTTCAGGCTCCTATCCGTTCTTTCCCTTTTTGGGCGCATAGAAAGCCTCCAGGTCTCTGACTCGGGTGGTAGAGCACCGAGACCTAGCCAGTTTCTCTCCAGATAACTTATCTGATGGGGGATCTGAGGCAATCATTCCCATAACTACAGAATTTTGGCAGAAGAGCGGACGCCCATACCTCCCCCTTTTTATGGGGGACCTATCGTTATGACCTGTTGATCCGGCAGGTCTCCTGAACATTTTTGAGTGTTGGGGTGGGAGTCGTTGATGCGAAAGATTCATCACAAAGGTCTGTTGGGAGACCCGAAGCTGGCTGCAAACTCTCATTCGCAATTCAGCGAAATAACCGAGCCTCGAAAGGGACTCCGAAGAGACTCATCAGAAAAAATTGACGTGGGGATCGTCTTCAGAGACGAATGGATTTAGGGGTCATGAAGGTTGCTCTTAAACTCCTGGGCAATTGTTTGCTCGGTGTAGTTTCTCCGCCTATCGCCGAGGATATCTTGAGCACTGTGCGAACCTTGGGAATTACTTGATCACAGCGCACTGAGGATCTCAGTGCATCAAAAAATGCAACTGATACCGAACACTGACTTTCACATGTGAAAGTCACACAACAGAACGGATCGAAAAATATACGAAAAACGGAAAAATCAGGGAGAAAAGCCAGGGTTTTATCTTTACGGCTTCCTCTGACTCGATTTTTAGTTTTTTTATCCGTTTATTATCAATTAGTTAAAATGAAGACCCGCCTTTACGCCCTTTAAGGGCAATTCGACGGTTCTCCCCCAAGACGAATATTTCCGATGATTGCTCCCGTCAATTAACAACCGAACTGGAGTAGTCATGAAGAAACAACCAAACACTACAGAGCGTCTGCTGACCTATGAAGAAGTCTGCACTGTTCTGAAAACATCACAGGCGACACTGCGCCGCTATGTAAAACAAGGCCGGTTTCCAGCCCCTGTAAAACCCAACCCCAATGGCAGGGCTGTCCGCTTTCGCTACCAGGATGTAAAGGCTTGGCTGGACAAGCTGTGAGAGGGGCTGAGTGATATGCAATACAAACTGCAAGAAGACGGGCTCTATGTTTTATCAGGTGACCACTGGCAGCGTGTAGGCGGTTGGATTCAGGTAATGGCTCGTACCAGATTAACCGATAAACGGCACGGGCATGGAGCGTTGCTGGAGTGGCAGAATTTCGATGGCGTGAAGCTACGCGAGGTCGTCTATGCCCGAGATCTCAACAGCGATAATGCCCGGCAGGTGAGAGATATGCTGGTTGATACCGGTTATCCACTGACACCCGGGCAGGCAAGCTGGAGCCGGCTTCAGCACTATCTGTTGGAACAGATGGCTCTGGCCGAACCGGCGACAGTGGTTAATCGAACGGGTTGGCACGGTGGAGTATTTGCTACCAGTAACTGGACTATCGGCTCAGCTGACGAGCCCCATCACTTCGTTGGTCAACTATCCGGTTCGCCTACATTGCAGGAATCCGGCAGCCTGAGTGACTGGCAAACGTATGTTGGTCAGTTATGCCGAGGTAATCCACTTGCAATATTCAGCATTGGAACGGCACTGGCTGCGCCACTGATTGTGTCTGCTGGTATGGAAAATGGCGCCATCCATCTGGTTGGAGCATCGTCGACTGGGAAAACGACCTTGTTGCAATTGGCGGCCAGCGTCTATGGGAGCAACCGCTATGTCCGCAGTTGGATTTCAACCAGTCACGGACTAGCGGCAGTCTCATCAGAGCATAACGACATGTTGTTGCCGTTGGACGAAATCGGAATGGCTCGCCCGGAAGACATCGATACGGCCATATACCAAATCATGAACGGCTCAGGGAAGTTACGGGCTAACGTTTCCGGCGAGCTGGCCGCGACCTCTCATTGGCGAACGCTGGTGTTGAGTAGCGGTGAAGTCTGGATTGCTGAGCTACTCCAGCAGATCGGTAAGCCGCTACGCGCAGGCCAGCAGATACGCCTGGTGGAGCTCCCAGTGTTTGGGACCTACGGTGCGTTCGACGAATTACATGGCCACAATCATCCTCAGCAATTTGTGGACGAGCTGAAATCGTCTTGTCAGCGCTACCACGGCACTGTCATCCGGGAGTGGGTGTCATTGCTGACCGAGCGTCACACTGAGCTCAGTCAGTATCTAAATCATGAGGTTGGTTGTCTGAGCGGTGCTTGGTCAAACGATCAGATGGCATCCCAGGTGCAACGTGTCATCCGGCGTTTTGCATTGATTGGGGCAGCACTTTGCCTCGGAAGCAGAAATTTCATCCTCCCATGGTCCGAAGAGGAATCTCTATCGGCAGTCCACAGAACTCTGAAGGCCTGGCTGGATAACAGGGGTCATTCCAGAAATTCTGAGGAATTCCGGCTTCTCAAAGCGCTGGAGCGGGCCATGAAAGTCTGGGACCGCAGTCTCAGTGATATCGAACAAGCGAGTGGCCAGGGGGGAGCTGGTTTTCGACGCTCACACGAGGGGCGAGAGTTGTGGTTGATCTATAAATCGCACTTCCTGAAGCGACTAGGGCTGCCGACCCATTACATGAGGGAAGTGGAGGTGCTCTTACAGCGTGACTGCCTGGTGAGTAATGAGCGCTCCCGGGGGACCTACAAAACTAGGGTCAACGGAGATTGGCAGCGGTTTTTCGCGCTCAGGCCTGACCAAGTTAGGCGGCAACTTGAAGAGCTGGAGAGGGTTGAACATGAGGACTGACTTGGTGTTCCCAATTTCCCAGTTTTCCCACTTTGGTTATGGCGGTGTAGGGGTAGAGCGATGACAGAAAAAGAAATGTTACAGCGGGTATTGCAGGATATGATGGTCCTCAAGAAAATCATTTTGGACCACATTAATCGTAGCAAGACCCCGGAGGCCGACAAGGAGATCATGAGTCTTGAAGACTGTGCGGAATACACGGGACTGAAGAAAAGCACGCTGTACCAGTTAACCTCCCAAAAGAAGATCCCCCACTTCAAGCCAAATGGTCATCGGATCTTTTTTCGGCGCGCCGACATCCTGAAATGGCTCCAGTCCAACCGGATCGCGACAGCGGACGAGATCGAACAATCGGCTGCTCAGCACCTGGTGAGCCACCGAAGACCAGGACGGCGGGGTGTATGATGTGGGGCAGGTGTAAAGAGGGGCTGTGAAAGCCCCTCTCGTCACTTAGGCTGCACATTCCCCAACTCCGTCCAGTGTCTCCTCAAATATGTCAGGAAAACTCCTCATGGCCTCTGTGCGGCGGGTTTCGAGAATGTCCGCGTAGATCTCGGTTGTTCTGAGCTCACTGTGGCCCAGAAGCCGGGACAACGAATAGATATCCACACCCCTGGCCAGTTGATTGACCGCAAAGGTGTGCCGTCCGGCATGGAAAGTGACATTCTTGGTGATTCCTGCCCGCATGACCCACTGCGCTAATGCAACGTTGGTGTAGGAGTCATACTTCAGACCCTTGAATACCCTATCACCTGGCTTACCGCGATTCTCCAGGTTCAACAATCTCACCGCTGAGTCTGGAAGATCCAGGTATTGCAGTGAGTTCCCGGCGTTCACCAGCTTCTTCTGCCGAAAAATGATGCGGTAGTGGCCATCGGCGAATTCCTCTATCTCACCCCAGACCAGCTTGTGGATATCTGACCAGCGAAGGCCAGTAGTGCAGGAAAACAGGAAAGCCCGCCTCAGCACGTCATACCGGCATTCGGCTTTGGTCAGAGCCCGGACCTCTTCCAGGGTCAGGTAAGTCCGTTTCGTGTTTTCCGGCTTGATGGACTTAACCTGTTGAACCGGGTTGTCGCGGACAATGCCGTCCCGATAGGCCTGGTTGAGCGCTGCCCGAACCTTGTTGAAGTAACTGCTAGTCGTGTTCTTGGCCAGTTTGGTTCCGGATTTGGTGGTGGCTTCATGCTGAAGGTAGTGCCGGAACCCCTCCAGGAATCGCTTATCGACTTGTTCAAAGGTCAGTTCAGACAAGCCATGGTAGCGGTGTAGGTGATGACGGGTGGAGATCCAGATCGAATGGTTGGATTTGCTCACGGAAGCCTTCTCGTCGGTCAACTGGTCGAAGTAATCGAAGAAGCTGGCAGACAGCTTGGTCCGATCATCCAATCCATGTTGTGACGACTCGATTTCCAGCAGCCGTTTTGCCCGGATGGCCTCAGCCTTCTGATTCACGGTCTTGTTGTGCTCACGCTCCGCCGGAAGGCGGGGTTTGTCGTAGATGAACAGGCTCAGGGGCTCATATGAGCGCTTCTGCGCCCGAGAACCGTTCTGGTCTGTCTTGGAACCGTGATAGTAGACCAGTCGCAAGGCACGGTGGCCGTTCTTGTCTGGTTCTCGTTTCTGGATAGTGATTTTCATGTTTGCTACTTTTGTGCTCCGAGTGCTCCGAAAACTTATACTCGGAGCACACACGGAGCAAGAGGGGGCAAAACGGATCAAATTGCCTGCAAAGAAATAGAATAAATTTATTTATAAAACAATGGCTTATTTGTATTTGATTGGATGCTTTTCGATCTTTTTGGCCATTTTACTTCCCGATACAGAACGAACTGAAAATTTTCCCCAACAGTTCATCCGGGGTCAGCTGGCCGGTAATTTCTCCCAGCGCATCCTGGGCCGCGCGCAGGTCCTCGGCCAGTAGTTCCCCGGCACCGTAGCCTTCCAGTTGGCTCTGGCCCTGAATCAGCGAATCCCGTGCCCGCTCGAGGGCGTCCAGGTGCCGGCGACGGGCAAGAAATCCGCCCTCGGTACTGCTGGCAAAGCCGATGCACTCCTTGAGATGGTCCCGCAGGATATCCAGCCCTTCGGAGGACTTTGCCGCCAGGCGAATCACCGGTGCTGACTGACCGGTCCCGGTCGAGATACCCACTGTTTCACCAGACAGATCGACCTTGTTGCGAATCACCGTCACGGGCGCATTGTCCGGCAACTGGTCGATAAAATCCGGCCAGATTTCATGGGGCTCGGTTTTGTCAGTGGTGGTGGCATCCACCAGCAGCAGGATCCGGTCGGCTTTGTTGATCTCCTCCCAGGCACGGGCGATGCCGATCTGCTCCACCTCGTCCGGGCTGTCCCGCAAACCGGCGGTGTCGATGATGTGCAACGGCATACCATCAATGTGGATGTGTTCTTTCAGTACGTCCCGGGTGGTGCCTTCAATGGCGGTGACGATGGCGGTTTCCCGGCCGGCCAGGGCATTGAGCAGGCTGGATTTACCGGCATTGGGGCGGCCGGCGATCACCACGTTCATGCCGTCCCTCAGAATGGTGCCCTGCTCTGCTTCGGCAAGGATCGCGGTTACCTGCTCCAGCAACCGGGCCAGATCACCGGCCACTTTGCCATCCGCCAGAAAATCGATTTCCTCTTCGGGAAAGTCGATGGCGGCTTCCACATAGATACGCAGGTGGGTAACAGCGTCAACCAGTTGTTCAATCCGGCGCGAAAACACCCCCTGCATGGAACGCACCGCACAGCGGGCCGCCTGCTCGGAACTGCTTTCAATCAGATCCGCAATGGCTTCGGCCTGGGCCAGATCGAGTTTGTCATTCAGAAACGCGCGCTCGGAAAATTCACCCGGTCGGGCCAGGCGCGCACCCTGGCTGCAAACTTCCCGCAGCAGCAGGTCGAGGATCACGGTCCCGCCATGGCCCTGCAACTCAAGCACGTCTTCGCCGGTAAAGGAGTGGGGGTTGGGGAAAAACAGGGCGATGCCTTCATCAATCAGGTTGCCCCCACCATCCAGAAACGGGCCGTAATGGGCATAGCGGGGTTTGGGGTCATACCCCAGCACCCGGTTGGCAATGGCACCGGCCCGGGGGCCGGAGACCCGGACAATTCCCACCCCGGCCTGGCCGGGAGCCGTGGCAATGGCGGCGATGGTGTCAGTTGTCGGCTGCATGCTTTGTCTTCCGTTCAGAAACAACAAAGGCTCCCTGCAGGAGCCCTTGTCTGGTCAGAAATACGTCAGGTCTCAGTATTTCTTGTCGGCGGTTTCCGCTTCAATCTTGCGGGTAATGTACCACTGCTGGGCAATGGACAGCACGTTGTTGGTCAGCCAGTAGAGGACCAGACCGGCCGGGAACCACAGGAAGAAGATGGTGAAAATCAGCGGCATGCCTTTCATCAACTTCGCCTGCATTGGATCCGGCGGGGTCGGGTTGAGACTCATCTGGATGAACATGCTGGCGCCCATCAGGATCGGCAGAATGAAGAACGGGTCCATCTGCGAAAGGTCATTGATCCACAGGAAGAACGGTGCATGACGCAGCTGTACCGCTTCGAACAGAACCCAGTACAGGGAAATGAACACGGGCATCTGGACCAGGATGGGCAGGCAGCCACCCAGCGGGTTGATTTTCTCCCGCTTGTACAGCGCCATCATTTCCTGGGACATGCGCTGGCGATCATCACCGTACAGCTCTTTCAGGCGGTTCAGTTGCGGGGCGACCGCGCGCATTTTCGCCATGGATTTGTAACTGGTGGCCGACAGGTGGAAGAACACCAGCTTGACCACCACGGTCAGCAGGATGATGGAAACACCCCAGTTACCCACAAGGCCGTGGAACCACTGCAGGATGTAGAACAGTGGCAGGGAAATAAAGAACAGCCAGCCGAAATCGACCGTGCGGTCGAGGTTTGGCGCCAGGTCTTCCAGGCGGTCGATGACTTTCGGCCCGACATAGGCCTTGGCGCCCACTTCGGCGGTTTCACCCGGGGCAACGGTGGTAGCCGGATAAACGAAACCCATCACGTGCAGTTGATCACGCTTGGTGGTCTGGAACTGGGCCGGCTGGTCCTGTTCGGGAATCCAGGCGGTCAGGAAATAATGCTGCAGGAAGGCCAGCCAGCCATTGGTCACCTGCTGGTTGATACGTTCTTCAGACAGGTCGTCGAAATCGTATTTCTCGTAAGGGTCTTCCGGAGTACTTAGCACCATGCCCAGATAGGCCTGGATGCCCATGCTGGCCTGGGAGGTCGGGTCCGGCGACTGATCGCGGACAATCTTGCCGGTGAAATTACTTTTCCAGGGTTTATCGGATTTGTTTTCAATCAGGTAGCGAACGTCAATTTCGTAACTGTCGCGGCCAAGAACATACTGTTTGGTGATATCCACACCGTCTTCGGTGGTGTGGGTCAGATTGATGCGCAGCTCGTCTTCGCCTTCGGCAAGCTGATATTGCGCGGATTCGGCATCAAACACCGGCGGGTTGCTGGCGTTGCGGCCATCCGGACCGTCGCGGCCAATCAGTCCGCTTTCGAGCAGGTAGGTTCTATTGCTGGTGTTGCTGAGTAGCTTGAGCGGCTCTTTGCTGTCCAGGGTTCTGTCGTGCTTGAGCAGGGCGCTGGACACCAGATTGCCGCCAATACGGTCGATGGTCAGTTCATAGACATCGGTCTTGACGGTGATGTAGCGGTTATCCAGGTTGGTATCGCCCTCATCGGAGGCCGTCGGGGCATTACCGCTATCAGGTGTGGAAAACTCGTCCCCGGAAGTACCTTCACCGTCAGGCAGCATCATTTCATCAGGCGAACTGTTGCTGTTACCGGTGACTTCGGATTGGGCAACCTGATCCGTGGCTGGCTGGTGATAGTCCTCGTTCCAGGCCAGGACCATCAGGTAACTGACAATCGCAAGACCGGCAAACAAAACGATGCGTTTGATATCCATAAACTTAATGTCTGGTCTGAGTAGTGGAATGGGGGCGTTCAGTCTGATTGCTGTCGTACTGGTGTTCAGGCGTTACCGATGCGTTGGTGCCGGGAACCGGATCATAACCGCCTTCCGCCCATGGATGACATCGCAATAGACGGGCACCAGCCAGATAACTTCCCTTCAGCGCACCATGCTGTTGGATCGCCTCGATGGCGTATTGTGAACAGGTTGGATGGTGTCGGCAATGGCTGGCCATCATTGGACTGATGGCATACTGATAAAAACGGATGGGCAGAAGCAGTAACTGACGCATTAACCGGTACCTCGGGATTTTGCGTCTGAGTATTCAGACTGTGCCTGAGCCTGTTTGTATTTTTTTTTCACTCTGCGCCAGAGATCATCCAGAGCTTGCTGGATAGCTGAGTTGTCGAGGTGGTTCAGGCCTTGTCGGCCGAGGACAACAATATCCAGATCCGGCAGATTCTGCTGGTGTCTGAAGGTTTCCCTGACCTGGCGTTTGATCCGGTTTCTCTGGACCGCCAGTCGTAAGTTTTTCTTTGAGAAAATAAGACCGATCCTGGCATGTCCCAACTGATTGGGTGTTGCCAGGATCAGAAAATTCCGATGCGGAACTTTCAGGGTTACGTCATCGAAGACTTTGCTGTAATCCGAAGGCTTCAGAAGCCTGTGAGATTTCGGAAACCCCAAAGTCTTCACAAGGTAATCCCGGAGTTACGCAGACAGACGTGCACGGCCTTTGGCACGACGACGGGACAGTACCTTACGACCATTGGCAGTGGCCATACGGGCACGGAAACCGTGGGCACGCTTGCGCTTCAGGACGCTCGGTTGAAAAGTTCTTTTCATGGTGAAGTTCTCACAAATTCGTCAATGGACTTTGAACGTTGGCTGAAAAACAGACAGCCAAAACAGGAGCGGCATTCTAGTCAAATCAGGGGGCAAGTTCAATGCTTATCGCCTGTGCTTTCGGGTTTTACCTGTGCATCGGCAACGGAGTGATCGAATAACAGATTCAATAAAGTCTTTTTAAATTCTTTAAAGATTATTTATTACTGTTATTAGGCACCATGAATTCTGTGGGTAAGTGATTTTTTGTACGTAAAAACAGAAGATTAGGCTATTGATAAGGATCTTGACGAAGGCACGTGAGCTCTGTGGACAGCAGCAGCAGGAAATGTGAACAACCGGGCCTTCAGCAAATGAGCGAAGTTGTTCAGGGGTTGGTGCAAGGGTTGCACACAGGGTTGATACCCGGGTTTACACACCGGCCTGTGAGTAAGTTTTTTTCATGGATTTTCTGTACACAAGCCTGTGCATAGAGTGGCAAGATACTGAAAGTAAAATAAAATTGTTTCCACAGGGTGTTTATTAACACAACAGTCGGTCTTTTACTGCCGGGTGTCTCACGGTAGAATCGTCCGTTAACCTCCCGGCCGTCCGTTAGCTGATCAGGCAAGGGACGGTTCATGCGGACACAGCGATTCTCAGGAGCAGGCGGTTTTTCCGACACTATGTGGCATCAATGTCTTGAAGTACTCAGGGATGAATTTCCCGCTCAACAGTTCAATACCTGGTTGAGGCCCCTCCAGTCAGACCTGCGAGAGGGACAGTTGATGCTGTTTGCCCCTAACCGCTTTGTCATGGATTGGGTCAACCAGAAATACCTGCGGCGTATAGAGGAAGTATTAAAAGACCTGAACGGCGGCCAGGCCCCCCGGGTGGTGATGAAGGTGGGATCGGCGCCCAGGGAAAATGAACCGGTGCAACGCTCGGTGGAAACAAAGCCCGATCCGGCGGCGCTGGATGAGACCGGCCGCAGTGTGACGGAAGAAGAGAAAAGCGTGGCGGCGACCGTGCCGGCGCAATCCGGCGGTAAACCTCAGGCGTCCTCCCATCGCACATCTGGCGGCCAACGCCGGGACGTGCAGGTGGAAGGGGATATCAAACATCAGAGCTTTCTGAACGAAACCTTCACGTTTGATACCTTCGTGGAAGGCAAGTCCAACCAACTGGCCCGGGCGGCGTCCATGCAGGTGGCGGAGAATCCTGGTGGCGCCTATAACCCTCTGTTTCTGTATGGTGGTGTGGGCCTGGGTAAGACCCACCTGATGCACGCTATTGGTAACGAAATCGTTCGCCGCAACCCCGGTGCCAAGGTGGCCTATCTTCGCTCCGAACGGTTTGTGGCCGACATGGTCAAGGCGCTGCAGCTGAACGCGATCAACGAATTCAAACGGTATTACCGCTCGGTGGATGCCCTGCTGATCGATGATATCCAGTTTTTCGCCCGTAAGGAGCGCTCCCAGGAAGAGTTTTTCCACACTTTTAATGCGCTATTGGAGGGCGGCCAGCAGGTGATCGTGACCTGTGACCGGTTCCCGAAAGAAATCGTGGACATGGAAGAGCGCCTGAAAAGCCGGTTTGGCTGGGGCCTGACAGTGATGGTTGAACCGCCGGAACTGGAAACCCGGGTGGCCATCCTGATGAAAAAGGCCGAGCAGGCGAACGTCAAACTCAGTAGTGAGGCTGCGTTTTTCATCGCCCAGAAAATTCGCTCAAATGTCCGGGAGCTTGAAGGTGCGCTTCGTCTGGTGATAGCGAATGCTCACTTCACGGGCTCGGAGATTACGCCTCCCTTTATCCGGGAAAGCCTCAAGGATCTGTTGGCCCTGCATGAAAAGCAGGTTAGCATCGACAACATCCAGCGTACCGTGGCGGAGTATTACAAGATCAAGGTGGCGGATCTGCTGTCCAAGCGCCGGACCCGCACCGTTACCCGCCCCCGGCAGGTGGCCATGTCCCTGGCGAAAGAGCTGACCAACCACAGTCTGCCGGAAATTGGGGATGCTTTTGGTGGGCGGGACCACACCACGGTGTTGCACGCCTGCAAGAAAATCGTTGAACTCCAGGAGACCGACCCGGGTATCCGGGAGGACTATCAGAACTTCATGAGATTGCTGACGACCTGACGGAATCGGGTCGTTGCCGAACATTCACTTCCGATAACAGAAACCGAGTGCCATGAAACTGACAATCAGCCGTGAATCCCTGCTCACCCCGCTGCAAAGCATTGCCGGCGTGGTGGAAAAGAAACAGACCATGCCGGTGCTGTCCAATGTGTTGCTGGAAGCGGAAGACAACACGCTGACATTGACCGGTACCAACATGGAAGTGGAACTGGTGGCGCGGGTAACACCGGTGCACGTGGATCAGCCCGGTCGTATTACCGTGCCGGCCCGAAAACTGGCGGATATTTGTCGGGCGGTGAGTGACGAGGCGCCGATTGATATGGCACTGGAAGGCGATCGGCTGCACCTGCGCGCCGGCAACTCCCACTTTACCCTGTCAACACTGCCGGCGGAGCACTTCCCGAACGTGGAAGATGAGCCCGAAAGTTTCCGTCTGGAACTGCCACAGAAAGAGCTGGAGTACATGCTGGATGCCACCGCATTCGCCATGGCGCAGCAGGACGTTCGCTATTACCTGAATGGCTTGTTACTGGAAGTGGACAGTGGCCACGTACGAACCGTTGCCACCGATGGTCACCGGCTGGCCATGGCTCACCAGGACATGGAAACCGGCTGTCCTGAACCTCGCCAGGTTATTGTGCCGCGCAAGGGCGTGCTTGAGCTGGCCCGCCTGCTGGATGATGTGGAAACACCGGCCACCCTGGTGATTGGTGATAACCACCTGCGTGCCACGGTCGGGTCCTATACGTTCACCTCGAAACTGATTGAAGGCAAATTCCCGGACTACAATCGGGTAATCCCCCGTGGCGGTGACAAGGTGGTGCTGGCGGACCGAGCAACCTTGAAAAATACACTGCAACGGGCCGGTATTCTGTCCCATGAGAACATTCGCGGTGTTCGCCTGAACCTGGCGCCGGGACAACTGCAGGTCTTCGCCAACAACCCGGACCAGGAGCAGGCGGAAGACGCGCTGCCGGTGGACTATGACGGCGAAGCCCTGCAGATTGGTTTCAACGTGGGTTACCTGGTGGATGTGATGAACGCGCTGGATGATGACCAGGTGAAAATCACCCTGTCCAATCCGAACAGCAGTGCGTTGATTGAATCCGAAACCGACAGCCGTTGCCTCTATGTGGTCATGCCCATGCGCCTGTAGGCGTGTGGGCAGGTCCGGCTTTTTATGGCGCTGATTAAACTCCAGACCCAGCATTTCCGGAACCTGGCGCCAGATGCGGTCACCTTTTCCCCTTCCTTCAATCTCCTGTACGGAGCCAATGGCAGCGGCAAAACCAGCGTTCTGGAGGCCATCGGCTATCTGGGACTGGGTCGCTCCTTTCGGGTGAACCGGCACCAGGCGGTGGTGTCCCACGGTGAGCAGAAGCTCACCGTGTTTGGCGCCCTGGATGCCGGTCTTTCTGGTAGCCATCCGGGTACCGGTGCTCCTGCCCATCGTCTGGGCCTTTCCAGAGATGTTGCCGCCAAGGAAACCGTGTTACGGGTGGATGGAGAGGCGGTTCGCAGCCTTTCCTCACTGGCTATGCATATGCCCGTATCCGTTATTGACCCCGGTGTTTTTGACATTGTAGCCGGCGGTCCCGGCAAGCGTCGGCAGTTTCTGGACTGGCTGGTGTTCCACGTGGAACCTTCTTTTTCATCCGCCTGGCAGCAATGCCAAAGAGTGACATCGCAGCGGAATAAAATACTCAGAAATGGTAGACTGGACGAACCTCTGTTGCGGGTGTGGGATACGCAGTACAGTGCCCTGGCGGAGCAGATCAGCGATGCGCGAGCGGCCGTTTTCGAGCGTTTCAAGATAGCCTTCAGTCAGGTGCTTGGAGAGCTGGAAACCGGCTGGGACGAAGGCCTGAAAGTGGACTTCTATCCCGGGTGGGATCGTTCTAAGCCATTGTCCGATGTGTTGCTGAATCATCGGGAACAGGAGTTGCGCATGGGACATACCCTGTATGGTCCCAACCGGGCCGATGTGCGGGTAAAGTACCGGGGGCGCCCGGTCGCGGAAACCTTTTCCCGGGGCCAGCAGAAAACTCTGGTCATACTGATGAAAATCGCCCAGGGCCAGGTGCTGAGTGAAAGCGGCAAACAGGTCACGTTTCTGCTGGACGACATTAATGCGGAGCTGGATGTCCGTCATCGAAAGATGCTGGCACAGAAACTTCAGGCGTTGCGTTGTCAGGTGTTTATCACCTCCATCGAGCACCCGGAGCCGGGCGTGCTCTGGGCCGATGGTCAGTCACCCGAATACAGAATGTTCCACGTGGAACATGGCAAATTGACGGAAGAAAAAACCGGGGAATACCCTCAGGAGTCTCATTAATGAGTGAATCGAACTACAATTCCTCCAGTATCAAAGTCCTCAAAGGCCTTGATGCGGTGCGCAAACGCCCGGGCATGTACATCGGCGACACCGATGATGGCACCGGCCTGCACCACATGGTCTTTGAGTTGGTGGATAACTCCATCGATGAGGCTCTGGCGGGCTACTGCTCGGAAATCGGGATCAGAATCCATCCGGACGAATCCATCACCGTTCAGGATAACGGTCGCGGTATTCCGGTGGATATGCACGAAGAGGAAGGTGTCTCCGCCGCCGAAGTTATTATGACGGTCCTCCACGCCGGTGGTAAGTTCGACGATAACTCCTACAAGGTGTCCGGTGGTTTGCACGGTGTGGGTGTCTCGGTGGTTAACGCCCTGTCCTCCACCCTGACCCTGACCATTCGTCGTGATGGCAAGGTTTATGAGCAGAGCTATTCCCATGGTGTGCCCAATGCACCCCTGACGGAAGTGGGCGAAACCGATGCGTCCGGTACCAAGGTCCATTTCATTCCGTCACCGGAAACCTTTACCCATATCGAGTTTCACTACGACATTCTGGCCAAGCGCCTCCGGGAACTGGCATTCCTGAACCGGGGCGTGCATATTCGCCTGACCGACGAGCGCACCGGCAAAGAAGAAATCTTTGAGTACGAAGGTGGCCTTCAGGCGTTTGTTGAACACCTGAACACCAACAAGACGCCAATCAACCGGGTGTTCCATTTTGACCACGAGCGTGAAGACGGCATTGCCGTTGAAGTGGCCATGCAGTGGAACGATGCCTTCCAGGAGAACATCTACTGCTTCACCAACAACATTCCCCAGCGGGATGGTGGTACACACCTGGCTGGCTTCCGTGCCGCCCTTACCCGCTCGCTGAACAATTACATCGAGCAGGAAGGCCTGGGCAAGAAAGCCAAGGTACACACCTCCGGTGACGACGCACGGGAAGGTTTGACCGCCATTATCTCGGTGAAAGTGCCGGACCCGAAGTTCTCCTCCCAGACCAAGGACAAGCTGGTTTCCTCCGAGGTGAAGACCGCGGTTGAGCAGGAGCTGTACCAGAAGTTCGCGGATTACCTTCAGGAGCAGCCGAACGAAGCCAAGTTGATCGTCAACAAGATGATTGAGGCGGCCCGGGCCCGGGAAGCGGCGCGCAAGGCCCGTGACATGACCCGCCGGAAAGGCGCGCTGGATATCGCTGGCCTGCCCGGCAAGCTGGCGGACTGCCAGGAAAAAGACCCGGCGCTTTCCGAACTGTTCATTGTGGAGGGTGACTCGGCCGGTGGTTCCGCCAAACAGGGCCGCGACCGAAAGACCCAGGCGATCCTGCCACTGAAAGGTAAAATCCTGAACGTGGAAAAGGCCCGTTTCGACAAGATGTTGTCCTCGGCGGAAGTGGGCACCCTGATCACCGCACTGGGCTGCGGCATTGGTCGGGAAGAGTTCAACCCGGACAAGCTGCGTTATCACTCCATTATCATCATGACCGACGCCGATGTGGATGGCTCGCACATCCGCACCCTGCTGTTGACCTTCATGTTCCGGCAGATGCGTGAAATCATCGAGCGGGGCCATGTGTTTATCGCCATGCCGCCCCTGTACAAGGTCAAGCGTGGCAAACAGGAGCAGTATCTGAAGGACGAAAAGGCCAAGGAAGCCTACCTGACCCAGACTGCCCTGGAAGGCGCTCAGCTGTTCGTGAACGCCGATGCCCCGGCCATCAAGGATTCCGCCCTGGAAACCATGGTGAAGGACTATCAGGCGGTGATGGCGATGATTGATCGCCTGTCACGGGCCTACCCGGCCCTGGTGCTGCGGCAGATGATCTACAACAGCACCCTGACGCTGGAAGATCTGAAAACGGAAGAACCGGTGGCCCGTTGGGTGGCGCGCCTGGGCGAAGGGCTGGACCTGGATACCCGCACCGGTACCAAGTACAGCTTCTCGGTAACCCGTGACGAAGAGCGCCATCTGTATCTGCCGATGGTGACGATTTATGTGCACGGCATTCCCTATGAGCACGTATTCGGCCACGATTTCTTTGAATCATCCTCCTACAAGGCCATCGCTCGTCTGGGCGAAACTCTGGAAGGATTGATTGAGGAAGGCGCCTACATCCAGCGTGGCGAGCGCAAACAGGCGATCTTCTCTTTCGAAGGAGCCCTGGGCTGGTTGATGAAAGAAGCCCAGCGTGGTCTGAATATTCAGCGCTATAAGGGTCTGGGTGAAATGAACCCGGAACAGCTGTGGGAAACCACCATGGATCCGGAAACCCGCCGCATGATGAAGGTGACCATCGAGGACGCCATTGCCGCCGATCAGATTTTTACAACCCTGATGGGCGATGATGTCGAGCCGCGTCGGAACTTTATCCAGAGTAATGCGCTGGAGGTCAGCAACCTGGATATCTGATGGTTGCTGCGGATTTCAGGCAGGCATAAAAAACGGTGGCATCCGCGAGGAGCCACCGTTTTTTTATGAAGGCTACGCAGTGTTTGATGAGTCAGGGGGATGGGCCTTTACAAAGCCAAAACAGCTTTAGCCCTGCTCCTTCTTCCGCTGCTTTTCCTTCTCTTTCTCCACCAGGTGCGGCGCCATCACTTCTTCCAGCGTGTAACCGGTCAGCCGGCGAATGGTGCGCCACAGGTAATAGAAGATCAGCATCATCATGACCATGGAAGGAATGGCGATCATCGGGTAGCTCACCAGGGTCATCCGGCCCAGCTCCTCGTTGAACGCCTCGGTGCCGGACGGACTGACGACGATCCATTTGGCCAGGACGTAGTTCATAATCGAGGAGAACAGAAAGGTGCCGGCGAAATAATAACTGGCTTTCAACAACCGGGATTCAAATTCCGCCACTCCACCCCGCTCTTCAAGGGCTTTGTGGATTTTATCCACATCCAGTACCGCCGGGTTGTACAGCAGGGCCCTTACCAGCGGGTATCTGGTGCGGGTGGAGATCAATACCGCCAGGCCGATGATGGCCGGCACCGCTGCCTCCTTGATGGCCAGCCAGCCAGCGTCCAGTTCCAGCAGGCCAATGCCGCCGGTCAGCGCCACGCTGATCAGGCCGAGCAGCGCGATGAAGTTCTTTTTATGATACCGGATCAACTCGAACAGGCCCCACCCCAGGGGAAAGGCCAGGCCGATGATCAGCGCGTTGACACTGCCCAGGTGTTCGTCGCCACTGAATTTCATCAGAATGACGGAAGGAATGATGATGCTGACCAGAAGGTCGATCCAGGGGCGTGGTTTGTGGTCGGGAATGGTGTTCGGTTCAGAATTGGAAGTCATGCAGGATCCTGAAAACAAAAAAGGCGGCGAAACCATCGGGTTCCGGGCTAACCGGAACAGTATATGATGATAACGCCGCCTTTCGCGATCCTGTGGATCAGTGGTTAACGCCTATCAGGCACCCACTTCCTGCAGGGCTTCTTCGACAATCTTCAGGCCTTCTTCCAGTACCTCGTCCTCAATGGTGACGGGCATCAGGAAGCGGATGGTGTTGCCGAACAGGCCACAGCTGAGCAGGATCAGGCCCTTTTCCTTGGCCTTCTTGGTGATGGCTGCCGCCAGCTCTGGCTTGGGCTTGTGGCTGTCCTTGCTTTCAACCAGCTCGAAGGCCGCCATGGCACCCAGGTTTCGGGCATTATCCACATGCTCGAACTTGTTTTCCCACTGCTTGAAGCGTTCGTTGAGTTTCTCACCCAGACGCTGACTCTTGCCCAGAATGTCTTCTTCCTTGAACACATCGAATACCGCCAGGGCTGCCGCGCAGGCAGTCGGGCTGCCGGTGTAGGTACCGCCCAGGGAGTTGGGGCCGGAGGAATCCATCACCTTGTCGGTGCCGACAATAGCGGAGATCGGCATACCGTCGGCCATGGACTTGGCCATGGTCATGATGTCCGGCTGAACGCCGCTGTGTTCGATGGCAAACATCTTGCCGGTCCGGCCGAAACCACTCTGGACTTCGTCGACGATCATCAGAATGTCGTTGTCGTCGCAAATCTTTCGGATTTCCTTCAGGAATTCCGGGGATGCGGCGTAGAAGCCACCCTCACCCAGCACCGGCTCAATCACGATGGCGGCGGTGTTGTGGGCCGGAGAATCGGCTTTCATGGCCATGTGCAGGCCGCGCAGGGCTTCTTCTTCGCTTACGCCATGGTAAGGCACCGGATAAGGCGCACGGTAAACCAGGCCGGGCATCGGACCGAAATCGGTCTGGTAGGGCGCTGCTTTGCCGTTCATGGCCATGGTCATGAAGGTACGACCGTGATAACCGCCGGTAAAGCAGATCACGTTGTCTTTTTTGGTCGCGGCACGGGCGATTTTGACCGCGTTTTCCAGGGCTTCGGCACCGGAGTTGGCGAGCATAACCTTGGCGTCGCCTTTCACCGGCACCACTTCGGAAAGCTTCTGGGCCAGTTTTACGTAGCCCTCATACGGCATCACGGTCTGGCAGGTATGCATCAGCTTGTCGAGCTGCGCTTTGACCGCTTCGACAACTTTCGGGTGGCGATGACCAACGTTCAGTACGCCGATGCCGCCGGCGAAATCGATCATGCGCTTGCCATCGGCATCCCAGAGTTCCGCGTTCAGGGCATGGTCAGCAAACTGTTCGTTCGGGCTCGCGGCCCCGGCTGCCACATAACGTTCTTTCAATGCCTGAAGTTCTTGGTTGTTCACGTTACCATTCTCCTTTTCGTGGAGTCGAAGGGATTGATACATACAGTGTAGGGAGTACGCCCTAAGCATACAAACCGAAGCCCCTAAAAATCCCGGCTTTCCGCCAGTTTCCTTTACCACTATTACAGGTATCCACGTGCGCGCTTACGCAGATAACGATTACCCCGCCGACCACAAACCCGACTGGAAGATCATTGCCGGGCTCTGGCCCTACCTGACCGAATTCCGGGGCCGGGTGGCATTGGCGTTGACCCTCCTGGTGCTGGCCAAGCTGGCAACGGTCGCCACGCCCATTGCCCTGAAATACATTGTGGATTATCTGGACCAGAACAGTGGCCAGGATTTGCTGCTGTGGATTCCGGTGCTGCTGGTGGTCGCCTATGGTCTGCTGCGTTTTGGCAGCACGCTGTTCAGCGAACTGCGGGATGCCGTCTTTGCCCGCGTGGCCGAGCGGGCCATGCGGCGAGTGTCGCTGCGGGTGTTCGAGCACCTGCACCAGCGGGAACTGGGCTTTCACCTGGACCGAAAAACCGGTGGCCTGGCCCGGGATATCGAGCGGGGCACCAATGGCATCAGTTTTTTGCTGCGTTTCACCCTGTTCAACATCGTCCCCACCCTGCTGGAAATCCTGCTGGTGGCCGGTATTCTGCTGGTGGTGTTCAACGTGGGCTACGTGATCGCCATTCTGGTGGCCGTAGTGGTGTACGTGGTGTTTTCCATCAAGGTGACCGAATGGCGAACCAAGTACGTGCGCGAAGCCAACGCCCGGGACAACCAGTCCAACTCCCGGGCGGTGGACAGCCTGCTGAACTACGAGACGGTGAAATACTTCAATAACGAGCGTTTCGAAGCCCAGCGCTACGACGCCGACCTGCAGGAATGGGAGCAAGCGCGCCTGAAAAACCGGTTGTCGCTGGCCACCCTGAACGCCGGGCAGGCGCTGATCATTGGCGCCGCGCTGATGGTGATTATGGCCATGGCGGTCACCGAGGTAGCCAGCGGCGAGATCACCCTGGGTGATTTCACCATGATCAACGCCTACCTGTTACAGCTGTTCATTCCCCTGAATGCCCTGGGCTTTGTCTACCGGGAAATCCGCCAGGCGCTGGTAAACGTGGAGCGGTTGTTCAAACTGCTTGGAGATAAACCCGCCATTGAAGACGCGCCGGATGCCCGGGAACTGGTTGTGGATAACGGCGAAGTGCGCTTCGAACACATCCATTTTGCCTACCGCAAGGACCGGCCAATCCTCCGGGACGTGGATTTCACCATCCCGGCGGGCCATAAGGTGGCGGTGGTGGGCGCCAGTGGTGCGGGAAAATCCACCCTCGCCCGCCTGCTGTTCCGTTTCTACGATGTGGATAAAGGTGCCATTCGTATCGACGGCCAGGACATTCGCGACGTCACTCAGGACAGCCTGCGCGCCGCCATCGGCGTGGTGCCGCAAGATACCGTGCTGTTCAACGACACCCTCTACAGCAACCTGGCCTATGGCCGCCCCGAAGCCACCGAGGAAGAGGTTTACCGGGCTGCGCGCATGGCCCATCTGGAAAACTTTATCCACAGCCTGCCGGATGGCTACGAAACCAAAGTGGGTGAACGGGGCCTGAAACTCTCCGGCGGTGAAAAACAGCGGGTGGCCATTGCCCGGGTGATCCTGAAAAATCCGCCCTTGCTGATATTGGACGAAGCTACTTCGTCACTGGATTCCTTGTCAGAGCAGGCAATTCTGGGAGCTTTGAAAGAAGTCAGTCGCCAGCGCACGACTTTGGTGATTGCTCATCGACTTTCCACGATTCGGGATGCCGATACCATTCTGGTGATGGATGGGGGCCGGATTGTTGAGAGTGGTAGCCATAACCAGTTGTTGGCGACTGGTGGTCACTATGCCCATCTTTGGGAGCAACAGCATCGGGGTGGCGATCAGTAAGGGGAGGAGCCCTTCCAAAACACGCTCCTTCGGCACATCCATGTGGCGCTCGAGCTCCGCCATCCATGGCTCCGCACGGTTCTGGAAGGGCTCCTCCCCTCACTGTCGCACCAAGCTTGGGTGTTAGTGTTCTCCAAGCCTGAGCGCCAACCCGGAAGCCCGAACAACCCTTTGATTAACAGCCTCACTGAACACCTGCGCATCGCCGGTAATCAAACTGAACCAGTTCTTTGCCCGGGTAATGCCAGTGTAAACCAGCTCCCTGGTCAGCACAGGGCTCAGGCGATCCGGCAGTACCAAGCAGGTGTGGTTGAACTCAGAGCCCTGGGATTTGTGCACCGTCATGGCAAACACCGTTTCCAGCTGCTGTAAGCGGCTCGGAGAAATCCAGCGGATGCCGCCGGCGCTGTCGCTGTCCGGGAAGGCCACGCGAAGCACGAACACCGGTTCGCCGTGGTCATTCCGTCCCCAGGGCACCGAGAAGGTGATGCCGATATCGCCATTCATCAGCCCCAGGTTGTAATCATTCCCCGTGATCAGTACGGGCCGGCCGGCGTACCAGCCTTCGGCCCGGGGCAGCAGTTTTTCAGCCAGCAGGTGTCGGGCAATGCGGTCGTTCAGCCCTTCCACACCCCACGGACCCTTGCGCAGGGCGCACAGGATCTGGAAATCGTTGAAGGCTTCCAGCACGTCGATGGCCAGTGCGTCCCAGTTTTCCCGGGGGCTGTCTGCGGTCAGCCCATGGTTGTTCATGCGTTCCAGGTAGTGCCGGTAGCCCACCGGTGGCGGCAGTGGCTGGTTGTGGATAACCCGCCCAACGCCAGCATTGGCAAAGGCATCCGGCGTGCCGGTTATCGCGTGTTGGCAAATTTGTGAAAGCGTGGCTTCCGGGTCTGGCCGGGCGATGTGACCATTGAGCCAGACCACATCATCGAAGGCGGCCTCACGGGCCCGGGTCAGCAGGGTCTGGTCAAGGGTACTGGTATTGACTGCTTCGGCCAGCTGTTTAATGCCACTATCCTCCTGAAAACGATAGCTTTTTCGAAGCATGGCCACGGCCTGGTCGAGTGCCAGGCCGTTGGCGTCGGTCAGGTCTTCGGGTACTGACATGCCGGTTACCGCCCGCAGCCAGTTGGTGGTCTCCGGCGTATAGTGGGCATCGGCGGCGCGCTGGCAAAGCTCGCCCAGAACCGCACCGGTGTCCACCGAGGCCAGCTGGTCCTTGTCGCCAAGCAGGATTAGTTGAGCTTTTTCCGGCAGCGCGTCTACCACCGAGGCCATCAGGTCCACGTCCACCATGGAGGCTTCATCGATGACCAGGATATCCACTGGCAGCGGGTTATCCCGGTTGTGCCGGAACTGGCGGGTGTCTGGCCGGCTTCCCAGCAACCGGTGCAGGGTGGTGACCCTGGTGGGAATGTCGTCCAGTTGTACCGAACCCGGCAAGTCCGCCAGTGGCAGTTTGCGGACTGCGCCGCCAATGGACTCATTCAGGCGGGCGGCCGCCTTGCCGGTGGGCGCGGCCAGGCGGATGCGGTACTTGCGCCCTGCCCGTTCCGGGCTTTCGCCAGCCACGGCCTGCAGTGCCGCCAGAAGGTTCACCACGGTGGTGGTCTTGCCGGTACCCGGGCCGCCGGTGATCACCGAAAACCGGTTCCGGGCGGCCAGGGCACAGGCCAGTTTCTGGTAATCCACCGGGTCGGTTGACCGGAACAGGTGGCCCAGTGCCCGTGACAGGGTTTGCGCCCCGGGCGATTGCGGGTCCGCCAGGATTGAGTGCAAGGCCAGTCTTTGCTGGATGCCCTCGGCAATACGCTGTTCATAGCGCCAGAACCGGCGCAGGTAAAGCCGGGTTCCATTCAGAACCAGCGGTGCCGGCACGGAGCCATCGCTGATGGCCAGGGAGTTTTTCAGGGCGGCAAGGCAATCGGCCAGTTGTACCCGGGCCAGCAGATCCTGTGGATAGAGGCCTTGCAGGTTTGCCACCTCGGCTTCGGAAAGGTTCGTGTGGGCCGGTTCTTCGGGTGGCAGTGCCAGGGTGTTGCCGGCATCGGCCAGCAGGGTGGCCAGGTCGATGCAGACATGGCCACGGCCCACCTGATGGGAGGTCAGCGCCGCCAGCAGCAGTACCAGTGGCTGCGGACGCTCGCCCTGTTCTTCACTCAGTTCCCGGATCAGCCGCGCAAAGCCGGTATCCAGCGGGCGAATCCAGCCGGCCTGTTGCCATTGCAGCAACAGGGTTTCGGTGTCCGTCAGGCTGGCCAGGCGGTGGGAGTTATCCACAGGCGTTCGCGGTTCCGCTTGTGTTGTGTTCCCCGGCGTGTTGTCCCCCAGGTCCAGGGCAAACTGGCTTTCGGTATGGTGGGTCCGGCTCATGCGGCCACCTCCCCGGAAACTGACTCGCCATCGAACAGGGCATCCAGTTGTTCAATCAGCCCTCTGGGTGGTTTGTCGGTGAACGCGCCGCCGCTGGTGGCATTCACCCCGCGCAGGAACAGGTAGACCGCGCCGCCAATGTGCCGGTCGTAGTCGTAACCGGGCAGCCGGGCTTTCAGCAGCCGGTGAAGGGCCAGCAGGTAGAGTACGTATTGCAGGTCGTAGCGTTTGTCCAGAATTGCCTGTCCCATGGCTTGATCGGTGTAGGCGGCATCATCCTCGCCCAGAGCATTGGATTTGTAGTCCAGCACGTAATACTGCCCCTTGTGTTCAAACACCAGGTCGATGAAGCCCTTGAGCATACCGTTGAAACGACCGGGCTCGGCCTGGGGCCGGTCGGCGCCGTTCAGGGTATGACGGGTCACCAGCGTATCCAATTGGCGGATGCTGACATCCGCGCTCTCAAACCAGAATTCCAGTTCCGGGCGCAGGCTGTCCAGTTCGGTCAGCGCGGCGGTCTGGAGGCCTTGCCGGTCCAGCTTCAGGGGGTTGGCGATCAAGGCCAGCAGCCACTGTTGGAGAGGCTCTACCCACTGGGTCCAGCCCCGGGTTCCGCACCTTCGGGCCAGTTGTTCATGCAGTCGCTCCGGGTTATCCACAATCGTCTGAAACCCCTGGGCGCAGCACCATTCCAGTAATTCGTGCAGGAAGGTGCCTGGGCTGGCGCCCCTGGGAAAATGGTGATGATTGCGTTCGGTGGCAATGGCTGGCGGAGCCTCTCCGGTCTGTTCCTGGGCGCTCTCCTCCAGAAGGTTCTGGGTCTGGGGGTCTTCCACTTCTCCGGTGAAGGTAATGCCCGTGCCTGCCATGCCGGTGTATTCAATGCTGGAGTAACTGGCAATCCACCAGTCTTCCTTCGCTTCCCGGGTGGATACCAGGGCCGGCCCCAGGGCTTCCGGGGCGGTTTCGGTGAACAGGGTGTCCCGGGCCTGCGGCAACGGAGTCAGGGCGATTTCCGGGCGGCCCTGGGCCAGTGGCGCCAGCGCCTGGCTGACACCCTGCTCCGGTGAGCCGGCCAGCACATAACCCAGACCGCTCTGGTGCCAGTTATCCACGGCCGCTGCCCCCACCCAGGTGGCAAACCGGGCCCGGGTCAGGGCCACATAAAGCTTTCGGATGTCTTCGCCCAGGCGCTCCTGGTCGGCTTTTTCAGCATCTTCCTGTGTGGGCTCGAGCACGGTGACTTTATTGCCCTCGTCATCGTGGTAACTCATGGACGTCTGTTTCTGATTTTCTGCCCGGAAGGCGGTGCCAAAGGGCAGGAACACCAGCGGGTATTCCAGGCCCTTGGATTTGTGCACGGTAATCACCTTCACCAGTCCGGCATCGCTTTCCAGGCGCAGGGTGCGGTGTTCGTCTTCCTCATCCGCCGCTCTCAGGATCTGGGTGAAGTGATGCACCAGCGCATGTTCGCCGTCCAGTTGCAGGCTGTCCTGCTGCAGCAGTTCGGCAATATGCAGGATGTCAGTGAGTCTTCGCTCACCGTCCGGCCTTTGCAAAAGGCGACCGGGTACCTCGAAGTCCATCAGGAAACTGCGCAGCATGGGCAGTACGCCCTGGCTTTGCCATTGCTGCTGGTAGCGCTGAAAACGCTCGATTTCCCGCTCCAGTACCAGTTCGTCGGTCAGCAGCAGATCCATCGTCTGCCAGCTCTGGCCCAGGGTCGGTGTGGCCAGGGCGGCCCGGATCAGTGCCAGTTGCCGGGGCTCGGCGAAGGCCCGAAGCCAGCACAGCATCTCCTTTGCCTCCCGGGAGCCCAGTACCGAGTCCCGGTCCGACAGGTACACGCTTTTGATGCGCCGGCGGCCCAGGGCATCCCGCACGGCGGCGGCTTCGTTGCGGTTGTTCACCAGCACGGCGATGTCTTTGGGTTTCACGGGTTCCAGGTCTGCCGGGTTATCCGGCAGGGCAAAACCGGCTTGTTGTTTCTGGCCCAATGTCAGCAGCCGGGCAATTTCACTGGCGCAGGTCTCGGCCACATCCGCGGTGGCGGTGCCCTTGGCCAGTCCCTTTGGCTTGCCTTCCCTGTCTTCATCGCCGGATTCGTGGGTCCAGAACACCAGGCTCGGTTGCGGCTCACCGTGCACCGACCACTGGCGTTTGGTGCCGTTGGCATCGACGCCCTGGAATGGCAGCGGTGTGCTGTCGCCCTTGCCGAACAGGAAGGCCCCTTTCGGACTGTACTGGTCGCTGTACTCGAATACCCGGTTCACCGCCGTCACCATGGGTTTGGCAGAGCGGAAGTTCTTGCCCAGGGTCCAGGTGCGGTCCTGTACGCCCAGGCGGGCCTGCAGGTAGGTGTGGATATCGGCGCCCCGGAAGCCGTAAATGGCCTGTTTCGGGTCACCGATCATCAGCAGGCAGGTGTCCGGGCTGTTGGCCTGCACGTTGTAGATCCGGTTGAAAATCCGGTACTGGACCGGGTCGGTGTCCTGGAATTCGTCAATCAGCGCCACCGGGAACTGGCGCCGGATGGTGGCGGCCAGTTGGTCGCCCCTTGGCCCGTGCAGGGCGTCGTCCAGGCGGGTGAGCAGGTCATCAAAGCCCATTTCCGAACGTTGCTGTTTTTCCGCCTCCAGTCGCCCGGCGATCCAGTGGCTGGCGTGGCGCAGGATATTGGACCTGGCGCTGGGCTGGTTCTGGCCAAAGGCCATCAGGGCCTCAATGGCCTCGAAGGCGGGGTGGTCGGGCGCCGGGTCATCACCTTTCAGGATATTGGCCAGGCCTTCTGGGGTCTGGTTCCTGAAGCCGGCGGCGCTGTCCAGTTTCTCCGGAAGCAGTTCGCCGGATTCGGTCCAGGCGAGCAGCAGATCCCAGACCTTGAGCATGGCGTTCTTGCTGCCACCGTGCAGGCGTTTGTTTTTGTTCAGATCGTTCAGCAGGTCGATGACTTCCTGGCGCCACTGGGCCCAGGGGTGTGACTTCAATTCATTGGCCTGGGCCAGCCGCTCGCTGACCACCTGGTTGATGGCCTGGTGCACGTTCTCTGGCGGTGCGCCCAGTGCATCCGGATTATCGATCAGGTTGCGCACGGCCTTGCGCAGATCGGTCGGCGTTTTCCAGTGGCTGAGTGCCTCATCCATCAGGGTTGGCGGCAGTGGATAGATGAAGGTACGCCAGTAATCCCGGGCCACTTCGTCCAGCAGTTCACTCTGGTCGGTTTCCAGGGTGAGTTTGAACAGGCTGCCACTGTCGAAGGCGTGTTCGCTGAGCATGCGGTTGCAGAAACCGTGAATGGTCGACACGGCCGCCTCGTCCATCCATTCGGCGGCCAGCAGCAGTTTCTTGCGGCAGTCGGGCCAACGGGCGGGGTCCGGGTAGCTTTCATCCCGCAGCTGGTAGATCAGTCGGGTTTCCGCAGGCGGTTCCGGTTCGTCCGGGCTGTCGGAAAACACCTCGGCGGCCTGGGTCAGGCGGGTGCGTATGCGGTCGCGCAGCTCCTTGGTGGCCGCTTCGGTAAAGGTCACCACCAGCAGGTTCGGTGGCAGCAGATCCTGCAGCGGGCTGTCCTCGCTCTGGCCATGGCCCAGTACCAGACGCACATACAGAATAGCGATGGTGAAGGTTTTACCGGTGCCGGCACTGGCTTCGATCAGGGCGCTGCCGTTCAGTGGCAGCGCCAGAGGGTCCAGGTTCGGGTTGCGGTTAGCGGCTGTCTGGCTCATGCCTGTTCCTCCTGGTAACCCACCTGCTCAGCCGCGGATTTGTCCTGTTCGGCTTCCCACAGCGGCACGTAGAGCTGGTGTAACAGTGCTTCGAATTCGCCACTGGCCATCAGCGCTTCCGGGCTTTCAAAGGCACCGCGCAGGTAGCCGGTGTCCCGCTCCAGGGCGGTGGTATACGCCTGTTCCGCTTCACTGATGGCCCGTTCATGATCACCCAGGTATTTCTTGCCGCCGTAATAACTGGTGATCCAGGCAAAGCCGGCGTCACAGTGAATGGGCAGAGCCCGGGTTGTCGCCTGCATCCAGTGGGCCAGGACGGTTTCGAGGTGCTTCCTGGCCCGGGCAGGCGGGATAACGGGCAGGTGGAACTTGCGGCCTTCCTCTTTGGCCAGAATCAGGGTTTCAAAGGGCTGATCGCTGAGCTGGCCGGCGAGGTGTACCACCCAGTCCCGAAGCAGGTTCGCGTAGCGCACCTTTTTGCCGCTGCCCGAACCGCTCAGCAAGCCGGAACTGGCCACCACCAGCCGGCACAGATGGCCCTCGGGGTTGCAGCGCAGGTTGGTGATGAAATCGGCCACCTCGACGGCCCCGGTGCTGTCCGAATAGCCAAATTCGAACGGTAGCGGTTCGGCCACTGGTTCCGGCCACTCCGCCAGAGCACCGCGATAGCGCTCGAAAAGATCCGGCAGGCGCCCGGCCAGTTCGGTGCGCAGCCGGTGTTCGGTCACCCCCATGCCCAGGTCGCCCCGGCGGGCCATGCGGTCCAGGCTGTTTTCCAGGCGCTGGTACAGTTCTTCCCCGCTGGCGGCTTTTAGCACACAGCTCTCTATCAGCTCATTATCCAGGCGCCAGCGGTCCAGGCCGTTCAAATCGAAGTTTTCGTTGTCGGTGTCCTCGTCTTCCACGTCTTCAAAGCGCACCTGCAGGCGGCGCTGGTAGAAGGTGTCGATGGGCTTTTTCAGGAAGTTTGCCAGCTCGTTCAGGCTGATGGGGTCTTCCGGCGCCTGGTACGGCAGGGTCTGGTGAGCCTGTTCGACGGTTTCCACCCCATGCGCGCTGCGCCATTCCCGTTCGTAGGTGAACAGGCCACGGGCCTGCAGCACCTCAGCCAGCGGTCTGGGCCGGGCCTCTTTGCTTTCACCCACGCCATTGTTGGCCTTGGGGAAATAGTCGCGGCTGAAGGGCTGCAGCGGGTGCTGGGTGGTCAGGGCTTTGGTAACCGCCATTTCCGGCTGCCCCTCTACAGACCACAGGTTGTCCAGATGATCCTGTAGCTGACCCACCAGCACCGAGGGCGGCCGTTCCGAATCGTCCTTGATGCTGCGCCCCACCCAGCTGATGTACAGCTGTTCCCGGGCGGACAGCAGGGCCTCGAGGAACAGGTAGCGGTCGTCTTCCCGGCGGGAGCGGTCCCCGGGGCGATAGTCCTGGGCCATCAGATCGAAATCCACCGGTGGCCGGGAGCGGGGGTAGTCGCCGTCGTTCATGCCCAGCAGGCACACCTTGCGAAACGGAATGGCGCGCATGGGCATCAGGGTGGCAAAGTTCACCTTGCCGGCCAGGAATCGCTGGTTCAGGCCACCTTCGTCCAGGCCCTGCAAAAGCACATCCCTGACGATGTTCAGGGGCAGCGGCTGGTGATCAAGGCCTGCGGCAAGGGAATCCTCCAGCCATTGCTCCAGCTGACGGCGGAAGCGGTTCAGCAACAGCAGGTCCTGGCCGTCCACCTTGTGGAAGAACTGCTCGAGCATTTCGGAGAACAGGGCTTCCCATTGCTCCGGGGTGCGGTTGGTTTGCAGGGCCCGCCACAGGGTTTCCAACTGATGTACGAAGTCCCCAAGTCGGCCCGCCAGGCTGGCCTGCAGGCCGCCGATTTCACCATAGGGTTCTACTCCGCCCCAGGGTTCGTCGTCACCCATCCCGTAACCGAGCAGCATGGAGCGAAGGCCAGATTGCCAGGTGTTGCGCTCCAGCTCCGCTGGCAGGTCCAGGCTTTGCCGGTGCTCGCCGTGCAGGCCCCAGCGGATGTTGGCGCCTTCCACCCAGCGCCGGGCCAGGGGGATCTCGTCTTCGCTGATGGCAAAGCGCTCGCGGATGCCGGGCACTTCCAGCAGGCTGATGATCTCGCTCACGCCGAAACGACTGCGGGGCAGTGACATCAGGGTTTCCAGGGCAATCAGCACAGGTTCGTGGTGGCGCTGGCCCTGGTCGGAAATGGTGAACGGAATGTGGCGTTTGCGGCCCGGCGAATAGCGCCCGAACACCGCCTGGATGTGGGGCGCGTATACGTTGATGTCCGGCACCATCACGATCACATCCCGGGGCCGCAATGTGGGATCGGAGTTGAACGCGGCCAGTAGCTGGTCGTGCAGGATTTCCACTTCCCGCTGGGGGCTGTGGGCGTCGTGGAACACCACGGAATGGTCCCGGGCCAGATCCACCGTGCGGTGCTGCTGGCGGATTTCCTGCAGCGGCGTCAGGTTGTGGATATCGTTCTGCAACTGGTTGAGCAGGCAGGGGGAATCCGGGTCGCCATGGTCGGTGAAGATATCGATCTTCTGGCCCGGGGTCTGGATGCTGGCCCGGTAATCGTCCGGGTTGTCGAACTCATCCAGCAGGCGGATGTAGTCCCGGCCCTGCTTGCCCCAGGCCGCCAGCAAAGGGTTGGCGTGCTGGTGCAGCTGATCCGGATCGTGAATCCGCGACAATACCGGATGCGCGGTACCCCGCTTGCGTTCGGCTTTCAGCAGTTCCCGGTCGCTGATGATGTCGGCCCAGTAGAACTGGCAGGGGTTGTGGACACACAGCACCACCTGGCTGAACCGGCTCAATACGTACAGGGCTTCCAGTGCCTGCCGGGGCAGGGAGGACACCCCGAACACCACAATCCGTCTGGGCAGGCGCACCGGGTTGGCCGGATCGGTAATGCGCTGGCCCTGCTCCATAAAGCGGGTGTGAATCTGCGAACGGCTGGTGTGGGCCTCGGTGCCCACGTCTTCGACCAGCCTGCGCCAGAGCAACGGTTGCCAGCAGGTTTCCCCATCCAGGGCCTTTTCTTCGCCCCGGGCGGTGATCACTACATCTCTGCCCTGCTCCCAGGCGGCCAGCCAGTCGGCACGGAACACCTGGTACTGGTCGAACAGATCCGCCACTTTTTCAGCCAGCTGGAAGTTGCGCAGGTCGGTATCGCTGCCGTCCAGAAACCGAGCCAGCGGCGTGAAGGCGTCATCCTGACCCACCAGTTCCGGCAACAGCCGGTACAGTCGCCACACCAGCCGCCGTTTATCAAAGGGGGATTGTTCCGGCACCTCGCCATCGGGCAGCACCGCCCGGTAGGCTTGCCAGATAAACCGCGCGGGGAACAGGAAATCCATGCCGGCGGCAATGCCCAGGCCGCCTTCCACGCCATCGTCAGTGCGTTTCTCAGCCAACGCCAGTTTCAGCCATTGGGCGATGCCGTTACTCTGCACCAGAAAGGTCTCGCTCTGCAGCGGCGGCATGGGGTTGTGCCGGCAGATGTAGACCACGGTGCGGCGCAGGTCTTCCAGATGGTTGGCGTGAATGGCGTGGAAGCCGGGTTCGATACTGTTGGTCTCAGGCATACCGGTGTTATCTTGGTTCGATGATGGTTGCGGTACAGGTTACCGCAAACCCGGGAATGATTGGTGAGCGAGAGTAACGAATTGATGCGACAAACCCGTTCGTACCTGGCTACGGCTGATCTCGAGAATCCGCTTTATTATCTGGAGAACATGGACATTCTGGTGGCCTGGGTAGCGAACCACCACGCAGACTTGTTAACAGAACAGGAGCGAAGCCGGCTGGCGGCCTTCACGGGCCTGGCGACCGGCCCCCGGGCGCTTCTGACCCGAATGGTGATGCGCACCGGTGAGTTGTTCCGGGCCGACAAGCTTCGCTATCCGGAATTACCGGTGCCGGAACCTGAAGCACTCAGGGTGCTGGTGCAGGAGGGCTGGCTGGACAGTGCACCGGAGCTGAGCCTGGATGACCTGTTCCGACTGTTTACTCTGGCGGAATTAAGACCGGTGTTTGGCCATTGGTTACAGCAACAGGGCCACCCGAAAACCCTGGGCAAGGCCCGGATGCGGGAGCTGCTGGCGGAAGGGTTCAGGGGGGCAAGGTCCCTGCGGGAGTGGCTGCCTGATGGCGGCGAAACGTGGGAAGTCGTCCAGCTTCGGGACATGGCCCTGTTTGACCGCATTCGCCTGATGTTCTTCGGCAACCTGCGCCAGAGCTGGACCGACTTTGTACTGGTGGAACTGGGCGTGCAGCGGTTCGAGCCCGTGCCCTTCACCCCGGAATCCCGTGCCTTCCAATGGCGGGCCGATGTTGACTGTTATTTACAGATGCACCGGTGCCGTGAACGGCTCGATGAGGGCGAACCGGCCGTGGATGTCTGGCCCGATGCGCCCGGGCCGGTGGATAACCCATGGCTCTCCAGCCGACGGGATCGACTGTTGCTGGAGCTGGGCCGGCAGGCGGAGCGCCAGGGCGAGCGGGAGCTGGCATTGCAGGTATGGGCCGCCAGCGGGCACCGGGAGGCACGTCTGAAACGGCTGCGACTGTTGGAGCGAATGAAACGCTTTGATCAAGCCTGGGCCACGGCCTGCCAGTGGCAGACCGGCGAACTGAGCGACGCCGAGGCTCAGGGGCTGACCCGGTTGCTAAAACGATTGGCGCCCAAGGTGGGAGCCGACAAGCCCGAGCCTGTGGAAAACCCCGAGCTGCAGGCATTCACCCTCACCTTGCCGAGACCGGATACCGGCACCGTGGAACTGGCCGCTGTGCAGCATCTGCGTACCGAGGAAGCCCCGGTGTTCTACGTGGAAAACACCCTGATCAACGCTTTGTTTGGCCTGCTGTGCTGGCCGGTGATCTTCAAACCCATTCCCGGGGCCTTCTTCCATCCGTTCCACATCGGCCCGGCGGATCTGACCCGGGAGGATTTTGTGGCGAGGCGCCAGCAGGCGTTCGAGCAACGTTTCGGGTTGCTGGCAACCGGCGATTACCGACAGGAAATTATCGAGACTTTCCGGAACAAGCAGGGCATCTCCAACCCTTTTGTTATCTGGCCGGTGCTGAATGAAAACCTGCTGGAACTGGCTATGGACTGTATCCCCGCTCGCCACCTGGAGGCCCTGTTCCGTCGCCTGCTCAATAATATCAGGGAACACCGCAGCGGCTTCCCGGACTTGATCCGGCTGGTGCCGGAGGCTGACGATCCAGAGCAACGCTATGAGATGATCGAAGTGAAAGGCCCCGGCGACCGCCTGCAGGACCACCAGGTTCGCTGGCTGCACTTTTTTGCACGGGAAGGTATCCCGGCCAGCGTTTGTTATGTGCGCTGGCGGGATGATGAGGCGGGCGCGTGAAAGTCGCCGTCCGCACCCTGTGTGAATTCGCGGCCCGCCACGGTGATCTGGACTTCCGGTACACCCCGGCCCCAACCAGCGAAGAGGGCATTGCCGGCCATCAGGCCATACAGGCTAAACGTGGCTACGGCTATAAAAGCGAGTATTCACTGACCGGTAACTGCCTGGGAATTGAGCTTTCCGGCCGGGCCGATGGCTATCACCCACACAAGAACCGGCTGGAGGAAATCAAGACCCACCGGGGGGACGTTTCCCGCATTCGCCCGCACCAGCGTGCCCTGCACCGGGCCCAGTTGCGGGCCTACGGTGCCCTGCTGTGCCGGCAGGAAAACCGGAAGCGGGTAGAGCTGGCGCTGGTGTATTACGACACCGGCCGGGACAGGGAGACGGTTCTGACCGAAACCGCCGGGGCGGACGAACTCTGGCAGGAACTGGAAGCCCTGTGCGGTATTTACAAGAACTGGGCCGAGCAGGAAGAGCATCACCGGGAACAGCGCGACGCCCTGCTGGCCAGCCTGCGCTTTCCGTTTCCGGAGTTTCGCCCCCGGCAGCGGCAGCTGGCAGAAACCGTTTACAAGAACTCGGTGAAAGGCGAGCACCTGCTGCTGGAAGCGCCCACCGGTCTCGGTAAAACCCTGGGTACCCTGTTTCCGGCGCTGATGGCCATGCCCGCCACGGGCCAGGACCGGCTGTTCTACCTCACCTGTCGCAATACCGCCCGCCAGCTGGCGCTGGATGCGGTTGAGAAATTGCGCATGGGCCAGAGTGAGCTGCAAGCCTGGCCGTTGCGAACGCTGGAACTGGTGTCCAAAGACCATGCCTGTGAACACCCGGATAAAGCCTGCCACGGCGAATCCTGTCCCCTGGCGAAAGGATTTTTCGACCGCCTGCCGGATGCCCGGGCCGAGGCGGTTCAGAGCAGTGAACCGTTAAACCAGGAAAATCTGGCGAAGATCGCCGCAGGTCATGACATTTGCCCCTATTTCCTGGCACAGGAAATGGCGCGCTGGTGTGATCTGGTGATTGGCGATGTGAACCGGCTGTTTGACCAGTCCGCCCTGCTCCACGGCCTGATCCGCCAGAACAACTGGCGAGCCGGTGTGCTGGTGGACGAAGCCCACAATCTGGTGGACCGGGCCCGGGGCATGTACTCGGTGCGGCTGGACCAGCAGCGCCTGCTGAAAACCCGGAAAACCGCACCCGGGCCGGTGAAGGCCGCGCTCGACCGTACCGCCCGTGCCTGGCAAGGTCTGATCCGGGATCACGCAGAGAAATCCCACCCGGTGTTTCTGGATACCTTGCCCGCGCAACTGCCCGGTGCCCTTCAGGGGCTGGTGTCCAGCCTGACCGATTACCTGGCCGACCATCCGCCGGACCTGGCGCTGCAGGAACTGTTGTTCGAGAGCGTCGCTTTCCTGAAACTGGCGGACAGCTTCGGCGACCATTCCCTGTGTCAGTTTGAACGCGCCGGCCGGGGCCGGGCCAGCCTGACCATCCAGAACCTGATCCCGGCGGACTTCCTCACGGAGCGCTTCATGGCCGCCCATTCGGTGCTACTGTTCTCTGCCACCCTGAGCCCGGGTGTCTATTACCGGGATTTGCTGGGTTTGCCGGCCGATACCCGTTTCAGCTCTCTTGCCAGCCCGTTCAGTGCGGAACAATTACAGGTGAAATTCACGCCCGGTATCAGTACCCGGCAGGTGCATCGGCAAGCCAGTCTGCAGCCCATCGCCGGGCTGATTGCCAGACAGTATCGGGAACGGCCAGGCCATTACCTGGCGTTCTTCAGCAGCTTCAGGTACGCCAGGGAAGTGAGTGAAACGCTGGCGGTGCAGGCACCGGATATTCCCCAACGTTCCCAGCAGCCTGGAATGAGTCCGGAGCAGCGCAAGCAGTTTCTGGCGGAGTTCCAGAAACCCGAGGGCAGCGTGGCCTTCGCGGTACTCGGCGGTGTGTTCAGTGAAGGCATCGATCTGCCCGGCGACCAGTTAATCGGCGCCTTCGTGGCCACCCTTGGCCTGCCGCCCTTTGACCCCTGGCATGAAATCCTGAAAGAGCGTCTGCAGCAACGTTTTGGTGAAGGCTACAACTACACCTACCTGATTCCCGGCCTGCAGAAAGTGGCCCAGGCTGCTGGCCGGGTTATCCGCACACCGGAAGACCGGGGTGTGATCTGGCTGATCGACGACCGCTTTGTGCAGCGCCGGGTCAGCCATCTGCTGCCCGCCTGGTGGTTCTCCAGTCCGGCCTGAGAAAAACCGTTTACCTGTAACCGAACTGCCACACGGCATTGTTAGCTTGCAGGGGTAATGACCAGAGTACCCCTGATGAACCGCCGTGCCGAACCATCCTTGAATGTTGTTCCACAGATCATGATCCTGCTCGGGATCGTGATGGTGGCGTTTATCTGGACTCTGTTCCTGGTTCAGAGTGCCGCCTCCCGGGACGATGCCCTGCAGGCCCAGCGCTCGGAAAACAGCAACCTGGCGTTGATCATTTCCGAGAGCCTGAAACAGATGACCGACCGGGCCCGTGCCATGGCCAGCCTGGCCGGGGACGAACTGGCGGGCACTTCATCCCGCTCCGCCCGGTTGTTGACGCTGCTTGCCGAGGATCCGGTATTTAACCGCCTGAGCATTTACGAACCGAACGGGAATTTGCGTTACTCATCCCACCCCGACTCTGCCCGTACCAGTATTGGCCCCTGGCTTTCCGATCTGGCTGATCATACGGCCAAGCACGGCTACACGCCGGTGCTGCCGTCCCGGAGGCTCGACCCGGCAATGGCACCGGGACAGACCGCCTGGCGCCTTCCTTTTCTGGTGCCCGAGGGCAAACCGGGGAATGGCCGGGTGGACCGCTGGATACTGGTGGAACTGGATATCGGTTACCTGTCCGGGCTGTTGCAACATGTCAATCTTGGCTACGGTGGCTTTTTGCAGATCCTGGACGGAGAAAAAAACGAGTGGATGCGGGCCGACACTCTCGGGGTCATGGTTGGGGGTAAGCCGGTCAAAGGGCTGTTTTTTGCTTCCAGTAACCGGGTGAATTCGGGGGCGGGCAGTTTTGAGCTTTCCGGAAAGCGTCACCAATACGTTTATGCCAACCGAAGTCCGAACAACTTCACCGTGGTGGTGGCCCAGCCGGAGGAACAAATTCTGGCAGCGGCGCTGGGCAAACAGAACCAGCAGCTGGTTCTGAATGTCCTGATGACCTTGCTGGTGGCCGGGATTGTTGTCTGGCTTGTACGTACCCTGCGCCAGCAACAACTGGCGTTGAAAGCCCTGCAAAAATCGGAGCGAAGAAACCAGAACCTGATCGAGCGCCTGGAGGGTGAGCACGCCCGTACCACCCGGGCGGCTTCCATCGACCACCTGAGCGGTCTGTACAACCGCCGCCAGTTCCTGGATGTGGCTGCCCAGGCCCTGGCCAGTCAACGCCGACAGCGCCGTTTGTCGGCCCTGTTATTTATTGATCTGGATCGTTTCAAATCCATTAATGACAGCCTTGGACATCACATTGGCGATCTGCTGCTGCAGGCGGTTGCAGGGCGGATTCAGCATCGCCTGGGAGACGAGGATCTTGCCGGCCGCTTTGGTGGCGACGAATTTGTGGTCTTTATGGGGGGGAACCGGACCGAGGTGGATATCGAGAAATGGGTATCCGGGCTGGTGGAGCACCTGTCGGCCCCCTACCAGCTGGACGGCAGTGAGCTGAACAGCAGCCCCTCGGTGGGCATCGCCATCTCGCCCAGGGATGGCCAGAGTATCGACGATCTGCTGCGGGGCGCCGATGCCGCCATGTACTCCGCCAAACGGGCTGGCCGTGGGCAATACCGGTTCTTTGACCAGTCCCTGAATTCCAACAGTGATATCGAGGAATTCCACCTGGAACAGGCTTTCGCCGATGCCCTGCGCGAGCGTCAGTTTGTCCTGCACTACCAGCCACAGGTGTGCCTGGACTCCATGGAGATTGTTGGCTATGAAACCCTGGTGCGTTGGCAGCACCCGGATTATGGCCTGCTGTTTCCGGACCGTTTCATTCCCATGGCGGAACGCAGCGGGTTTGTAGTGCCCCTGGGCATGGAAGTGATTCGCCTGGCCTGTGAGCAATTGGTGGAGTGGCAACAGCAAGGACTGAAAGCCCATCCACTGGCGGTGAATGTGTCCCCCATACAGTTGAGTGAACCCGGGTTCTGTGACCGGGTACGTGCAGAAATGGAACGTCACGGCCTGGCGCAGGACATGCTGGAGCTGGAAGTGACGGAAACGGCCGTGTTGGACGAGCAGGCCATGGAAAACCTGAATTGCCTGAATGATGCCGGCATACGCCTGAGCCTGGACGATTTCGGCACCGGCTATTCCGGCCTGGCCCATCTTGAGAGTGTGCCGGTGGGCAAGCTGAAAATCGACCGCAGTCTGATTTCCCGTATCTGTAACAGCCACGATGACAGCCCGGTGGTGTCCTCCACCATTATCCTGGCCAAGCGGATGAACCTGAAAGTGGTCGCCGAGGGTGTGGAAACACCGGAACAGCTGGTGCACCTGAAAGTGGCCGGGTGTGACATTGCCCAGGGGTATCACCTGAGCCGGCCGATACCGGCAGCCGATGTGCCGCACTTTCACGCCACGTTTAACCGGCTGCAGGAGACGGGCTGATGCGTTGGGTGTACCTGCTGTGGCTGTTCCTGATGTCTTCCGGTCTGATGGCCGGTGAGCCTGCGCCGGCTGGTTCCTGCGGGACTGATCGTCTGGTTTTCTCGATGATCCCGAAAAAGGATATCGACGAGCAGTTGCGCGAATACCAGCCGCTGATGTCGTTGTTGAGCGAGGGGTTGGATATACCGGTCGAGATGGTTCGCGCCAGTTCCTACCAGAGTGTCATCGACTCCCTCATCTCCGGTGCCGTCGATGTCGCTGTATTGGGGCCCGGGGCTTACATGCAGGCCTACAAACGAAACCCGGATATTGAAGCCTTCGCGTCGCTGGCGGTAGAGCCTGGCCATTTTACCCCGGCGGGCAGTTTCTATTCGTCCGTGTTGATCGTGGACAGGGACAGCCCGGTCCAGACGGCAACAGATCTGCGAGGAGCCACCGTTGCCCTGACCGATCCAGCCAGTACATCCGGCGCCTTGATTCCGAAAACCCGTTTTACCGACCATATCGGGCAATCACTCACGGGGTTTTTCGCCGGCCAGGTGTATGCCGGCAGCCATGATAAAGCCATGGATGCGTTGTTGGCCGGCAAGGTGCAGGCGGCCTTTGTCTCCAGCTCACGGGTGGATGAGTATGTGGCGCGGGGCGTCATTGATCGGGACCGGTTCCGGGTGATCTGGCGTTCAGAACCGCTGCACTATGACCCGTTCGTGTTCCGGAGCGGGCTGTGTGATGCCGTGAAAATGAACATCGCCCGGTTGATGACCAGGCCCTCGGAGCAACGCCGGCGTTTTCTGGAAAGCCAGCAGGCGACGGAGATTACCCGGGTTAATCATCAGGCTTATGAGACGCTGGAAGAGCTGCTTGATTAAACGATAAGGCCAGGTGTCAAAGCGATTGGCGAAACGGCTGATTACAAGAGAGGGTATTCAGGAAAAGCGGGATAGTGGTCGGCGTGGCAGGATTCGAACCTGCGACCCCTTCGTCCCGAACGAAGTGCGCTACCAAGCTGCGCCACACGCCGAACAACGGCCGGTATTATACTCATTCGGCTGCTGAATGCTACCCCCTTCCCTGGGGAAATTTGTCCGTAGTACTGCAGAGCCATTGTCTGGCCCCGCATTGGTTAGCCCGCGGTTGGCAGCAGGCTGATGTCCGCCACCCGCAGGAACAGGTTGCGCAGGCGGTTGAGCAGCGCCAGGCGGTTGTTGCGCACGGCTTCATCCTCTGCCATCACCATCACTTCGTCGAAGAAGGTGTCCACCGGGGCGCGCAGGCTGGCCAGGGAGCTCAGGGCACTGGCGTAGTCGCCCTGTTCGAACAGCGGCACCACCTTTTCCGCCTGGGCGTCCACCTGCTCGGCCAGGGCTTTCTCGGCGGCGTCCTGCAGCAGGCTGCTGTCCACGGTCTCACCGATACTGTCACCACCCTGCTTGGTCAGGATGTTGGAGACCCGTTTGTTGGCGCCGGCCAGGGCCTGGGCTTCGGGCAACTGGCGGAAGGCTTCCACGGCTTTCACACGGCGGTCGAAGTCCAGCGGCCGGGTCGGACGGCGGGCGTGGACGGCCAGGTAGACCTCGGCGCTGATGCCCTGCTCGTCGTAGTGGGCGCGGAAGCGCTCGAGCATGTAGTCCACCACGGTGCTGGCGGTGTTTTGCTCAGTCAGCACGGTGAAGTTCTCTTCAGCCCACTCGCACAGGGTCTGCAAGTCCAGCGGCAGTTCGCGCTCGATGATGATGCGCAGAACGCCCAGGGAGGCTCGGCGCAGGCCGAACGGGTCACGGGTGCCCGATGGTGGCTGGTTGATGCCGAACAGGCCCACCAGCGAATCGATGCGGTCGGCGATGGCCACGGCGCAGCCGGTCAGGGTGGACGGCAGGTCATCACCGGCAAAGCGCGGCATGTACTGCTCGTTCAGGGCCTTGGCGACATCCTCGTGTTCACCGTCATTGGCGGCGTAGTACTGGCCCATGATGCCTTGAAGATCGGTGAACTCCAGCACCATTTCAGTGACCAGGTCGGTCTTAGCCAGCATGGCGGCGCGCTCGGCCAGGGCCGGGTCGCTGTTGATGGCGTCGCCGATTTTCCTGGCCAGGGCGGCCACCCGCACGGATTTGTCGTAAATGCTGCCCAGCTTGTCCTGGAACACGATGGGCTTGAGCGCATCGATGCGGTCTTCCAGGCGGGACTTGCGGTCGGTGTCGTAGAAGAAGGCGGCGTCGGCCAGGCGCGGGCGGATCACCTTCTCGTTACCGGAGATCACCTGGGCCGGGTCTTTGCTCTCGATGTTGGCCACGGTGATGAACAGCGGCAGCATCTCGCCATCGGCGGCGATCACGTGGAAGTACTTCTGGTGCTCTTCCATGGAGGAAATCAGTGCCTCGGCGGGCACGTCCAGGAAGCGTTCCTCGAAGCGACCCATCAGCGGCACCGGCCATTCGTTCAGGGCAGTGACTTCGTCCAGCAGGTCTTCGTTGATCACCGCCTTGCCGCCGGCCTCCTTCTCGGCCAGCTCGGTCACGCCCTTGCGGATCTGCTCGCGGCGCTCGGCGAAATCGGCCAATACAAAGCCTTCCTCTTTCAGAACCACTTCGTAATCGCCCGGGGTGGGTACTATCAGCGCTTTCGGGCAGTGGAAACGATGGCCACGGGTCTTGTTACCCGGGGTCAGGCCCATGATCGGGGTATCGATGACCTTGTCACCGAACTGCATGATCAGCCAGTGCACCGGGCGCACGAACTCGGTGCGGTGGGCGCCCCAGCGCATGCGCTTGGGGATGGGCAGCGCGGCCAGGGACTGTTCAACCAGTTCCGGCAGCAATTCCACGGTGGCCTTGCCTTTCTCGACGGTGCGGTAAACCACCCAGGCGCCCTTGTCGGTTTCCATGGTGTCCAGCTGGTCCGGGGTAATGCCCAGGGAGGTGGCGAAACCCGTCAGTGCCCGGGTCGGGTTGCCGGCGTCGTCGAACGCCGCTTTTACCGCCGGGCCGCGCTTCTCCACGGCCTTGTCCGGCTGGGCGTCCGCCAGATCACGCACACGCACCGCCAGGCGGCGGGGGGCGGCGAAGGCTTCCACCTTGCCGAATTCAACACCGGCGTCTTCCAGACCCCTGGCAATGCCCCGGGTGAAGGCATCGGACAGGGGTTTGAGTGCTTTCGGGGGCAGTTCTTCGGTGCCCAGTTCAACCAGAAAATCCTGTGTAGCCATGGTTATGCGTTCCCCTGTTCCTGCTGTGCCTGCTTGGATTTCTTGCCGTTCTTTTTGGCGGCCTTGGCGTCGGCGGCCTCGGCGGCAGCCAGCACTTCCTTGCGCAGTGCTTCGGGCGCCAGCGGGAAGCCGAGTTTGCGGCGGCTGTCGAAATACGCCTGGGCAACGGAGCGGGCCAGGGTACGAACACGCAGGATGAAACGCTGGCGCTCGGTCACCGAGATGGCGTGGCGGGCATCCAGCAGGTTGAAAGTATGGGAGGCCTTCAGTACCTGCTCGTAGGCAGGCAGTGGCAAACCGGCTTCGATCAGGCGGGCACTTTCGCGCTCGTGAACATCAAAGCTGTGGAACAGGAACTCGGTGTCGGCCTGCTCGAAGTTGTAGGTGGACATTTCCACTTCCTGCTGGTGGAACACGTCGCCGTAGGTGACCATGCCGTCCGGGCCCTTGGTCCAGACCAGGTCGTACACGCTGTCCACGCCCTGCAGGTACATGGCGATGCGCTCAAGGCCGTAGGTCAGCTCGCCGGTGACCGGGTAGCATTCCAGACCGCCCACCTGCTGGAAGTAGGTGAACTGGGTGACTTCCATGCCGTTGAGCCAGATTTCCCAGCCCAGGCCCCAGGCGCCGAGCGTGGGTGATTCCCAGTTGTCTTCCACGAAACGGATGTCGTGCACCAGCGGGTCCAGGCCCAGGGCGCGCAGGGAATCCAGGTACAGCTCCTGGATGTTATCCGGCGAGGGCTTGAGCACTACCTGAAACTGGTAATAGTGCTGGAGACGGTTGGGGTTTTCGCCGTAGCGGCCGTCAGTCGGGCGGCGACTGGGCTGTACATAGGCGGAGTTCCAGGTTTCCGGACCGATGGAGCGCAGGAAAGTGGCCGGGTGGAAGGTACCGGCGCCCACTTCCATGTCCAGGGGCTGGAGAACCACGCAGCCGTGCTGCGCCCAGAAATTCTGCAGTGCCAGAATCAGACCCTGGAAGGTCTGGAGATCCGGCGCGGTATTATTGGTTGCCTTGTCTGTCACGACGTTTGCCTGCTGATCAGTCTGTGTGTGGCGCCCCTTTTTCCGGGACGCGCTGAAAATTTGAAAACGCGCATTATACGCGGGCCGGCACGGTATTTCTAAGTACCGGCCAGGTTGTTGTTTTGTCTGGTGTCCATCAGAAGAAGGTGAGTCCCACCTGGAACAGTTTTTCCACCTCGCGGATCCTGGATTTATCCACCAGGAACAGGATGACATGGTCGTCCGGCTGCACACGGATGTGGTCGTGGGCGATCAACACCTCGTTGTTACGGACAATGGCGCCGATGGTGGTGCCTGACGGCAGGTGGATTTCGTCCAGCCGTTTGCCGACCACCTTGGAGGAGCGGTGGTCTCCATGGGCGATCGCTTCAATGGCCTCGGCCGCGCCCCGGCGCAGAGAGTGAACGTTTACCACGTCACCCCGGCGCACGTGGGTGAGCAGGCTGCCGATGGTGGTCTGTTGTGGCGAGATGGCCACGTCGATATCGCCACCCTGGATCAGGTCCACGTAATCGGGGTTGTTGATCAGGGTCAGTACCTTGCGGGCGCCCAGTCGTTTGGCCAGCAGGGACGCCATGATGTTGGCTTCGTCGTCGTTGGTGACGGCACAGAACACATCGGTGCTTTCGATGTTTTCTTCCAGCAGGATGTCCTTGTTGGCGGCATTGCCTTCCAGCACGATGGTTTTGTTCAGGCGCTCGGACAGCATCACGCAGCGGTCGTGGTTGCGGTCCAGGATTTTCACCTGGAAGCGGTTTTCCAGGGAACTGGCCAGACGATAGCCGATGTTGCCCCCGCCGCAGATGAAAATACGCCGGTAGGGCTGGACCAGTGGCTGCAGCTCGCTCATGACCGAGCGGATGTGATCGGCGGCGGCGATGAAGAAGATTTCGTCGCCGTCTTCAATCAGTGTGTCGCCCTGGGGCATGATTGCCCTGCCCTTGCGGAAAATGGCGGCCACCCGGGTATCGATGCGGGGCATGTGGGTGCGCAGGTAGGACAGCTCATGGCCCACCAGTGGTCCGCCCTTGGTGGCGCGGATAGCCACCAGTCGTACCAGGCCCTTGGAGAATTCCAGGACCTGCAGGGTGCCGGGGTATTCAATCAGCCGGGTGATGTGTTTGGTCACCAGATATTCCGGGCTGATGGTCACATCAATAGGAAAGCCAATTCGCTTTTCCGGTTCCACCAGGTCATCTTTCTTGTAGAACAGCTCTTTTTTCGCCAGGTAGGCATTGGCGCGGACCCGGCAGATGGTGGTGGGTGTTTTGTACAGCAATTTGGAAACCTGGCAGGCCACCATGTTGGTTTCATCGCTGTTGGTGACGGCTATGACCATGTCGGCGTCTTCGGCGCCGGCGTCATTCAACAGTGTGGGATAGGACGCGGGGCCGTGTACGGTGCGAATATCCAGCCGGTCCTGTAATTCCCGAAGGCGGGCGCCGTCGGTATCCACCACGGTAATGTCGTTGGCTTCGTTGGCGAGGTTTTCGGCCAGACTACCGCCCACCTGGCCGGCTCCGAGAATCAGGATTTTCATGGCTCTGGTTTCTCCAATACGGCGTAGAAAAAGCCGTCATGGCTGTCGGGATCGGGTAACAGTTGTCGGCCGGCACCGGTGTCGATACCCCAGTCGGTATCCAGGGTAACCAGCTTTACCTGTTCGTTCTGTTTTACAAACCGCTGGATTATACGGTGGTTTTCCTGCCCGAACACCGAGCAGGTGGCATACACCAGCCGGCCGCCGGGGGCGAGGATGTCCCACATGGCTTCCAGCAGGCCCAGTTGAATGCCGGCCAGGGGTGCTATGTCGGATTCGCGCCGCAGCAGTTTGATGTCCGGGTGCCGGCGAATCACACCGGTGGCGCTGCAGGGTACGTCCAGCAGAATGCGGTCAAAGGCCTTGCCGTCCCACCAATGCCCGGTATCGGCCGCGTCGGCCTGCCTGAGTGTGGCGTGCAGGTCCAGGCGTTCCAGGTTTTCTTCGATTCTGGGCAGGCGTTCGGCGGATTCGTCAATGGCGACCACTTCGGCAAGCGCCGGTTCGCTCTCAAGAATAGCGCAGGTTTTGCCGCCCGGGGCGGCGCAGGCGTCCAGTACCCGTTGGCCGGGCTGCAAATCCAGTAGTGTGGTGCACAGCTGGGCCGCTTCGTCTTGAACGCTCACGGCACCGTCGGCAAACCAGGGCAGGCGGTCCACCGGTACCGGTTGTTCCAGTTGAATGCCATGGGGGGCAAAGCGGGTAGCGTGGGCTTCAATACCAGCCTGGTTCAGCAGGGCCAGATACTCGTCCCGACTGAAGCGTTTTGCGTTCACCCGCAGCGTCATGGGCGCTTGCTGGTTATTGGCTTCGAGAATGGCTTGCCAGTCTTCCGGCCAGTTGTGGCGCAGTTTTTCCACCATCCATACCGGGTGGCTGAATTGGGCGCTGTCGTCTGCAGGCTCCGGCGCCCCTTCCCGCTCGGCCTTGCGCAACACGCCGTTGACCAGGCCGGTCAGATGCGGTTTGTCCAGAGCCTTGCAGGCTTCCACGGTTTCATTGAGCACCGCATAGCTGGCCTGTTCGCTGAAGCGCAACTGGAACAAGGCCACCAGCATCAGGTGGTGTATTACACGATCCGGCTTGCGCAGGGGCTTTTTCAGGCGGCTGCCGAGTTCACCGTCCAGGCGGTGAAACCACCGGCAGGTTCCGTAGCACAGCGCCTGCAGTTGCGGGCGCTGCTCCGGGGGCAGTTGGTTCAGCGCCGGCGGCAGGCACTGGTTCAGGGACTGGCCATTTTCAACCGCCAGCAGGACCCGGGCGGCAACGGCACGGAGTGGAAGGGCCATGATCAATGCAGCTCCTGGCCGGGTATGAGCACCGGCTTGCCGCCGTTGATCAGGTCGTTCACGCTTTGCGCCCGGGTGCCCGGCAGTTGTGCCCGGGTGATCCGTAGAATGCCCTCGGCGCAGGCGATGTCGATGCCGTCGCGCTCACGTTTGAGGACGGTGCCTGGCGTCTTGTCGCTGTTCTGGTTAAGCGCTTCGGCCTGATGGATGCGAATGCGCTGGTCGCCCAGGTCAGTGAAGGTACCGGGCCAGGGATTGAAGGCGCGCACCAGCCGTTCCAGCTCCACCGCACTGCGTTGCCAGTCCAGGTGGCCCTCTGCTTTCGACAGTTTGTGGGCGTAACAGGCGTCGTCGCTGTTCTGCGGCTCGGGGTTCAATTCGCCTTTTTGCAGTTTATCCAGCGCCGCGACAATGGCTTCACCGCCAAGATCGGCCAAACGGTCGTGAAGGCTGCCTCCCGTGTCGTCCGGGTGGATAGGTGTGGCGGCTTTCAACAGCATGTCGCCGGTGTCCAGGCCTTCGTCCATCTGCATGATGGTAATGCCGGTTTCGGTATCGCCGGCGGCGATGGCCCGGTGGATAGGGGCGGCGCCGCGCCAGCGAGGCAGAAGTGAGGCGTGGATGTTCAGGCAGCCGTGGGTGGGAATGTCCAGTACCGACTTGGGGAGAATCAGGCCGTAGGCGGCCACGATCATCACATCGGGTTTGAGGTCAGCCAGTTCCTGCCGGGCTTCTTCGGTCTTCAGGCTCAGGGGCTGGAACACGGGGATGTCGGCATCCAGGGCCACCTGCTTGACCGGCCCGGGGACCAGTTTGCGGCCACGCCCGGCGGGCCTGTCGGGCTGGCTGTAAACGCCGACGATATTATGGCCGGCCTGTATCAGGGCTTTCAGGGCGGTGGCGGCAAAATCCGGGGTTCCGGCAAAAACGATGCGCACGGTGCTGGAGTCTCTGTTGGTGTTGAAGACGAAAAAACCGGGCTTGGGCCCGGTCCTGAAACTATCTGGTTCAAAGGCCGTTCAGGCACTTTGTTTGTGCAGCTTCTCCAGCTTCTTGCGGATGCGGCTGCGTTTGAGCTGGCTCAAATAATCGACAAAAAGTTTGCCGTTCAGGTGGTCCATCTCGTGCTGGATGCATACGGCCAGCAGGCCTTCGGCTTCCAGAACGAATTCCTCGCCGTTTCGGTCCTTGGCGGTAATCCGGCAATGCTCAATGCGTTTGACGTCTTCGTAGAAGCCGGGCACGGACAGGCAGCCTTCCTGCATGGCTTCAAGGTCGCCATCCAGTACTTCCACCTTCGGGTTGATGAACACCCGCGGCTCGCTCTTGTCTTCCGACAGGTCCATGACGATGACCTGCTTGTGCACGTCGATCTGGGTGGCGGCCAGGCCAATGCCGTTGGCATCGTACATGGTCTCGAACATGTCGTCGATCAGGGTACGGATGTCGTCGGTTACCTCGTCCACGGGCTTGGCAATGGTGCGAAGCCGGGGGTCCGGGTATTCAAGAATTTCTCGTATCATAGCGCTCTGGTTCTCGCCTTTGTTCGTGGCTGTCCCGCCGTTAAAGCCGCGAACCGTGATCCGGTTCGCCAAAATGCGACGGCGTGCAGCGCAAAATGTGTTTTCTGACACTATTATCCGACAAATGGTCGATTGAGTACAAACTGATCAGTCGATAGCCAAAAGCTTTCAATAGGGCAGGACGAATCCGGGCGGGACCAAAAGATAACAACACAAACGTCAGGACTTCTTCTATAGTAACGGAATCAACAACGTAATAACCTGTAAAGCAAGTTCGCGATCAAGGACATGGACAATGAGGAAACTGTTGTACGCTCTGGCGGCCTCGGCGCTGCTGTTTACTTCCTGGGCCCAGGCCAACCCGGAGCTGAGGTCTGATCATCCCGAGCGTTACACTGTCGTCAAGGGAGATACCTTGTGGGACATTTCGGGTCGTTTTCTGGAAAACCCCTGGTACTGGCCGGAAATCTGGCATGTGAACCCGCAGGTGACCAACCCGCACCTGATCTATCCCGGTGACCGGTTGGCGCTGGTTTACATTGATGGCAAGCCGAGAATCACCAAGGTTGCCAGTCGGGGGGTGGAGAAACTCTCGCCGAAAGTCCGTTCCGAGGCCATTGATACCCCGATTCCCACCATTCCGCTGGATGCCATCGCCAGTTTCCTGACGGAAACCCGGATTGTCAGTCCGTCGGAAATCAACGGTGCGCCCTATGTGCTGGAAGGGGCCGATGGCCGGATTATCACCGGTGCCGGTGACCGGGTGTACGCCCGGGGCGAGAAGCCCGCCGACCGGGTCGGTATTTTCCGCCGCAGCCAGGAATTCGTGGACCCGGATACCGGCGAGTTTCTGGGTCTGGAAGCCCGCAGCATCGCCAGAGGCAATATCGTTGCCGAAGACGGTGATGTGCTGACCATGGAACTGGCCAGTTCCAATGAAGAGGTACGTATTGGCGACCGCCTGCTGGTGAGCGAGGACCGCAGGCTGACCACCAACTTCGTGCCCAGTGCGCCGGAATCGGAGATTGAGGGCCAGATGATTGCCGTGGAAGGGGGCGTGAGCCAGATTGGCCAGTACGATGTGGTGGCCATCAACCGGGGTGAACGTGAGGGCATGGAAGAGGGCAACGTGTTGGCGGTGCTGAAGTCCGGCAATCTGGTGCGTGATCCGGTGACCAGTGAAACCATTGAGCTGCCCTCCGAGCGAGCCGGTCTGCTGATGGTGTTCCAGACCTATGAAAAAATGAGCTATGGCCTGGTGTTGCAGGCCACCCGGTCACTCTCGGTGGGCGACAAGGTGACCAACCCCTGAGGCCGGGATCAAACAAACTCTGTGCGGCCGGGCATTGACGCCCGGCCTGATTGTCAAGGATGAAGTATGCCCATGTCTCCCCTCCCCGAGCGCGGTTCAGCCGCCTGGCTGCTGCTGACCTGTCTGCCCCGCTTCGGCATCAAGGTGCGTGAACACCTGGCCGGGCACACCGACCAACTGACTGACCTGCTTGCCATGAATCCGGCCACACTCCGGGCCCTGGGCCTGGGGCCACAGGCCGTGGAAGCGGTGCTGGCCTGGCAGAACCAGGACACCGACCATCCGATCCTGGCGCAGGCGCAGGCCATTGACCGGCAATGCCGGGAACTGGGCATTGCCGTGCTTGGCCAGAGCCATGAGCATTTCCCCGAAGCGCTCCGGCAGATCCACGATGCGCCGATGGTGCTCTACGCGCTGGGCGATACCAGCCTGCTGGGCCGCGACCAGATCGGCATTGTTGGCAGCCGTAACGCGACCCGGGCCGGGCTGGACCACGCCCGCCGGTTTGCCGCGGAGCTGAGCCGGCGGGGCCTGCTGGTTTCCAGTGGCCTGGCTCTGGGTATCGATGGTGCCGCCCATGCCGGAGCCCTGGATGCCGGTTTTCCAACCCTGGCGGTGATTGGTTGCGGGCTGGACCGTCTGTATCCGGCGCAGCATCGCAAACTGGCGCACCGGATTATCGACAAGGGCCTGATTGTCTCCGAATACCCGCCGGGCACCCAGGCCCGGGCAGCGTTCTTTCCCAAGCGCAACCGGATCATCAGCGGCCTGAGCCGCGGGGTGCTGGTCACCGAAGCCGGCCTGAAAAGCGGATCCCTGATCACCGCCCGTCTGGCCATGGAGCAGGGCCGCGAGGTGTTCGCCATTCCCGGCTCCGTGCACAGCCCGGTAGCCCGGGGCTGCCATCAACTCATCAAGCAGGGTGCCAGTCTGGTGGAAACCGCCGATGACGTGCTGGAAGAGCTGGGCACCTGGTGGAGCATGACGGCCCCGGACAGCGTCACGCCGGTGCCGGCAGGCCCGGATATGTCCGCGTTGGGTGGCCGCGAAATCGCGGTATTCGAGGCTTTGGGGTATGATCCGCAGTCTACCGATGCACTGAGCCTGGCGACCGGCTTGCCCGCAGACCAGCTAATGCAGTCGCTACTGGTTCTGGAGCTGGAAGGGCTGGTTAATGCCGCCCCGGGAGGCTACCTGAAAATCGCCTGAGCCGTGCATCCCTGATCAGTATATACGGGTGTGCAACGAACCATGCAGGCGAAAACTCCACTCAACTCCTGGCAACGACACTGTGCCCGCCGGACGATGCTTACCGGCGGTGTGATCGCCTACCCCACCGAGGCGGTCTGGGGTCTGGGCTGTGACCCCTGGGACCAGAATGCCGTTGAACGGATTCTGGAATTAAAACAGCGTCCCGTAGAGAAAGGCGTGATCCTGGTGGCCGCCTCTGTCGACCAGATCCGTTTCCTGCTCGACCCACTGCCCGAAGACCTTCAGCGGCAGGCCATGAGCCATTGGCCCGGGCCGGTGACCTGCCTGTTGCCGGATGTGAACCGGCAGATACCGGAGTGGGTCCGGGGCAGACACAGCTCCATTGCCGTGCGGGTCAGTGCCCATCCGGTGGTCAGGGCCCTGTGTGAAACAGCTGGCATGCCGCTGGTCTCCACCTCCTGTAACCCTGCTGGTCGTGCGCCGGCCCGGCATATCTGGCAGGTTCGCCGTTATTTTGGCCAGCAACTGGACCGGATTGTACCCGGTGCCCTGGGGGGCAATCGCAAGCCCAGCCGTATTATTGATATCGTCACCGGACAACAATTTCGTTAGGAGCTTCCATGTCAAAACAGCCGGATACCGAAGCGGTCAAAAACTACCTGCTTGGCCTTCAGGACACCATTTGCCAGCGTCTGGCCGCGGTCGATGGCAAAGCCTCTTTTGTCCGCGACAGCTGGCAGCGCCCGGAGGGTGGCGGCGGTATCAGCCGGGTGATCACCGACGGTGCCGTGTTTGAAAAAGGCGGGGTCAACTTTTCCCACGTCATGGGTGACACCATGCCGCCGTCCGCCACCGCCCACCGCCCGCATCTGGCCGGTGCGCCCTGGCAGGCCATGGGGGTGTCGCTGGTGATTCATCCGGAGAATCCCTACGTGCCGACCTCCCACGCCAACGTGCGTTTTTTCATCGCCACGCCGGAGCATGGCGAGCCGGTTTACTGGTTCGGCGGTGGTTATGACCTGACGCCCTATTACGGCTTTGACGACGACTGTGTGTTCTGGCACGAAACCGCCCGAAATGCCTGCCAGCCCTTTGGGGAAGAGGTTTACCCGCGCTTCAAGCGCTGGTGCGATGACTATTTCTACCTCAAACACCGGCAGGAACCCCGGGGTGTGGGCGGTCTGTTTTTTGACGACCACAACACCGGTGATTTTGATCAGGATTTTGCCTTTATGCGCGCCGTGGGCGACAGTTACGTGGAAGCCTATGAGCCGATTGTGCGTCGGCGCATGGACCACCCCTGGGGTGAGCGCGAGCGGGAGTTCCAGTTATACCGGCGGGGTCGCTATGTGGAATTCAACCTGGTGTATGACCGGGGCACCCTGTTTGGCCTGCAATCCGGCGGCCGCACCGAATCCATCCTGATGTCGCTGCCGCCACTGGTGCGCTGGGACTATGACCGCCAGCCGGAACCCGGTAGTGAGGAAGCCCGCCTGACCGAGCATTTTCTCACCGCTCGTGACTGGCTGGAGGTATCAACGGAGGGCAAGCATGCATAACGAGCTCTACGCGGTGGTGGGCCACCCCATCAGCCACAGCAAATCCCCGCGTATTCACAGCCTGTTCGCCCGCCAGACGGGCGAGCCGGTGGAGTACACCGCCATTCAGGCCCCGCTGGATGACTTTGCCGGCACTGTTGGCCACTTTTTTGAACGTGGCGGCAAGGGATTGAATGTCACAGTGCCGTTCAAGGAACAGGCCTGGAGTCTGGCGGATGCCCGCACCCCCCGGGCGCAAAAAGCGGGGGCGGCCAATACCCTGTACCTGGATAAAGACCGTGCGCTGGTGGCCGATAACACCGATGGTGTGGGGCTGGTACGGGACCTGACCGGTAACCACGGCGTGGCCCTGAAACATGCGCGTATTCTGGTACTGGGTGCCGGCGGTGCGGTACGCGGTGTGTTGGGCCCCCTGTTGGCCGAGAAGCCTGCGGCATTAACGATAGCCAACCGGACACTGGCCAGGGCCGAGGCATTGGTGGAACTGTTTGCTGATGAAGCGGCAGACACCCGCTTGTCCGCCTGCGGTTTTGATCGGGCGGAGGGGCCTTTCGATGTGATCATCAACGGCACCAGTGCCAGCCTGCAGGGTGATCTGCCTCCGGTTTCCGGGGAAATTATCGGGCCGGACACCGTGGTGTATGACATGATGTACTCATTGCATACCACGACGTTCAACCAGTGGGCTCTGGATAATGGCGGCACCCGGGTTTTCGATGGCCTGGGTATGCTGGTGGAACAGGCAGCGGAATCGTTCTGGGTGTGGCGGGGTGTCATGCCTGATACCGCTGCGGTGATTGAAGAACTACGAACTGACTGAGGCCCGGGTGGGCCGGCAAAAAAGGGCTGTTCATGGATATTCTTACGCTTGTCGGGCTACTGGCCGGAACTATGATCGTTATCCTGGCCATGGTGGCGGACACGTCGGCGATGACCTTCGTGAATCTGCCGGGTCTGGCGATTGTGCTGGGGGGTACCTTTGCCGTCACCCTGATCAAGTTCCGGATGGCCTCGGTGGTCAGTTCCTTCAAGCTGGCCATGAAGGCGACCTTTACCGACCACCTGGCGCGCCCGGTAGAGTTGATTCGTGAGACCGCCACACTGGGCCGGATTGTCCGTAAGGAAGGCTTGCTGGGCCTGGAGAACCACGAAACCGAGGACGAATTCCTCCAAAAAGCCATCAACCTGTGCGTGGATGGCCACCCGCCGGAAACGGTGGAAGATGCCCTGCTGCAGGAGAGTGAGCAGACCGCCGAGCGTTACGACATGGCCGAGCGGGTGTTTCGGGGGATTGGAGAATCGGCGCCGGCGATCGGCATGCTGGGTACCCTGGTGGGGCTGGTGCAGATGCTTAAAACCCTGGATGACCCCTCGACCATCGGCCCGGCCATGGCCATTGCCCTGCTGACCACCCTGTATGGGTCGTTCATCGCCCAGTTGATCGCTCTGCCGCTGGCGGAAAAACTGCAACTCAAGGCCGAGGACGACGCCCGCAACCAGATGCTGATCATTACCTCCATCAAGAGCATCATGCGGGGTGAGAACCCCCGGGTGATGACGGAAATCCTGTCGTCCTATGTAACACCCGAGCAGCGCACCAAGCTGGATGAGCAGCAGGAGGCCTAGGTTTGCAACCGACGCGGCCACCGAAAAAACGCAAACAGAAAAAAGGCAATCCGGACTGGATCGTCACCTTTGCCGATCTGGCAACCTTGTTGTTGACCTTCTTCATCCTGCTGTTGTCCTTTGCCGAAATGGACGCGGAAAAATACCGTGCCATGGCCAACTCCATGAAACTGGCGCTGGGCGCGGACAATGTGATCGGTGAAGACATTGGGGGTGCGCCACTGTCGGAAGTGGAATCTGACTCTGTCTCCCTGCCCGAGCCCACCGATACCCTGCAGGAACAGCCGGAATTCATCGACGAGCGTACCGAGTCGTCCGAGACCGCCAAGATTCCCGGCGGTGTGCTGGATCTGTCCCAGCGCCTGATCCGGGAGCTGGAGTCAGAAGTGGCTTCGGACAAACTGCATATCAATTACGACAAGGACCAGGTGGTCATTCGCTTCTCCGAGGACGCCACCTTTCCTTCCGGCGATGCCACCATCAAGCCGGACATGATTCCGATCATCGAACGGGTGGTGGAAGTGGTGGGTAATTGCACGGGGAATATTGTCGTGTCGGGTCATACCGATGATCGCCCCATATCCAGCACCCAGTACCGCTCGAACTGGGACCTGTCAGCGGCGCGCGCGGTGTCGGTGGTGCATGAACTGGTATTGAACCGGGATATCGAGGCAGAGCGGGTGGTGGCCGCCGGCCGGGCCGAAACCCAGCCATTGGCACCGAACAACACGGCAGAAAACCGGGCAGTGAACCGCCGGGTGGAGATCTCCATCCGTAATCCGGAGTGTGATGAAGACGCCCCCACCCGGGACCTGCCCATTGAAATCCTGCCCTGATCCTTTTACTGCACTTCCACCTCGATGGCCTTCGGCTCTTTCGGCTCGGCCTTCTGGATGGTCAGAGTCAGCAGGCCGTCCTTGAAGTTAGCCTTCACACTGTTTTCATCCACGTTTTCGGGCAGGGTAAAGCGGCGCAGGAAACTGCCGTAGAAGCGTTCAATGCGGTGGTGCTTCTTGTCGTTGGTTTCTTCCTCGCTCTTGCGCTCGCCCTGAATGGACAGCACGCCGTCGTGCACCGTGACCTTTACATCGTCCTTGTTCATGCCCGGCAGCTCGGCTTCGATGGTGAAGGCACTGTCGGTTTCCTTGATGTCGACGGCCGGTGACCAGTCACTGCGGCTGAACAGGTCCTTGCCTTCCCGGTCACCGTTGGTCCGGGCCAAGCCGAACATCCGGTTGTAGCGGTTCATCAGGTCATCGAATTCATTGATCGGATTCCAGCGGGTCAGATTGCTCATAGGGAACTCCTCCTTTTGACGATAACGAATCTGAGATGTTCATTCAGCTTCGCTCGCGGAACAGCTCCATGCCGGTGGCGCCAGCCGGATGGTATCCGTGAACTGCGGCTATTCTTGAATGTAGGATGCATTGGTGGGTTTTCAAGGCCCCGGCTGGTCAATATTTGACCTTGATCAGTCGGGACCCCGGAAGGGAGTTACTGGCCGGCGTTCAGGTATTCGTCCTTGAGTTTGACGTAGTTGGCGGCGGTGTATTTGAAGAAGGTTTTTTCCTTGTCGGTCAGTGCCCGGGCCTGTTTGCACGGTGAGCCCACGTATAGGTAACCGGACTCCAGCCGCTTGCCCGGTGGCACCAGGGTGCCGGCGGCGATGATCACCTCATCTTCCACCACCGCGCCGTCCATCACGGTGCAGCCCATGCCCACGAGCACGCGGCTGCCGATGGTGCAGCCGTGCAGCAGGGCCTTGTGGCCCACGGTGACGTCGTCACCCAGGATCAGCGGCCAGCCGCCGGGGTTGTAGTCGCTGGCGTGGGTGATGTGCAGCACCGAGCCGTCCTGGATGCTGCAGCGGCTGCCAATGCGGATTTTGTGCATGTCGCCGCGAATCACCGTCATCGGCCAGACCGAGCAGTCCTCGCCCATCTGCACGTCGCCGATGACCACGGCGCTCTCATCCACCCACGAGCGTTCGCCAAATTGTGGTGTGATACCCTTGTGTGTTCGTACATTCGTCATTATGTATACCTTATCGAATATGCCCGGTGGTTGCGGTGCAGCTGGGGGTAGGCCTTTCCAAAAATTTGTGGAGCCATGGATGGCGGAAGACAAGCGACCCAGGGATGGGCCGCCAGGAGCGCTTTTTGGAAAGGCCTACCCCCAGATGCACTTCCCCAATGTCTGATACCGGGAAGCTACCTCAAACACGAATAGCTGAGAAGGGCTTTATATGAACAACCCGCTTTTAACCGACGATCTGCTGCCGAAGTTTGATCACATCCGCATCGAACACATGGAACCGGCGATTGACCAGATTCTCAGCGAAAACCGGATGAAAATTCCCCAGCTGGCCGCACAGGATGACCCCACCTGGGACACGCTGGTCCAGCCCATGCAGGCGATGGAGAACAAGCTGGCGAACGCCTGGTCGGTGATTTGCCACCTCAACGGCGTGGCCAACAACGACGACTTGCGCAAGGTGTACAAGAGCTGCCTGGAAAAGCTGACAGAGTACAGCACCGAGATCAGCCAGAACGCCGAGCTGTGCGACGCCTACAAGAAGCTGGCGGCGCGGGACGATTTTGACCAGCTGAGCGAAGCCCAGCGCAAGGCCGTTGAGAACACCCTGCGGGATTTCCGCCTGGGTGGTGTCGACCTGCCCGAGGACCAGAAGAAGCAGTACGCCGAACTGTCCCGGGAGCTGGCGGAGCTGTCCAACAAGTTCAGCGACAACGTGCTGGACGCTACCCAGCACTGGTACAAGCACATCACCGATGTGAACGAGCTGTCCGGCCTGCCGGAATCGGCGCTTGAGGGCGCCAAGCAGGCGGCGGAGCAGAAGGAGCTGGACGGCTATGTGATCACCCTGGATTTCCCCAGCTTCTTCCCGGTGATGACCTACGGTGACAACCGGGAGCTGCGCCGGGAGGTGTACGAGGCGTTCGTGACCCGGGCCTCCGACCAGGGTCCGGATGCCGGCCAGTGGGACAACACCCCGGTGATGGCTGAAATCCTCAAGCGCCGTCACGCCATGGCCAAGTTGCTGGGCTTTGATAACTACGCGGAGCTGTCGCTGGCCACCAAGATGGCGCGCAGCGTCGAGGAAGTAATGGACTTCCTGAACCAGCTGGCGGCGAAATCCAAGCCCCAGGCGGAGAAAGAGTTTGCCGAGCTGCAGGCGTTCGCCAAAGACGAGCATGGCGTGGACAACCTGCAAGCCTGGGACGTGGGCTACTACAGCGAGAAGCTGCGCCAGAAGCGCTACGACATTTCCCCGGAAACCCTGCGCCCCTGGTTCCCGGCGGAAAAGGTTGTGAACGGTCTGTTCAGCGTGGCAGAACGGCTGTTTGGTGTGCAGATCGAGGAAAGGCCGGAAGTGGAAACCTGGCACGCTGACGCCAGTGCTTATTGCATCAGCCGTGACGGCGAGCCGGTGGCCTGGTTCTATCTCGACCCCTACGCCCGCCAGGGCAAGCGTGGTGGTGCCTGGATGGCGGATTGCCGGGTGCGCTGGCGCAACCAGCGTGGCCAGCTGCAGCTACCGGTGGCCTTCCTGACCTGCAACTTCACCCCGCCGGTGAAGGGCAAGCCCTCGCTGCTCACCCACGACGAGGTCACCACCCTGTTCCACGAGTTCGGTCATGGCCTGCACCACATGCTCACCCAGGTGGACGTGATGGACGTGTCCGGCATCAACGGCGTGGCCTGGGACGCGGTGGAGCTGCCCAGCCAGTTCCTGGAAAACTGGTGCTGGGACCCGGAATCCCTGGCGCTGATCGCCAGCCACCACGAAACCGGTGAGCCGCTGCCGGAAGACCTGCTTGAGAAACTGCTGGCAGCGAAGAACTTCCAGTCCGGCATGGCCATGGTGCGCCAGCTGGAGTTCTCGCTGTTCGACTTCCGCCTGCACGCGGAATTCACAGAGGAAGCGCCCACCAACCCGCTGGATATGCATCGCAAAGTGCGGGAAGAGATCGCGGTGATCGAAGCGCCGGAATTCAACCGCTTCCCCAACGCCTTCTCCCACATTTTCGCCGGCGGCTACGCGGCGGGTTATTACAGCTACAAGTGGGCCGAGGTGCTGGCGGCGGACGCCTTCTCCCTGTTCGAGGAAAAGGGCATTTTCCACCCGGAAACCGGCGAGGCGTTCCTGACCAATATCCTGGAGAAAGGCGGTTCGCAGGAGCCCATGGAGTTGTTCAAGGCATTCCGTGGTCGGGAACCCGAGGTGGATGCGCTGCTCAAACAAACCGGTATCAGTGGCAACAGTGACAGCGCTGCCTGATACAATGGCCACCGGTCGTCGTAGTGATGACCGGTGACGTAATCTGGAGTTGAATTATGGCAAGTCCCAAACGTTTCATCGCTGGCGCCGTGTGCCCCCGTTGCGCCGAGATGGACAAGATCATGATGTTCACGGACGACACCGACGAGCAAATCCGTGAATGCGTGGCCTGTGGGTTCACCGATGCGATGTCCGACCAGCCCGAACCGACCGCTGCCGAATTGCAGACCCGGGTGAACCAACGCGGTAACGAAGACGATCACACCGTCAAACAGGTGGTGTTTTTCAAGGCCGCTGCGGACGACGACTGAGCATTGACCGACCCGACCTACCGATATCGCGCCCTGGAGCAATGGTTGTCCCAGGGCATCGCGGACGGGCGCTGGCCCTCCCATAGCCGCTTGCCCTCGATCCGTGAGCTGTGTGCGCGACACGGTGTTTCCAAGGCCACGGTACAGCATGCTCTGAGGCGGCTGGAGGCTCGCGGGGTGGTCGAGGCCCGCCCGAAATCCGGCTATTTTGTCACCCGCCTGCCGGAGCCCTTGCCCCCGCCCCGACCCAAAACCGAACTGGAGGCGCCCCGCCCCGTTACTATCAGCCATCTGCTTCTGGATATCATGGCGCGCAACGGAGCGTTTGATCTGAAACCAGCCCCTGAGACCGGTGAGGCTCCCTATGGCATTACTGCACTTAACCGGGCCATAGGGCGCGCGCTTCGGCGCCAACGGCGTTCAAACTTCCAGTACTACGACGAGCCTGCAGGGGATGCGGGATTCCGTGAGCAGCTGGCGCTGCGTTACAATCGGCGGGGCTGGCCCGTTACAGCCGACGAGTTGTGCGTGACCTCTGGCTGCCAGCACGCTCTGTTTCTGGCGCTGATGGCCTGCTGCCAGGCCGGTGATGTGGTGGCGGTGGAAACACCGGGGTTTTATGGTGTGCTGCAGTTGCTGGAACAGCTGAACCTTAAGGTGATCGAGATCCCCGCCCGGGCCGAAACCGGCATGGATATGGACGCTCTGGCGCAGGCACTGGAGCGCTGGGATATTCGCGCCTGTGTGGTGTCGCCCGCCTTCGCCACGCCGGGTGGGGCTCTGATGCCCGATGAGGCCCGGGCGCGGCTGATCTCCATGGCGGAAGACCACAATCTGGCTGTCATTGAAGACGACATTTACGCCGAATCCGGTTTTGAGCATGTGCCAGACCCTCTAAAGGCCCGCGATCGTAACGGCCGGGTCATTCATTGCAGTTCATTTTCCAAGGTACTGTCCCGCGACCTGCGTCTTGGCTGGATAGCGGGTGGCCGTTGGCACGATCGGATACTGCACCTGAAGCTGGTGACGCAGTTGGCTAGCAGCCGGTATTTGCAGCAAGGCGTCGCCGATTTTATGCGGGAAGGTGCGTTACATGCCCATTTGCGCAGAGAGCGGCTGCGTCTGCGCGAACAGCGCGACGAGCTACTTGGGGACATTCGCCAATGGCCGGGCACGGTGGGTGTCTCGGTTCCTCAAGGAGGTCTGGCACTCTGGCTGGAGCTCCCCGATACCTGTGACACCCTCGCCGTTTATCAGGCGGCGTTGCAAGCCGGGATCGTGATCACTCCGGGCCCGCTGTTTTCGGCTTCCGGCGATTACACCAACGGTTTGCGATTGAGTTTCGCCCACCCATGGAATGACCGACGGCGAGGCGCCCTGCAACGTCTGCCAGCGCTGCTTGGTCTGCACTGACCCCATCTGTACCGATCATTATTGAAAAATGTGAGCCTGCACCGATTCGTTCCCACGCCCTAGGCTGTCGCAAAAGACACCAACGTGAGAGCGAACGATGGGCCAGCAGATACCAATCCAAACCGTCACTGATGACGGGAAAATCCAGACCCGCAGTTTTAAAGGCTATTTCAGGCGCCTGCGTATCCTGCGGCCAAGAATGCTGGGTTATGCCGTGATTCTGCTGGCCATGATCGGTACCTTTTCGTGGGCGCTGGTGTCGAGGCCCATGCAGACCCTGGATGTCGAAAAAGACCGTGGCCTGTTTCGTTACAACGCCAAAGGTCAGGTGGAGAACAGCTATACCCTGAAACTGCTCAATAAAAGCAACCAGAGTCGAAGTTATGAGTTTCGTGTTTCCGGGCTGAATGGCGCGCACCCCAGCACGAAGACCATTGGCCCGGTAGGCGCTGGCGAGAGGCTTGAAGTACCGGTGTCGATCTCTGTCAGCCCTGAGAACCTCGTGAACGATGTGACCAGTCTTAACTTCCATCTCCTGCCGGCTGATGACATCGCACCAACACTCATGGTGAAAAGCAAGTTCACGGCACAAGTGCGATAACCGTCAACAGACCCACGAGTTAATAGAATCCTGGCCCTAAAAAGTCTTCAAAAGGCGTTATCACACAGGATAAACATGAGGGGCTGGTAGGGGATGTCAAAACATTCAGGAAAACCACCGTTTTCCGTTTTGACATCCCCTACCAGCCCCTCATTGCCCACCATAACCAGCAGGCTAAGCTTTAAAGACTAACCCCCAGCCCTAAAGCACCATGGCCGCCAACCACCCAAAGGCCAGCAAAGGCAGGTTGTAGTGCAGGAAGGTGGGCACCACGGTGTCCCAGATGTGGTTGTGCTGGCCGTCCACGTTCAGGCCAGCGGTGGGGCCGAGGGTGGAATCCGAGGCCGGTGAACCGGCATCGCCCAACGCGCCGGCGGTGCCCACCAGGGCCACGATGGCCAGGGGGCTGAAGCCCATTTGCAGGGCCAGGGGCACGTACAGGGCCGCGATGATGGGAATGGTGGAGAACGACGAGCCAATGCCCATGGTGATCAGCAGGCCCACCACCAGCATCAGCAGGGCGGCCAGCGGTTTGTTGTCACCAATGGCAGCGACAGAACCCTCTACCAGGCTGGCGATGTGGCCGGTTTCACGCATCACCTCGGCAAAGCCGTTGGCGGTGATCATGATGAAGCCGATCATGGCCAGCATTTTCATGCCTTCGGTGAACAGGTCGTCCGCTTCCTTCCACTTCACCACGCCGGACAGGTTGAACAGCACAAACCCCGCCAATGCGCCGAGGATCATGGAGCCCAGCCAGAGCTGGACCACGAAGGCCACGACGATGGCCACCAGCGCCATGATCAGGGTCTTCGGGTTGTACTGGATGTCGGTGCGTTCGGTCTTGGCAATGGCTTCCAGGTTGTAATCCCGTTTGCCCCGGTAGCTGAAGAAGACCGCCACCAGCACGCCCAGCAGCATGCCCAGGGCCGGCAGCGCCATGGCGGACATGACGTTCAGGTCGCTGGCGTCCACGCCGTTGTCGGCCACGTTGGCCAGCAGAATCTCGTTCAGGTAAATGCCGCCGAAACCCACCGGCAGGAACATGTACGGGGTAATCAGGCCGAAGGTGAGCACGCAGGCCACCAGCCGGCGGTCCATGCGCAGCTTCGCCATTACGTACAGCAGCGGCGGCACCACCAGCGGGATAAAGGCGATGTGAATGGGCAGGATGTTCTGGGAGGACAGGGCAATGGCCACCAGCAGGCCGATGATCAGAAAGCGGATGCCTTTGGCGGCACCGTCGTCCTGGCGCCCCACCATGGCCAGGGCGCGATCGGCCAGGGCGTGGGCCAGGCCGGATTTGCCGATGGCCACCGCGAAGGCACCGAGGGTGGCGTAGGACAACGCGACGGTGGCACCACCGCCCAGGCCACTGTTGAAGGCATCGATGGTGGCGTCCAGGGACATGCCTGCGATCAGGCCGCCGGAAATGGCGCCGATAATCAGGGCAACAACAACGTGAATGCGGCACAGGCTCAGCACGAGCATGATCAGCACCGCGGCAACAACGGCATTCATGGCGAACTCCGGGTAGGAATTGTGGTTTTACCGGTGCCTTGTGGGCACCGGCAGTTTGAAAAGCGGGCTAATCTGCCGTAAATGCCGGCGTGAGTCAAAGCGGATTGATCAATTCTTGAGCTTGTATCTGCCCGGCCCCATGAAAAACACCGCAGCGGCGTTGATCAGGAAGAACAGTTGCAGTTCCAGCGCCAGGCCGCCGTTACTGCTCAGTGCCAGCAACTCATGGGTGTGGGCCAGAACAATGGCGACCACCATGTTGAGAAAAATCAGCAGTGCGCCAATGCGGGTCTGATAACCGAGAATGACCATCAAAGGCGCGATGATTTCACCGATATACACCGCCCAGGCCAGCTGTGTGGGTAAGTTGTGACTGGCCAACAACGTCTCAATGAAGCCAATGCCGTTGAACAGCTTCGAAATACCATGAAAAAGCAAAAGGCCGCCAACAGCCAGTCGAACCAGCAGTTTGCCCAGATCGGTATTTTCAAGCACGGTTTCTTCCCCTTGATGGTGAATCAAAACGCGAAGAATACGGATTTTTCAGGAAAGATGCAGTGACCGGAGTCAGTCTGGCGAGCCCAGGGCAAAACGAATGTGGTTACGCACCAGCAGGTTTTCCCAGTAACTGCGCATCCAGTCCCAGGCGCGGTTGTTGACCTGGTTGATGAACGGCTCCAGATCCAGATTGTAGAAATCCGGCGTGCCGGCGATTTCAAGCACGGTACGGAGAATGGCGTCGTCCAGTTCGTTGGCAAAGGGTTCGCCAATCAGGCGGTGTACCAGCAGGTTGGCGCGGGTGGCCTCCAGATCAAACAGCTCACTGGCACGGATGGAACGGTTGTTTTCGTGCATCTCCTCCATCAGCCGGTGGCACTGGTAGGCACGAATCAGCAGACCATTGAGCCCCTCGTATTTCAGCAGCATGGCCGAAGGCTGAGTGAAATAGCGGATGGCGGCATCGATGAATGGCTGGAACAGGGGCTTGCACCCGGCCTCGATGGCACAGGCGTCCACGCACTCGATCAGCCGGGGCGCCATCTCGATGTATTCGGCGGCAAAACGGAACAGGCAGGCCGCCGGTTGATGGCACTCCACCACCACCGATGAGGGCAACCGCGGGGCGGTGTCTTTCATCTGGCGGAAAAAGGTGCCGGAATGGGCCTCCTGGCGCCTCGCCTGGTCAATAATTTCGAGGACAACCTGTGGTGTCATGTCCGGTGCAGCCGTCATCTGCGCAAGTTGGGGTCGCAAGGCGCCTCCAGGGTGGTCCCGACCGTGAATGAAAGGGCCGCTCACCATGCGGCCCCGTGTTTTAGGCAAAGTGTAGTCAAGATTTTTTAAACTGCCTTGCAAGTGACAATCATTCCTGCCTGAACCAGCTGCCGTTCCGGCTGTATTGCCAGCTCAGCCAACCCATGCTGACGGCGCGGGCCAGCATCAGGCTGATCAGGGACAACCACAGCCCGTGGTTGCCCCAGCCGGTGGTCAGCCACCAGACCGGCAGGAACACCGCCAGGGCTGAAAACAGCATGGTGTTCTGCATGTCCCGGGTGCGGGTGGCGCCGATAAAGATGCCGTCGAACAGAAATCCCCACACTGAAGCAAAGGGCAGCAGCCAGAGCCAGGGCAGGTATTGCCAGGCCGTTCGCCGGACCTCTTCAATGCCGGTCAGCAGGCTGATCAGCCAGCGTCCGCCCAGAACAAAGCCGATGGTCAGCGCCAGCGCTCCCCAGAGAGACCAGCGCAGGGCGGTACGGAACACCACACGGAAGCGCCGGCGGCTGCCCCTGCCCACGGCTTCCCCGATCAGGGCTTCTGCGGCATTGGCAAAGCCGTCCAGGGCATTGGAGATCACCAGCAGAAATGTAATCAGTACCGCATTGGCGGCCAGGCCGGTGGTGCCCATGCGCATGAAGCCGAAGGTCCAGTACAGGATGCTGAACAGATTGGCACCCACGGCCACCGCGCCCAGGTATTCCGGGCTGTCCAGGTGGCCCAGCACGGCGGTATCCACCAGTCCCAGCAGGGGCACGGTGAGGTTGGTCAGCATCAGCGGCCAGGCCAGTGCCCACAGGCGCCGGTCGGTGCTGCTGGCGAAGGTCTTAGACGATTTATGTCTCAAAATTCTCTGCTTAGTTTGATTGGGTTTGACCGTTTTTTAGTCATTTTTTGATCTGTGTCTATACTCGAACTTGATATACCCGTTTCTGGCAGGGCGCAAAAGCCGACAAGAATAACACTCTGTGGAGACACAGCATGCGCGTACACACCAAACGGACGCTCCCGGTTGTTGCCGTGGCCAGCCTGGCTGCGCCGACTTCGGTATGGGCGGACTGGACGATGAACATGTCGCCGGGGGTCACCGGCACCAGCAACCAGATTTTCAGCCTGCACATGACCATTCTGTGGATTTGTGTGGCCATCGGCGTGGTGGTCTTCGGGGTGATGTTCTGGTCAATCATCGCCCACCGCAAGTCCAAAGGCCACAAGCCGGCCAATTTCCACGAGAACACGGTGGTGGAAATTCTCTGGACCATTATCCCCCTGGCCATCCTGGTGGCGATGGCCATTCCCGCCACCGCCACGCTGATTGACATGTACGACACCAGCGAAGCCGAGGTGGACATCAAGGTGACCGGCTACCAGTGGCGCTGGCAGTACGAATACATCAACGAGGATTTCGGTTTTTTCTCCAGCCTCGCGACCCCCCGCGACCAGATCGAAAACCGTCAGGCCAAGGGTGAGAACTACCTGCTGGAAGTGGACAAACCGATGAAAGTGCCGGTGGGCAAAAAAGTCCGCTTGCTGCTGACCGCCAACGATGTCATCCACTCCTGGTGGGTGCCGGCGCTCGGGGTGAAGAAAGACGCCATTCCCGGCTTTATCAACGAAACCTGGACCCGCATTGACGAGCCCGGCATTTATCGGGGCCAGTGCACCGAGCTGTGCGGCAAGGACCATGGTTTCATGCCGGTGGTGGTGGAAGCGGTGCCCCAGGAAGAGTACGACCAGTGGGTGGCCGAACAGCGTGAAGCCGCCGAGCAGGAGCGACTGCTGACCGAGAAAGACTGGACCATGGACGAGTTGATGGAGCGCGGTGAGCAGGTTTACGCCAGTGCCTGCGCGTCCTGCCACCAGAGCGACGGCAGTGGTTCACCGCCGGCGTTCCCGGCCCTCAAGGGCAGCGCTGTCGCGACCGAAGACCGGGCTGCGCATATCGATATCGTGGTCAACGGCGTGTCCGGCACCGCCATGCAGGCGTTCGGCAGCCAGCTCAGTGAAGTGGAGCTGGGGGCAGTGATTACCTACGAACGCAATGCCTGGGGCAACAACACCGGCGAAATGGTCACGCCCCAGGACATCGTGGATTACCTGAGCGAGTAACAGGAACGGGAGAGTGCTGATGAGTGCGGTTGCAGAAAGCCACAGCCAGGAACATCACCACGGCCCGGCCAGCGGCATTACCCGTTGGCTGCTGACCACCAATCACAAAGACATCGGGACCATGTACCTGATCTTCAGCTTTGCCATGTTTCTGCTCGGGGGCAGCATGGCAATGGTGATCCGGGCCGAACTGTTCCAGCCGGGGCTGCAGATTGTCCAGCCGGAGTTTTTCAACCAGATGACCACCATGCACGGGCTGATCATGGTGTTCGGCGCGGTGATGCCGGCATTCGTGGGCCTGGCCAACTGGATGCTGCCGTTGATGATCGGCGCCCCGGACATGGCCCTGCCGCGCATGAACAACTGGAGTTTCTGGTTGTTGCCCTGCGCCTTCCTGATTCTGGTGTCCACCCTGTTCATGCAGGGCGGTGCGCCCAATTTCGGCTGGACCTTCTACGCGCCCTTGTCCACCACTTACGGGCCGCCCAGCACTACCTTCTTCATTTTTGCCATTCACATTATGGGCGTGTCATCGATCATGGGCGCCATTAACGTGATCGCCACCATCCTGAACCTGCGGGCGCCGGGCATGACCCTGATGAAAATGCCCCTGTTCGTCTGGACCTGGCTGATCACCGCGTTCCTGCTGATTGCCGTAATGCCGGTGCTGGCCGGTGTGGTCACCATGATGCTGATGGACATCAACTTCGGCACCAGTTTCTTTGATGCCTCCGGTGGTGGCGATCCGGTGCTGTTCCAGCATGTGTTCTGGTTTTTCGGGCACCCAGAGGTGTACATCATGATCCTGCCGGCGTTCGGGGTCATCTCTCACATTGTTTCGACCTTCTCGCGCAAACCGTTGTTCGGCTACGCCTCCATGGTGTATGCGGTGGGCGCCATCGCCCTGCTCTCGTTCGTGGTCTGGGCGCACCACATGTTTACCGTGGGCATTCCCCTGACCGGACAGCTGTTCTTCATGTACGCCACCATGCTGATTGCCGTGCCCACCGGGGTGAAGGTGTTTAACTGGGTGGCCACCATGTTCCGGGGCTCGCTCACCTTCGAGGCGCCCATGCTGTTCGCAGTGGCCTTTATCATCCTGTTCACCATCGGCGGTTTTTCCGGCCTGATGCTGGCCATCGCCCCGGCGGATTTCCAGTACCACGACACCTACTTTGTGGTGGCGCACTTCCATTACGTACTGGTGCCGGGGGCCATTTTCGGCATCTTTGCGGCGGCCTATTACTGGTTGCCTAAGTGGACCGGCCACATGTACGACGAAATTCTGGCCAAAACCCATTTCTGGCTGTCGTTCGTGGGCATGAACCTGGCGTTCTTTCCCATGCACTTCCTGGGGCTGGCGGGCATGCCCCGGCGCATTCCGGATTATGCCCTGCAGTTTGCCGATTTCAACATGGTGTCGAGCATCGGGGCGTTTTTGTTCGGTGCGACCCAGCTGCTGTTCCTGTTCATTGTGGTGAAATGCGTAAGAGGTGGCGAAAAAGCGCCGGCCAAACCCTGGGAGGGCGCTGAAGGTCTGGAATGGACGGTGCCGTCACCGGCGCCCTATCACACCTTTTCCACACCGCCAGAGGTGAAGTAGGCCAAGGTCGGGCGATTGGAGGGAGTCATGGCACAAGAACAGAGTTATTACGTTCCCGAGCAGAGCAAATGGCCGATCGTGGCTACCGTGGGCCTGGGTGTCACCCTGTACGGTGTGGCCTCGATCATGGTCAACGGCAAACAGGGGGAAAGCACTACCGGGGCCTGGGTGATGTTTTTCATCGGGGCGCTGATCATGGCCTACATGCTGTTTGGCTGGTTCGGCAGTGTGATCCGGGAAAGCCGGGCCGGGCTTTACAGCGCACAGATGGACCGCTCCTTCCGCTGGGGGATGGGTTGGTTCATTTTTTCGGAGATCATGTTTTTTGCCGCCTTTTTCGGGGCTCTGTTTTACGTTCGGGTGTTTGTGGTGCCCTGGTTGGGGGGTGAAGGCGACAAAGGCACCACCAACATGTTGTGGGAGGGATTCCAGGCCAGCTGGCCGCTGGTGAATAACCCGAATCCCGAGGCCTATCCGGGCCCGAAAGAAGTGATCGGTCCCTGGGGGCTGCCGCTGATCAACACCATTCTGCTGGTCAGTTCATCGTTTACCGTGACGGTTGCCCACCATGCGCTGAAGGCCGGCCAGCGGCAGAAGCTCAAACTCTGGCTGGGCGCCACCATTGTTCTGGCGCTGGTGTTCCTGACCCTGCAGGCCCAGGAGTACGTGCATGCCTACAAGGATCTGGATCTGACCCTGCAGTCCGGCATATACGGCAGCACCTTCTTCATGCTCACCGGCTTTCATGGCGCCCATGTGATGTTGGGTAGCCTGATGCTGATTGTCATGTTTGTAAGGGTCAGCAAGGGTCACTTTACCGGGGATAACCACTTCGGGTTCGAGGCTTCGGCCTGGTACTGGCATTTTGTGGATGTGGTCTGGCTGGGGCTGTTTGTTTTTGTCTACATCATCTAGCGATTCACGGGGTGGGGTTCAGGGTCAGATCCCCGGTCAACAGCGCGGTGATGACCAGAACCAGTAACAGCAGGCTCAGGGCCACGCGCAGGGCCAGTGAATTGACCACCCGGCGGGTTTTGCCACCATCGCGAACCAGGAAGAACAGGCCGCTGAACAGGCTCACGATAATGGCCAGGAGCAGTATCACAATGGCGACTTTGAGCATGGTCGGATCCGTTTTTGACTATAGTTCCCACTATAGCAAACCTGTTGGCAGGGGGAGCCGGGGCTGATGGCGCGGCGCTGGCGGGCCGACTGGCGTTTGCTGATGTTTGCCGGTTTGTTCCTGCCGCTCTTGGTGGGCCTTGGTGTTTGGCAACTGGACCGGGCGGAACAGAAAAAACGGATGCTGGCGGACTGGCAGGGGGAGGACAGTCGCCAGACCTGGAGCCGGTTAACGGGAGAACAACAGCGCCCGGGTCAGCCGGTCACGGTGACGGGCCGGTACGGCGAGCCGACCTGGCTGTTGGACAACCGCACCCGCAATGGCCAGGCGGGGTATGAGGTGCTGACGGTGTTCCTGCCTACCGAAGGCCGCCCACTGGTGGTAAACCGGGGCTGGCTGCCGGCACCGGCCAGGCGGGACCGGCTGCCGGAGGTCCCGACACCGGCACAACAGGTAACTCTGAATGGCCGCCTGGCGGCGTATCCTCAGCCGCCGGTGCTGTCCGACCAGGCGGAGGGCTCCGCCGGTTGGCCTCGCCGGGTCCAGGCACTGCCGCCGGAACGGGTGGCGGAGCAGATCGAGCGGCCGCCGGCGTTGATTGTACAGCTGCACAACGGTCAGCAGCCGGGGAGTTTTGAACCAGCTGCCGCGCCGGACCTGATGGGGCCGCAAACCCATTACGGTTACGCCGCCCAATGGTTTGCCCTGGCGCTGGCCCTGGTCGTTCTGACCGCCGCCGCCAGCTACCGGAAAACAACAGGAGCCGACAATGACAACGATAACGGCTGATACCCTGCCCGATCCTCAACAGACCCGACGCGGTCGGCGTACCGCCTTGTTGCTGTTTGCGGTGGGCTTTGGCCCGATGATTCTGGCCACGGTGATGTATTTCACCGGCTGGTTGAACCCCACCGGGCACACCAACGAGGGCAGCCTGGTGCAGCCGCTGGTGCCGGTACAGGCGCTTCATCTGCAAACTGCTGACGGCCAACCGTTTGCTGACCGTTTCGCCGCTGGCGTGGACGATCCCCAATGGCAGATGCTGGTGGCCGCCGAGACCTGCGCCGCTGAGTGTGAGGAGCTTCTGTATCTGGCCCGGCAGGTCAATGTGGCGCTGGGCAAGAACGCACCCCGCGTCAGCCGGTCGGCGTGGCTGGGCTCGGTGCCGGCGCCGCTGGAGGAGCGCTTGCAACAGGAGTATCCGGCCATTGAGCAATTGCAGGTTGCCCCGGGGGAACGGGCCGGCTGGCCAGCGGATTTCTCTCCCGGTCGTCAGCCCGGCCTGTTCCTGGTGGACCCGTTTGGCAACGTGATGATGCACTATGGCCCGGACCATACCGGCAAGCAGATCCTGAAGGACCTGAAACATCTGTTGAAACTGTCGCAGGTGGGGTGAGCGGATGGCTGCTGTGGCAACGACTACCCTGGCAAGAAGAATGTGGATATGGAGCCTGCTTGCCTGCGCGCTGGCGGCTGTGGTGATCATGCTGGGTGCCTGGACGCGCCTGGTTCACGCGGGGCTTGGCTGTCCGGATTGGCCGGGCTGCTACGGCTTTCTGACCGTGCCGCAAAGTGCCGAGCACATCGCCATCGCCAATGCCCGCTTCCCGGACACGCCGGTGGATGTGGCCAAGGGCTGGCCGGAAATGATTCACCGGTACGCCGCCGGCACCCTGGGACTGGTGATATTCGGGCTGGCAACTGCGGCTATCCGAAACCGCCACAAGGGTATTCCCGTCGGCCTGCCGGTGTTCATTGCCGCGTTTGTGGTGCTGCAGGGCGCCTTTGGCATGTGGACGGTCACCCTCAAACTGTGGCCCCAGGTGGTGGCGCTGCACCTGCTGGGGGGCTTCACAACGCTGACTTTGCTGGTGCTGCTGGCGTTGCGCTTACACAGATTGCAGGCATCCGCGAGGCGAGCCGGTGCGCAGCAGTCCCGGTCCTCCGGGGAAAGGCCGTACCGGGTGCCGGCGGGCCTCTGGCCATGGCTTTATGGCGGCTTGTTTCTGGTGATCCTGCAGATTGCTCTGGGGGCCTGGACCGCCGCGAACTACGCCGCTGTCGCCTGCACCGATTTACCCACCTGCCAGGGCCAGTGGTGGCCGGCCGGCATGGATTTTCGCCACGGCTTCGACATTGCCCAGCAGGTGGGCCCTAATTATCTGGGTGGACAACTGACTGCCGACGGCCGGGTGGCGATCCACATGAGTCACCGCCTGGGTGCCTTGGTGGTGTTGGTGTATTTCAGTGGACTGCTGGCCTGGCTCTGGCGCGGCCGGCACCACACCGGGCTTGGCGGTGCCACGGCGCTGGTGGCTGGTGTGCTGGCGTTGCAGATTTTGCTGGGGTTGGCCAATGTCTGGCTGCATATTCCACTGGCGGTTGCCGTGGCCCACAACGCCACTGGCGCAGCGCTGCTGTTGTCTGTGGTGCACCTGATCTGGCGCGCTCACCGATTGCCGGTTGCCCGGCCAATAACAACAACAAACCCGCTATCCCGGGAGGTGACGGTATGAATAACTCCACCCGCACATTGACAGTCCCCGACGCGTCCCGGCCCCGGTCCAGGGTACCGGGCTGGCGCGACCTGCTGGAACTGACCAAGCCAAAAGTGGTGGCGTTGATGCTGCTCACCTCGGTCATCGGCATGCTGCTGGCGACGCCCGGAGTGCCGCCCTGGCCTGTCCTGTTGTTCGGCAACCTGGGTATTGGCCTGCTGGCGGGTTCCGCTGCCGTGGTGAACCATGTGGTGGACCAGAAAATCGACACGGTCATGGCCCGCACCCGTCGCCGGCCCGTGGCCACCGGGCGGATTGCGCCGTTTGATGCCATCATCTTCGCCACCATGCTCGCCTGCGCCGGCATGGCGGTACTGATGATGCTGGTCAATCACCTGACCGCCTGGCTGACCCTGGCGTCGCTGGTGGGGTATGCCGGCGTTTACACCCTGTTTCTCAAGCGCGCCACGCCGCAGAACATCACCATTGGCGGGCTGGCCGGCGCCATGCCGCCGTTGCTGGGCTGGACGGCGGTGACCGGGCAGGTGGAAGGTCATGCCCTGTTGCTGGTGCTGATCATTTTCGCCTGGACGCCGCCGCATTTCTGGGCGCTGGCCATTCACCGCAAGGAGGAATACGCCAGGGCTGGCATTCCGATGCTGCCGGTCACCCACGGCAACCGCTACACCGAGCTGCATATTCTGCTCTACACGCTGATGCTGCTGGCGGCCAGCCTGCTACCTTTTGTCACAGGCATGTCGGGCGGTATCTATCTGCTGGGTGCCCTGGCCCTGGGGCTGCGCTTTGTCTGGTACGCCATCCGGCTGTTACGGGGGGATGACCGGCGTGTGGCGCTCAATACCTTCAAGTATTCCATCACTTACCTGATGGCGCTGTTTGTGGTACTTCTTGTGGATCACTTTGTGTTTTTCTGAATTTAGACAGCGTGCAGGATCGCCCGGGGCCGGGGATACTTTTCTTCTGGAAAAAACAACTCGCTTCGCTCAGACAATTTTTCCGCCAGAAAAGCACCCCCGGCCCCAGCCGCTCTTCGAGTAAGGGTTTGTATTCATGAGTCGTTCGGTAAAAATAACGGTAGCCGTGTTGCTGCTGGTCGTGATCAGTATTTTTTCGTTTGTGGTCTACCGTCAGACCAATCTGGAGAGTTCCGAAGCTACCTCCGCCCCGGATCTGGCGGAATACAACGCCTATGTCTACACCGAAGCCCGTCCGCTGGCGGAGTTCACGCTCACCAATGAACAGGGCGAGCCCACCACCCGGGAAGACCTGAAAGGCCGCTGGACGTTTGCGTTCGTGGGTTACACCAACTGCCCGGATATCTGCCCGGTGGCCATGACCACTTTGCGGCAGATGGACGGGCAACTGCCGCCGGAATTGCCCCAGCCGGATTATCTGTTGATCAGCGCTGATCCGGAGCACGACACGCCGGAGCGTCTGAACGACTACACCAGTTTCTTCGGTGACAATTTCCATGGTCTGACGGGCGATCTGGAAACCACCCGGCAGTTGGCAAAAAGCCTCAGTGCGGTGTTCCAGCACCGGGAAGAGGGTGGTCAGTTACTGGTGGACCACAGCGGCCATTTTGCCCTGCTCAATCCGGATGCGGAGGTGCAGGCACTGATTCAGCCACCGCATCGGCCGGATCAGTTGCTTGAGGCGTTCGAGCGTATCTATGAATGGGTACAGGCGAATCACGCGCGGGCATCGCAGGGTTGAGCGCTTCTTAATCGAAGGTCAAACTGACATCATCGTTAGCTTTGCATACACTGGCTGGCTCCTAAACCAACAATAATCAGGTAGCTGCCATGACCTCACAGACCGCCGCGAATCCCAGGCAACTGTTTACCGTGCTGCTGGCCGGTGCTTGCGTATTGCTGGTGGTGCATGCCCTCGGTCGGTTTATTTACACGCCGCTTCTGCCTTATCTGGTGGATGACGGCCAGTTCAGTGCCTCGGATGGCGCGGCGGTGGCCACCTGGAATTACCTGGGTTACCTGATGGGTGCGATGGTTGCCATCAAGTGGCACAGGATCGCCCACATTCGCGTTATGTTGCCGCTTTTCCTGGCGGTTCACGTAATTACCACTCTGATTGTCACCCAGACCGACAACCTGACTCTGATTTCGGCCAGCCGCTGGCTCAATGGCGTGGCCAATGGCGTGGTTTTTGTACAGGCTCCGGCGTTGATTCTGGAATGGCTGGTGTTGCGTAACCGGGCCACCATGAGTGGGCTGGTCTATATTGGCGTGGGGGCTGGCCTGCTGGTCTCCAGTGGTCTGGTTACCGGCACCGCCGGCTGGCTGGAAGGCGCCGAGCGCTGGTGGCCGGCGGCGTTGCTGTCCATTCCCCTGGCCTGGTGGGGTGTGGTCCAGCTGCGCAAGCTGGACATCCCGGTGCGCCAGCATGACGATTCCGGCAAAGAGCTGGTGAACACCCCCCTGATTGACCGGGCCAGTGCCCCCCTGTTTCTGTCCTATGCCGGTGCTGGTCTGGGTTATATCCTGCCGATGACTTTCCTGCCGCTACTGGCGAAGCTGGAATTACCGGAAGGCCATGCCCTGCTCGACGGCACCTGGGTGATCGTTGCCCTGTTCACCATTCCCGCCCCCTGGATCTGGAACAAACTGGGTGCCCGGATGGGCGATCTGCCGGCGCTGCGGCTGAATTTCCTGATTCAGTTGCTGGGGGTGCTGGCGGCAGTGCTTTGGCCGGGCGCCCTCGGGCTGATGCTTTGCGCCGCGCTGGTGGGTGGCACCTTCCTGGGTACGGTGCTGCTGACCCAGCGCCTGGGCCGGGCCTTGCACCCGCACCAGGGGCCGCGGCTGTCGGCGGCCATGGTGGCCCTCTATGGCTTTACCCAGATGGTCGGCCCCTGGCTCACGAAACAATGGCTGGATGGCGGGGGCACGCTGGTTTCCGCGTTCGGCATTGGCGTGGCGGCGTTGGCCTTTGGCCTGTTGCTGGCCTTTTTTGTGCCCAAGCCAGAAGACTGGCACGCGCGCTCGCAATAACACCCCATGCTGCCGATAGAGGAGAGTCTGCCAGCGCTGAAACAGGCGCTGGAAACCGGTAATACCGCACTGCTGCAGGCCCCGCCCGGAGCCGGCAAGACCACCCGCGTGCCACTGGCCATGCTTGATGCGCCCTGGCGGAAGGGCGGCAGGATCCTGATGCTCGAGCCCCGCCGGCTGGCTGCCCGCTCGGCGGCCCGGTTCATGGCCCGGCAGCTGGATGAAAATCCGGGACAGACCGTTGGCTACCGCACCCGTCTGGATAGCAAAGTTTCCCCTGCCACCCGTATTGAGGTGGTCACCGAAGGCATTCTCACCCGACTGATCCAGAACGACCCCCTGCTGGAAGAGTATGCGGCGGTGTTGTTCGACGAATTTCACGAACGATCCCTGCAGGCCGATCTCGGCCTGGCACTGGTGCGGGAATCCCAGCAGGCGTTGCGTGAGGACCTGCGACTGCTGGTCATGTCTGCCACTCTCGATACTGCCCCCATTGCCCGGGTCCTGGGCGACGTACCGGTGATCACCAGTGAGGGGCGCGCGTTTCCGGTGGCAGTCCACTACCGGCCGCCGGCCCGCAATACCCGGTTGCCGGATCAGGTGGTGGCGGTGATTCACGAGGCCTTGCAGCAACAATCCGGCTCGCTGCTGGTGTTCTTGCCCGGGGCCGGGGAGATTCGCCAGGTGACCAGACAACTGGCGGGTCAGTTACCGGAGGACACCCTGCTTGCGCCTTTGTATGGCAACCTGAAAAGTGAGGAGCAGGATCGGGCCATTACCCCGGCACCAGACGGCCAGCGCAAAATCGTGCTGGCCACTGCCATTGCCGAAACCAGCCTGACCATCGAGGGCGTGCGGGTAGTGATTGATGCCGGCCAGCAGCGCCGGGCGGTGTTCGATCCCAATAGCGGTATGACCCGGCTGGTGACTGGCCGGGTGTCGAAAGCCTCGGCGGAGCAGCGCAAGGGCCGGGCCGGCCGGATTGAGCCGGGCGTCTGTTACCGGCTATGGAGTGAGTCTGAACAGTTCGGGCTGGCGGATTACACCCCGCCCGAGATCCGGGAAGCGGATCTGGCTCCGGTCGTTCTTGAGCTGGCCCAATGGGGCGCCCGCACCCCGGAGCAGGTGAACTGGATTGATGCCCCGCCGCCGGCACACTGGCGGCAGGCGCAAACGCTGTTGCGGTGGCTGGACCTGCTGGATAGCGAGGGGGCGATTACCGATCATGGCAAAGCCGCCCGGGAACTGGGCTTGCACCCCAGGCTGGCGCACATGGTGCTGAAAGGCCGGGTGCTGGGATTCGCTCGCCTGGCGGCTGAACTGGCGGCCCTGCTGGAAGAGCGCGATTTGCTGGGCCCGGGTGCCGGGGCCGATCTGCACGAACGGATCCGCGTGTTGCGCGGCGACAGTCAGCGCCCGGGGGTGGATCCGGCCCGCCTGAAGGCCGTGCGCCAGGCCGCCAGGCGCCTGAACCGGGGCACGGATACCGGCGGGCTACCCGCCGAAACCGACGTGGGCAGGGTTCTGGCCCAGGCCTACCCGGACCGTATCGCCCGGCGCCGCCCCGGCAACCAGCCCCGCTTTCAACTCAGTAACGGCAAGGGCGCAATACTTCGGGAAGACGACTCGCTGGCCGGGGAAGACTGGCTGGTGGCCGCCGAGCTGGATGGCAAGGCCCGGGAAGCGACCATCTACCTGGCGGCACCGGTGGCGTTGGCGGATCTGGAGACTGACCTGGCGGCGCACATTGACCAGCGAGAAGAAGCCACCTGGGATGACAAACGCGGCACCATTATGGCGCGACAGGTGCGCAGGCTCGGCGCCCTGGTGCTGGCGGAAAAGCCTCTGTCCCATGTGGACCCTGCATTGATCCAGCAGGGGCTGGTGGATGCCGTACGCCGCAAGGGGCTGGATAAGCTGCCCTGGAGCGACGACTCCCGGCAATGGCAGGCGCGGGTTCAACTGCTGGCCAGGGAATTCCCTGGCGACTGGCCGGAGGTGAGCGACCATGCCCTGCTGGCTGGTCTGGACACCTGGCTGGCGCCCTTCATGGCCGGCATGCAGCGCTGGGCAGACCTGGCGAAACTGGACCTGATGCAGGCGCTGAATACCCTGCTGGATTACCCCCAACAGCAACAGCTGGATGAACTGGCCCCGAAGGCCATGGGCATCCCCACCGGCCAGCGCGTAACTCTCGACTACACCGCCGACAACGGCCCGGTGCTGTCCGCCAAGCTGCAGGCGTTGTTCGGCTGGACCCGGACGCCAAGGGTGGCCGCCGGCCGGGTGCCGGTGGTGATTCACCTGCTCTCCCCGGCCCAACGCCCCCTGGCGGTCACCTCGGACCTGGCCAGTTTCTGGGCCAATGCCTATCCGGAGGTGCGCAAGGACATGCGCGGACGCTACCCGAAACACCCCTGGCCGGAAGACCCCCTCACCGCCCAGGCCCAGCAGGGTACGAAAAAACGCCCTGCTCGCTGATGCGACCGGTAATCAGCGTTTCCGGAATGGTTTCAAAGTAGATATTGCGGGCGGTGACGAACCCGCCTTCGGGGGCTGCCATTTCCCGTGCAGGCAGTTCTTCCAGATTAACCGTGTCATGGGTCTTGTTGCTGTCCCGAAAACTGTCGGCCAGTACCCAGAAGGGTTTTCTGAAATGGCGTGCAGCCAGTGCCAGCAGCAGGGTGCCGCTCTTATTGACGAAATAATGGTCTGACAGCCAGCAGTCACAGCCGGTCACGATCACATCCGATTGCGGCACGAACAGCCCCATTTGGGCATCGGTGATCAAGGTAACCGGCACTCGCCGGGTATCCAGTCTCCGGGCGACTGTGTACCCCTCCATGCCCGGACTGCTCTGGGTGCAGATCACCGAAAACCGGTGGTTTGCCCGCACCATGTCCTCGAACAGCGCCAGTACCGCCGAACTGGCGCTGTGGGTCATGACCGTGGCGCCCTCCGGTATCCGGGAGCGGGCATGGCGAGCCATGTCCTGACTGGCGTTTTCAAGAAGCTGGATCTGTTCTGAGATGATCGGCCCGGCATTATTGTGGTTTGATTTCAGCCGGCTCCGGACGCTCTCCAGGGCGTTACCAATCACCACCATGCTCGGTCGGGCTTCCGCCAGCGCCGTTAGAACAACAGCCGTTTCCCCGGCAGACGGATGGTGCTCATCAGTCCAGGTCTGAAGATTGCGCAGGGTGGCCAAAGCCAGCTGTGTGGCACCGGAGGTGGTGTCCTGCTTGAGTTGGTCGAGCAGGACTTGTGCGCTGGAAGGAAAATGGGGCATTGCTGCTAACGGGGTGATGGGTTCACCCTGAGGTTAGCAGCAATATTACCGCAGCGGAAAATGGCGACCAGCTGCGTGTGTCCGGGAGCGGGTTACTCGATCACCTTGCGGCTGGTATCGAGGTACTGCTCACCGTATTCCTGAACCTGATCGGTTTCCATGCGCTCGGAAGACAGGTGGATTTCCTCAAGGGTGACGGCCAGACCGTCAAACTCTTCGTTGATCCTGGCCAGCGCATTTTCGATGGTGTAGGTCAGCTCATGGATTTCGTTCATGGCTTCGGGTGTCAGGTCGCCTGCCAGTACCTTTTCCAGTTTGGTGTTGTATTCAGAAAAGTTGGCAACGGCCTCTTCCAGGGTCTCGGACGGTTTGCCCTTGAAATGGCCATAGTCATCATCGGCGATGACGGGCGCAGTGAAGAGCAGGGCTGAGGCAAGAGCGACAGGTTTCAGAAATGTCTGCATGGTGGTTCCTCTTTCAGTTGCAATGTAATGCGAATTATTATCGTTATTGTGTTTTTGAACCATGAGATTGATCAATTTCAGGTGATGAAATAAAGCTTGTCAGCCACCGTAAGCCGGATAAAATGCCGCCAAGTTCCACACCGTGCGGCGGTGACCATGCAGTTTGTATCCTTCGATGTCTTTCGAACCCTGGGCTTTCCCGACACGACAGTACTCAAGCCCGAACATTTCCTGCGCCATAAAGCCGTGTTGCAGGAGGCGGACTGGGTACTGTTTCCCGAGTACTGGCAGCTCAATGCGCTGGTCCATGGCCTGAAATGCCGGGTGTTTCCGAGTGTTGCCAGTTACCGGATTGGTCACGACAAGGTGGAGATGACCCGGGCCTTCCAGGCCGTAGTACCGGAACACACGCCCTGGACCCGGATCGAAGCCAATGGCCCGCAGGAGCGGGACATGATCTGGGATGGGATGAGCCTGCCGTTTGTCGCCAAACTGCCCAAAGCCAGCATGGGCGAAGGGGTCTGGCTGATTGAAAACCGGGCTGACTGGCAGGCCTATTGCGAGCGCACCAGTGTCCTCTATGCCCAGGAATATCTGCCTATTGACCGGGATGTGCGGGTGGTTGTGGTGGGTGACCGGGTTTTAACCGCCTACTGGCGAACCCAGGCCGAGCAGGGGTTTTACAACAATGTGGCCAAAGGCGGCCGGGTTGTTGCCGATGCGGTGCCGGCGGCCGCCACAGAGCTGGCAATGCGCCTGGCGCGGGAGCTTGGGGTCGACCATGCCGGCTTTGATATTGCGATGGTGGAAGGCTATCCCTACGTGCTGGAATTCAATCGCCTGTTTGGCAATCAGGGGCTGGCACGGGGAGCGGATCTGAAAGAAGCCATTCTGGAATACCTGCAACGCCAGAGCCAGCCACAGGGCCCGAATGGCCCGAGTGATCCGGGTCCACTCTGGCCGGTGGCGGTCTGACGTACAGGGCCTCCCGGCGCATGGGTTTATCGGTATAACTGCGCATTTGTCGAGTTGGGAAAAAAGCCCGATGATCGCGAAATCCGATGGGTACCTCAGCCTTGCTGTGGTGCCTTTTTTTATGCCTGTTTGCCCCGTGGAGGGAAACACCACCGATGAACCAGACCCCCAACGCCGAGATTGCCGACTACTACAGTGCCGAGACCTTCAAACGCATCAAGGATTTTGCCGACACCAAGGAAACCCCGTTTGTGGTGATTGATACCAATATCATCGATCGTCAGTACAACGAGCTGGTGGAAGGTTTTCCCTATGCCAAGGTTTACTATGCGGTGAAGGCTAACCCGGCCACGCAGATTCTGACACTGCTGCGGGACAAGGGCGCCAATTTCGATATTGCCTCGGTGTATGAGTTGGACAAGGTGATGGCTCTGGGGGTAACCGGTGACCGCATCAGCTACGGCAACACCATCAAGAAGGCGAAGGATATCCGCACCTTCTACGAGAAGGGTGTGCGCCTGTATGCCACCGATTCCGAGGCCGACCTGCGCAACATTGCCAAGGCTGCCCCGGGCTCGAAGGTGTATGTCCGCATCCTGACCGAAGGCACACTGACCGCAGACTGGCCTCTCTCGCGCAAGTTTGGCTGCCAGACCGATATGGCCATGGACCTGCTGATCCTGGCCCGTGACCTGGGGCTGGTGCCTTATGGTGTGTCCTTCCATGTGGGCTCCCAGCAGCGGGAAATCGGTGCCTGGGATGCGGCTCTGAGCAAGGTGAAGGTGATCTTCGAGCGCCTGAAGGAAGAAGATGGTATCGAGCTGAAGATGATCAACATGGGCGGTGGCTTTCCGGCCAATTACATCAGCCGGACCAATGAGCTGGGTGTATACGCCGAGGAAATCGCACGTTTTCTGCACGAGGATTTTGGCGACGATTTGCCGGAGATCATCATTGAACCGGGCCGGTCACTGATTTCCAATGCCGGGGTGCTGGTCAGTGAGGTGGTGTTGATTGCCCGTAAATCCCGTACCGCGTTGCATCGCTGGGTGTACACCGATGTTGGCAAGTTTTCCGGTCTGATTGAGACGCTGGATGAGTCCATCAAGTTTCCGATCTGGACGGAGAAAACCGGCGAGGGCGAAGACTGCGTGATTGCCGGGCCGACTTGTGACAGTGCCGACATCATGTACGAGCACCATAAATACCCGTTGCCTTTGAATCTGGCGATTGGTGACCGGATGTACTGGTTGTCGACCGGGGCTTATACCACCACTTACAGCGCCATCGAGTTTAACGGGTTTCCTCCGTTGAAGGATTATTACCTTTAACTGTGGAGTTTGATCAGGCTTGGGGCCGGGCCTGAGCAGGGAGTGCTTCCCCTCCGGGAATCAACAACTCGCTTTGCTCAGACAATGATTCCCTGCGGGGAAGCACTCCCTGCCCCGGCCTTCCGGCTTGGGTGCAGGCCTTTATCGGTAAGGATCAGCTTTCGGGCTGGTCCTTTTTTCGTTTCAGGTTGAGGGTGAATGCCAGGGGCAACACCAGCAGGCTGTAGGCGATCATGACCATGACAGCGTGGCGCGGGTCGCCGGTCCAGTCGGCCAGTACCCCGCCGGCCATGGGCACGGAGAAGGCCATGGTGTAGCCCACCAGGAAGGTGCCGGCGGACAGGCGACCGGTTTCGGCGGAGTTGACCAGCAGCGGTGGCAGGGCCACCAGCAGTATTAGCAGGATGCCGGCAACGAAGCTCATCAGGGTGGCGCTGGCGATGAACCACCAGCCTTCCAGTACCACGGTGCCGGCGGTGCCCAGGATGCTGAGTACCGCCATGATGACGATCAGGGTTCGGCGCCCGACCCAGAGCCGGGCGGTTTTCAGCATGACCAGGGAGGCGAAGACCTGGGCGATGTTGTACCAGAACAGGGCTTCGGACAGCATGCCGATACGGCCCTGCTGTTCCAGCAGGTTGCCCATGTAGGCGTTAAGGCCGAAGAACATGGAGCCAGACAGGCCCAGCAGCAGTCCCAGGCGGACGGTGAGCGGGTTTTTCCAGTCCGGCAGCCAGGCGGCTTTGCGTACCGGCCGGGCCAGGTCCCGTTTGGGCAGAAACAGGGCGGCGGCAACCAACAGCGCCGGCAGCGACCAGGCCAGCAGGGTGGCACGCCAGCTGTTGTCCAGTAATGGCATGAGTACTGGCAGGGTTATGCCGGCGCCAATGAATTCACCCATCAGCATGCCATTCATATAGATGGCCGAGCCGATGGCCAGATGGTGGGGTTCCAGCCAGCGCGGGAGTAGTGCCGGCAGGGCCGGTTGCATCATCGCCACGCCCAGGCCCATGACGGCGCTGGCAAGCATCAGGGTAGAGGTGTCCGGCACCAGACCACGGCCGGCGGAGCCAATCACCATGATCAGCATGGCCAGCGCCAGGGTATTGCGTGGGCCGATGCGGGAAATAGCGAGGGAGCCGGGCATGGCGCCGATGGCCAGCATCAGGATGGGGAGCGTGGTCAGTGCACCGGTCAGCGTCTGACTCAGTGCCAGTTCATCGCCAATGAAGGGTGCCAGGGGCGGCGCCACCAGCACGGGGATTCTCAGGTAAACACCGGCCAGCCAAAGCAACACCGCCACCGGCAGCAGTCTGGCTGGCGGTGGCGGTGCGGTCGCGGCAGAGGGAATTGCCACGGGCGCGAATCAGTCTTCGCTGGTGTCCGGCAGGTAGGCGCCGTCTTCGTCGTGCACTTCCTGGCCGGTGACCGGCGGGTTGAAGGCGCAGATCAGGCGCATGTCCTCGGTGCCGCCGTACAGGGTGTGGCGATCGTGATTGTCGAGAGCGTACAGGGTGCCGTCGGTGATTTCGTGAACTTCGCCAGTGGCCAGGTCTTTGATCCGACCATTGCCGCCAACACAGTAAACCGCTTCGAGATGGTGCTTGTACCAGAAGGTGTGCTCAGAGCCGGCCTTGATAATGGTTTCGTGGAAGGAGAAACCCATGCCATCTTTTTTCAGCAGCAAGCGGCGGCTGGTCCATTGCTGGGCACTGACTTCGCGTTCAGTACCGATAATGTCTTGCACTCGTACAATTTTCATGCGCATTCCTCGTTTGGTGATGGAACAGCCTTACAGTATAAACATTAGCTTGCGGTATGATTCAACCGCCACTGTTCGTAAACCTTCATAGCCTGTTCGATGGCGATTATCAAATCCTGCCGTTGCCGCTGATCGGGCTGGCGCTGTTTCCGGCACTTGTCCAGGGTTCGCTGGATGCTGCGGCGATGGCTTTTATCCAGCCCTTCCAGCCAGTGCTGGTCGGTGGGTTCCAGCTCGAGCAACTCGCGTCCGGCGTGGTTGCGCATGGCAATATGCCACCAGTGGTCCACCGCCCGGCCAAGCACCACGTAGCCGAACTGGGGGTCCTGAACCGGGCCGAAGCGGGCGGTTTTCAGGCCATTTTTCAGTGGGCCGATTTTCAGCGTTGGCAGGGTCAGGCGGTCGCCATACAGGTAGCTGCCCACCGCGCCGGCCAATCCGCCGAGCAACGCACCGGCGCCCATGGACGAGCCGAAGGTGAGCGCATCAATGCCGGCGCCGCTTACCGCCCCGGCCCCGAAGCCGGCGGTGGCCAGGTACCCCTTGCTGACGCCCCAGGCCTGGCGGGTGCTTTCGGAAAACAGGTCGTGCTCGCTGTGCCATTCAAGCTCGGCTTCCTGGCGCTGGATATGCTGGTGCTGATACAGCGTTTCGATATTGGCTCGCAGCGTTTGCTCCCGCTGCCGCTGGTGTTGGTACCAGCGCTCGCGCAGATTGTTTTCCAGGGCTTGCGGATCGGTGGTTGCCTGTTGGTCTGGCAGTGTGCGGGTTTCCTGAAAGCGCATCATGGCAATCAGGGCCTCCGCGATCAGGGCGGCGGCCTGGTGCTGGCGATGCTCACGCTGGCTTGCCAGGTGTTCGACGGCCTGCTGCAAGGGTTGCTCCCAGGCGGGTTCGAGCTGGCCAAAGGCTTTCAACAGGCTGAGATGCTGCGCAAAAGGAGCACGAACGGCGTCGAACTTGCGCACAACCTGGAAGAACTGGCCAAGCGCTGCCTGCCAGGTGTCGCTGTAGTCGTCATCACCGATGCTGTTGATCAGCGCCAGGCTGGGCCGGCCGGTCCAGCGCAGAATGGTCATTTCCGCTTCGTGCTCGGCGCTGTAAGGCACTGAGCCGTCCACCACGTAGATGATACCGGCGCCTTCGATAATCGGCTTGAGCAATTCGCACTCGTCAACAAAACGGGTGTCGCCCTCATGCTCGCGTACGAAGGCGCGCACGGTTTCCGGCCGGTCCGAGGCCGACACGCTATGGGCTTCCAGCCATTGCAGCACCCGGCGCGGGCGCTGGAAGCCCGGGGTGTCCACCAGGGTATACAGCAACTGCTGGTCCACGGTCATCGGGTAGCGTTGTTGCTGGCGGGTGGTGCCGGGTTCCAGGGCAATGGCGATGGCGTCGTTTTGCGACAGGGTGGCCACGATACTGGATTTACCTTTGTTCGGATGACCCACCACGGCAAACACCGGAGACGGGTTACTCATGGTTGGCCTCCCGGGTGCTGCCCACCGTCGCCACCGAGGCAAAACCGGACAGGCGCCCGGCAAAGCGCAACCATGGCTGCAGCAGATGGTCCGCCGGAGGCAGGCCGGGGTCGGCAGCCAGTGGCACCAGTGTGACCCGGGTGCCGGCTGGCCAGTGCTGCCGGGCCTGTTCGAGAAAATCGCTTAACTCACCGGTGGGCGGCTGCCAGCTGCGGGTTAATAGCAGTACCTGCGGCCGGCTTTGTTGCTGCAGTTGCTGGCGGGTGGCCTGCAGAACGGCATCGTCGTCTTCCAGGCGGGCATTGCCACCGACGGAAAGCGGCCGGGAACTGGTCGGCACCAGCTCCTCCGGGAGCCCATCCCTGCCGGCTCCGGCCCAGGCAATACAGACCGGCGTCACCGGGAGGCTGGCCAGCTCACTGCGGGTTCGGGTGTCTGGTAGATCGTCCGCATCACTGTGTTGATTGCCCGTTTCAATGACCGGGGTTTCCATCCGGTAGTGCAAGGTGGTCAGCCCCGGGTGCCTTGCCAGTAACCGCCGGGCCCTGTGTTGAAGAAAAAAGTGCGTGGCCAGCAACAGTGCCAGCCGGGGCAGCCATGTCCAGGTCAGCCAGGTCATGGTCAGAAACGGCCACCACTGGCCCCACTGTGGTGGTGATGTGGTGGCTGCATCGGGCGCGGCCCGGAAGAAGCGGGTGGCTTCCACCAGTTCCAGGGACGGTACCGCCGCCGGCCACAACCAGGCCCAGGGCGCCGCAATCGAGCTCACCAGGCGGTGGTAACTGGTGCTGGCGGTATCCAGTGTGGTGCTCCAGCCAAAGGCCAGATCCTGGATCACCACCATGATCAGCAGTGTTATCAGTCCGCTGGTGGCAAAGGCCAGGCCTCCGGCCTGTGCTGCCCGTGCAGCCATTGGTGGCTGCAGGGCGGTACGGACAGGACTTTTTTCGGTGGTTTGCCAATGGCGTGTCAGCCAGTGCCAGGGTTGCCAGCCGGCGGCTGCCTGCACGGTGGTGACCACTGCCAGCAGTAATTGCAGCATCACAAAGGCCAGAAATACCGTCACGTTGATGCGCTGGCCGCCTTCGTAAAGCAACAGGCCGAGCATGGCGGCAACACCCAATAGACTGCCACCGGCGATGAAACCGGCGCCGAGGGCGCGCCAGCGTTGCAGGTAACGCGAGCCTGGTGTTTGGCTGCGATCAGCACCGGCCCCCGACAGCCTGTCAAGGTGCGCCAGCCAAGCACGGATACCCGGGGAGCGGCCCTGTTGCTGGCAATCGAGAGCGAAACGGCGATCGCGCCGGTGCAGGAAGGTGGCGGGCTGGTCCCTGTCGCGCTGGAATCGGTCGTCAAAGGCCAGCAGCAGACGAAGGGGCTTATCGGTCATGCAGAATCCTGAACAATGGGGCAGCTGGTGTATGCTGTTAGCATATAGCCAACAATGCCACTGAAGCCAGCCGGGAACCGCCATGCCCCACCACCTGATGAACTTGCGGCACGTGCCCGATGACGAAGCCGATGAGATCCGGGATCTGTTCGAGGCCCACAAGGTCCGTTACTACGAAACCCCGCCCAGCCGCTGGGGTATCAGCATGGGCGGTTTCTGGGTGCACGATGACGACGAGGCGGAGCGGGCCCAGGCCCTGCTCGAGCACTACCAGAGCGAGCGTCAGGCTCGCCAGCAGGAAGCGTTTGCCGCCCGTAGTCTGCGTGGCGAAACGGGTTTCTGGTACCACTTTCGGCAACGGCCGGTCTCGGTATTGGCCGCAGTGCTGGCTGTTGCGGCCATTGCTGCATTAAGCCTGCTGCCGTTTATCAGCCTGGGCTGAAATCTTGAATACACCGGAGAATCAGATGAGCGAAAAACAACAAACAACGGTTGTCTGGGAGCCCACCGATCAGGCGCTCGAGCGTAGCCGTATGGCGGGCTTCAAGAGCTGGCTGGAGAAACAGGGCCACGGCCCTTTCGAGGATTACCATGCGCTGCATCGTTGGTCGGTCAACCAACTGGAAACGTTCTGGCAGAGTGTCTGGGATTACTGTGGGCTGACCTGTGACACACCCGCCGAAACGGTGCTTGGCAACCGATCCATGCCGGGAGCGCAGTGGTTCCCCGGCATGCGTCTGAACTTCGCCGCCAACCTGTTAACCCCGGCGGAGGGCGACCAGGCCAACAGCGAAGCCGTGGTGGCCTATTGCGAAACCCGGCCAGTGTTGCGCAAGACCTACGCCGAACTGAAAGCCGATACCGGTGCGCTGGAAGCTTTCCTGCGCAGCCGGGGTGTGCAACAGGGTGACCGTGTGGCTGGTGTGGTCACCAACGGTTATGAAGCACTGGTGGCCATGCTGGCGACCACCAGCCTGGGGGCCGTGTGGAGCTCCGCCTCGCCGGATTTCGGTATCGGTGCCATCAATGACCGCTTTGGCCAGATCGAACCGGCCGCACTGATCGTGGTGAATGGCTACGGTTATGGGGGCAAGACCTTTGCCCGACAGGAGGAGTTTGCCGGCCTGGTGCGCCAGCTGCCATCCCTGAAAACCGTGGTCAGCATCGCCCAGTTGCCGGATGAGCCGCCGGTCAGTGGTGATCGGGTAACCACCTGGGACGATGCCCTGGCCTTCGGCGCCGGTACACCGCCCTCATTCACGCCCGTGGGCCCGGACCACCCCGTTTATATCCTCTACTCCTCCGGTACCACCGGCAAACCCAAGTGCATCGTGCATGGTACGGCCGGATTGCTGGTCAACCACGCCAAGGAACTGATGTTGCACGGTGATGTCGGCCCGCGGGACCGTTTCCTTTACTTCACCACCTGCGGCTGGATGATGTGGAACTGGCAGGCCTCGGCGCTGATGACCGGCGCCGCCGTGATCACTGTGGATGGCTCGCCCGGCTACCCGGACCTCAACTTCCTGTGGGACACGGTCGCCGCCGAAAAAGTCACTCATTTCGGCACCAGTGCCCGATTCATCGCCGGCTGCCGGAAAGCCGACCTGCGACCGGCCCGAAGTCTCGACCAGAGCCACCTGCGGGTGGTGTTCTCCACCGGCTCGCCCTTGTTGCCCGAAGACTACGACTGGATATACGGGGACGGTGCCCCGCAGGTTCTGCTCGGATCGATCGCCGGTGGCACCGACATCTGCGGCTGCTTCGTCGGCTGTACACCCCTGTTGCCGGTGCGCCGGGGCGAAATCCAGTGCCGTTTGCTGGGCGTCGATGTACAGGCGTACAGCGAAGATGGCCAGCCATTGGCCCGGGGCCGCGGCGAACTGGTCTGCCGTCAGCCGTTGCCCTCCATGCCTGTGCGCTTCTGGAACGACCCGGACGGTGAACGTTACCGCGAGGCCTACTTCAGTACCTTCCCCGGTGTATGGGCACACGGTGATTTCATCGAATTTACCGAACACGGCGGCGCCATTATCCACGGCCGCTCCGACGCCACCCTGAACCCCGGCGGTGTGCGCATTGGCACCGCCGAAATCTACCGCCAGGTGGAAACCGTGGCGGAGGTGAAAGACAGCCTGGTGGTGGGGCGCCAGATCGACGGTGATGTGGAAGTGGTCTTGCTGGTGGTGCCCGCCGACGGCCAGACCCTGACCGATGACCTGGCGCAACAATTGCGCCAGCGGATCCGACAGGGTGCCAGCCCACGGCACGTGCCCAAACACATCATCGAAGTGCCGGACATTCCCTACACCCGTAGCGGCAAAAAAGTGGAACTGGCCGTGGCGCGCCTGATTAACGGCTCCAGCAAAGCGGATAACCGTGATGCCCTGGGCAACCCGGAAGCGCTGGACCGTATCCGGGATAAACTGACGGAGATCGGATTGTTGTCGGAATGAGTGCGCACTCCCGGACCACGATGCTTTCAATTTAAAAGTGGGGCAGGTTCAGCTTCTCGCAACCAGAACGCGGAAATTGTCGACAATCTGCCAATCATTCAAATACGCGAGTTGTGTAAAAGCCCAGATTTGCACGTAGTTGGCGAGGCAGTACGGGGGAGGGCCTTCCAAAACCATGCGGAGCCAGGGATGGCGGAGCTTGAGCGCCCCATGGATGGGTTTAAGCGTGTTTTGGAAGGCCCTCCCCGTGCTGCGCCCACTTCTGAGTTAGCCAGCAAGCTAAATGAAAGAAAGTTTCGTAAAATCCCGTCATTTAACCGTCCTGTAACGGAAAATCAGGCAGATTAATCCGTTCTTATACTAAGATCGTAACCAAAACTTACTAAAAAATGGTATCTTAGTAGGCCTATCAAAAGTTTCGAATTCAGTCATTGCCCAGGCCGCAGTGCCCAAAAGGCGGAAGGCCCGGCGATGACCGTCCCGAATCCACCCATTAGCCTGAGGACGAAAATGACAGACTCCAAAGCCAAAATTGTCTACACACTGACGGACGAGGCACCTGCCCTCGCGACCCGTTCCCTGCTTCCCATCCTGGAAACCTTCGCCAAGCCGGCCGGCATTAATTTTGAAACCAGCGACATCTCCCTGGCGGCACGTATTCTGGCGAACTTCCCGGACTACCTCGAGGAAGACCAGCGGGTACCGGACGCTCTGGCAGAACTGGGTGAATTCACCAAAGACCCGAACGCCAACATCATCAAGCTGCCGAACATCAGTGCTTCTGTTCCCCAGCTGAACGCCGCGATCAAGGAACTGAATGCCCAGGGTTACAAAGTACCCGCGTACACTGAAGAGCCGAAGACCGACGAAGAAAAAGACGTCAAGGCCCGTTACGCCAAAGTGCTGGGCAGTGCCGTAAACCCGGTTCTGCGTGAAGGCAACTCCGACCGTCGCGCCCCGGCCGCGGTTAAAGCCTACGCCCGCAAGCATCCGCACTCCATGGGTGAGTGGAGCGCCGATTCCAAGACCCACGTGGCGCACATGAACGACGGCGATTTCTACTCCGCAGAGCAGTCTGTCACCCTGGAAAACGACACCACCGCGCAAATCGTTTTCGAAAACGCCAAGGGCGAGAAAACCGTTCTGAAGTCCGAGCTGCCGCTGCTGGCCGGCGAAGTTCTGGACAGCACCTTCATGAGCAAGAAAGCCCTGCTCAAGTTCTTCGACGAGCAGATCGAAGACTGCAAGAAGAACGACATCATGTTCTCCCTGCACCTGAAGGCCACCATGATGAAGGTCTCCGACCCGGTGATCTTCGGTTACGCGGTGAAGAGCTTCTATAAAGAGCTGTTCGAAAAATACGGCGACCTGTTTGAAGAGCTGGGCGTGACCGCCAACAACGGCGTGTCTTCCGTGGAAGAGAAAATCCAGCAGCTGCCGGAAGACAAGCAGAACGAAATCAAGCAGGACCTGGCGAAGATCTACGAAGAACGTCCGGAAATCGCCATGGTGGATTCCGACAACGGCATCACCAACCTGCACGTACCGAGCGACGTGATTGTCGACGCCTCCATGCCGGCGATGATCCGCAGCTCCGGCAAGATGTGGGACAGCGAAGGTGGCATGCGTGATACCAAGGCCGTTCTGCCGGACCGTTCCTACGCCACCATCTACCAGGAAACCATCAACTTCTGTAAGAAGCACGGTGCGTTTGACCCGACCACCATGGGTACCGTACCCAACGTTGGCCTGATGGCGCAGAAAGCTGAAGAATACGGCTCCCACGACAAGACCTTCATCATGAAGGAAGCCGGTACCGTTCGCGTTATCGCCGACGACAAGGTTCTGATGGAGCACCAAGTTGAGGAAGGCGATATCTGGCGCGCCTGCCAGACCAAGGACGTTCCGATCCGCGACTGGGTGAAGCTGGCCGTTAACCGTTCACGCGCCAGTGGCATGCCGGCCATCTTCTGGCTGGACAGCAACCGTGCCCACGATGCCGAGCTGATCAAGAAGGTGGAAACCTACCTGAAAGAGCACGACACCGACGGTCTGGACATCCAGATCATGGCGCCGGTTGACGCCATCAACTACACCATGGAGCGCATGATCCGCGGCGAAGACACCATCTCGGTGACCGGTAACGTCCTGCGTGACTACCTGACTGACCTGTTCCCGATCCTGGAACTGGGCACCAGTGCCAAGATGCTGTCCATCGTGCCGCTGCTCAACGGCGGTGGCCTGTATGAGACCGGTGCCGGTGGGTCCGCGCCCAAGCACGTGCAGCAACTGGTGAAAGAAAACCACCTGCGCTGGGATTCACTGGGTGAGTTCCTGGCCGTGGCTGTATCTCTGGAAGAGCTGGGCGAGAAGCACGACAACGCCCGCGCCCGCCTGCTGGGCCAGACCCTGGACACCGCGGTGGGTCAGCTGCTGGAGAACAACGAGTCTCCGTCCCGCAAGGCCGGTGAGCTGGATAACCGTGGCTCTCATTTCCACCTGGCCCGTCACTGGGCGGCCGCACTGGCCGAGCAGAACGACGATCAGGACCTGAAAGCCTTCGCAGCCAAGTTTGCCGAGAAACTGGAAGCGGCCAAGGACAAGATCCTGGAAGAGCTGACCGTGATCCAGGGCAAGCCGGCGGACATCGGTGGCTACTACCACGCACCGGCCGACAAGGTGTGCGCGGTGATGCAGCCGAGCGAAACCCTGAACAAGATCCTGACCGAGTTTGCCGAAGCGGCCAAGTAAGCCGCTACGTTAAACCAGGGATCGGCGCCTTCGGGCGCCAACCGGAAAACCCGGAGAGCCTGACAGGGCCTCCGGGTTTTTTGTTGTCAGGGCTCATCGTCTTCCTCCGGCTGATAGCCCTTGCCGGTCTCCCCGGCTTTTTGCAGTTGTGCCAGTGTCAGGGTGGGCCCGATCAGCTCGAAGACCACCGTGGCACCGATCACCAGCGGCAGGATGTAGTCCAGACTTGGCAGCCGCTCCGTGGCCACCAGCGCCAGGCCCAGTGCGACCCCTGCCTGCGGCATCAGGCAGGCGCCAATGCGGTTGCGGGTCTGCGGACTGGAGCCGGCCAGCAGGCCACCCAGCCAGCCACCGGCCATGCGGCCGAGAATGCGTGCCCCGATGTAGGCGAGGCCGAGCGCCCCCAGCGCCGGTAGGGCCGCCCAGTGCATCTGGTAGCCGGCCATGAAAAAGAACATGGCCAGAAACGGCTCGGAAATGCCCTCGATGGAACGGAACGGGCGAACGTGATGCCGTGCCCGGTTGGCCACCACGATGCCCAGTGTCATGCAGGTGAGCAGGTAGGAAAGACCCAGCCAGCTGGCCAGCCCGGCCGCCACAAGAACAAAGCCCGCGGATTCCAGCAGCATGGGTTCGCCTGGCCGGATGCGACCGGTCAGCCAGGCCATGGGCAGCCCCAGTACAATGCCCAGGACCAGAGAGCCGGCCACTTCCATGACTCCGTGCAGCATGGCTGACGGACCATCAAAATCCCCGTTGCCAATCAGCAGCCCGGCCGCCACCAGCAGCACACTGAACAACATGGCGCCCCAGGCGTCGTCAATGGCCACCACCTGGAACACCAGCCGGGTCAGCGGTCCCCGGGCGCCGGCCTCTCGCATAACATCCAGGGTGGCAGCCGGTGCGGTTGCGGTCGAAATGCCTCCAAGCAGCAGGGCGGCGGGCAGGTTGCCGGTTACTGCCCATATCGCCAGAACCACCACCGTGGCGGTCATAAGGGTGACCACCAGGCTGACAATGAGCGCTTCCTTGCCTTCCTTCAGGCCTTTGGCCGACATCCGTTCACCCAGCAGAAAACCCACCATGGCCAGGGTCAACTGAGTGATCAGGCTGAAGTTCTCGCTGGCGTCTTCCGGCAGTAAATCGAAGAGTTCCGGTCCCGCCAGGGCGCCGAGTAACAACAGCAAGGTGACCCTGGGCACGTGTACAACCCTTCCCAGGGCATGCGCGCCCAGCGCCAGCAGCAGGGTCGCGCCCATCAGGATGAGGATGCCGGCGTGCTCCATGAGTGTTCCCTATTGATTGGTGATCAGGATGAATCCGTGATTAAAGCACTGTCGTACCTACAGTAACACGCTCGATACCATAAGGGGCTCGACTGAAACCGCGCCAGTGGCTACCTTGAAGGTGTGGACTCGCCTCACCGAACAATGGATGACTTGATGACGCCAAACTGGCTGGATGACCCGATACCGGTACAGATGGGAAAAGGCCGCAGTCCGATTGTCCGGACCTCCTGGGCCGTATCGATCTATCTGATTGTCGGGCTGCTGTGGATTACGTTTTCGGACCGGGTTGCCGAACTCTGGTTTCCGGACCCGGAAATGTTCTCCCGTGCTCAGACCTGGAAAGGCTACCTGTTCGTGCTGGTGACCGGGCTGGTGCTGTTCATGGTGCTATATCGTCAACTCACCAAAGACCGGCTTCTGCTCAACCTACAGCACCACCAGCGCCAGGCCTTGCGCCAGCGCGAGCACCAGTTGACGGTGCTCATGGATAACCTGCCGGGCATGGCTTACCGGTGTCTGTACGATAAGGACTGGACTATGCTGTTTGTCTCGGGAGGCTGCCAGAGGCTCACCGGCTATACTCCCGAAGAGCTGATCAACAACCACACCTTGTCCTTTTCTGACCTGATTGATCCGGACGATGCCGGCCGGGTGGCGGAAGAGGTGGCCCGGGCGGTGAGCCGGGGAGAGTCGTTTTCCGTGGAATACGTTATTACCCGCAAGGATGGCCGGAAAATCTGTGTGTGGGAGCGTGGTTGCAGTGTCGAAGTGGCCAATGGGCGAACCGTACTTGAAGGGATCATGCTGGATATTTCCGACCGCAAGGCGCTGGAAAGAGAGCTGGAGGCAATGGCCACCACCGACCCGCTGACCGGGCTGCTCAATCGCCGGGAATTCGGTCGGGTACTGGAAGAGGAACTGGCCCGTTGCGCTCGTTATCGACACTCCATGGCCCTGCTCTGGGTTGATTTCGACCATTTCAAGGAAGTGAACGACACCTGGGGCCATGCGGCCGGTGACAACGTACTGTGCAGTGTCAGCCGCTTGCTTCAGAGCAGTGTGCGCAGTGTTGATTCGGTAGCCCGGTTTGGTGGTGAAGAGCTGGTGGTGGTGTTACCGGAAATGGGTCTGCAGGAAGCGGGAGAAACCGCCGAACGCCTGCGTAGCCGGGTTCATGGGCTGCCGATCATGGTGGCCCCCGGCCACGAGGTGCGGATAACCATCAGTGTTGGGGTGGCGGTCTACCCGGACCATGGCCAGACGACCGCAGAGTTGTGTGCTGCGGCGGACCGGGCCATGTACGAAGCCAAAAAGCGCGGGCGTGATTGCGTGGTTCAGGCCACCTGACGGGCAATCCAGGAACCGTAACGGTTGGCCAGGGCACGAACGTAGCGGGCTTCGGCGTCGCTCATGTTGGCCAGCACGCCGTTGAAGATCCAGCCTCGCTCATACAGCCCAAGCACCCGCTGCTCGTCATCCATGTTGACGCGTTGGTTCAGCTTTTTGCAAATGGCATCCAGCAGCGGCAGCTTTTGAGGGTGCTTGATCGGGCCCTGGCGGTTGCTCACCGGCTGGTTAGCTGCGCGTGATGTCGGATGTTTTCTCATGATCCTCTCCTTGTGGTTTTGCGGCTGCAAAAACAGAAAACCCCGGAGCCTCAGGCAACCGGGGTTTAGCGGAGAAGCTGCCCCGGAAGCTGCAACGGCTCCCGGGGACTGACCGAAAGCCGTTAGATGTCTTTCACCATGGCGCGCACGGACTGCCCCTGATGGCAGGCGGTGGCGTGAATGCAATGTGTTGGCATCTTTCGGGTCATAACGGTTCTCGGTGTGTGTTTCCAGAGACAGTGTATAGGCAATAGCGGGCTTTGCAATAGCCCGGCGCCTTCGGCAAACCCGTACAGACCGTGTGGGGCGGGCCGGGGATAATTCGCGCCGTCACGTGTTTTTACGTTGTGCAATCCGCGGCGCCGACCGGTGCCGAATGGATCTCTCCTTTTCTACGCAGCCTTTTGGCTGCGTTTTTTTTGGCATACGGCAAGCTTTCCCCGCTTACCTTGATGCGATGGTGGCTTCGTCTGAAGCAATCAGTCTGTGCCAGGTATGGTGCAGAATCAGCGCATCGTTGGCGGCCCGGTGTACCGGCAAGCCCAGTTCGTGGATCACCTGTTTGCGGGTGGGAGACCATCGTTGTACCTGGGCAGGGGTCAGCAGGGCGGAGATGGATTCCAGCTGGAATTGTGGCGTTTCCCCGGCGGCGCGGAACAGCCGGTGCAGCCAGAAGCTGTCGAAGGTCCAGGCGTCACAGAAAATCTGCGCCGGCAGCAGGGTGTTTAGCTCACGGGCGATGTCGGCGGCCTGCAAACCTTCTGCCTGCAGACGCTGCCGGGAGATGCCATGAATGCCCTCGGCATTTTCTGACCAGTCGCTCCACTGCGGGTGCGGACGAACCAGCCAGCTGTGCAGTTCGCCGTCCGGCAGACACACGCCAACCTCGATCGGGTAACTTTCGATCAGGTTGAGGCTGGAGGCCTCGAAGTCGATAAACGCCGGTCTGAGGTTGGGGTCCATGGTTTGCCAATCCGTGTACATTCGTTGTTTTGACTCGAGTTTACCCCTGATACCGGCCGGACGCGAACCCAATGCCGGATGGTACTGTTACAATGTGCCCATATTAGGTAACAGGCTAATGACACTCTTTCCGATTCTGGTGATACACCGATGACTGACACTGTGGTTGTGATCTACTCCGGAGGCATGGATTCCTTCACCCTGCTGCACCTGGCCCGGGCCCGTGGTTATCAGGTCCATGCGCTGTCGTTCAATTACGGCCAGCGCCATGTGCGCGAACTGGAGGCGGCCCGTGCGGTGTGCCAGGCCGAAGGCATTCCCCACAAAGTAATCGATATCCGTGCCATGAGCGAGGTGATGTCGGGTTCTTCCCTCACCTCGGATATCGATATCCCCGAGGGGCACTATGCCGAAGACAACATGAAATCGACCGTGGTCCCCAACCGCAACATGATCTTGCTGTCCCTGGCCACCGGCTATGCCGTAACCGTGGGTGCGCAAAGTGTCTGGTATGGCGCCCATGGCGGTGACCATGCCATCTATCCGGATTGCCGCCCGGAATTTGTCGAGAAAATGGATGCGGTGTGTCGGGTGGCCAACTATGAGCCCGTGGCCATTGAGGCCCCGTTCATGCAGCTCGACAAGGGTGAAATCCTGGCCGAGGGTCTGAAGCTCGGCCTGGACTACCGTCAGACCTGGACCTGCTATAACGGCCGTGAACAGGCCTGTGGCCGGTGCGGTTCCTGCGTGGAGCGGCTGGAAGCCTTTGCCGCCCATGGCATCCGGGACCCTCTCGACTACGAGGCAGAAGCCTGATGTACCGGGTGAAAGAGGCGTTTTACACACTCCAGGGCGAAGGCGCGCAGGCGGGCCGTGCTGCGGTCTTCTGCCGCTTCAGCAAATGCAACCTCTGGACCGGCCGGGAGAAAGATCGCGCCAGTGCCGTCTGTACCTTTTGTGACACGGATTTTGTCGGTACCGATGGTCAAAACGGCGGGCAATTTGAGACAGCCCGGGCGCTGGCGGAACACATTCGGGGACTCTGGCCCCATGCGGAAGGAAAGCCCTACGTGGTGTGCACCGGTGGTGAGCCCCTGTTGCAGCTGGACGCTCCGTTGATTGAGGCACTGCATGAGGCCGGTTTCGAAATTGGTGTGGAAACCAACGGCACCCTGCCCGCGCCGGCGGGGATCGACTGGCTGTGTGTCAGCCCAAAGGCGGATGCCGAGGTGGTCATTGCCGAGTGTGATGAGCTAAAGCTGGTATACCCGCAATCGCTGGCGCCGCCAGAACGTTTCGAGCATATCCGTGCCCGTCATTATTTCCTCTCGCCCATGGCGTCCCCCTCCGCCCCAGACGGCGAATCCACCGATCCGGTGCGCCAGAGCAATACCGCCAAGGCCACCGCCTATTGCCTGGCTCACCCGCGCTGGCGGCTGACCCTGCAGATGCACAAGATTATCGGCATCGATTAGTCGACCAGTTGCAGATCGGTGAACACCGGGTTGTGGTCCGAGGCCCGCCATGGCCCGGCTCTCCCTGGTCCCGGATAATCGGTCAGGGCACGGGCTTCATCCGCATTGACGTTCCAGCTGCCGGCGGTGAGGGCCAGCTTTTGCAGATTCTCTGAAGCAAGCAGGTAATCCAGCGATCCCTTTTCGCCCCTGAAGCGGTAGGTGTGATGTCGGCAGCGGGTTTCATTACAGGGGTGGATGCGGTGCACCAGGCTCCGGTAACCGGCTTTTTCAAAGTGCCGGACCGGTGCCTCCCGGGCATAGCTGTTCAGATCACCGGTGACCAGGGTGCCGGCCAGATGGTCGGAATCGGGCAGTGCCTTGAGCCATTGGAGAATGGCCCGGACTTCCTGCACACGGCGTTGATTGAAGCAGCCCTGGCCGTCGTGCCGATCCTGATTGGCGCCGCTGGCGTTGCGGCAGGATTTCGATTTCAGGTGCGCGGACACCACCCGCAGGGTTTGCCCCTGCCCCGGGGCGGAGAAGCGTTGGCTGACCGGCGGCCGGCTGCTGTGGGCAAATAGCCCGGTGGTCAGGCGTTCCGGCTCTTGCCGGGGCGCAACCCGGTCGTTCCGGTACAGCAGGGCGGTGCGAATGGCATCACCGCCATCCTGCCCTGGCGTTTTCACGAAACGCCAGGCGGGCCCCAGACTGGCGGCCAGGTCCGCGATGGCGCTGTATGGTCCGTAGCCGTCGTTCTCCAGTTCCGACACCGCCAGTATGTCCGGCTGGCTTTTTTTTACCAGCGAGGCAATGCGCTGCTGTTGCGCACGGAAACCGGCAAGGGTTTTCGCGCCCCGGTCTGTGGGAAAGCCGCCGCTTTTGCCATCGCCATTGAAGTAGTTCTGCAGGTTCAGGGCCATTACCCGAATGACGCCTTCACCCGGTGGCGCGGGGGCTGAAGGCCGGGGCGTGCGTCGGGTGAATTGCGGGCCATTGACTGCCTGCAGGCGCCATTGACCAAAACGGTAGTCCAGAATGCCGGCCAACTGTTCAACCTGGTCACCCGCCCGCAGAGTATTGTCCGGACCAAACCCGCCGGTTGGCCAGGGAACGGGCTCGGGATTGCGGACTTTTCGGCCATCATCGAGCACGACCCGGTGATGTTTGTTGTTCTGGCTGTGAGCGACTGCCTGTTCTCCGGGCGGGAACCGCTCGGTACCGGTGATCTGGTCATTGGCCGCCAGGGTCAGTTCGCCATAGGTCGCCAACTGATAGTGGTCAATGATGGTTAGCGGTGCGGTAAAGCGAACCCGCATGTTTTCCAGCGATTCAGGCGGCTGTGACCAGGGCAGGGCGACATCGATGGGAGTTGGCATCTCGCCTTTGCCACAGATCTGGATGGTTTTTAACGCCACCATCTCGGTCAGGTCATGGTATTCCTTGATGGTGCCGGTGACTCGCAAACGTTGGCCGGGCCTGCCTGCCTTGTGGCTGGTGTAGACGAACAGGGCTTCGGACGTGTCGGGATTGCTGTCGGTTTCGCCGTCGGCCTGCTGCAGATAGAAACCGTCAAAACCGCCCTGATGGCGGCTATCCCTGGTGAGAATGCCTTCAACGGTGACCGTTTCGCCCGCCAGCGGTGACCGGGCGACGGTGCCCTGCACCTCATGGATACCGGTGGCCGGCTGACCACAGTCATTCGCCTGTGCCGTCATCGGCCACAAGGCCGACAGCAGTACAGGTAAGAGGACGCGTTTACAGAAGCGGGAACAGTCAGTCACCCGGGCAGTTTAGCTCAGCCCGGCCACCGCTTTAAGCGCTCTTTCCCGGGGGCTGCCAAAACCGAGCTGGTCGGGATTGGCCAACTCCAGTTGCTGGACCAGTGGGTCCGGATGGCTGTTTTCCAGATTGATGCCCATCTGTCTGAGCACGTAGGGGGCCAGGGCCGCCCGCGTGCGGATTTCCAGGCGCCCCGTGTCCATACCGAAATCCCGGGCGATGACTTGTTGTTGGGCCTCGCCCAGGCGGTGGTCCGGGGTAATCACCAGGGTGACGGTCCGTTGCCAGTCCTCGTCCTGTTCGGCGGTGCGTTTTGATTTTTGCACCTGAACCCGGGGAGCCGTGTGGAACCGGCTGAGGGCAAAGTCCCGGTATTCACGGTTGGCGTTACACCAGGCACGCACATGCCATTCGTTGCCGCAAGACACCAGGGTATGAGGTTCGATGACGGTTTCCGCCGCTTCAGGCCGGCTCAGGGAGACATAGGAAGCCAGTAGCTGACGACGCTGACGAATGGCGGTGACCACCGAACGCATGGTCTGAGGGAGTATCTGGCGGCAGACGCCAGGCACTACCGTGTTACCCGGTACCTCAAGGTGCAGATCCGCCAGGGTATCGCTCAACTGATGATGGCGTGCCAGCACTTCCTGGTACTCGTCGACCGTGCCCCGTGTAACCTTCGGCTGAAAGTGCTCGGTGGGCACATAGCCCTTGAGGTGGCGGTCATACTCAAGATTGCCCGGTGCCAGCTCGCGCAGGTAGGTGTTGATGTCCTTTGAAGCTTGCTGGCGCCCGATCCCGAAACTGTGGCAGATGTGGTTAGTGGTCAGCCGGCCTTCCCATAGGGCAATGGTCTCAATCAGCTGATAGCGAATTAACAGATCCCAACGAATGGGCCAGTCGGTTTTTTTCATGGCCAGGCAGCTCGTGTCCGGTGGATGGCGTGGCAGTATGGTAACCGCTCCCGTGAATCACTTGTGTGACCCTCTGTTAATGTAAAATAGCGTAAAATTCGCTGCCATGAACCATTTGGCATTTCGGCAAATCCGTAGTAGCTGGCTACCTGTTTGGCTGCTTTAATGCCGGCCAATGGTTATGGAGTGACCACCCTTCTTTCCTGTATCCCTTATCCACCTGGCATTTAGATTACTGGAGCTGTCGATGACCCGAATGGTCGCGTCCCTGTCTGCCCTGCTTTTGAGCATCGTACTGCTGGTCAGTGGTAATGCCTTTCTGATGACGCTGCTGGGCATCCGCCTGAGCATTGAGGAAGTGTCGCCGGACGTGATTGGCTGGGTGCTGGTGTGTTATTCCATTGGCTTTGTGCTGGGCACACTGTATGTCCAGAAGATCATTGGCCGGGTGGGTCATATTCGGGCGTTTGCCGCGTTTGCGGCCATGGCGGCGGTCGTGGCCCTGCTTTACCCGATGGCAGTGTCCGCCGTGTTCTGGGCGGTGTTACGGGTGTTGTCCGGATTCAGTATCGCCGGCGTGCTGGTGGTGATTGAAAGCTGGTTCTCCAGCCGTGCCACCAGCGCCAACCGGGGTTCACTGTTTGCGGTTTACCAGATTGTCTTTTATCTGTCCGCTGCCGGTGGCCAGCTGATTGTCAATGTGGGGGATCCGGCCAACTTCATGCCGTTTTCCCTGGCCGCAGTGCTGCTCACCCTGGCACTGATTCCGCTGGCATTGACTCGTATGGAAGCGCCCGTGATTGAAGAAACCGAGCGCATGTCCGTGTTCAAGCTGGCGCGGGAATCGTTTACCGGGGTGGCCGGGGCGCTGATCAGTGGCGTCATGATCGGTGGTTTTTACGCCTTGGGACCGGTCTATGCCACTCTGGTGGGCCTGGATGTGGCGAAGGTTTCCACCTTTATGGCCAGCGCCATCGTCGCGGCCATGCTGTTTGCCTGGCCGGTGGGCCGGGTGTGTGACCACTTTGACCGCCGGCGGGTGATGTTCGTGGTTTCCGTGACTGCAGCGGCCGCGGCTCTTGGGGTGGCGGTGTTTGGCGCTGACCAGCTGGCGCTGCTGACGATACTGGTGGGTGTTTTTACCGGTTTGTCGGCGACCCTCTACCCGGTGGCCGTGGCCATCACTAACGATCGCATGGACAGCAACCGCATTGTTTCGGCCAGCGCCACCCTCTTGCTCAGCTATGGTATTGGCAGTGTCATTGGCCCGATTGTCATGGCCGAGCTGATCAGCCTGCTGGGGCCGGCAGGGCTGTTCTACGGCAATGCCGGTTTCCTGTTGGTGCTGGCGGCCATCACCAGTTACCGCATCAGCCATACCGAGGACGTGCCGGTGGCCGAGCAGGAGCATTTCGTGCCCACCATGCCGGAGGCCTCCGTGGTTTTGACCGAGATGGACCCTCGCAACGAAGATTTTCACGAGTCGCCGGAGGTCGAGGCTGCCCGTGAAGAGCAGTACCAGACGGGTTAGGCAGAAACTTCGCAAGTATTTTTCATGGGATCGGGAAAGGTTCCGGTTGCGTATCTGTTTTTTGATCACCGGTTAGCATACTATTGGTGAATATCAATAAAAGTATGTTTGTTGCAGGATTACCGCGGTGCAGGTGTCATTGCCCTGCCGACGTTATCAGGAGTGGAAGACATGAGAGAACAGTTTCCCTTTGCCGTGGCCCGGGTAACCCGTCGCTGGCGCAAAATGCTGGATGAGCGGCTGAAAGATCTGGGGGTAACCCAGGCCCGCTGGAGCACGATGTTTTATCTGCAGGAAGGTGGCGAAGGCCTGACCCAGCGGGAGCTGGCCAGCCTGATGGCCATCGAGAACCCCACCCTGGTCCGGCTGCTGGACAGCCTGGAACAGCAGGAACTGATTGAACGCCGGCCCTGCCCGAATGATCGCCGTGCCCGCCGCCTGTACCTGACCAAGGCCGGCCGTGCGTTTATGGACGAGCTGGCCCAGCGTGCCGCGACCCTGCGTGAGGAAATGCTGGAAGGTATTTCCGATAAAGAGGTGGAATGCACACTGAAAGTGTTCCACAAGATTATGGAAAACGCCGAAAAACAGAAATAACTTGGGCGGGACAGCCGGAGCTCCACTCTTGAGCTTGTCCGGCAAATTGCCTATGATTGGCGTCCCTTCGGGGGAGTAGCCGTCGCCCTGATGATTCAGGCGAATGGTAGTCAACATATTTGGGGCTCAATCTCCATGGCTATCATGTTCCAGCGCCCGGTGCGCGGAACTGGCAAGACCCGGGGCCGATCACCTCCAAAGGGCGGAAGGTGAGCGGTCTCGTGTCTGTTAACCTCCGCCCTAAGGGATTTCTGAATGGATGCCTTTCTCGCCTCTACCCTCGCGGTCACCATCGCCGAAATCGGCGATAAAACCCAGTTGCTGTCATTATTTCTGGTCGCTCGATACGCCCGGCGTACCCCCATCATCCTTGGCATTCTGATTGCCACCATTCTCAACCATGCGTTGTCCGCCTGGCTGGGCGCCTGGGTTGCCCGGTGGTTCCCGGAAGCCTGGTTGCCCTGGATCCTTGCTGCCAGTTTTGTTGCCATCGCCCTGTGGCTGCTGGTTCCGGACAAGGATGACAGTGCCGAATCCCGCTTTCTGGGCATGGGGGCGTTCATGGCGACCACGGTGATGTTTTTCCTGGCTGAAATCGGCGATAAAACCCAGGTAGCGACCGTGGTGCTGGCGGCGAAGTATAGCGAGACATTCTGGGTTATCATTGGTACCACGGTGGGCATGTTACTTGCGAATGTGCCGGTTATTCTGGCCGGGCGCTGGCTGATGGAGCGCCTGCCCCTGGCAACAGCCCGGATCAGTGCCAGTATCCTGTTTGTACTGTTGGCGATTGCCACGGTGTGGAGCACCCTGGCGGCGTAACGAGCGGGCCAAAGGCTGATGAAGTGCCGGGCTTGCCGACCCTGATGAACCGAATCGGAAAAGAGTGTATGCAGTTCAAAAACGGTTTCCTGATCCTTTGCTGCCTGTTGGCCACCCCGGTCCTTGCCCAGGACAAGCCGGGTGATGCCCAGGCGGGCGGCAACGAGCTGGAGCAGACTGAAGAGGATCGCTCCCCCAGGGTGCCCACGTTCAAGCCGCAAGGGGATCTGGCCGGAGAGTTGGAGCTGTTTACCACCGAGTATGAAGACACCTTTGCCGGCATTGGCAATGATCTGGCCCTTGGCTACCTCGAGCTGGTCAAGGCAAACCCGGGCGTGGATCCCTGGCTGCCCGGCGAAGGCACCACCATCACTCTGCCCCGCATGTATGTGCTGCCAGACGCCCGCCGCGAAGGCATCGTGATCAATCTGGCCGAATACCGTCTCTACTACTACTCTGAAGACGGGGTGCAGGTATATCCGGTGGGTGTCGGAACCGAGGAAAACCCCTCCCCCCTGACCGACGCGGAAGTGACCATGCCACTGGAATCCCCGGCCTGGTATCCACCGGCATCCATCCGCGCTGAATATGAGGCCTCCGGTGATTATCTGCCGCGCATGATCCCACCCGGACCGGGTAATCCGCTGGGCACTCATGCCCTGGTGCTGAGCGAGAAAGGCTATCTGATCCACGGCACCAACAAGCGCTTTGGGGTGGGCATGCCGGTCAGCCATGGCTGTTTCCGGATGTATAACGAGGACATTTCCCGGTTTGTCTACCAGGTCCGGAAGGGCACGCCGGTGCAGGTGGTGCGTGAGCCGGTGAAAATCGGTATTTCCGAAGGTGAAATCTGGCTGGAAGTGCATCGGCCGGGTGAGGAATACCCGCCCGAGCACAGAGAGCAGCTCTGGCAGCAGGTTCAGGAAAAACTGGTGGAGTTCCGGGAACGACATCCGGAAATACAGATCAAACGACAAGAGATTGAAGTGGCTGTCGATCAGGCTGATGGTATTCCCATGATGATCGGTGAGACACTGACCGTGGCAACCAACGATCAGGCCGCGCAACCGGACCGGAAAAAGGAAGACAAACCGGACGAGAGTGATTCAGGGCAGACCCTGTATTTCTGAACCCTGAAGTCATCGGGGCGGCCGGCAAAGGGAGTGTGTTATGCGCCGAACCATGATATCTGTCTGCATGCTGTGGCTGTTGGCTGTTATTGGCTGGCAGGTTCACGCCCAGCAGGCGGACAAGAGCGGCACCGCCCTGGTGCTGTCTGTTGAGGGAGCCATCGGCCCTGCCACCAGGGATTACATCGAGCGTGGTATTGCCCGCGCCGAAGCCACTGGCGCCGGTCTGATTGTCCTGGAAATGGACACGCCTGGCGGCCTGATGGACTCCACCCGCGACATCAACAAAGCCATTCTGGCTTCGAATGTGCCCGTGGCCACCTATGTCAGTCCCCAGGGTGCGCGCGCGGCCAGTGCCGGCACCTATATCCTCTACGCAAGCCACATTGCCGCCATGGCGCCGGCGACTCATCTGGGCTCGGCCACACCGGTGCAAATGGGCGGAACCCCGGGCACCCCGGAACCGGATAACAATGAGTCGACAGATGATAACGGCGCCAACCCGAACCAGGACGAGGCCGGTGAAAGTGACAGCCGTGAAGGGACAACAGCCATGGAGCGCAAAGTGCTGGAGGATGCGGTCAGCTATATTCGCAGCCTGGCGCAGCGCCATGGCCGCAATGCCGACTGGGCCGAGAAAGCCGTGCGCGATGCGGTCAATCTGGGCAGCAGTGAAGCCCTGGAGCTAGGGGTCATCGACGAGGTTGCCCCCAATCTGCAGGCACTGCTGGAGAGCATCGATGGCCGCACCGTGATCATGGATGGTGGTGAAAAAACGCTCAGAACGGCTGATCTCACCGTGGTGCGCGCCGAACCGGACTGGCGCACCAAATTGCTGTCGGTCATTACCGACCCCAACGTGGCCTATTTCCTGATGATCATCGGCTTTTACGGCATTCTCTTCGAGCTGGCCAATCCCGGGGCCATTGTGCCGGGAGTGATTGGCGCCATCAGCCTGATCCTGGCCCTGTTTGCTTTCCAGGTGCTATCGGTGAACTACGCTGGGCTTGCCCTGATTCTGCTGGGGCTGGCGCTGATTGTCGCCGAAGCCTTCGCGCCCAGTTTTGGCATATTGGGGATTGGGGGCATTATCGCCTTCGTGACCGGCTCGGTGATTCTGATGGATGGCAGCCACCGGGAGATTTCATTGCCAACCATCGGTGGTACGGCGGCGGTGGCGGGTGGTTTCATCCTGTGGACGGTTACCCGCTTTATCAGTCTGCGGCGACGAACACCGGTGAGCGGCAGCGAATTCATGGTGGGTGAAACCGGCACGGCCATGAACGATTTCCACGCTGATCACGGACACTACCGGGGGCATGTCTGGGTGACGGGCGAGCGCTGGAATGCCCTCAGTGAGCAGCCTCTGACCAATGAAACGCCGGTGAAGATCAGGGCAGTTAACGGACTGACCCTGGAAGTTGAGTCTGCGGACAAGTCGGACAACTAACGTATGAACCAACGGTAAACCAAGGAGACCGTATGAACCTGGGCGATTTTATTCCCTATCTTGCACCCACGGTGGTGCTGCTACTGATCCTCGGTTCGGCAATCAAGATTTTGCCCGAATACGAGCGTGGCGTGGTGTTCTTCCTCGGCCGGTTCCAGGCGGTGAAAGGTCCGGGCCTGATTATTGTCATCCCCGGCATCCAGCAGATTGAGCGTGTGGATTTGCGGGTGATTACCCTGGATGTGCCGGACCAGGATGTGATCTCAAAAGACAACGTGACTGTGCATGTCAGCGCGGTATTGTATTTCCGGGTGGTGGATCCGGAGAAAGCGATCATTCAGGTGGAAGACTTTGCGAATGCCACCGGGCAATTGGCCCAGACCACCCTGCGCTCGGTTCTGGGCAAACACGACCTGGATGAAATGCTATCCGAGCGGGATAAGCTGAATGAGGACATTCAGGAGATCATCGACTCCCAGACCGAGGGCTGGGGGATCAAGGTTGCCAATGTGGAGATCAAGCATGTGGACCTGGATGAGTCCATGATCCGCGCCATTGCCCGACAGGCAGAGGCTGAACGGGAGCGCCGGGCGAAGGTTATTCACGCCGAAGGTGAATTACAGGCGTCGAAAAAACTGGTGGAAGCGGCGGAAGTGATGTCGGCCGAGGCGGGCGCGATGCAGTTGCGGTATCTGCAGACCCTGTCGGATATGAGCACCAAGAATGCCTCGACCATTGTGTTCCCATTGCCCATGGATCTGCTCCAGAACTTCGTGAAGAATCCACTGGCACCAACGGTCAGCCCGAAAAAGCCGGAGCAGCAGGACTGACTGCCACGACGTTTCCTGAAGACATAAAAAAAGGCCGGGGTTACCCGGCCTTTTCTGTGTCTGCGTGGCTCTTACTTCTGAGCGGCACGCTCAAGCATGCGCTTGGCACGCTCGTTGGCTTCGTCAGCAGACTTCTGGGCAGCGCGAGCAGCGGCCAGAGCTTCTTCGGCGGTCTGCTGGGCAGTGCTGGCATCGCTGGCAGCGCTGTTGGCAGTGTCCAGAGCGTTTTCAGCAGTCTGCTCGGCAGAAGTTGCTGTTGCATTGGCTTCGTCCAGAGCGGACTGGTTGGTGGCACAGCCAGCGGTTACGGCAGTGGCCAGTGCAAAACCGGCGATCATCAGTTTACGCATGGTAAATCCCCTAATTGGTCGTTTTATTTCCTGAAAGTATGGAAGCCAGCTTGGACGACTTCCTGTCAGCTCTGCGCGATAGACTTCGGCTACCAGAGTCTGAGAACAGTGTAAAACAGTCTGCGATAAAATGTTAACCGGAGATCACTAAATTTTCTTAACTCGCGACAACCACTTAATGCTTCTGTGATGGCGGTCGGGTTTTGTCAGGGCTCGATGCGGATCGGGGTGCCGTTATCCACCAGCGCCCAGATTTCATCCATGGCTTCATTGGATACCGCAATGCAGCCGTCGGTCCAGTCCAGCCCGACGTAGGCAAAGGCCATGTCGCCGGCGTTATTGGGCAAACCGTGAATCATGATGCTGCCGCCCGGGTCCAGGCCCCAGGCGTCGGCCAGTTCCCGATCCCGTTCATTCGGGTAGGAAATGTGGATGGATTTGTAGAAATCGCTGTCCGGCAGGCGCCAGTCCAGCACGTAGTCTCCTTCCGGCGTGCGTTCGTCGCCTTCCGACAGTTTATGGCCCTCCGGGTCATCGCCAAGAGACACCCGGTAACTGCGCACCGCCCGCTGGTTGTCATCCAGCAGGTAAAGTCGGCGTTCGGCCTTGCGTACCAGAACCTGCGCAACCTCAGGCAAGGTATCGGTGTCTGCTCTTTGGGGTAGTACCGACATGCGAGGATCGATTTTGGCAAGCAGCTCATTGCCACTGGCCAGACTGGCCACCAGCAGTAATGGCAGAAGAAGAAAAGAACGAAAGGCCATGGAGTCCACGCAATGAAGAATCTGGTTAAATTTTGTTCATGCAGTGTATCGCACCCGTGTTCGGGCGGCCACTCACTGTTCCATCTTCAGGCCGACCTTGGTCACCCGGTCTGCCTTGGTGGCCCGGGCCACCAGCGTAACCGGCCCCAGTGTGACCCTGTCGCCCACCACCGGATGACCCTTGGTGCGCCGGGCAAAGCATTCGGCCAGTGACAGTTCCGGCGCCAGGCCGTCGAACTCGATGCCATAGGCCTGTTCGACATCGCCCAGCAGAGCCTCGCCGTTCAGGACAAAGTCACCGAAGAACGCCCGTTCGGCCAGGTGCCCGGGAGCCTGCCGGCCACTGAGAGCTTTGCCCAGTTCGCCCAGAACCGCCGGGGTGGCAAACATGGCGATGGTATCGCCGGCCGACACTTCCAGATCTTTGGTGGGTTGCAGACACTGGCGTTTGCGGAACACGCCAGCCACGGCGGTGTCCACCGGCAATCGGAGTTGCCCCAGTTTCTTGGGCTGCTCCCAGTGTTTGCCCCGTAACGGGAACAGCATCAGCTCGTGGTCCCCCGCACTGGGTGCATCCAGCGGTAACCGGCGGAATGGTTCGTTGCTTGAGGGAACCTCCAGCCCCAGCTTTCTGGCCAGGGGAGCCATGGTGGTGCCCTGCACCAGCAGTGATACCAGCACGATGAAAAACGCCGCGTGGAACACCAGCTGTGCATCCGGCAGATCGGCAATCACCGGGAACAGTGCCAGCACAATCGGCACGGCCCCCCGTAAGCCGACCCAACTGATAAAACCCAGCTCCCGGAGGTTAAAACCAAAGGGCCAGAGGGTCACAAAGATGGTCAGGGGGCGAATCACGAAAATAAGCGCCAGGGCGAGGATCAGACCGGCCCCGGCCAGGGGCAGCAGAGCGCTGGGGTTTACCAGCAGACCCAGCATCAGGAACAGGCACAGTTGGGCAAGCCAGGCCAGGCCATCGTGCACCTGCAGTATCATCGGCATCATGCGTACGCGGCGGTTGCCGATCACCACGCCGGTGAGATAGATGGCGAGAAAACCCGAGCCGCCCAGGGCATTGGTGGCTGAGAATACGACAATGCCGGCGGCGGCAACCAGCAGGGGATAAAGTGCCGGTGTCAGTCGAATACGGTTGGCCAGTTGCACGACCAGATAGCCGGCCACCGGGCCGATGGCCAGGCCCAGGCCAAATTGCCGCACCAGCATCAACAGTGCGGAGCCGGCGTCATCGGCCCCCTGTTGGCCGATTAACGTGACCAGCATCAGCGTCAGGAAAATGGCCATCGGGTCGTTACTGCCCGATTCAATTTCCAGGGTGGCGCTGACCCGTTCATTCAAGTGCAGGCCCCGGCCCTGCAGCAGTGAGAACACCGCAGCGGCGTCCGTTGACGAGATGATGGCACCGATCAGCAGGGCCATCAGCCAGTGCAGGTCAAACACCCACCAGGCCACCACGGCCGCCCCCATAGCGGTCAATGCCACGCCCACCGTGGCCAGCACCAGCGCCGGGCGCAGACCGACGCGGAAGGTTTCTGCCCGGGTGCGCATGCCGCCGTCCAGCAAAATGACGGCCAGCGCCAGGTTGGCAACGACAAAGGCGAGCTCGAAATCGTCGAAAACAATACCGCCCGGGCCGTCTTCTCCCATCAACATGCCGACCACCAGGAAAATCAGCAGCACTGGCAGCCCCACCCGGCTGGACAGTGGGCTGATGACGATGCTGATGACCAGCATCAGGGCGCCGACAAGAGTGAGCGTAGGATCCATTGGACTCCGGTTCTCAACAGGCAGCCCGCCACGGGGCAGGTCTGGGTGGTTATGACAATGGCTGCATCAATAACTGCAGGTTGCCTCCATTATGCCGGCGGGAACCGGCACTCGTCACCTTCCGCCACCAGATGGATGTCGGCAAACAGTGCGCCGGTGGTGGCGCCGGTGTTATCACTGTCTGAGGCAATGGCCAACTGTAGCGTTTGGGCCGAGCCTGTTTCGAACAGTTGTTGCAAGTCCTGCCGCAGGTTGCGTCTTTCGGTGATCCATCGGTCGGTATCGTCACTACCGGTGCGCAGGACCATCATTTGGGCCCGGTCGGTGTAGGCGTTGGCGCGGGTGGTACCAACCGGGTGTTTGTTGTCCCACACATAGTTGATGGCGGCATCGGGCAGATCGCTGCCGTGCAGGGTGCGGGCAGCACTGAGCTTCAGGCGGGTACCCAGGCTCATGGCGCTGCCGGGCAAATCAAAGGTGACGTACATGCGCGCGGCGTAATCATCCCCGGACTTTTCACTCATGTCGGCCTGCTTGATGGGCTCATCCACCCACCAGCGCCAGCACAGTACCGGGGTTTTCTGGAGATCGGCTGCCAGAGGGCGGGCCAGAAGCGCCATGCTCCCCTGCGCCCGCGCTTCGACGGCATGAACACCCTGATGCTGGCGCAGGCGGTAGTCGGTGGCCGGGATGTCCTCATCAAAACGCACGATCTGCCAGGGTTCTTCCGGTACCTGCTGGTACTGGCTGAAATCACCCAGCACCACCGGCTGGCTGCTGGCGAAGGCGGAGCCGGTAATCGCAAGGGCGACAACGAAGGTGGTCAGTGGCCGATGGTTCATGGTGTGTCTCCTGTCGTTTTCCCGGCAGAAGCCGGGGAAGACTCCTGTAAAAGCTCCGGAAAATGCTGGTGAAGGTGGTGAAGATCATCCGGCTCATCAATATCCGACAGTTGGGCACTTTCGTGCCAGCTCCAGCCCAGTTCCCGCAGGCGTTGTCGGGTGAGCGCGGCCACCTGGCTGGTGCTCCAGGGCATGTTACGGAACAGCTCCGGGGCCGGGCGGGTCAGGCCCAGCAGGGAATAGCCGCCATCCAGCACCGGACACAGGCAGGCGTCATGTCCCTTCAGGGATGCTGCCATGGTACGCAGTTTCGCGACGTCCAGGCCGGGGCAATCGGTGCCGATCAGGATCACCGGCGTGCCTCGGGCGAGGCCCTGCCCGGAGGCACTTGCCATTTTTTGTCCCAGGTCGCCGTCCGCCTGCTGGCTCAGTTCCACCTGCCCCGCACGGATCAGTGATTGCCAGAAAGGGGCATTAACGTCGGGTGCGACACACAGTTCCACCTGGCCGACGCCGGCTTCCCGGGCCTGGGCGAGAGTGTGCCGCAGCAGCCGGTCGGCCAGCCTGGCCGCACCGTTTGCCCCAAGCGCCGGAATCAGGCGGGTCTTGGCAAATCCGGGGCGGGGCTCCTTGGCGATGATAATAATGCGGGTTTCCGGACTCATGAGTAACGCTCTGCCAGTTGGTCGGCGGGTGTTCCACGCCAGTAGGCCCAGCGCAGTTGCCACATCAGCCAGATGGTGCGCCAGCTGCCGCGATTGTCCCAGCGGCGCCCGGAGGTGGTGACTCTGTGCTTCAGACACACCGGGGCGCTGATTTGTTTCAACCGTTTGCAGATTTCCACATCTTCCATCAATGGCTGGTCGGGAAAACCGCCCACCTGCTCGAAGGCCGTGCGAGTCATGAACAGGCCCTGGTCGCCGGTGGCAATGCCGGTCAGCCGTGAGCGGTGATTCATGAACCAGGCCACCACCGGCAGCATCCGGGAGTGCCCTTCAATGCGGACATCAAACCGCCCCCAGTCGCCGGTTGACGGGCGCAATGCGGCCCTGACCTGGTCATCCGCGCCTGCCGGCAAACGGGTATCGGCGTGCAGGAACAGCAGGCGGGAGGCATTCGTGGCCTGCGCGCCCGCATTCATTTGCCGTGCCCGGCCCCGGGGTGCCGGAACCACCTGGAAGCCTGCGTGCCTGAGTTGCTCCGGGCCATCATCGCTGCTGCCACCATCGACTACCACCACCTCCACGCCCCGGCTCTGCCAGTGGTGAAGATGGTTCTTTAACGATGCCAGCGTTCCCGCCTCGTCAAGGACCGGGACAATAATGGCAAGCCTGTCGGGGGGTGTGGCCATGGCGCTCTGCCCAAGGTGGTATTTGAATCATTACTCTATCATTATTGCCAAAACACCCCACCGGATCACAATCAGGGAGTTGCCATTGAAACGACTGGTATTGCTGGGCGCGGGACACGCCCATTTGCTGGTACTTCGCGCCTTTGCCCAATCACCGCCGCCAGATACCGAGCTGCTGCTGATCACCCCCTCGCGCTGGCAGTATTACTCCGGCATGTTGCCCGGCTGGATGGCCGGCGACTACCACATGGAGCAATGCCGGATTGAGGTGGCACCGCAAGTGGCCGCTGCCGGCGGTGAGCTGATTCTGGACAGCGCCGTGGAACTGGATGCCGGCCAGAGCCGAATCACCCTGGCCAGTGGCCGGATGGTGGATTATGACTGGTTGTCCATCGACATTGGTTCGAGTACGAACCTGGGTCCTTTGAACGGTTATGCGGGGCAGCTGCTGAGTGTCAAACCCATTGATGAGTTCCAAGGCCGCTGGCGCCGGTTTGTGGACAACTCATCAGCTTCCGGTGCCGGTCATCTTGTGGTGGTGGGCGGCGGTGCCGCCGGTGTGGAGCTGGCCATGGCCGCGGCCAATGTGGTCAATCACAGCCAGGAAGGCGGCGGGCGGGTGTCACTGATTGCTGGCGACAGTGGTCCGGTGCCCGGCTTTAATGCACGCCTGCGCCGGCTGGCAACGAAAAAGCTGGAGCGCCGGGGCGTGACGGTGATCAAGCAGAAGGCCATAACCCGCGACGGTGAACTGACACTGGCCGATGGCACGCCGCTCAAGAGCAATGCGGTGATTGCGGCCACCGGCGCCCAAGCCGCACCCTTTCTGGCTCAAAGCGGGCTGTCGGTGGACGGGGAGGGCTTTGTGCGGGTTAATGCCTGCCACCGCAGCGAATCCCATCCGCAGGTGTTTGCCGTGGGCGATGCCTGCAGCCGCATTGATGGCGCCCTGAACCGTTCGGGCGTGCACGCGGTACGGGCTGGCCCGGTGCTGGCGGACAATCTGCGTGCCGCCCTGGCCGGCCTGCCGCCCAGGCCCTTCAGACCTCGCCGCTATTCCCTGTATCTTCTGGCCTGTGGCGACCAGACCGCCATTGGCAGTTACGGCCCCCTGACCTTTTCCGGACGCTGGGTCTGGCGCCTGAAAGATCGCATCGACCGGAAATTTATCGAGGGCTTTTCGGCCCGCTGATCAGTGCAGCTTCAGCCGTGGCTGCATGGCCCGGCTGATTTTGTCCATCAGCCAGATGATGCCCGTGCGCAGGAAGCCGTGCAGGGCCACCTGATGCATCCGGTACAGTGACACATAGAACAGCCGCGCCACCTTGCCCTCGATGTACATGCTGCGCCCGGACAGGTTACCCATCAGGTTGCCCACCGTGGTGTAGCGGCTGAAATTGATCAGTGAGCCGTGGTCGTTGTAGACAAAAGGCACGGCGGCCTCGCCTTTCAGGCGGTTGCACAGGGTCTTGAACAGGGCATCGGCCTGCTGGTGGGCCGCCTGTGCCCTGGGAGGCACGGGATGATCAGAGCCGGGTTGCGGGCAGGCGGCGCAATCACCAAAGGCGAAAATATCCGCATCCTGCGTGGTTTGCAGGGTCTGCTCGACTACCAGCTGGTTGCTGCGGTTGGTTTCCAGGCCGTCGAGTTCCGCCAGGAAAGAGGGTGCCTTGATGCCGGCGGCCCAGATGGTCATATCGGATGCCAGCTCGGTGCCGTCTTTCATCACCAGGCTGTTTTCACGGATTTCGCTGACCGGCTGGCCGGTGAGTACCTGAATGTTCTGCCGGTGCAGTTCCCGGGTGGCACCGGCCGACAGCCGGCCCGGCAACGCTGGCAGAATCCGCTCGGCGGCCTCGATCACATTGATGGCGACGTCCGAGGACTGCAGGTGGTTCATGCCGTAGATGGGCAGTTCCCGGGAAGCCAGGCGCAGCTCGGCGGCCAGCTCCACGCCGGTGGCACCGGCACCGATGATGCTGATGTTCAGTTTGTGGGGCTGGCCCTGCAAGGCTTCATGATTTTTCCGCAGGAAGGCATTAAGCATCAGGTTGTGGAAACGCCGGGCCTGCTTGAGACTGTCCAGAAACAGGCAATGGTCCTGGGCCCCGGGAGTACCGAAGTCATTGGCCGTACTGCCTACCGCAATCACCAGGGTGTCATACTCCACACGGCGTTCGGGCACCACCTCGTGGCCATCCTCGTCATGGAAGGGCGCGATCACAATCTGTTTGTTGGCCCGGTCGAGCCCGCTCATCCGCCCAAGCTGGAACTCATAGTGATGTTTGCGGGCATGAGCGCGGTAATTGATTTCATTGGCGCTGGCGTCCAGCGAACCGGAAGCCACTTCGTGCAGCAGGGGCTTCCACACGTGGGTCAGCCCGGCATCGACCAGCGAAATGCGGGCCCTGCCCCTGCGGCCCAGTTTGTTGCCCAGGCTGGTGACCAGCTCAAGGCCGCCGGCGCCGCCGCCGACCACCACGATATGATGAAGCTTGTCCATAACTGCCTGCTCCGACCGGAAAACAGAAATAAGAATAGCAAGCTTAGTGCTTCAGGCAGTAAGGTTCCAGCAGGTTTGCCATGTCATCCGCCAGTTCAGCCAGTTGCTGTTCCGTCAGCCCCCGCTCGGCAATAGCCCTAAGCCCCATGATCTGGCTTTGCAGCAGGCGTGCAAGGCGGCCCGTATCCGTGCTTTGAATCAGCTCACCCCGGTTTTTGGCCTGTTCCAGCAGGCCGGTCAGCGTCGTTTCGATGGCGGCCAGTACGTTCCGCGCCTGGTTCGCCAGGGCGGTGTTGGTGTGGCTGGTTTCCAGCAGGGTTTTCACGATCATGCAGGCCCGGGACGGGCAGGTGTCCTGCTGACAGCTCATGGCGACATGGCGCAGGTACGCCTGCAGGCCATCGACGATGGAGTCGTATTGCTGCATATGCGCAGCCAGCTCTTCACCACCCTGTTCGGCGTAGCGGGCCAGGGCTTCCGAGAACAGTCCATCCTTGCTGCCAAAGGCGGCGTAAATGCTGCCTGGGCGCATGTCCAGGGTCTGCTCGATCTGTTTCATGGAGCTGCCGTGGTAGCCCTTTTCCCAGAACAGGCCAACCGCTTTGTGCAGGGCGGCGTCCCGGTTGTATTGAGGGTGTCTGGCCATGGTTGCCACCGTTTGCGCTCGTGTTGAAGAATCATTCAACTATAACTTGAGTCACCGCCTCATAACACCGGAGCCGTCCAAATCGTTGCCGGGATACCGGTGAAAGACCATGGGCTGATCTCGGAAACCTGTTCGAACCTTTGCTAATCTGTTGGTATCTGACAGCGTACACTGACAAAAACCGTTGAAGGAGAAAAACCGTGAAACTAGAGGTTCGAGGTGTTGAGGAAGGCAAACCGGTTCCGGAGAAGTTCGCATTCGGGGTCTACAGCGAAGAAGACCATATGAGTTTTGGCCCTAACCGCAACCCGGAAATGGTCTGGGAGGGCGCGCCCGAGGGCACCAAAAGCTTCGTGGTGATGATGTTTGATCCGGATGTCCCCAGCAAGGCGGACGATGTGAACCAGGAAGGTAAAACCGTGCCTGCCGACCTGCCACGGGTGGACTTCTTCCACTGGCTGTTGGTGGACGTGCCGGCGGATGTCAGCCGCATTCCCGAAGGGGAAGACAGCGACGGCGTGATTCCCAAGGGCAAGGACCCGGGCCCCGGCCCCATTGGTATTCGCGGGGTAAACAACTACACCCAGTTCCTGGCCGGCAACCCGGACATGGAAGGCACCTATGGCGGCTACGATGGCCCGTGCCCGCCCTGGAACGATGAAATTATTCACCACTATCACTATGAGGTGCATGCGCTGGATGTGGAGAGCCTTGGGCTGGATGGCGAGTTCGACGGTGCCGCCGTGCGCGAAGCCATGGCCGGCCACGTGCTGGCCAGCGCCCGGGTGACCGGCACCTATACACTGAATCCGGATCTGCGTTAGGACGCCCGTTATTCCAAGCGGGAGTGATTAACGGCCGGCAAGCAGGCTGTCCGATACCCTGTCCACCAGTTCAACCAGATTATCGGACACAAAAGCGGGTGCGCTCATGGCGGGATGAAAACTGCTGTCCTGCCGGCGTACCCAGCCGGCCAGCATGCCCGCGTTCATCGCCCCGTTTGTGTCCCATGCGTGGGCGGCGATCATCGCCGAATGTCCGGTTTCGCCACCCACTTTCTGAAGCGCACCCTGATACACGTTGCGTACTGGTTTCCATTGGCCCATGGAGTCGATGGAGACAACGTGATCGATCCAGTTATCCAGCCCGTTTTTGGTGATCAAGCCTTCGGTATTGCTTTTCGAACCATTGGTGAAGAACACCACCGTCATTCCTTTGTTCTTGGCCAGTGCCAGGGCCTTCGGGACGTCCGGGTGAGCATTGAGCTGGCCAAAAACCGGCAAAATCCGCTCTATTACCGAATCGGCCGGGGAAACGCCAAGGTTATTCAGCAGCACATCCAGCGTTCCCCGGGCCATGTTGGCAAAAGGAACGTAGGTACCGGTGGCGGAGACGGCAAACGCATCGCGCAATAGTTGAGCGAAGAACAGGTCTTTTGTGTACTCGGGTAACCCGAGGGAGTGAAAGGCGCTGGACAGGGCATCCAGCGAAAAGATGGTTTCAATGACGTCGAAAACGAGGACGTTGTGTTGCTGATCCATTGTTTCACCTGCCCGGTCTTGTGCGTTTCCTGCCGGCTGATTGTTTGCGGCCGGCACATGGGCTACGCTCATTCATTATGTAGTGATCGCTCAAAAACTATAGTTGATGGAATGCCTGATAGCCAGAGGATCAACGGGACCAACTAATCCATCCACTGGAATTCACGGTAATCAAACCCCTGCTCCAGTGTCGGTTTAATTACGTCAAAGTAGGGCGAGGCATCAAAATCCCGGGGTGCGAACAGGGAGTGGTGGCGTGAGCGGAAGGTTTCCCTCCGGCGCAGGTCACTGTCCGGGTCGTACTCCGGGCCGTCCAGGCTGATGGGCAGGATGGGGTAGCGCAACAGCTGGAAAGCCTCGGCGATGAAAGTGGAGCAGATGGCACGGGTGGGGTCGCCGCTGCCCATTGCCAGCAGGGAGCGCCGGTAGCGGGATGGCACCGGTGGTGTGGGCCAGAGATAACGGGCCAGATCCCAGACGTTTTTCAGGTCGTATTGATGGCCGAGACGACTAATTGAATAGTCCGTGAGAGTTTTCAGGTCGTTTTCGGTAATTCCCACCGGGCGACAAATGCGGGTATGGGTATGGCGGTAGAACGAAAGTGGCAAGGCGCGTATGCCTTCCTCCAGGTCGGCTTCAATCAGAACGTGAGGCTCACCCTTGGCGCTTTGCCCGAGCCCCGCATCCGGCCCCAGATATAGCGCCGCGTGAGACCAGGTGGACTGGGTCAGGTATTTGATGGCGGTGCTGATGCGGGTATTGCCTTCCACCAGCAGCACATCGCCCGGCTGCAGGGTATCCCGAAGGGCTTTCCAGGTGGAGGTTCTTACCGACGGTTGGGTGACCTGCTTGGAAAGATAGGCGGCCAGGTGCCGGGACAGCCAGTTCAGGAGCATGGTGTTCCTCAGGTGATTGAAAACCATACTACTATCACAGAGCGAAGAGCTTTGTAATATTCCCCGACCAGGATTGCTTACATGAATCGGAACAAGTTGATACTGCTGGCCGCCATCGCTCTGGTTGTGGCGGTATTCATCGCGCTGGACGGCCACAAGGTGCTGACACTGGAAAACCTGCAGGCGCACCAGACTTCGGTGGCGGCGTGGATTGAGCAGAACCTGTTGGTGGCGGTCACCGGTTACGCGGCCTTGTACGTGGTGGTCACCGCCCTGTCGTTACCCGGTGCCACCATTATGACCCTTGCCGGCGGGGCCTTTTTCGGCAATTTTTACGGTCTGGTGGCGGTCTCCATTGCTTCCACCATTGGTGCCTCGCTGGCGTTCCTGGTGGCTCGCTTTCTGTTGCGCGATACCCTGCGTGATAAATACCGGGACACCATTGCCAGAATCGACCGGGGCATCGAAAAAGACGGTGCCTTCTACCTGGCCACCCTGCGCCTGGTGCCGGTGTTTCCCTTCTTCCTGATCAACCTGGCCCTGGGGCTGACCAGCATGAAGCTGCGCACCTACGCCCTGGTGAGCTGGGTGGCCATGCTGCCGGGCACTTTTGTGTTTGTGAACGCCGGCACCCAGCTGGGGCAGATCCAGTCCACCTCGGACATTGTCTCGGCCGACCTGCTGTTGTCCTTTGCCCTGCTGGGGTTGTTCCCGCTGATTGCCAAATTCGTGGTGGGCTTTCTGCGTCGCCGGCGGGTGTATGCCGGTTGGCAGAAACCGGCACACTTTGACTACAACCTGCTGGTGATCGGTGGTGGTTCCGCCGGGTTGGTGTCGGCTTACATTGCGGCGGCCGTGAAAGCAAAAGTGGCGCTGATCGAAAAAGACAAAATGGGCGGCGATTGCCTGAACACCGGTTGCGTGCCGTCCAAGGCGTTGATCCGCAGCGCCAAGGCCGCCGATACCCTGCGCCACGCCAACCGCTACGGCCTGGAGTCGGTGCCGGTGAAAGGTTCGTTCAAAACCATCATGGAGCGGGTGCAAAGCGTCATCAGAAAAGTGGAACCCCACGATTCGCCCGAGCGTTACGAGCAATTGGGGGTGGAATGCATTGCCGGCGAGGCGAGTTTTGTCTCGCCCTGGGAAATACAGGTGCGCCTGAACGATGGCGGCACTCAACGCCTGACGGCCCGCAGCATCGTGGTGGCCACCGGTGGCAAGCCGGCGCTGCCGCCTATCCCGGGGCTTGAGGACATGCAGCCGCTGACCTCGGAGAACCTGTGGCAACTGGAGGAGCAGCCGCAGCGCCTGCTGGTGCTGGGCGGCGGCCCGATCGGCTCGGAGCTGGCCCATGCCTTTGCCCGGCTGGGCAGCCAGGTGACCCAGGTGGAACGCGGCGAGTGCTTGCTGGCCAAAGAGGATACCGACGTGTCTGCGTTGATTCTCCAACAGTTCGAGGCCGATGGCATCGATGTCCGGTTGAATCACGAGGCGACGGAGTTCCGTGTCGAAGAGGGCGAGAAGGTGGCTTACTGTGATCATAACGGCACGCAGGTACGTATTCCCTTTGACGAAGTCCTGGTGGCCGTGGGCCGCGCGGCCAATACCGAAAACCTGGGGCTGGATGAGATCGGTGTCGAAACACTGCCCAACGGCACGGTGCCGGTGGAGGCGGACATGAGCCTTCGCTACCCGAACGTGTTTGCCTGTGGCGATGTGGCCGGGCCCTACCAGTTTACCCACGCGGCGGCCCACCAGGCCTGGTACGCGGCGGTGAATGGCCTGTTTGGCCAGTTCAGGCGCTTCCGGGTGGATTACCGGGTGATGCCCTGGGTGACTTTCACCTCGCCGGAAGTGGCGCGGGTGGGGCTCAGTGAAACGGAGGCGAAGGAACAAGGCATCGCCTACGAGGTGACCCGATACGGTCTGGACGATCTGGACCGAGCCATTACCGAGAGCGAAGGGCAGGGCTTTATCAAAGTGCTGACGCCGCCCGGAAAGGACAGGATTCTGGGTGCCGTGGTGGTCGGTGCCCACGCCGGTGAAATCCTGGCGGAATTCACCCTCGCCATGAAACACGGCCTGGGGCTGAACAAGATTCTCGGGACCATCCACCCCTACCCGACCTGGAACGAGTCGGCCAAATTTGCCGCCGGCGAGTGGAAAAAAGCCCACGCCCCCGGCACGGTATTGAAACTGCTGGAGAAATTCCACGGCTGGCGCCGGGGTAAGAACGGTATGCCGAACTCCGGGTAAGGGGCTGAATTCAGGGAACCTGTAACAAACAGGTCAAGCCTGTGTCAGAGTTTCAGATAATGGCAATCATCAAGGAGCTTGCATGCCCCTGACTGAAGAAAGAACTGCAAAGCGCCGAATCCCTGCTGTTGAAGTGCTCGAACCCCGGGCCCGGGACAGCTGGACCCACACCCGCAACGGCGACCGGCGCGGCTACATTGACGCGGATAAGCTCAGGGAGCTGTGGATTCACACCGGCACCGCCTGCAACCTCGCCTGTCCCTTCTGCCTGGAAGGCTCCCACCCGGGCGATGGCCGCATTCCCGGCATGAAGCTCAGTGATGTAAAACCGTTTATCCACGAGGCCCTGGACATGGGGGTGGAGCAGTTCTCCTTCACTGGTGGCGAGCCGTTCGTGATCCGGGATTTCGTGAACATCCTGGATTACGCCAGCCAGCACCGGCCCTGCTTCGTGCTCACCAATGCCACCGAACCGCTGCACAAGCGTGAGCACCAGGTGCTGCCATTGCTGGATAATCCCTACCCGATCCACTTCCGTGTGAGCCTGGATTTCCCGGACCGCGCCCGGCATGACAAGGACCGGGGCGAGGGCAGTTTCGAGCAGGCACTGGACGGCATTCGCTGGCTGATCAACCAGGGCTTCCAGGTGTCCATCGCCCGGCAGACCGATCCGGGTGAAAACCCGCAGGATGTGGAAGCGGCCTTCCGGGCCATTTTCCGGGACTGGAGCATTCCCGAGGATCTGTCCTTCACCGCCTTCCCGGACCTGGGCACCCCCGGCTCGGAAGACGGCAGCCCAGAGATCACCGAAACCTGCATGGAGAAGTACCCCACCAGGGAATCCCGGTCCCACTTCATGTGCACTTACACCCGCATGCTGGTGAAGAAGGGCGATCAGGTTCGGGTGTATGCCTGCACCCTGGTGGATGACGACCCGCAGTACGATCTGGGCGGCACCCTGGCCGAAAGCATGGACGAGCGCATCATGCTGCGCCATCACCGGTGTTTTGCCTGTTACCGGTTCGGGGCGAGTTGTTCTGCTCCCTAGGATTACGCTGTTCTCGCAGGACTGGTTACTTCGTTTGGCGGCCTGTGGGGTGGTGCAAGATTTCCCTTGGAAAAATAACTCGCTGCGCTCAGACATCTTTTTCCGGCGGGAAATCTTGCACCACCCCACAGACCGCGGAAGACGCCGTGCGATTCGCACCCTGGATAGTAAGGACATTGGATACCTATGAGCTTTTCGGAAGGGTTTTTGTTTTGGGGATTTCTGCTGGTCTACGGCGTGGTGATGTATGTGTTGTCGCCCAAGAGCCGGAATGCCAATTCCTTCTATAAGGGCGCGGATGACCAGGGCAATCCGGTGGGGCAGTGGTCGCTGACGGCCAGTATTTTTATCAGCTGGATTTTCGCCAAGTCGGTGACCAACGCGGCCAACCTGGGGGCTGCCTATGGGGTAACCGGCGGTTTGGCTTATGCCAGTTACTGGCTGTCGATTCCGGTGGCCGGTTACGTGATTTACCTGATTCGCACCCAGACCGGCGCCCGCAGTTTGCAGGAATTTCTCACCTCCCGCTTCGGCCGGCTGGCCAGTCTGGCGTTTGCGGCGGCCATTCTGATCCGGTTGTACAACGAGGTGTGGAGCAACACCGCCGTGGTGGGTGGCTATTTCGGCCTGCCCGGCGAATGGGAATACTACGCCGCCGCCATGCTGTTTACCGCCTTTACCCTGGCTTACAGCCTGAAGGGCGGGCTGCGCTCGTCGATTTTCACCGATGTAATCCAGGCTTTCGTTTTCGTGTTTTTTGTCGGCGCGGTGCTGTTTCTGGTGGTGCCGGCCAACGATACCAGCGCGTTGCTGACCAATGGCGAGTTCCGGTTGGATGCCGGCTTTGATCTGTTGCTGGGGGTGAATGCCTGGGGCTTTCTGATCTGTAGCGCCGGTTTCTTCCTGCCGTTGGCGCTGCGCCGATTGGCGGGTCGGTCGCTGGCAACCGGAGGAGTTTAGGCTATTTTATGGGTGTCAGCCTGTTCAAGAGCGATGTTTGGAGGCCTAAAGGTTTTAGGCCTCACTCTGAACGGAGTCAGAAGCTCTCGTATCGGCTAACGGCTGGATATTTATCGGATTTTGTCTATGCTTGAGGTGTGGTTGGTGTCTTGCAGAGGGTCGCTGCGAGGCGCCAACTTGAAATATATTTCGTGGTCTATATAATTTCTAACCATCTTTTGGCAGCGAGTTAATCAAATATGACATCTGAAGGCTCGAATACCACCGCCATCAAACTTCGCGTTCCCGTGAAAGATGATGGCTACAGACTTCACCAGTTGGTGGCAGAATGCCCGCCGCTGGACCCCAACTCCATCTACTGCAACCTCCTGCAGTGCAGCCACTTTGCCGAGACCGGCGTGGCGGCGGAAATGGACGGCGATCTGGTCGGCTTCATTTCCGGTTATATTCCCCCCCAGCAGCCCGAAACCGTATTTGTCTGGCAGGTGGCGGTCCACGAGAAAGGCCGTGGCCAGGGCCTGGCCAAGCGCATGTTGAAGGAAATCGTGGCTCGTGAGGCGTGTAAAAACGTCACGCACATGGAAACCACCATTACCGAAGACAACGAGGCTTCCTGGGCACTGTTCCGCTCCTTCGCCCGTGACATGGGCGCCGAGCTCACCTACCACGAGCACTTCGAGAAAGAGACCCACTTCGGCGGGCAGCACGACTCCGAGTTTCTGCTGCGCATCGGGCCTTTCACGAAGTCCGCCTGATAGCCCCGGTACACGCCCCGGCGTGACCAACCGTGATCTGGACTAGCCGGCAGGCCGCCCGAGGTGGGCCTGCCATCAAGGCTATAACCAACGCACGGTGGGCTTGTTGCGACCCCTCGAAACAACTCCGCAAGCTCACCGGGCATCTACCTCGAACCTGATATGCTAAGAGGCAAGACCATGGAACTTTTCAAGTCGACCGAATCCGAAGTACGTGTATATTCCCGTGCCTTTCCGGTGATTTTTAACCGCGCCAAGAACGCGCACCTGTACACCGAAGACGGCAAGGAATACCTCGATTTTCTGGCCGGCGCTGGCTCTCTGAATTATGGCCACAACAACGACACCCTGAAAAAAGCCCTGCTCGAGTACATTGAATCCGACGGCGTAAGCCAGGGCCTGGACCTGTTCACCACCGCCAAGCACGACTTTATCGAGTCCTACAAGAAGCACATCCTTGAGCCCCGTGGCCTGGACTACAAGATGCAGTTCACCGGCCCGACCGGTACCAACTGTGTGGAAGCGGCGATGAAGCTGGCCCGTAAAGTGAAAGGCCGCACCAACATCATCTCCTTCTCCAACGGCTTCCACGGCGTGACTACCGGTGCCGTTGCGGCGACTGGTAACGAACATCACCGTGGTGGCGTTGGCCTGCCGCTGACCGGCGTGGATTTCCTGTTCTACGACGGCTACCTGGGCGAAGACGTGGACACCCTGAAAATCATGGACAAGGTGCTGTCTGACAGCTCCTCCGGCGTTGAGCTGCCGGCTGCTGTGATTGTTGAGGCCATCCAGGGCGAAGGTGGTCTGAACGCCGCCCGCGCCGAATGGCTCAAGGGCCTGTCCGAGCTGTGCAAGAAGCACGACATCCTGTTGATTCTGGACGACATCCAGGCCGGTAACGGTCGCACCGGCGATTTCTTCAGCTTTGAATTTGCCGGCATCAAGCCGGACATTGTGACTGTATCCAAGTCCCTGTCCGGTTACGGCCTGCCGATGGCGCTGGTGCTGTTCAAGCCGGAGCTGGACGTCTGGGCCTCCGGTGAGCACAACGGTACCTTCCGTGGCAACAACATGGCGTTTGTAACCGCCCGGGCTGCCGTTGAGACCTACTGGAAAGACGATGCTTTCGCCAATGCGGTGAAAGCCAAGTCTGAAGTGCTGGCTGAAGGTCTGCAGGCGATCTGCAACAAATACCCGAGCGAGTTCCGTCTGAAAGGTCGTGGCATGATGCGTGGTATCTCTGCCGCCAATGCCGATCTGACCGGCCCGATCACCAAGCGCGCGTTCGAAAAAGGCCTGATCATCGAGACCAGTGGTCCGAACGACGAGGTGATCAAGTGTCTGATGCCGCTGACCACCAGCGAGGAAGACCTGAAGAAGGGGACAGCCCTGCTGGCGGAAAGTGTCGATGAAATCATGCAGGAAGGTGTGAGCCAGGCGTCATAAAAGACGCCTATACTGACACAGGACATTCATTCTGCAGGACAGCAAAGGCAAAAACATGACTACGGCACAACATACCGTCGAAAAAATCGGCGGTACCTCCATGAGCAACTACGAGGCCGTGCGCGACAACATCATTGTTGGTAACCGCGATAAAAGCGACCTCTACCAGCGTATTTTTGTGGTGTCCGCCTATGGCGGAGTGACCGACGAACTGCTGGAACACAAAAAGACCGGTGAGCCGGGCGTTTACGCCCTGTTCGCCGATGCCGAATCGGACTGGGCCTGGGGTGACGATCTCACCAAGCTGGTGAAGTTCCTGACCGACATCAACGGTGACCTGTTCGAAGACCCGATGCTCAAGCAGCAGGCGGACCAGTTCATTACCGACCGCATCGAAGGTGTACGCGGTTGCCTGATTGATCTGCAGCGCCTGTGCTCCTACGGCCAGTTCCAGCTCGAAGAGCACCTGCTGACCGTGCGTGAAATGCTGGCCGGTATTGGTGAGGCCCACAGTGCCTTCAACACCGCGCTCAAACTGCAGCAGGAAGGCATCAACGCCCGGTTTGTCGACCTGACCGGCTGGCGGGATTCCGAGCTGTTGCCGCTGGACGAGAAGCTGCAGCAGGCGTTCGACAGTGTGGATCTGAGCCGTGAACTGCCGATCGTGACTGGCTACGCCCAGTGTAAAGAAGGCCTGATGCGCACGTTTGACCGTGGCTACAGTGAAATGACCTTCAGCCGGGTGGCGGTGATCACCAATGCCCGCGAAGCCATCATTCACAAGGAATACCACCTGAGCTCGGCCGACCCGAAAATCGTCGGCGAAGACAAGGTGGTGCCGCTGGGCCGCACCAACTACGACATCGCCGACCAACTGGCCAACCTGGGTATGGAAGCCATTCACCCCCGGGCCGGCAAGGGCCTGCGCCAGAACGAAATTCCGCTGCGGGTGATGAACACCTTCGAGCCGGAGCATACCGGTACGCTGATCACCGGCGACTATGTCAGTGAGAAGCCCCAGGTGGAAATCATTGCCGGCGCCAAGGGCGTGTTTGCCATCGAGGTGTTCGATCAGGACATGCAGGGCGAACCGGGCTCCGACCGCAAGATTCTGGACGTGCTGACCCGCTTCAAGGTGCGCTTCATGTCCAAGGACACCAACGCCAACACCATCACTCACTACGTGGATACCACGCTCAAGCATGTGAAGCGTGTGGTGAAGGCGCTGGAGGAAGAGTTCCCGAATGCCGAAGTCAGCACCCGCAAGGTGGCTCTGGTTTCCGCCTGCGGCAGCGACATGAAAGTGCCGGGTATCCTGGCCCGTTCGGTGAAGGCCCTGGCCGATCAGGAAATCAGTGTACTGGCCATCCATCAGTGCATGCGCCAGGTGGATATCCAGTTCGTGATCGATGAGGACAACTACGACCAGGCCATTGCCGGCCTGCACGGTGCCCTGATCGAGCCCCACAATCACGAATACGCGATTGTCGCGGCTTCCGAAACCACCTGATCCTGTGGTCTCAGACGGAAAGGCCGGGTATTCTGCCCGGCCTTTCACTGCCTTCCTTTCAAACTGCCCGCTTTCCGGTCAGCCGCTGTGCACCAGGTAGAACCAGCCACCCGCAGCAATCTGGCAGGCCAGTACGGTCAGGGTCAGTACCAGCCGTAATTTCAGATACCATCCCGGCCAGTAATGTCGCATCCAGCGGGCATCTACCAGATACAGCATCAGATAGGCGATGGTGTAGATCACAATCTTGTGGGGCGTTTCCAGCAACAAACCGATACCGGCCGTGACAAAAAACGCCTGGCTCAGCAGCATGCAGACAATGGGCGATTGCGGGTAAGTACGGTTTTCCAGCTGCAGGGCGATGGTCCAGTAGATACCTGCCATGAAGGCGAGAATGCCGGCACTGTAGATGTAGAACCAGGCCAGGATAGCCACACTGCGCGAGGGCAGAACGAACAGCCCGGCGATACCCGCCAGAAACGGGATCAGCCCGGCCAGGCCAACCACGATGGCCAGTCGAGCGACTGCAATCACGGCCGCTGCCTCTGGATCTGGATGCGCATGGGCTCAATCTTCGTGGCCGGCATGCCCACCATTTCGTGGTAGGCGGACGGGTGAACGACCTGGGTTTCCTGTATGTCCATCGAGCCCAGGGTGTCCTGAATCTGCCAGGTGCTGCGGAACAGGCGGGTCTGGCCCTTGTTGTCCGACAGCATTTTCATGCCCCACTCGCCGTGCAGGCGAGCCATGTATTGCTGGCCTTCAATGGAGATGATTTCCAGCAGGTCTATACAGAGATTTTCGGTACTTCTGAGCTCTTCCAGTGTGATGCGCACGATGCTTCTCCTGATTGCACATGTTGCTCTAGCTTACGAGCAACGGAGCAGACAGGATCAACCGGCAAGTGCTTTGCACTCTTCGTGCGCCGGACAATAAACCAGGTGATCGTTGACCATGCCGGTGGCCTGCATGAAGGCATACACAATGGTGGGGCCGACAAAGGTGAAGCCGGCCTTTTTCAGGGCTTTGGACATGGCCTCGGACTCGGGTGTGGTGGTGGGCACCTGTTCGAACCGCTGCCAGTGATTCTGGATGGGCTGGCCGTCGACAAACTGCCAGAGAAATGAAGAGAAGTTTTCACCCTGCTCCCTTAGCGCCAGATAGCCCCGGGCGTTCTTGATAACTGACTGCACTTTCAGTCGGTTACGCACGATCCCCGGATTTTGCAGCAGCTGTTCGATATCGTTTTTGGTGAACCGCACGATGCGCTCTGGATCAAAACCGGCATAGGCGGCCCGGTAGTTTTCCTGTTTGCGCAGGATGGTCAGCCAACTCAACCCCGCCTGCTGGCCGTCCAGGCACAGCTTTTCAAACAGGGCCAGGTCGTCGTATTCCGGCCGGCCCCAGACGGTGTCGTGGTAGTGAACGTAAAGCGGATCGGTGCCGCACCAGGGGCAGCGCTGGGGCTCGGTGGTCATGTCGCCTCCGGTAGGGGTCTGGATGGATGGCCAGGTTGGATGCTGCGGTGGAGGGCAAGGCTGGCATCGATGGTTCGGTCCTCAGCCGTGCACAGATTGAAATCCTCCGGGGGCGGAGCCAGCCAATGAAATGCCGGTCTGTGCGGAGTGGCATCCGGCGTCTGGTACACCACGGTGACCAGGAAATCCTCGACGGCCAGTGAGTCAGCCTGCCAGCAGGCATCCGGGCGATCGCCGGACAGCTCAAAGCCGGGCGCCACTTCCAGGGTTTGCAGATTGCCGGCAATGCCCCGCCCCGTGGCTTTTAGCCAGGCTTCCTTGAAGGTCCAGGCTTGCAGAAAGGTCTGGGGGTCATCCCGTTCAAGCAGCCAGGCCTGTTCGGTTTCTGAAAACCAGCGCCGGGTCACTTTCTGCCAGCCGGGCCTGCGCTGGAGTGGCTCCAGATCCACGCCCAGCGGTTGCCGGGACAGCGCGCATGCAGCCAGCCCCTGGCTATGGCTAATCGATAGATGCCAGCCGGCAGGCATCTGCGAGGCTACGGGACGACCGGGCACCGGGCGGCACTGCTCTGGCCTGTGTTGTCCGCCACATACCGCCGACAAGGCCTGGCGGATCAGCCAGCGACTGGCCAGAAACTCCCGTACTCTGGGGCCGGCCAGCGAGGCCAGTCGCTGGTGCTCGGTTTGGGTCAGCCACCCGGGCGCGGCGATCGGGGCGTTACTATCCGGCTGACGGCACAGCCAGACGCAGACCCGCCGTTCCGTTATGTCCATTCGCTCAAGGCTGCAACCGCTGGATGGTCCAGCCATCGCCTTCCCTCACATATTCGAAGCGATCATGCAGTCGGCTGGGGCGGCCCTGCCAGAACTCGATACGCTCGGGCACCACCCGGTAGCCACCCCAGAAATCCGGCAAGGGCACCTCGCCGGCGGCGAATTTCTGCTTCATCTGGGCGACTTTCTGCTCCAGCAAACCCCGGGAGGTAATCACCTTGCTTTGCTCGGACACCCAGGCGCCGATCTGGCTGCCCCGGGGGCGGGAGGCAAAATAGCGCAGGGATTCGGCCTTGCTGACTTTCTCGACCGACCCCTGAATCCGCACCTGTCGGTTCAGCCCGATCCAGGGGAACAGGAGCGCCGCCTGGGGATTTTCATCCATTTCCCGGGCCTTGCGGCTGCCGTAGTTGGTGTAGAAGACGAAGCCACGGTCATCAAAGTATTTCAGCAGCACGGTGCGCAGATCTGGCAAGCCATCACGACCGGCGGTGGCCAGTGACATGGCGTTGGGCTCAAGAATGCCGGCTTTACGGGCGTCCTCGAACCAGGTTTCAAACTGGCGGACCGGGTCATTGTGCAGGTGTTCCCGGTCCAGGCCTTCGCTTTCAAAATCCCGACGCATGTCGCCGATGTCCATAACCGCTGTTCTCCGTCTGTGAATTCAGGGCCAATCAGATGCTCCTTGTACGTGGCCGGAGCATATCGGGTTCGCCGCTTGCTGTCAGGTCTGTCGGTTTATCTCTGGCTGACAGGCAGGCACTCCGGGCGCTATGCTTGAACTATCCATAATTGCTGAAATTTCTGTCAGGGAGAAGCCCGTGGGCGAACAGAAGGCACAGAATCCGCAAACACCGCCGCAGCCGGTCGTACACCAACGCCGCTGGCCCCGCTATCTGTTGGTTGGCGTGGTGCTGCTGGTGTTGCTCTACACGCTGGCGGGCTTTCTACTGCTGCCATGGTGGCTGGAGCGTGCCCTGCCCGAACAGCTTGAAAAAACCATGGGGTGGCAGGCGGAAATTACCGATATTCGCACCAATCCCTATGCCCTGACGCTGGAGGCGGACGGCTTGCAGGCGGTGGACAGTGAGGGTGAGCCGGTCGTCGGTTTTGAACACTTCCGGGTAAACGTCAGCTTTTTCCAGTTACTGACCGGCGTGATCGGCTTTCAGGAAATCACGCTGGATCAGCCGGACATTCGTCTGGATCTGCTGGACGATTACTCCGTGAACTATGCCCGGGATTTCCGGGCCGCCAACCCGCCGGCGGACTCCGGCCCCGAAACCCCGGAGAGCTCGGACCCGGGTGAGCCCTTGAAGTTGTACTTCGAACAACTGGCCGTCAATGGTGGAGAGCTGCGGTTCCGGGACTTTACCCAGGATGAAATGGCGGAATTCCGCCTCCAGCCCCTGGACCTGTCCCTGGATGACCTGGCCACCTGGCCGCGAGACGCTGACTCCAGCACCAGCCGCTATTCGCTGGCGGCTGAGGCCAGCGACCAGATCATTGAGTGGGAGGGTGAGTTGAGCGTTGCACCCCTGTATTCCCGGGGTTCCGTAAGGCTGTCGGACATTCGCCATGACACCCTGGCCCATTTTCTCAAGCCCTTCATGCCCTGGCAGTTAAGAGAAGGCTCGGTGACCCTGACGTCCGATTATCGGCTGTCGGCCTCAAACGGCCTGGAACTGACCACCTCGGATGGTCAGTTAACCGTGCGTGATCTGGCGATGGCGTTGAGCGGGCAGGCCCGGGAGCCCGCACTGAGCGCCGCCGAAATTGCCGTGCAAGGCATTGATTTCGACCTGACCGGCAAGGAAGCGAGCGTGGGCCTGGTGGCGTTTGACCAGCTCGCGGTGGGGGCTACCCGTGATTCAGACGGTGTGATCGATTGGGTTGCCTCTTTGCCCGGGGCCGGCGAAAACACCGGCCGGGAGGAAGAGGGCGCCAGCCGAAACGGCGAGCAGGATGTCGGCACGTCTTTGCGCTGGTCGGTCCAGGGTGTGGAGCTGACAGACAGCCGGATTGACTGGCGCGATGAAGTGCCGGAGACGCCGGCACAAGTCCGGCTGAACGAGATCAACGCATCGATCAGCGGCCTGTCCCATCGGTTGGAAGAACCGGTTTCCTATCAGCTGACTACCACTCTTGCCAGCGGTGGACGGCTTTCCGCCAATGGCCAGTTGACGCCCGTGCCCTTTACCTTTGAGTCCGCCCTGTCCGGTTCCGATGTTGCCCTGGTGGTGGCCGAGCCCTATCTTCAAACAGCGGCCAACCTGGCGCTGCGTGACGGTCGGCTGGGCTTTGATGGCAACCTGGACCTGGACGCCCAGACCGATCCGATGACCGGTACCTTCAGTGGCACCGCCCAGGTGGCCGGTCTGGATGTACGCCTGGCGGAACAGAATGACCCGTTGGTGGCCTGGAAGAACCTGCGACTGGCACCTATTGAATACAACGTGCATCCGGCACGGCTGGAAGTGGGCACGGTAACGGTGAGCGAGCCGGTGGCCAGTATCGTGCGGGATGCCGATAGTCTGCACAATGTCCAGCGGATTGCCAAGGCCGGGGTGCAAGGAGAAAGCCCGGATAGCGAAGAACAAGCCCCCGCGCAGGCGGGAACCGACAACGACGAGCGCCCGCCGTTGATTTTCCGCATTGGTGAACTGCAGGTGGAAAGCGGTGTCGTGGCCTACGCCGACCGGACTCTGGACCCGGCCTTCAGTACGACTTTTGATGCCCTCAATGGCTCGGTTTCCGGCATCAGTAACGTGCCACCACAGGAAGGCCGGGTAAATCTCAAGGGCCGGCTGGCCGGTGTGGCGCCGGTTGATTTCACTGGTACCCTGGGCGCGCTCGGCGGCGAAGACACCAGCGAACTGAGTCTGAGCATGGATAACCTGTCATTGCCGGTGCTGTCGCCCTATTTCGGCCGGTATCTGGGATACGCCGTGGACAGCGGCAAACTGCAGCTGGACATGGACTACGACATTACCGGCAGCCGCCTGAAGGCCTCCAACAAGGTTATCCTCGATCAAATGCAGCTGGGCCGGTCGGTGGCCAGTGAGCAGGCGGTCAATGCCCCGGTAAAACTGGGCCTGGCGTTGCTGACTGATCGCCAGGGGGTGATTGAAGTGGACCTGCCCATTGAGGGCGACATGGCCAATCCCGAGTTCAGCGTTGGGCAGGTGGTGATGCGTGCCTTTGTAAACCTGCTGGCCAAAGCAGCGGCCTCGCCGTTCACCATGCTGGGGTCCATTGCCGATCTGGCAGGTTTCAGTAGTGAAGAGCTTGGGCAGGTGGCCTTCGAGCCCGGCGGCACCTTACTGGCCGGTAGCGAGACGGACAAGCTGGCGGCCCTGGCCAATGCCTTGAAAGACCGCCCGGAGCTGCTGCTGGAAATTCGTGGTGCCGTGGCACCGGAAGCCGATGGCCTGGCCCTGCTGAAAGAGCAGATGGCGGCCAATGGCGAGGAAACCACAGGCCCAGCCTGGGAGCAGGCCCGCCAGGCTTACCTGGCGGGTGAGCGTTCACTGCCCTCTGAAACCCTGGGGCAGTTGGCGAATCAGCGGGCACTGGAGGTGCGGCGCATTCTGGAACAGACCCATGAGGTGCCCACCAGCCAGCTGTTCCTGCTGGATCCGTCCCGTGACGGGGCATTAACGGAGGCCGGAGAGATCATCGTGCCCTTTACCCTGGATGTCCGTTAACCGGATGTCTGTTCACAACGGAAAGACATCAACACCATGACCGGAGCTGCCAGTCATTTTTTTGCTTACATCAGTCGTCTGCGCTGGATCAAACGCTGGGGGCTGATGCGCAATGCCATCGAGGAGAACGTTGCTACCCACTCCTGGGAGGTGGCCACCATCGCCCATGCCCTGGCGTTGATTCGTAACCGGCGCCACGGGGGCACCGTTAATGCCGACAGAATTGCCGCCGCAGCCCTGTACCACGATGCCACCGAGGTGATCACCGGTGATATGCCGACCCCGGTCAAGTACCATTCGAAGGTGATGCGCGAGGCCTTTGGCGATATCGAACACAAGGCCGAGGGGGAATTGCTGGCCCTGCTGCCGGAGGAGTTGCGGGAAGATTTTTCGCCCTATGTGCGGGAATCGCAGCTGGACGAATCGGAAAAACAGTTGATCAAGGCAGCCGATCGGCTGTCGGCCTGGCTCAAATGCCGGGCTGAACTGCGCGCCGGCAACCCGGAGTTTGAACCCGCCGAGCAGCAGATTCGCAATCGGCTGGAACAGGAAGCCTTGCCGGAAGTGCGCTACTTTCTGGAGGTGTTTGCCCCGGGGTACGACCAGCCGCTGGATAACCTGCTGGGCTAAGCCTGGCCTTCGAACAGGACATCAGTTGTATGTGTGAATTGCTGGCGATGAGCGCCAACACCCCCACCGACCTGTGTTTCAGCTTTACCGGACTGACCCGCCGTGGTGGAGAAACCGGCCCCCACAAGGACGGTTGGGGCGTGGCCTTCTATGAGGGCAAGGGGGTGCGCAGCTTCCACGACGCCGATGCCAGCGCCAGTTCCCGTATTGCCGAAGTGGTGCAGACCCACCCTATTAAAAGCGAGGTGGCCATTTGCCATATTCGCCAGGCCAATGTGGGTGATATCTGCCTGGCCAATACCCATCCGTTCATTCGTGAGCTGTGGGGCCGCTATTGGGTGTTTGCCCACAACGGCCAGCTGTCAAACTTCCGGGCGACCGAAGGTTTCTACGAGCCGGTGGGCAGCACCGATAGTGAAGCGCTGTTCTGCGACATGCTGAACCACCTGCGCAGCCACTGCCGCCGTGACGATCCACTGGAAACCGTGGTGAATTACCTGGTGCGACTGTCCCGGGCCTACGCCAGCGAGGGCGTATTCAACCTGTTGCTCAGTAATGGTGAGTGGCTGTTTACTTACTGCTCCACCAAGATGGCCAGCATTACCCGCCGCGCCCCTTTCGGCCCCGCCCGGCTGAAAGACACCGATGTAACCGTGGACTTTGAATCACAGACCACGCCGGATGATATTGTCAGCGTGATCGTCACCGAGCCACTGACCACCGATGAGCAGTGGGATATCTATCAACCGGGTGAATGGCGGCTCTGGCACAAGGGCGAGGTGATCCGCTCCGGCTTGAGTGACGCACCGCCAGCCCACGGAGTCCGTCATGATTGAGAGAACCGACACCCACAGCAAACTTATCGGCTATCTGCTCTGGATCTTCGGATTCATCGGCTCACACCGCTTTTACTACGGCAAACCAATCACCGGTACCATCTGGTTTTTCACCCTGGGGCTGTTTCTTATTGGCTGGATCGTTGATTTCTTCCTGATCCCCGCCATGGACCGTGAGGCCGACTGGCGGTTCAGCGGTGGCGATACCAGCTACAACATCGCCTGGGTGCTGCTGACGTTTCTGGGCGTGTTTGGCGTGCACCGCATGTACATGGGTAAGTGGATAACCGGGATTATCTATCTGTGCACCGGCGGGTTGTTCCTGATTGGCGTGCTGTATGATTTCTGGACCTTGAATGAGCAGATTTCTGTTGGTAACCAAACCCGTCGTTTTCGTGATTTGTAACCCGGGGGGCATAGCCGTTTGTCTGGAACAGCCGGAGATAATGTGTTGAGCCGCCGTTTGCTGTCTTTGGGACTGCTGTGGGTGCTGCTGATCTGTTGGACCCCGGCTTTGGCGCAGGTTGGTTCAGCCCCGCCGGTGCTGGCCGGCGAACACGATCGCTTCGATGCTTCCTCGCGCGTAGCCATTTATCGCAATGCCGGCGATGGTTTATCGGTGGCGCAAGCCCGTGATCTGTTCCTGCAGGGGCGCTTTGAAACACCGGGTGCCGGTGCCGGAACGCCCACCAACTTCGGGCTGACCACCGACCAGATCTGGTTGGCACTGGATTTCACTACGGCAGACAAATTGCCGGACCGATGGTTTCTGGAAATCGGTCATGCCTCGCTGGATCATGTGGAAGTCCATCTTTTTCGTGACGGCGAGCAGATCTTCGAAGGCGAATCCGGTGATCTCCTGCCTTTTGTCTCCAAACCGGTCGAACACCGTAACCATGTATTTCCCCTGGCTCTGGAGAGCGATGAACAGTACCAGTTGTTTGTCGGCGTGCGTTCGGAAGGCACCCTGACCATTCCTGTTACCTTCTGGCAGGGCGACAGTCTGTGGGCGAATGATCAGCAGAGCTATACCGTTCTGAGCCTTTATTACGGGGTGTTGCTGGCGCTGTTGGTGTACAACCTGTTTCTGTTTTTCTCTTTGCGTGACCGCCTTTACCTGACCTACGTGGGATTCATGGCTTGCCTTGCAGTGGGTCAGGCTGGCCTGTCCGGATTTACTGGCCAGTTTCTCTGGCCGGAAACACCCTGGCTAACGCATCTGTCACCGACCGGCGGCGTGTCGGCGGCCGGTGTATTTGGAGCGCTTTTCGTGCATCGTTTTCTGGGCGGCGTTCCGGCCAGACTGAAATTGCGCTGGTTAATGCCGACATTCAGCGTCGTTTACGGGATAACCTTTGCTGTCGCCCTCGCCGGTTTTTACCACGTTGCGGCGATCTCAGTGAATGTAACGTCCCTGTTATTTGCCCTTTCGGCATTGTTCATGGGGGCTGTGAGCCTTGTGCACCGTGAACCTGGTGCCCAGTTCTTCGTGTTGGCCTGGGCTGCGTTCCTTGTTGGTGTGCTGGTGATCGCGTTGCACAACATGGGCGTTCTGCCCTCGAATGCCCTGACGACCAATGCCATGTTGATCGGCTCCGTCACGGAAATGTTGTTGCTGTCCCTGGCGCTGGCGGATCGGATTAACGAGTTGCAGCGTTCGCGGGAGCATGCCCAGGCGCAGGCCCTGGAGAACCGGCAGGAAATGCTGGAAGTTGTGCGTGAAAATGAACGACAACTGGAAAGCCGAGTGGCCGAGCGAACCCGGGAACTCGAGGCCGCCAACCTTAAGCTGCGGGAGAGTTCCCTACTGCTGGAGGAGCAGGCCAATCACGACAGCCTGACGGGGCTGGCCAACCGCAAGCTTCTGCACGAGCGTTTAGCCAGAGCCAGAGCCAGGGCACGGACCAGACGCTCCGGGGCCAGTTTCGCGTTGATGGTTGTGGATCTGAATAAATTCAAACAGATTAATGACAGCTTTGGGCACGCTGCCGGTGATGCGGTGCTGATTGCCGTGGCCAAACGCCTGGAGGCGTTATCCCGTGAGACGGACACTGTGGCCCGTATCGGTGGTGATGAGTTTGTTCTGTTGCTGGAGGATGTTTGGGCCCGTGAAGATCTGGGCCCGCTAAAACGCCGGCTTTCAGAGTTGGCCGAAGAGTCCATTCGTTTGCCGGACGGCAGGCATATTCAAGTAGGGTTGAGCCTCGGCGAGGCCCTGTATCCCGATGACGCCAAGGATCTTGACCAGCTTTTCTCATTGGCGGATGCGGCCATGTATGAGCACAAGAATAGTGGCCAGGAGGAAGCATCTGTCTGGCCGAGCTGAATCATTCTGGGATTTGCCAATGTCTGAGCAGGGCCAGCGGCACGCGATACCGATGGCCTGCTGAAGCACCAAGCCCCTGCACGGTACAGGTTTTCCGGTTCACCCGGAGAATGCGGCCGTGGCGATGTGTTGACCTGTCCTGGAAAGTGATTTCGTCGCCGACCTGCCATTGACGGGCCTGCGAATGTGGGTCTGGCAGGGTGAACGGCGTTTGCCCGAGCCAAAGTTGCCCGGCTTCTGCCCGCTCCGCCAGATAATCTCTCGTTGTCTCTGCCTGGCCGCTTTGGTGCAGGTCATCAAGAATGCGGTAGAAGTGCCGGTTGTGTACCGAGCGGTAATGGCGATGCCCTGCGTTGTGCTGCAATAAATGGGCGAACTCATGGCAACAGGTATGCGCCAGCAGGTTCAAGGCGCTGACCTCGCCGGCAAAGTAGCCGCGACTCTGGATTTCCCGGGTTGATAACCACCACTGAGCCGTTTCCTGTTCCTGTTTGGCGCGGATCATCCGAACGCCGTAGGTGATCCGGTGTTGTTGACTGTGGGGATCAAACCGGTGGTAGGTGGCGTTGCCAGACCCCACACGGCAGTCCAGACCAGCGCCGGGGTTGGTTGCCCGAACGCTGTCACAAACTGGCCGCCACAGGATGTCGCGGGTGGCCTGGCACATGAGTTGGCCGAGTTGGTGGTGGTTTTGGTGCTGCATGTTGGCCTCTGACTAAGTGGCCCATGGTAGCCCTGGCCGGCTTCGGTCTCAACGCAAACTGAACCGCACCGGCAAGGCGTAGGTGAAGGTGTTGCCCCGCATGTCATCAGGGACTTCAGGCAAGGGAGCGGCCTGGGTGAGCATTTCCCGGGCGGCGTCGTCCAATAGCTCGTGGCCGGAGCTGTCCCGCAGGGAGTGGTCGATTAATTCACCGGCCCGATTGAATTCGAACACAATCACGGGTGTGCCCTGCTGGCCCAGGCGGCGGGCCCGGCGGGGGTATTCGTAATAGCGGGCCAGGTGGCGGCTGAGTTTGCTCAGGTAGCTGTCCACGTCGGCTGAATTGCCGGCATTTTTCAGCTCGACGGCGTCCTGGCTGTCTTCATTGTCGGCTTCTTCGCCGGCGGCTTCCTGTTCGGGCCCCTTTTCCACTTGCGTTGTCGGCTCCGGAACCTCTACCGTTTCTGGCTCTGGCTCTGGCTCTGGCTCTGGCTCTGGCTCTGGCTCTGGCTCTGGCTCTGGCTCTGGCTCTGGCTCTGGCTCTGGCTCTGGCTCTGG
>NZ_FOSC01000008.1 GCF_900114155.1 Marinobacter persicus
AGGATTTACTCATGATACGGCTCCACTTGAGTATTGTCGGATTATGATTTAAAACCATATAGCCACTATAAGGTCAATAGAGCAGATACCATTTGTTGAGGAGACACCCGATGCGCATTGGTCAGTTGGCGCGGTCCGTAGGGGTTGACACCCAGACCATCCGTTTCTATGAGCGAGAGGGCTTGTTACCACCGCCGGATCGTCAGGACAACGGCTACCGTATTTACACCGAACGGCATGTTGAGCGACTGGCCTTCATCCGGCGCTGCAGAATACTTGAGCTGTCACTCGCTGAAATTCACGAGTTACAGCGTTATCAGGGCGCGCCCCATCAGCCTTGCAGGGCCATCAACACCTTGCTTGATGATCACATCGCTCAAGTACGGTCTCAGATAACCGATCTGCAGGTACTGGAGAAACAACTTGTGTCGCTGCGAGCGAGTTGTAACGATGATCGGGAAATTGAGGCCTGCGGGGTTCTCGAAGGGCTCAGCGAAGGAAGCATGCAGTAGTAGCTTGAAGCATTACGCACCTGCCTTTTCAATTGCGTAAATCCAGTCAGTCCGGAACCCCTTCAATGGTGCGGGTCATCAAATCCACCATGGCCGGGCTGTCCCATTCCGCGGCACCGACCAGGCGGCCAATTTCGCGACCGTCGTGATCAATCAGCAGCGTTGTAGGAACACCTGCTATGCCCAGTGTTGAGGTCGCCAGTGTCGACGGATCAATATACTGGCGAAGATGTTGGATGCCTGTTTTCCGGTAGAATTTCTCAACAACACTGATGCCTGCGTGGTCAACGGACAGCGCGACCACTTCAAATTGCTCGCCGCCCAGTTGAGCCTGAAGTGAGTCCAGCGTCGGCATTTCCTCACGGCAAGGCAGGCACCAGGTCGCCCAGATATTGAGCAATATCGCCTTACCCTTAGAGTCAGCCAGTGTCAGCGGCCTGCCGTCTTCGTCCTCAAAAGCCAGCTCGGGCAGAGTGCGAGGGGACTCCCAGATCAGGAACCCCTGGGGCCCCACGGACTTCGGAACCTTCCCTGCAGCCATAACTGGAGCGGCTATGGAAATAGCAAGCGCGAAAAGGACTACGGCGATTCCCCGGGCGGCAGATATGCGCTGGTGACTCATTAGACATTTCTCCTGATTACAGTGGTCGGTTTGCTGCCGGCATGGTGCCCCACGCGTTACTCGCTCTGTAGCAACGCTTCAATGCGCCCGTGCAGCCGGCCCCAGAACCCATCACCGGCTGCCGCGTTGGGGCCTTTGGCAATGGCCGTCAGGTAGGTCACCAGGTGTTCAGGCTTGAATTTCAATCCATGGAACCGGGCCCGCATCTGCCCTTCCGGGTCAATCACGTGGGTTACCACACCATGGACCTGTACACCCTCACCCGTATCCCTGAACTGAACGCCGTAGGCTTTAGCAAGTTCTGGTGTCAGTTCAGGTGGTTCCATCCTGGCTCGGTAGAGGAATTGCCAGTTGCGGGGATTCAGATCGAAATTCTCGCCGTAGGCACGCATGTTTCTCCGGGTGCCTGCAACATCTTCCCGGTCCGTGGCAATGGTGATGAACACCACCTCTTCACTCAGCCCTTCTTCTTCAACCCCGGTTTGCAACTGCCGGATCAGGTTCATATGCAAAGGGCAGGCCTCGGTACAGCGCGTGTAGAGAAAGTTAAGCACAACGGTTTTGCCGTTTAAGTCGGCAAGGGCAAGGGTATTGCCATCAACGCCTGTAAGATCAAATTCAGGGGCCGGCTGATCCACAAACTGGGCATACCGCTCTTTCTCGTTCAACGAGGCCTCCACATCTTCCATGGAATGGGCCATGGCATTGGTGCTGACCTGGGCAACCATGGCAATCAGCAATTCTGAATACACTGTTCACAGTCATTCTCCATTTGAGTTGTTTTCCGAAGGGAGTCCCGGTTTATTGTGGCTTGATATCGTCCAGATTCAGCGCAACGGGCAGGTCAGCTGGTGCCAGGCAAACGCCCTCGTCACTGCAGGCCTGTACCCGTACCGTCATGTCTAGCTTGCCTGCCTCTTTCAGCGCGGCGGTCTGTTTTTCGTCTGGCAGCAGCCGGATACTCGCACCGTCGTCGTACACCTCCAGGGCGGTGTCACCCAGTGTGATGTCACTGACCCTGCCGCGGGGGTACTGGGTCGGGATGTCAAGCGACTGACCGTTGACCGAAGAACTGGCGACGGTGGGAATCAGGAACTCCAAGGAGGCCGGGTTGGCGTTCACGTGCCAGCCCGATTCAATGTCCAGTGTCAGAATAATTTCACCGGTCTCCCCTATCAGGGCTTTGCCGCCTTCCGCAAGATTGAGGCGGACCTTATCGGAAGAATCTGCCAACCCCGTGCGGGCAACTGGTGCCTGGGGGTCGGAATTGGCTCGTTCGGTCTGGGCCGAGCCAGGAGCGTTTCCGGAATTGGTACCGATCAACGTGAACGCCGCGATCGCGATCAGAAAAACCGCTACGCCGGTCAGCAATACTTTGGTTCGGGTTGTCATGGTTCATCTCCAGTAGCTAGCGTTGTGAGTTCTCGGTGCGGTTGATCGCCTCGACCAGGCTGTCGGTATCAAATAGCCCAGTGAAACGGGCGACAACGGTGCCGTCAGCGTCAAAAATCGCCGCAAAAGGTAAAGCCTGCCCTCCCGTTGCGGTTAACAATGCGTCTTTTTCGGGATCGCTTGCTGTCACATCAACCTGAATCGGCACCATGCCGGCCCGCGCTACGGCTTCAGCCACAGCGGGCTCTTTATACACGGTGCGCTCCAGGACCTTGCAGTTGATGCACCAATCGGCAGTGAACTCCAGCAAATACGGTGTGTCCCGGGCTTTTGTGTCCGCCAGGAGTTCTGCGGAGTAGGGCTGCCAGACAAGTTCGTCTTCGCCGCTGCCCAACGGAGATGCGAATACCACTGTCACCGCAAGGGCAAGGCCTGTCGCCGTTGCAGTGATCACGCGAACGGCACCGCTCCCCTGAACGAAACGACGGAGACCCCAGACCAGCACCAGCGCCAGCCAGGCCCACCACAGCCAGGGGTATACCGCTTTGGGCACCAGGCTCGCGCTGAAAAAGACGGCGGCGGCCAGCAATATCAGCGCGAGCACTTCACGAATGGCCAGGGTCCAGGGGCCCGCCTTGGGCAACCGGCTCAGCCACTCGGGCCTGAGCATCAGTACCGCGTAGGGCAACGACAGCCCCAGCCCGATACTGCCGAATATCCCCATGATGACCGGTGTCGGCTGGGTAACGGCAAAGGCCAGAACGCCACCGAGGAATGGTCCTGCGCAGGGCGCGGCCAGAATCGCACTCAACAGCCCGGATACATAGGCTTCAAAGTAACGCCGGCCATGCGCCGAGGCGGCGAATGTCGGGACGGGGATGGGCAGATCGAGCCAGGTAATCACCGCAAACCCGACCATTAACGCAACCAGGACGGCCACGAATAGCGTTGACTGGAACAACGTGCCCCAGTTCCACTGCAGCAGTGCGGTCAGGCCGCCCAGCGTCAGGAAAAAGGTGAGTGTTCCGGCCGTGAATGCCAACGCGGCCAGCACCCGATGGGACCTCTGGCCGCCCGCCTCCCGCAGGATGGTCCGGACCTTGATGGGAATCGCGGGCAGAACACAGGGCGTCAGGTTGAGCAGTAGACCTGCCATAACCGCCATCATGATCTGGCCGGCAATGAGTAATGAGGGCAGCTGATCCATTACTCAGTGACTCCCAGCATCCTGCCGAGCGCTTCCTGGCTGGGCACACCAGTCTGGCCCCGCCATTGTCCGCTCGTGTCCTTGAACAGCAGCCCTGGCGTCCCGCTGAAACCCGCCTCGGCCATCCACTGACCGTGTTGTTCGAGGGCCTGTTGAAGGTCGGCCGGGATCGGAGTGAGTTCAGAAATGCCGCGGCCGTCACCGCTTTTTCCGAAGTTTTCCTCAAACACCTGGAGCGCCGCGGCTCGATCCTCTGCGTTCATGATTGCTGCAGAAAGCCCCAGGCTGGACGGTTTGAGAAACCCGACCATGACCCAGTGCAACCTGACTTTCCCCTCCGCAACCCAATCCCTGGTTTGCTGCCAGAATTTGTGGCAAAAAATGCAGTTGGGATCCGCGAAGATATAGACCTCAGGGGCATCTTTACCGCCCTCGCTCACCAGATGGGGGTCCCGGGAGAGCTGCTCGGCAACCGACGCATACGTCGGCTTCGGTATATAACGAGCGGAATATTCGCTGGTCAGATCGTTGCCATCACTCTCCAGAAGTGCGCCGGAAAAAGTGAGGTCACCGAGACCATAGAGGATTCCGGTTTTCCCGTCGCCGGTCTTTACAACATAGCCGGTCACGCCCTCGGCTGGCGTGGAGAAGCGTTCAGTCACCGTAAAACCGATTCTCTCCTGCAGTGCCTTGATTCCCGGGTCCATTGGTGGTGACGCCGAGGCCAAGGCAGCGAATAAACTCAAAAAAAGTGCCATCGAAAGCTTATGGCAGAGCACGGTCATGCCGCGCACCGGGTATTCCAGATAGAATGACATCACAGATACGTTCCCGTTTTCATGTATTCATCAGTCGATAAAATCACCAGCAAAGCTGCCTACGTGATGGTCTACCGCGCAAGGCCAAACGACAGGCACTCGAAGCGAAAGCCTCTGGTAATCAAAGGTTCAGGAGACTGTTGATTACTTGGGAGGAAAGGGGTCTGGGCCAGAAAGTACACGGCCGGAATGAGAAGAATAGCCTTTCGGGCAGGGGGAAGATAACAGCACTACCGAGTCTCTAATTGCAGATTTCCCGACATGGGACGTTGAACACGGGCTACTGCAGCTGCCCTCGGCATTGAGCCCGGCGCAGTCATGCATCACCTGGGTGTCTGGCAACATGACACAAGCCTCGGCCATGGGTTCCGCTTCAAAAGAGGTCGCGGCAACTCCCTGTGCAACGGGGAGAAGAGCCACGAGCAGTAGTACTGCCAGTCCCATAAGCCGTGTGGTCATCGCACTGATATCCTGATTACAGAACAGCTAAAACATCTTCCGCGTGGGAAGATAGTCGCCCACTTTAACCTACATTGGCGGAAGTGCAAACAGACACGCTCCATCACCGTATCCGCCAATTCGGCTACCAGAGTAAGATGTTGGCGGCGCACATAAGTTCCTCAGAAGCTTGGGTGTGGGGACTATCCGGGGATAAAACATCCGCTCTCCCTCGAGCCCTCAGTCGAGTGAAAATCATGTTCTTTCACGTTGATCGTTCCCCCCCACTGCCCCCTCATGCAATGATGCAATCAATGGGCAGGTAATATTGTACGGATGGGCATGGCACTGCTCAACCATCTCGCCCAGTACCTTCTCGATTCTCCCCAGTTGGTCGATTTTCTCACGCACGTCCCGCAACTTGTGCTCGGCCAGAGCGCTGGCCTCCTGGCAGTGAGCGCCATCTTCAAGTTGTAGCAGGTCACTGATTTCGACAAGACTGAAGCCCAGCTGCTGAGCCGTTTTCACGAACATTAACCGCTCGATATCAGCTGGACCATAGCGCCTAATACCACCTGGAGGACGTTCCGGCTCCGGTACTAGACGTCGCCGCTGGTAATAGCGGATTGTCTCGACATGGACGTTGGCAGCCTTAGCCAGGCCACCGATGGTCAATGAATTCGCTTTATCCGGCATACCCCTTGACTCCGTAGCTGACTACGGAAGTAATCTTATCTCATCGAATGAAACCATGAAAGGTGTCAGCGTTATGCCGAATTCCAAATCGGGGCGTGTCCCCTTGGCTGCGGGAGGTATTGCGGGCCTTTTGGCTTCGGCCTGCTGTCTCGGACCGCTGGTACTTGTCGCGCTGGGTGTCTCCGGTGCCTGGATGGGCAACCTCACGGCTCTTGAACCTTACCGCCCGATTTTCATCGGCGTTGCATTGGTGGCCATGTTCTTCGCCTGGCGTCGAATCTTCCGGCCAGTGGAACAGTGTCAACCCGGTGAAGTGTGTGCCGTACCACGGGTGCGAACGACTTATAAGGTGATCTTTTGGGCAGTAACGGCACTGATACTGGTCGCCCTGTTGTTTCCCTATGCTCTTCCTCTGTTTTATTGAAAGGAGATTGTCCCATGAAAATGCGCTTTGCCATGACGTTGCTTTTCGCCCTGCTCAGCATGCCCTCGTGGGCCGCCATGCAGACAGTGACGCTTTCAGTTCCGGGGATGACCTGTTCCGCATGCCCCATTACCATCAAGCTGGCCTTGAACAAGGTGGACGGTGTTTCACAAGTCGACGTGAGCTATCCGGATCGAGAAGCCGTGATTACCTTTGACGACACACGAACATCGGTGGAAGCCTTAACCCAGGCAACGGGCGATGTCGGCTATCCCTCCACCCTGAAATCCCTGGAAACGGACAGTAAGTGAGTTGTGATAAAGGACTCCAAGCGCCCTCTGTTACACGCGACTCGGCGCCTGCCGTGACAATGCCCCAGTAATTCAAGGAACTCGGAATGAATAGTGACAAAAACCTGCATATCGCTGTGATTGGTAGCGGCGGCGCAGCCATGGCGGCTGCCCTGAAGGCCGCGGAGCGCGGCGCCCGCATCACCCTGATCGAGCGCGGCATTATTGGTGGTACCTGCGTGAATACCGGCTGCGTGCCGTCGAAAATCATGAGTCGTGCCGCGCATATCGCGCATCTGCGCACGGAGAGCCCATTTGACGGGGGCGTCAGCGCCCAGATACCGAAGGTGGACCGGGCGAACCTGCTTCAGCAACAGCAGACGCGTGTCGAGGAACTGCGCGACGCCAAGTACGAAGGGATTCTGCGCGACCAGACGGCAATCACGGTCCTGAACGGTGAAGCCCGGTTTGTCGATGCCAATAACCTGGTGGTCCAGTTGAACGAGGGCGGCGAGCAGAACGTCCATTTCGATCGCGCCTTTATTGGCACTGGCGCCCGTCCCGCAGAGCCGTCGATACCGGGGCTGGCTGAGACGCCTTATCTCACCTCCACCAGTGCGCTGGCATTAATTACTGTGCCTGAACGGCTGATCGTTATCGGCGCCGGTTTTGTTGCCCTGGAATTGGCCCAGGCGTTCGCCCGGCTGGATAGCAAGGTCACCGTGTTGGCCCGCAGCCACCTGCTATCCGGTGAAGAACCCGCCGTCGGTGAGGCCATAGAGGCGGCGTTCAGGCGCGAGGGCATCGAGGTGCTCAAGCAGACCCAGGCCAGCCGTGTGGACTATACCGACAATGAATTCGTTATCGAGACCAATGCCGGTACCTTACGAACTGATCAACTGCTGGTGGCGACCGGCCGGATACCCAATACCGAAAACCTGAACCTGGCGGGCATCGGTGTGGAAACCTCCCGTGGCGCGATTCAGGTAGATGGGCAACTGCAAACCACGGTCCCCGGTGTCTATGCCGCCGGTGACTGCACCGATCAGCCGCAGTTTGTCTACGTCGCCGCTGCCGGGGGCAGCCGGGCTGCGGTCAACATGACGGGAGGCGAGGCCACCCTGGATCTCAGCGCCATGCCGGGGGTGATGTTTACCGATCCTCAGGTCGCCACAGTTGGCCTGACAGAGGCCGAAGCGCTCAAGCAGGGCTACAATGTGGACACCCGTCTGCTGGATCTGGAAAACGTGCCGCGAGCGCTGGTGAATTTCAACACCCATGGCTTTATTAAGATGGTGGCCGAGCGCGATTCGGGACGCTTGCTGGGGGTGCAGGCGGTAGCCGGGGAAGCCGGTGAACTGATCCAGACGGCAGTCATTGCACTTCGGTCACGGATGACCGTGCAGGACATCGGTGATGAACTGTTTCCTTATCTGACCATGGTGGAAGGCCTCAAGCTCTGCGCGCAAACCTTCACCAAAGACGTGAAACAGCTGTCCTGCTGTGCGGGATGAGTATTTGCCAAGGCGCCTTCAACCCAACCTCTATCATGCAAGTTCGGACGCTTTCTGGTGCCTTAGGCGAGCCATGAGCAGCTTGGCAACAATCGGTAACAGGGTAATGCCACTGACCAGAATCAGAAGCACCGTCACCACCCCGGACTCAGAGGCCATGAGCAAGCCACCAAACGCAGTGATCAGATAGGCTGTCGGAATAACACCGGCCAGCGTTGCGACCACGAAGCGCCAGAACGCGAGTGGTGTCAGGCCCGCTGCATAGCTGACCCCATCGAAGGAGATAAAAGGCACCAACCTTGATGTAAAAATGACAAGCATCAATGCGCCCTGAGAGCGTTCCTTGCCAAGCCAATTCAATACCGGACGTAGTCGCTTCCAGCGATGGATAACGTCGTACCCCAAGGATCGAGCAATGGCGAAAGCGATCAGTGCGCCGGCTTCAGCACCGATAACCACGATGACTGTTCCCCATAGCGATCCATAGACTGCACCGGCAACCATGGCGATCGGGGCGCTGGGGATCGGGCTCAGGACAATGGCCGTGATCATCAGGCCAATGATACCCACCGGCCCCCAATACCCCAGTTGGTCAATCCATTCCGACAAGGCCGCCTTGTTGGTCACGGTGGTCAATGCTCCGGTCTCCAGCATGACCCAATAGATCGCAGCCAGTGCAGCCAGCAAGAGCATAACCCCGACTATTTTTGCTTTTGCGTTCGGTCTAACTCCCATACTTGCCATGGGTACCCGATGAAATTCATGCTTCAGGGTGGTAGTCATAATCTCCTCTGGCGTTCTTACTCGCGCGTCCAGAATCGTCCCTGTTTTTCGAAAGCAGGTACTTGCCGAGGGCTGCGACGCCAAGTACCAGGGCGACGATGAGCAAAAGGGATATCAACCCCATTCCCGCCATTCCAAACATGCATGCCTCATTTGTCATCATGTCAATCTCCTGATTCTGTGTGCCAGGCCTCTTACGAGACGCTGGCCTGTGCGGCTCCGCTTTCGCTGATATTGCTAGCCGCAGAGTCTCCGCTATTGGATTTGAACCGGCCCAGCCGGAGGGAATTGGTCACCACAAATACACTGGAAAGGCTCATAGCACCCGCAGCCAGCATGGGATTGAGCAGGTAACCGGTAAACGGGAATAGAACACCTGCGGCCACGGGGATCAGTGCCAGATTGTATCCGTAGGCCCAGACAAAATTGCCGAGGATCGTTTTGCGGGTGCGCTGGGAGAGCGCTGCGGCATCCACGATGCCTCGGAGGTCGCCGCGCATCAGAACCACGTCGCCGGCCTCAATGGCAATGTCGGTACCGGTGCCGATGGCGATACCCACATCGGCTTGCGCCAGGGCCGGTGCGTCATTGATACCGTCACCCACAAAAGCAACCCGGGCACCTTCTTCCTGCAGGCGCTTCACTTCGGCCGCTTTCTGGTCCGGCAATACCTCCGCAAGCACCCGTTCGATGCCGGCTTGCAGCGCAATAGCTTCGGCCGTGGCGCGATTATCACCGGTGAGCATGGCTACACTCAGCCCTGAAGCCTTGAGCGCGGCAATCGCTTCCATCGAGCCGTCCTTGAGAGGATCGGCCACGGCAATCAGTGCGGCGAGGCGGCCATCGACGGCAACATACAGCGGGGATTTGGCTTTTTCAGCGAGAGACACGGCACTGTCGGCGACGCTGGCCAGGTCGATACCGAGGCGGCGCATATAACGGTCCGCGCCCACATTGACCCGGCGTCCGGCCACCTGTGCCTGAATGCCATAGCCCGGCTCCGCCTGGAATTCACTGGTCGCGGGCAACGTGAGCCCGCGATCCCTTGCACCTTTGACGATGGCTTCCCCGATCGGATGTTCACTTTCGGTCTCCACAGCCGCAACCCAGGCCAGGACTTCATCCTCGCGGCCTTCCACCAGAATGAAATCCGTCAGCTCAGGCTGGCCCCGGGTCAGGGTGCCGGTCTTGTCGAGGACGATGGTGTCCATCCGAGACAATGTCTCCAGAGCCGCTCCCTTGCGGAACAGCACCCCCATTTCGGCGCCCTTACCGGTTCCGACCATAATGGCTGTTGGCGTAGCCAGTCCCATCGCGCAGGGACAAGCAATCAGCAGTACGCTGACCGTCGTGACGAAGGCAAAGGACAGGGCCGGCTCGGGCCCGAAGCTGAACCAGGTGATGAACGTCAGAATCGCGAGCACAATCACAATGGGAACGAAAATTCCCGCTATCTTGTCGGCCAGCGCCTGAATCGGGGGTTTATCAGCCTGGGCCGATTCCACCATTCTGATGATCTGTGCCAGAACGGTGTCCGCACCGACCCTCGTAGCCCGGAACGTCAGGGAACCGTTCTTATTAATGGTTCCACCCACCAGCTCGGCGTCTTTCTGTTTGGCCACGGGAACGGGCTCGCCGCTGATCATGGACTCGTCCACGTAGGATTGGCCTTCCTCCACCACGCCATCAACAGGAACCCGCTCTCCCGGGCGCACCTGGATACGGTCACCAGGTACCACGGCTTCGATGGGCACTTCGACGGCTTCCCCATCCCGAATGACACGGGCGGTCTTGGCCTGCAATTGCAGAAGTTTTTTGATTGCCTCCGACGTCCGGCCTTTGGCGACGTGCTCAAAGTAGCGTCCCAGCAGAATGAGCGTCACGATTACTGCCGCTACCTCGAAATAGCTTTCGGCGGTACCGGCGGGAAAGAATCCTGGAACCAGCAGTGCTGCTACCGAGTAGAAATAGGCAGCGCTGGTGCCAATCATGACCAAACTGTTCATGCCGGGGTTGGCATGGCGTAATTCGGTGTACCCGGACCGGAAAAACCTCAATCCGGCATAAAACTGTGGGATCGTAAAAAAATTGGTAACTAAAAGTCGCTGTAGGACACGTATTTTCGCCTTAACATCGACGTGACGAAAAATAAAGTTGGTAACTTTGAAGTTGATTCGAGTAGCAGGGCTGGCATTTCATGATAATAAAGTCGGCAACTACTAAAACCTGGCTGGCACCACGATTTCCCATGGTTTTAGTACTCCAGTAACATGTAACATTTTCTCAAGTGCCTGTTTTTACGAGAAATCAATAAAGTGACACTTTTTGGTGTTTTCCGAGTAATTTTGAGCTCATTGTAACCTTTCAAGATTCAGGAATCGCGTTGAATGTTGCGGGAACGGCAGGAGGTTGCCAGACAACTTATAGGTGGCTGTTCATACTCGGCAGGGGGAAAATTCTACGAGAGCTTAAACGCGTTCGTAAGGGTCGCAAAGCGAACATTCGAAGTGGTGCCCAGAGCGCCATCTTCCAGCCGTAAAAGGCCAGGGATTTCGTTGAGACCGAAACCCAGCTACTGCGCCGTTTTCACAAACTTCAGCCTATCAAACTCGCCAGTTACTACGCGTCTGTTAAGTAAAAGTATTTGAAGGCTTCTCGATCACTCTACCTTTAGATTTTGCTGGTATTGCAGCATTTGCTCCATCATCAGCTGCATTTGATCCATGCGCTCCTGCATCATCTGAATTTGTTGCTCGTTAGACAGACTACCACCATTCTTTGATTTACCGCCGCCGTTCATCATGTGCTGACCTCCCATCATGCCGTTTTGTCCACGCATCATGCCGGGGCCCATCATACCGTGATGCATAAAACCCATTTGCTCTTGCATCGCCTCCCTGTGTTCTCGCATCAATCGTTGCCGTTCTTGCGGTGAAGCTTCATCAGGAATGCGTTGCATCAGCTGGTTCATGTGAGACCAGTTCTGGTGCATCTGTTGCATTTGCTCCTGATCCATCATCATGCCAGGACCATGCCCTTGCCATGAGCCTTGATCACCATGCGCTAGCACGAATACAGGAAAAACCAACAACGCAGCGGTTGCTGTAAGTCCTTTAAATGAAATCATAAAGTTTACCCTCGAAATAAAATTAGACGTCCACATCATCGCACTTATCATTGTAGATCTTTATCCAGACAAACGCCGATTTTGACGACTACTAGTGTAGATTAGTTATTGACCCTGTAGTGGCTACAGGGTTTTAAATTGCATCATTTGTACGAAAACCGGAGCCGAGAAAATGAGCAAACCCTGCAATGGGCAGTGTGGTAGTGAAGACTCTGTCGTAGATGACAAGTTTCAGGGACGCGCCACCGCCGAAACAGGTAGCCAGCTAAGCACCTACAAAATACCAAAAATGGATTGTCCCTCGGAAGAGCGAATGATTCGAATGGCACTGACTGGCGTTGAAAACATTCAGTCGCTGTCATTCGATTTATCGGGTCGTACATTGGAAATTATCCACCATGGAGAAACCGGTCCTATTACCAGCAAACTGGAAAACCTGGGCCTGGGTGCTTCCTTGCAGCGGACAGAAGACGCCAGCGCTGAATCCGTCAGAGCGGCTGAATCTTCTAAGGCCAACGAAAGCGAAGAATCCGGCACTTTATGGATACTGCTGGCAATCAACGGCCTGATGTTTCTGGTCGAGATGACGATGGGCCTGATCGCCCAGTCCGCTGGCCTGATTGCAGACTCGCTAGACATGCTTGCCGATGCCGCCGTCTACGGTCTCGCACTTTACGCCGTTGGGCACGGCATCAAAATGCAGGTCAGAGCGGCCCATGTGGCAGGCATCCTCCAGCTTATCCTTGCCGCTGGGGTATTGGTTGAAGTTAGCAGACGTTTTCTGTTCGGCAGTGATCCTCAGTCGTTAATGATGATGGCCGTCGCCTCTGTTGCTCTCATTGCGAATATCAGTTGCCTGCTCCTGATCGCAAAACACCGTGAAGGCGGTGCTCACATGAAAGCCAGCTGGATATTTTCAGCCAACGACGTGGTCATCAACCTGGGGGTAATACTTGCGGGGCTGCTCGTTGCCTGGACCGGGTCCAACTACCCAGATCTGATTATTGGCGGAATTGTCGGTGGCATCGTCTTGATGGGTGCCAAACGCATACTGGCACTGAAAGGCTGAACCTTTCGGGGGCAGGCGGTCGATTATCGGCTTGCCGTTGCCAATCTACGGGGAGTAAACATCAATGCACAGTGAACTGAAGCCATCCTATATTGCGGAGCTTGAGGCGACAGGCAGGGCGGAAGGCGCAGGCGATTTCCAGACAGCCTTCACCCATCTGGAACGTGCCCATATCCTCAGCCAGAAATATGCTCTGGCGCACGCTGCAACCCACTTACGGATGCTCAGACTGGGTTGGCGAACAAGAGACGTTCGTGAGGTGCTGGGGCAGTTGACCCGAACCATTGCCGCCCTGGTCTTTTCCCGAATTTGGGTTCCGGTCGGAAACACCGGTCGTGCAAACGTCAGCGCGTTTGCACCCATGCCGGTGCCCGAGGATTTGGCAGTGGTGCTTTCGGAGGCGGAGGGAAGGCGTGACTAGAATGTTCGCTTTTGTTTAAGAGCGAGAGCCACGACTAGAGGTCATGTCACCACAATCTGGCCGAGCCAGCCAAAACGCGATGTTAAGAACAATCGGTTTACCGGGAAATCGGACTCAGTTACTCACAAAAACTGTGGATAACTTTGTTAGCATGGACAGGATAGGTGCCCTGAAGGGCCAGAAACACCGGCCCTGCGCAAACTGAAGGGAAATTGACCAATGGATAACCCCCATGCTGAAAATCTCCAATGCGGTTGAAATTGCCGACTGGGAACTAGAGCTTAGCCAGATCCGCGCCCAGGGTGCCGGCGGGCAGAATGTGAACAAGGTTGCCACCGCCGTGCACTTGCGATTCGACATTCTGCATTCGTCGCTGCCGCCGTTCTACAAGGAACGGTTAATGGCACTTTCGGACCAGCGCATCAGCAAAGACGGCATTATTGTCATCAAGGCTCAATCGTTCCGCACACTGGAGCAGAACAAGGACGATGCCCTGCAACGGCTGAAAGCCCTGATCCAGGAGGCGGTCAAACCGCAAAAGGCTCGCCGCCCGACCAAACCCTCCAGGTCCGCCAGGCGAAAACGCGTGGACAAGAAAACCAAACACGGGAAAACCAAGGCGTTACGGGGCAAAGTCCAGCTCTAAGGGGCTGAACGCAAATTCATCTCATCGGGCTTGTGCAAACCATCAAACCCTGCTTGAATTCAAGCTCGCAAAAATTGCCGAACCCAGGAGATAAGCATGACCGTCACCCTTAGAACTGTACTTCTGGCCCTCGTGCTGGGCACCGCACTGGCTGGCTGTAACACCATGGAAGGCTTGGGAAAAGACATGAAGCAGGCCGGCGAGGCCATCGAGCGCAAAGCCGACCGTGATTAATAACCCTGGCCAGCCCCCTACAGGCTGGCTACGGCTTCGGCCACAGACGTTTCACCGGAGATAACATCAAACACCAGCCTGTGGGTGTTGTCCGCATCCAGCACGGCCAGAAGTACTTTGGCAACATCTTCCCGGGGAATGTCCCCCAGTTCTGACGACGTGGCAGAAACCGCCACCCTGCCAGTGCCCTCTTCGTTGGTCAGCCTGCCCGGGCGCACGATGGTGTAATCCAGCCCACTAGCTTTCAGATAATCGTCCGCCTTGCGCTTGGCCCACAGATAATGCTGAAGTTTCTCCGGGCCTTCATCCGGGTTCTCGGCACGCAGGGCGCTGACCATGATGAACCGCTTGATACCCATGGCTTTTGCCGTATCAATCAGGCGAATGGCGCCGTCCTGGTCCACATCAATGGTCTTGTCCGGGCCGGTATGCGGGCCGGAGCCAGCGGTAAACACCACCGCATCACAACCACGCATGGCTTCGCTGCAATCGTGCTCCAGATCACCCACCACCGTTTCAGTGGCACCGAGTTTTTGCAGGTCCGGCCCCTGGTCCGGGTGGCGGATCAGGGCGCGCGCTTCGTGATCACTGTCTGCCATTTCCTGCAGCAGGTGTTGGCCAATTTGCCCGTTGGCGCCGGCAATAAACACATGCATGTGCGGATCTCCTGATTCATCCATCGTATGAGTTATTCTTTATAGCTGAGTCCCGGGCAGGCACAATTCAAGTTCTTTGATGACAACCCGTTACTTGCGAGGCGCGAGCATGATCGATTTCCGCAGCGACACCGTCACCCGTCCCACCCGGGCCATGCGCGAAGCCATGGCCAATGCCGAAGTGGGCGACGATGTTTACGGAGACGACCCCACCGTCAATCGCCTGCAGAGCTACGCAGCCGAGCGCCTGGGCTTTGAAGCCGCCCTGTTCACCGCCAGCGGCACCCAGGCCAACCTGCTGGCCATCATGGCCCATTGTGGCCGGGGAGATGAATACCTGTGCGGGCAAAACGCCCATAACTACCGCTATGAAGGCGGCGGTGCCGCCGTACTGGGCAGTGTGCAGCCACAGCCGATTGAAAACGAGCCCGATGGCAGCATCAGCCTGGACAAGGCCCGCGCCGCCATCAAACCGGCCGATGCGCACTTTGCCATCACGCGCCTGCTGTCGCTGGAAAACACCATCGGCGGCCGGGTACTGTCTCTGGACTACCAGCAACAGGCCCGCCAATTCTGCGACAACCACGGGCTCCTGTTGCACCTGGATGGCGCCCGGGTGTTCAATGCCGCAGTGGAAACCGGCTGCGACATAACCGACATCACACGGTATTACGATTCCGTCAGCGTCTGTTTGTCGAAAGGACTGGGTGCGCCGGTGGGCTCCTTGCTGCTGGGCTCCGGAGCCTTTATCGAACGGGCCAGACGGCTGCGCAAAATGGTCGGTGGCGGCATGCGCCAGGCCGGCGTACTCGCCGCTGCCGGGCAGATCGCCCTGGAGCAGGGACCACTGCGCCTGCAGGACGACCACGCCAATGCGCAGTACCTCGCCAGGGGGCTGGCCAGCATCCCCGAACTGGAGGTGGACCCCGACAGCCCTCAAACCAATATGGTTCACGCCCGCTGCCGCCGGGACAAAACCGGAGAGCTGAGCGATTATCTGGCGCGCGAGGGCATCCTGATCAAAGCGGCCAATCCCATCCGGTTTGTTACCCACCTGGACATCAATCAACGGGACATCGACACTCTGCTGAAGGCCATCAAAACGTTTTACCAGCACCGGTAACCGGACCATGGCGGGTCAATAAGCCTTATCGAAATTCCCGTTTTGATATCCAGCAAATACCGCTTTACCCTGTTGCGCTTTTGCAAGCACCACACGCACGGGACAACATGGGTCAGAGAAACGAGAAACTGCGCTGGCAGCTGGTCAGTGGCGTATTGCAGGCACTGCACCTGGAACGGCTAACCGACAAATACCCGCACAGCGTGGTGATGGCTGTGTTCAATCTGGTAAACAGCGGCATTTCCATTGCACTGGTGGCCGTTGTGGCACTGATTACCCAGGAAGCGTTTATTTTCCCCTCCCTGGGCGCCACGGCCTTTATCCTGTTCTACGTGCCCCTGAGCCAACCGGCGTCCCCGCGCAACGCCCTGTGTGGCCATTTTATCGGGGCCACCATGGGCCTTGTCGGCCTTTACCTGTTCGGCCTGCAGGATGCCCCCTCGGCCATGGCCAACGGCGTGGACCTGGCCCGGGTAGGTGCTGTGGCGGTCGCCATGGGGCTGACCGGCAGCCTGATGGTGGGCCTGAACCTGGCTCACCCGCCAGCCGGCGCCACCGCCCTCATTGTTGCCCTGGGGCTTATGCCCAACCCCGCACAATTGCCGGTTCTGATGGCCGGTGTGCTAATGCTGCTGGTTCACGCCTTCATCATGAACCGACTGGCCGGCATTCCCTACCCGTTCTGGCGGGCCGGAACCGCAAAACCGGCCAAAGTGGCGAGAGCAAATGCTCAGGGGCAGCCCGAAGCCCGTTAAGGCGCCGGGAATGACGTTTCTTTCATGCTCGCGCGTTCGGCAAAAACCGCCAGCCATTCAGCCAGACGCGGACACTGCTGGTGCCAGCGCACCTCCGGCAGCCTGAACTCCATGTAGCTCAGGGCAACGGCGGTCACGATCTGGCCCAGGTTGATCCCGGCTTGCATGACATCGGTTTCCACCAGCCCCTCAAGCTGCTCCAGGCAGCGACTCAGGGCATTGTGCCTGCGCTGCCCCAGCACCGTACTGTCACTATCCGGCCCCAGGTGCTTACGGCTGATCACCGTGGTAAAAGCCGCATCCGTCAGCCCCTGGCCCAGACCTGCCAGCGCCAGAACATTCGCCTGATCCGGCGTCGGAACCAGGCTTCCCACAGCCGAACGACCGTCCAGATAAAGCGCAATCAGCAAGGACTCTGAAATTGCCTCGCCCGCCTCCGTGACCAGTACCGGGATTTTCCCGTTCGGATTGACCGCCAGCAGCTCCGCGTCATCCGCCCAGGGGTCTACCCATTTGAGGCTCACTTTCGCCCCCAACTGCTTTTCAAGCGCGCAAACGCGAGCAACCCTAGCGTACGGGGAGGTTTTGTTGAGATACAGTTTCATGTCAGTCTTCTTCGCCGGCCTCGCGCACTTTCTCTTCAGCACTCTGCCAGTCTTCGGAGAGCGTATCGAAAGCATCGTTGAAACCGTCCTTCATGGACTCCCAGGTAAAATCGGCGCTGTCCTGCATACGCTGGTACCACTCATCAACCCGCGAGCGCTCCCGGCGCAACGATGCCAGTGCTGTCTGCGCCTGGGCCCGGGTTAACTTGTCGGCCTTGCTCCAGCCATCCTGCAGCTTGTTTTCCAGCGCGGCTATACGGCCATCGATGGCATCCAGAACATCCTCGATGTCTGTCATCAACCGTTCCCGCCGCTCGGTGGTGAAATCCTCCAGCTCCTGGTTGAGTTTCGCGACATCCTCGCGCAGGGTTTCGACAGTGGGTTCACTGTCATCCTCCGCCGCATGGACATGAACCAACGGCATCATCATGGCCAGCATCAGGGCACTGGCCTGTATACGAAGTGCAGATCGCACGGTCTGGTACCTCCTCTGAATATGAACCTATACGGTCAAGCTTACTGGAGCAGACCATACCGGAGGCCTCGGCGCATGGGAACCTTTGGTTGCCATGGCAGCGGATCATGGCGGCCTGTTTGGCTACCATTCTGGCCATGATTGGAGCTGGGCGCTGATAGCTACCCAACTGGCAGACGCTGGAAGCCTTTACACAACATGCCAAGTGTCAGAATCTGGCTCATATTCGGCAACACCAACTGCCGCCAACGATTGCAGACCTTCCTCTACAGATTTCCTAGGCTTCCGCTTAAAAAGTTCGGACAGGCTTTCCGTAGTGTGGGCTCGCTCTGCCAGCGCTTCTCGCAAAACACGCAGTTGTTCCGGAATGGTTTTTGGAAAGGCAACCTTACCCTTGCTCCCAGCAGTCTCCTGTTTGACAGCAGCCTGTTTCGGGGCAACATCTACTTCCTGCTGAACGGCATCCGGTGCCTGATATTCCGGACGCAGCCAGCGTACGATGCCTTGAGCCTCTTCCTGTGCCCGCTGTTTGTTCAACTCCACCAGACGCATCAACAATTCTTCTTCAGCCTCAGCCTGCTCCGCCGGTTTGTTCGGGAGCGGCATAGTTGCGCCGGGGCGGCCAACCAACTTATCGGCGAGGTCGGGCCAGCCGTAGGCTTCGAATACGGCTCGGTCGAGATCGTCGTGGAGCTCCTTGAGGAGCTCTACCAGACCTTGCTCGTAGGTTTCCTTTTCTTTCGGTTTATCATGGATAGGCTCACCAGCGTTCAACCTCTCGAGAACGTTATAGATGTTGGTCAGAGTGAGCAGCGGGTAGTCAGCCTGTTGCTGCTTTCGGTGAGCATCAATACGGTTAGCCAAGTGACGGATCTTGTCACCCAACTCGTCAGAAAACTCGGGAAAGGGAAAATTCAGAAAACAAGGACCATTTTGCCAGCGTGAGTCATTTCCTGCACCCATGCGTCCACCCTGAGCCAAGGCCCAACAGACATGTAGGCGACTGGATAAAACGCCGAACAACGCAGCATTATCAAACGCCAAAACCGCCAGAGAGCCATCAGCCAAAGCTTCGCCTTTATCGAGGAACGTGAAAATTCGATGCTTTGAGACTTCACTTGTGACGATGTATTTTCGCAATCCGTGCAAAGCTCTTCTCATGGCTGGGCGAGTTTCACCATACAACCAATATTTTTCGCGATGACCTTTACGTCTAACTTCGTCTCTAAATGGTTTTACATCAGATAGTATTTTCTGGAACCCGGATGGAAATGCTCTGCGCGCCGATTCAGAATCATAACCGTAAAAATCAATGCAGTAGCGTGGCGCCCGACGCCTAGTCAGGTCGCTACCGGCGACCAACCTGGGAAGAAAGTGACGGAGCTCGGGTCGTTCTGAAACCCATTTACTACGCTGCTCTGGCGAAACCAAAAAACCGTCTCCGACTAACTTGACTCCTTGGAACACCAGACCATCGTTGCTTTCGAGCTTTGCAGCTTCCACCAAAGCAGCTCCGACTCCAAGGTCAGCGAAAATTACGCCATGAGTTGCAGAGAAGGTAACCTGCCGGGCATCACCATCAGCTGTTGCCATTTCGCTTGTAACTTTAAGGCGAGAACCAGCTCCCTTTCCCGGCGATACAACTGTCATAGCAATCCGCACTGCAGCGCCATCGTTTCCATCTACCCAAGGATGATCAGGAATAGCCAGCCGGATATGTGCATCATTATCAAGGTGACGTGATGTCACGCCTCGGCTCTTGGTTTGGCCAATACTGTTAGTAGTGATAAAACCAAATCGCCTCACAGCGCCATCAGCAACAAGCTCTGCGGCTTTATGCCACCAATACATAACGAAGTCACAGGCGGGTAATTCTGAATAGACACCACGCACAGCATGTGTATAACCGTCGCCCAAGGCATCCCGCATCCGTTTCTCACCAATAAACGGCGGGTTCCCCACAATATAGTCCGCTTTCGGCCACTGGACTTTGCGCGGGTTATGGTAGCGGTACACCGTCGCGCGCCCGGTTTCATCCGGGATCAGTTCACCAGTTGTGGGACTGACTTTCATACTGATGCCATCCCAGATGGTCACCGGCTCGCCTTTTTCATTCAGTTCCGGTTCGCGGCTGTCATACTCAATCAAGGCGTCACGGCACTCAATGTTTTTGAAATCGCGCAGGATTGGCTCGGGCAAATCCAGCCAGTCATTCAGGCGGTAGTGCCACTGCAAGTAACCAATCCACAACACCAGTTCGGCAATCTGGGCAGCACGCGGGTTTATTTCCAGGCCAAGGAATTGGTGAGGATCTACCGTCAGCCCTTCACTTTCCAGAACGCCCTGCCCCTGGGTCAATTCGGAGATGAAACCCAGCACTTCGCCCTCCAGACGCTTCATATGTTCCAGCGCCACGTACAGAAAGTTCGCGCTGCCACAGGCCGGGTCCAGCACACGGGTTTCGCAGAGTTGATAGTGAAACGCCTGAACTTGCTGCAGCGCTTTGTCGGTCTTGCCCTGGCGCAACAGAGTTTCAGCAGCACCACGAATGTCTCCCCACTGTTCGCGCAAGGGTTCAATGAGTGTGGGCTTGACCAGGCGTTCGACATAAGCCCGTGGCGTGTAATGGGCGCCCAGTTTGTGGCGTTCACGGGGATCAAGCGCCCGCTCCAGCAAGGTGCCAAAGATGGCAGGTTCAACAAAGCGCCAGTCTGCTGCTGCCGCGTCGATCAGCAATTGGATTTGCTGAACGTTCAACGGAATTGGGTCAATATCTTTGAACAAGCCACCGTTAAAACGCTTGATGGTTTGCATCAACCGTTCGCTATAACCACCGGTGTTCATGGTTTCCCAGAGCGCCTTCAAGGCGTGGGGAAAAGCTTCGGGGTTACGTTCTTTGATGTCGACCAGCAAATCGTGAAAGGACGATCTTGGGAGTAACTCCACGTCTTCGGCAAACATGGTGAACAGACAGCGTTTAAGAAAGCTGGCTACACGCTCCACATCGTAACCGTTCAGCTCCAGTGACTTAGCCAACGCAGCCAGCTTGGCACTGACCTGGCGGGTAACCTTCGCAGCGTGTTTACTGGGATCCAACTGTTCAGGTTGCAGCCATAGCTGGCGCAACCGATGCTGAATCTCAGGTTTGTGCAAATCTTCCAGTCGGACCTCATAATGGCGCGGATCTGGAAAGGGGACGTAGTTACCGCCGGTTCGGGTGAACTCCGAATACAGGTAAATGGCGTTGCCAACATCCACCACCACAATAAACGGCGGCCGGCCGTGCTCCACTTCTTCTTGGGGCAATCCACGCACATAGCGTTCCGCCTGCGCCACCGCCGCATTGATCGCATTCTGGTGGCTGCGAGACGCAAGCTCTTTTCCCGTTTGTTTCCCTTCCAGAACAAAGCAATCCCGCCGGTACAAATCGATATACCGGTTATCGGTATTGCCATCAACTCGGGCAGACGCAATAAATCGCTCAAACACGTACGAATTCTGGCCAGTATCACTATGGCCGGGGTCTGGCAGCGGCAGGTCTAGCAGCGTGCACAAGTCGCGCATGAAAGATTGAAAATTCGAACGCTCACTGCCGGAATTACCCTGCCAGCGTTTGAGAAAGCTGTTTACTGCATAAGGTTGTGCGATGGCTTCCAAGCGGGGGGACTCCCTGGTGTTGTGGTGAATCTCTGTCGAATACAACTTTTAATCAATTACATGGCGAGCCCAGAAAGGGTAAATCAGGGAAACCATTTCCTGACTGTACGCATCTGCCTCAGACTTAAAATTGAAGGCAAATGCGGTCTTAATGCTCTCCTCATAGACCGCCAGACCTTGAGTTAATCGGATCAAAGAAAACTCTGGTTTTTTGACATCCCGAGCCCGTAGTTCACGCCATACTATTTCATCTTCGTCAGCAACTGCATCGGCCAGCCTATCGACCCAATCCCGCACGCGAATTTCACGGTCCGTTACAATCGCAGGTGTAACCGAAGAAGCTATGCCCATTCCGGGGCCCATGAACATCTCATCGCCCAAAGATAATGGCGGGTTAATTCCATTTCTTCGCAGGGTAGCAATCTCCGTAGCGGTCAGATTTTCTTCGCTTCCGATCAAGCCGTGCAGTTTGAACTGATCAAGGTAGTCAGGCCAACTCTGCCTAACCGTCAAAATCAGATCCTTATCTTGGAATAAATCAGCATCGTCATGGGGACGGACATCAATAAAGCCGACCGTGTCACCAGCAACAAGACAAAACAACAACCAGGACTCTCCTGAACTGCACTTTCTATCTGAAAAAAACTGGCCTTCTGGAATTGGTAGGTCGGTTATATGTAGATGCATGATGCCCCAGTCAGCCCAGAGCAAATCGGTTCGCTTTGAGTGTTTTTTGCCGCTAAAGTCGTGAAAACGGATCAATGTTTTTGATTGATACCCATTAACATCCTCACCAACTTGTATTTTTCTTTTAAGCTCGTCTAGGCCTTGAGCCACCGCTTCGGGCAGCCTTTTCGGAAATTTTGTCGACAAGAAAACAGTTCGCGGGATAGGGTCTATATAACGAAGTCTGAAATCCAACCAACGGCACAAAGGGTCAGCAAGATTACTTACCGCCTCGGTGAATTCGAGGCGGTAAGCACGAATTAATGATCGGCAAATCTCATCAAGATCCTTCTGAAATTGAGCTCTGGTTTCTGCAGAGTTCATGGAACGCGATTCCTTCTCGTAAACAATAACCGACTGGCTGCAGCTTCTTATCGATATAAACCCCGAACAAACTCATCCGCAGGCTTTGCCAACAAATCTTGCGGATGATCACCACCGAAGGTGAACCAGGAACTTTTCCCGGTAAAGGAGGAATTCGCCACCTGCCGGTTGGTAGCCGTGCTGTAAACAATAAGCTGAATCTCAATTCTGTCCGGCTTTCCCGACCACTCGGTAGCCCGGTCTTCCCAGTGAAGAATAATCGGCTCGACAAAATAACCGTACTCCTGGCTATCAATTTCTTCGAGACATTCTGCCCCTTCACAACGGTCAGTCAGGTCCACTTTCTTGGCATTCTTAGAAAATGCCGCAAGGGCAGCGTTAGCAGTCATTTGCCCCGAACGCTGGTATCGGGTATCTCCATACCAACCATCTTCCGGCACGGCTATCAAGACACCCCGGGAAGGGTCAAGCTGTTCGCTGGCTTGCTTGAGTTCCGAATGCTTATACGTTGATGCACAACCGGACAACAACACTACCAAAGCGATCGCGAATATTTTTTGAACCACAAATCACCTCAAATATACTGAAACATTCACAAAATCAGCCGAACCAACTATGGATCAACCAGAAAGAAACGGTCAGGGTAAAAGATCTGTAGGAAGGAAAGAGAAGCACAGCAATCATCAGTCCTCCCTAACATTTTGAACACGCATAGCTATGCGGGCTTCTACCTTAGCGCAAGAGCTCAGATCTGTCTTCACTTGCGCCAGCGGACAGGCGAATGAGCGCTTACTGAGTCGATAGCGACCACTTATAACTCTGGAGAGAACAAACATGACCCAGCAACCCCCAGCCATCCTGATTACCGGCGGCGCCCAGGGCATTGGCAAAGGCATTGCCAGCCATTTTCTGAACAAGGGGTGGCGCGTGGCGGTCCTTGACCGGGATGCAGAGGCTATCGAGGCCTGCCGGCAGGATCTCGGCGAACCGGACAACCTGAGCCTGATAACCGTGGATGTCTCCCGGGAGCCGGACGTGATCCGCGCCTTGGCAGAGGCGATGGAATGGGCCGTACGGCTGGACGCGCTGGTCAATAACGCGGGAATCCCAGACCCGGAAACCGGGCCAATAGAAACACTGGAGCTTTCCGAATGGCAGCGGCGAATCGATGTAAACCTGACCGGCGCCTTCCTGATGGCCAAGCACACGGTGCCGCACCTGCGCAAAAACCAGGGCAGCATCGTCAATATCGCGTCCACCCGCGCCCTGCAGTCGGAACCGAACTGCGAGGCTTACGCCGCCAGCAAAGGCGGCCTGATTGCCCTCACCCACTCCCTGGCCATCAGTCTGGGCCCGGATGTGCGAGCCAACAGCATCAGCCCGGGCTGGATCGACGTTCGTGCCTGGCAGGCCAATGCACCCGCCAACCCCGAGCCCCTGTCGGCTTCCGACCGCAACCAGCACCCCAGCGGCCGCGTGGGCACACCGGAAGATGTGGCCGCCATGGTGGCGTACCTGGTGTCACCAGAGGCGCGCTTTGTAACGGGCCAGAACTTCGTCATCGACGGCGGTATGACCCGCAAAATGATTTACGAGGATTAAGCCGCCGGCGGCACCTTGAAAGCGTTGTATCCAGGACAGACTTCGGAGAGCATGGAAACTCCCCCAATGACGGAGACGTTTGCCCAATGACCAACAACCTGCCCTTTTCCCAGGCCTGCGAAAACAACAAGGCCCCGATTCTGGCGCGGCTGCGGGAGGTCTTCGTGGCCCCCGGCAAGGTTCTGGAAATCGGCACACTCACCGGGCAACACGCGGTGCATTTCGCCAGCGCCATGCCCCACCTGCAATGGCAACCGAGCGACCATCCGGACTCGGCTCACTTGTGCCATGAACGGCTGGAACAGGCCGCGCTGCCCAACATCCTGCCCATGATTGCGCTGGACGTGGGAGCTACCAACTGGCCAGTCGATGTTTTCCAATGGGCCTTCTCCGCCAACACCGCCCACATCATGGCCTGGCCCGAAGTGGAAAAAATGTTCCATGGCATTGGCAAGCGCCTGGCAGCCGGTGGCGCGTTTTGCCTGTACGGCCCGTTCAACGAGCAGGGAACATACACCAGCGACAGCAACCGGCGATTTGACCAGAACCTGAGAGCTCAGGCCGCCCACATGGGCATCCGGGATCTGGCCGATCTCAGCGCCCTGGCGGAATCGGCGGGAATGCGGCTTGCGGAAAAACACGGCATGCCCGCCAACAACCAGCTATTGGTATTCCGGCCGAGCTCGCATTAACAGACCGAGGCTTCAGGTTTCATACGCCTTACGGTAGTTCCCCTGGTAATCAAAAATCCGCTCCTGCACCTGCCAGTAGTGCTTTTGTTTGCGGGCGATCACAAAATCCGGGGCTGACAACAGCGCCTGCATTTCCAGAACCTCGTCCGCCGTGCCGAAGGTTTTCGGGGCCTGGCTGTTGGCGAACCGGCGCCCGAACAGCCTGTTGAACACGGTACGCTGAGCGGGTTTGCTGAAATCAAACGACTCGCCGAGCTCTTCGCCATCCTCGCCGTGGTAAATTATTTTCAGCTTGCTGCCAGCCGCGTTCAGCGTGATCCCGGCACAGCGAATCACCATGGCATCTTTCAGCTTCAGAGCATCTTTTAACTGATCGTCCGGATCAATGATCGCGCCTTGGCACTGATGGCACTTGCGGGCCGCAATATCATTCTCGGCACCGCAATGGCGGCATTCCTTGAACCGGAACCGGTAATCGCACTGCTCCGGGCAGCCATTCTGCAGGGCGGGCTCCTCCCCTTCCGCTGCCCCGATCAGCCCCTGACAACGTCGCCCATAATGCTCAACCACTCGGCCATCACTGTCGGTTTTGCCCCAGAAAATATTGGCAAAGCCACAGCCCGGGCAGAACACCTGCACCGGCTCGCTGTCCGGGTTGGGTTTGGGCTCGCCCACCTCCGGGTGGTGCAGGTTCACGCTGTTGCCCGCGTAATCGATCACGAGGCAATCCCGCTTGCCCTCATCCAGCCGGAGCCCCCGGCCCACAATCTGCTGGTACAGACTGACCGACTGGGTGGGTCGGAGAATGGCGATGAAATCCACATGGGGCGCATCAAAACCGGTGGTAAGCACAGATACGTTCACCAGGTACTTCAACTGCCGCCGTTTGAAGCGGTGGATCAGCTGCGTCCGCTCCTTCGTGTCCGTGCTACCGGTGACCAGAGCGGTTTCGTGTTCCGGCAGGTAGCCGGTGATCTCCTTCGCATGGTCCACCGTGGCGGCAAAAATCATCACCCCTTTGCGCTCGGCCGCCAGCTCCACCACCTGCTCGATGATGGCCCGGGTCACCCGCTTGTGCTTGCTCAGCAGCCGGTTGACATCTTTCTCGGCGTATTCGCCGAAGCGATCACTGGGCAGTGCGGAGAAATCGTATTGCGCCACCGCCGCGTTCACCAGTTCGGGTCTGGTGAGATAGCCCCGGTTGATCATGAAACTCAGCGGCAGCTCGTAAATGCAGTGCTGGAAGGGCTTGCCTTCGTCGCCGCGCACAAAGCCCCGGTAGTGGTAACGATAGATCCAGCCCATGGCCAGGCGATAGGGAGTGGCGGTAAGCCCGAGCACCTTGAGGGAATCGTTCTGCTGACGCAGCAACTCGATGATGCGCTGATACTGGCTGGTGTCCTCTCCGCTCACCCGATGACACTCATCAATGATCACCAGCGAGTATTCGTCCTGGAACTGCTCCAGATTCGCCGATACTGACTGCACGCTGGCAAAGGTCACCTGATGCCCGCTGTCCTTGCGCTTCAACCCGGCCGAGAAGATACCGCCCGCTAACCCGTAACTCTCGTACTTGGCGTGGTTCTGCTCCACCAGCTCTTTTACGTGTGTCAGCACCAGAATCCTGCGCCGGGCAAGGCGCGCCAGCTCGGCAATGACCAGGCTTTTACCCGCGCCGGTGGGCAGCACAATGACGGCGGATTCGTCGGACTGGCGGAAGTGCCGCAACGTGGCATCAACCGCCTCCTGCTGGTAGGGGCGCAGTGTGAAGGGGGCGTTCATTTTGCCGGCTACATCGGGTTCAGGATGGAGGGAACCATACTAACAAATGCAGCCGTCTTTAGCTGAGCGAGGGAAACCGGGTTTGCTGCTGTTTTCATGAAGGGTGACAACCGCCAGGACCCGGAGCCCTGGCGGTTGGTTATCAGGATGCAGCTTCCAGCTCACTGATCGCCTGATTGAGAACCTTTACAGCCTCGCCGTGCTTACCCTCACTGTGAAGCGATGAGCCACGATCACGAAGTTCAGTGGCCCTGGTCTTGGTTTCACTATCCAGTTGCGCGGACTGCAGTTGCTGATCAATCTGGTTAACCAGCGTCGGGCACTGATAAGCGAAAGCACTGCCCGCGAAAAACACTGTTAACATTAGAGCCGCAAGATAACGCATGATGGTTCCTCCTTCGTCGCTCGCTCCATTCAGTGTAGACAACGTTGGCCTGCCGGGCTAAATCACGCGACTGACGGCGCAGTATTGCCCGTAGGCACTGCCACAATAGGCCAAAGCGCTGATGCGCTGGCGTCATTCAACTTTTTGCCTTGAAACCGCCTACCTTCCCGCCACCATCAACTTTAGTCAGCATGGTTTGCCCGTCCCTGATAAACATCCACTGTATTTCGGCCATTTTTCTTGGCCCGGTACAGAGCCCTGTCTGCTTCACTCATCAGGGCATTGACGTTGGCAAATTCCGGGTACGTGGAGATCCCGATACTGACGGTAAAATTGATGGAGCCATCCCGGCCCTGAATCACGGCCCGAGCCGCAGTCCTGCGCAAAATTTCGCCCGCCAACTTTGCCGCGGCCTGGCGGTGAGTGTCAGGGAGAATCACCGCAAACTCCTCTCCTCCAATCCGACCAATAATGTCACTCTTGCGCAGCAAAGAACGCAGCAGCTCGGCAAACTGCTTCAGCACCTGATCACCGGTGGCGTGACCGTAGCGATCATTAATGGACTTAAAATGGTCAAGATCCATCATCATCACACTGAAGGCTGTCTGCATCCGGGCCGCCTTGTTAAGCTCCGCCTCCAGAAATTCAAAGAAGACGCTTCGGTTGAGCAGGCCGGTGAGGTCATCGTGACTGGCGTTGCGGGTTAGTTGCGCACAGAAGCAAAAGTGCTCAACCAGCGCAGCCAATGCCTTGGCGACCAGGGGTAAAACCGGTGCATAGGCCGGGTCTGGAGGCCCCTTCCAATATACCTGAAGGGTTCCCGATAACTTACCGACAGACGAATACAAGGGGAACCCATCTCCCGCCCTCGCATCACCGCCGTTTCCGAGGGCCAGCCAACGAGGTATCCCCGAATGCTCTCCCGACGACCAGCCGGAAGCCGAACTCAGTGACTGGGCACAAAGTAACTCATCGGCAAGATACAGCTTGCAGCGGGCTGTCGGAATATATTTTTCCACCTCGCGTAACACTGCCGGCAGTATTGCGGTAAGGTGCTCGCCCTGCTGGATGGACGACAGGGCCTCCATCATCAACAACGGTAACGTTTCCAACAATCCATTACGGCCCCTCTTGACATCAAGCTCACCGAAGCTGAGGTCGCCGGTCTTTTCCATCTGCTTACCCTTCCTTAGTCTGGCTGACTCCGACCCACGGAGAAACAACTTGCGCGGACCAATATCCCAAAATGGGATATACCGATTTTGCCCATAGAGTGCCGTAATGGCAAATACTTTGTGGACATACCGACAACAGGCCTTTCGCAAGGCCCTGCGAACCATACGGCAGCAGGCACAACTTAGTCAGGCAGCCCTTGCCGAGCGACTGGGCAAGCCTCAGAGCTTCGTATCCAAGTATGAAAGCGGTGAGCGGCGACTAGAGTATCTGGAAGTCGAGATGATCTGCCTGGCGTGCAACATCACACTAAGCAGCTTTGCCTCAGAGTTTGAAAACCTGTATCCAATGCCGGCACGAGAGAAACCCCGGATGGTCGCCGAGACACAGAACGGAGCCTACACTGTTGACAAGGACTCCGATGCCTCGGAACCAAGCGCAGACCTGAGCAAGTCCAAGGACTAATGTCCAAATACGTAACCACGGCGCAATAAGTACCCATGAGCTACTTCCCCGAATCCGCACCCTGCCTCTGCGGCAGTGGTGCCCGCTACGCCGAGTGTTGTCTGCCGCTGCACCAAGGCCGGGCCGCTGCCACGCCCGAAGCCCTGATGCGTTCGCGCTACGCCGCCTTTGTGCTGCAGATGGCCGATTACCTGAAGGCAACCTGGCACCCGGATACCCGGCCGGCCACCCTGACCCTGGACAACTCGCCGGACTGGGCCTCACTGCAGATTCTGGACAGCCACGAAGACGGCAACCAGGGCATGGTGCACTTTCGGGCGATTTATCGCGCCGGGAGCGGCTGGGGTTTTCTGGAAGAAAAATCGGATTTCATCAAGGAAGACGGGCGCTGGTATTACCTGAAAGGTGACACCAGCGAAGGCCAGTTGAAACCGGGCCGGAATGACCGCTGCCCCTGTGGCAGCGGCAAGAAATACAAGGCCTGCTGCCTTTAGCCGGCACGGAGCCCTGGTTCATACGATGTCCGGTCAGAATGCGCTGGACATCACTTCCTGCAGGTCCTTCTTGAGCTCTTCCGGGGCCGTGATCCAGAGCTCCTCATCCGCCCCCGGAAACACGCCCACTTCGATACCATCACGGGTTAGGCCGGGCACCCATTTTCTGAAGAAATCCGGCATGGATACCGCCTTCGGCGAAAGACCATCGGTACCAGCGGCGTATTCTTCGGCGAACTCACTGCCCGGCCAAACCGGCAGGTAAGCCACACCGTCTTCCTCGGCAACCATTTTGAGGAACTGATTGTCCGCATTCACCAGGATCCAGATGTCCCGTTCGTCAACAACAGCATCCAGGAAGTAGTCGTACCGCTCCTCGCCATCCAGTTCGAGAATCTCTTGTAAGGCGTTATTGCTCATGAATGGCTCCATTGCCGAATTGGTGGTTTTGGCGGAGTCTACCGCATACCGTTTGATTGCAGCCACTGGCTGATCTGCGCCTGGTTCATGGCGCCGCTCTGGCGCGCTATTTCCCGGCCATTCTGGAACAGGATCAGCGTGGGTATGCTGCGGATGCCAAACTGCCCGGCCGGCCCGGGGGATTGCTCGGTATTGAGCTTGGCAAAGCGCACTTTACCGTGCCAGGCTTTCGCAGCCTGCTCGAACTGAGGCGCCATCGCCTTGCAGGGGCCACACCAGCTGGCCCAGAAATCCACCAGCACCGGCACATCACTGCGCGTTGTATGGGCTGCAAAGCTCTGATCTCCCAACTCCAGAACCTGGTCCGGCCAGAGCGGCTGCTTGCAGGCACCGCAATTGCCGCCGGATGACAGCTTGTCGGCGGGCACGCGATTCACTTTGTGGCAATGGGGACAAACAACGTGTCGAATGTCGGTCATTATCAATTTGCCTCTGACTGTTTACTGGTTTAGACCATCGGGGCAGAGTGGAAGAAATCAAGATTATAATCACGAACCAAGCCAGACCCCTCTACTATTGAAACCCCAAACCTCGGGCCTATTATTGTGAACAGTCTCCATCGAAGCAAAAAACGCCAGGCAAAACCCGTTCGCAAAGGCCTACACCCCAGGAACTCACACAACCACGGCTATGACTTCCCGGCTCTGGTAAAAAGCCACCCAGCACTGGCGCCCCATGTGAAACCGAACGCTCATGGCGACCTTTCCATCGATTTCGCAGACCCCTTGGCCGTAAAAACGCTCAACGCCGCGCTATTGAAGCAACACTACAACATTGTCGATTGGGATATTCCAGAGGGCGCACTTTGCCCGCCAATCCCCGGCAGAGCCGACTATATCCATCACATGGCAGACCTGCTTGGCGTTGAACCCGGCCTTGAACAGCCCAGGATCAAACTGCTCGATATAGGCACTGGAGCCAACGGCATCTACCCGCTACTGGCCTGCCAGATTTACGGCTGGCAGTGCGTTGGTAGCGACATTAACGCCCAGTCGCTTGAGAACGTCGCCAGGATTATCGCCAGCAACCCCACACTCAAAGAGCGCTTCACGCTGCGCATGCAGCACGATAAAAACCACATGTTTGAAGGGATCATCCAACCGGGAGAGTTCTTTGACGTCAGCGTATGTAATCCGCCTTTCCATGCCTCGCTCGATGAAGCGCTCAAAGGTAACCGGCTGAAACTCAATAACCTGGCTCGTAGCCGCGGTGAACAAAACGCCAAACGCGGCTCCCCCTCTCTGAATTTTGGCGGGCTGGGCGCAGAGCTCTGGTGTAAGGGCGGCGAACAGCTGTTTCTGAAAAAACTGATCAGAGAAAGCCAGGCGTATTCCACTCAATGCCGCTGGTTTACCAGCCTGGTCTCAAAAGCCGACAACGTTAAGCCTGCAAAGAAGCTGATTCGCAAGCTCGGTGCCGTTGATGTGCGGGAAATAGAGATGAAGCAGGGAAACAAGATTACGAGGGTATTGGCCTGGACATTCATCGAATGACAAAAGCAGACACCGAGAGCCGAGAGCAGCCTTCAACTCATTGCCTGTCAGACAACCGCCTGTATGATACACCCAACGCTTATCCAAACCGGGAGCAGCAAGCAATCATGACGTATCAATTTGACGACCTGAAAAACGCCTACCCAGAGGAATGGCAGGCGTACATCGAGCACCGCTTTGTGCGCCAGCTGGGTGATGGCTCCCTGGCGCCAGATGCCTTCCGGCATTACCTGAAACAGGATTACCTGTTCCTGATCCAGTTTGCCCGGGCCTTTGCGCTGGCTGCCTATAAAAGCGCCACCATGTCCGATCTTCGCCAGGCCAAAGAGGGGCTACAAGCCATTCTGGACACCGAGCTGGATCTGCACATTCGTTACTGCAGTGAATGGGGCATTTCAGAGGCGGAACTGGCCGAATTGCCAGAGGCCCGCGCCACCCTCGCCTACACCCGCTACGTACTGGACACCGGAAACCGGGGCGACTTGCTGGACCTGCACGTGGCCCTGTCCCCCTGCATGGTGGGCTACGGCGAAATCGCCAACTGGCTGAATACCCGCCAGGAAACCCGGCGTGGCGAAGCCAATCCCTATGATGCCTGGATCGAGATGTACGAAAGCGACGAATTCCAGGAAGCCATGCAATCAGAAATTGCCTGGCTGAACGAGCAACTGGCAGACGTGTCTCCAAAGCGGTTTGAACAACTGGGCCGCATCTTCCGGGACGCCACCCGCCTGGAAATCGATTTCTGGGAAATGGGCCTCAATCTGAGTGACTGACGCTCACCCGGTAACCGGCGATAAAGACCACTTCCGTCGAAGCCCGTAGCTCGAAATATAGAATAATCGCCCACAACCCAACTTGCAGGAGTTCATCCCATGACAGACGACGATACCCTCAAAGCCCTTAAAACCGCCTTCACCTTCATGCCTCAGCCGGTGGAAGTGAACCGCTTTGAGTATGGTGACGACGCAGACAGAATTCTTCAGCAGGTGAACTTTGTCCGAGAGGTTCTGGACAGGCACGGCATCGATCCGGAGGAAGTGGCGGACGAGATCAACCCGAGCGCCGCGCCCAACTCGTGCTATTAGGTTGCGCTGACCTGGGCTCAAGCAGTTCCGACAACGCCACTTCCGAGCAGATGCTTTGCATGCCTCAGTGATGCCCGCCTGGCCCATGGGCGTGACCATGGGCTAACTCTTCCGCATCAGCATCGCGCACTTCAAGGATGTTGATATCGAAGGTCAGGGTTCTGCCGGCCATCGGGTGATTGGTGTCCACATCGGCAAATTTGTGGCCGACCTTGGCAACCAGCACATGGCGCGGGCCCTTTTCGGTTTGTACCTGGGCGATCATGCCCGGCTTCCAGCGCTTGGCACCCACCAAATGCTTGATCGGCACACGCTGAATGGCATCAGGCTTGCGCGGCCCGTAGGCTTTTTCCGGGGTGACGGTAACGCTGAAGACATCGCCCGCCTCGCGGCCTTCCAGAGCTTCTTCCAGGCCCTTGATAATACCGCCGTGGCCATGGAGATAGGCGTTCGGCTCACCGCTGCGGGAGTCTTCAACAACGTTGCCTTGTTCATCACGAACGCTGTAGTGGAACAGGACGACTTGGTTCTTTTCGATGGGCATAGGGTTCTCTGTGGTGATTCACGGCACGCCATTATAAACAGCCGTAGCTTTCAATGCAGTGGCTAAATGTTATCATATGTGATAACTTAAAAGGAAAAGGAGGGCCCATGGATTGGGAAATAGAATTCTACGGGAAGGTAGGCGAAGAATTGGCCGGAATGCCACCAAAGATCCAAGCCAGAATGATTCGGCTGATGGAGCTTATGGAGAAACATGGGGCGAATCTGGGGGAGCCACACACAAAGCCGCTGGGTGAAGAGCTTTTCGAAATCCGCGCAAAAGCCAAGGAAGGAATAGGCAGAGGCACCTTCTGCTACATGCAGGGCAAACGAATTATCGTTCTGCATATCTTTGTAAAGAAGGGTCAGAAGATACCAAAGAAGGACCTAGCGCTCGCCAAGGAGCGATTAAAGGAGGTCAAGAAATCATGAATTTCAAACAGTTTAAGCAGCAGGCACTGGAAAACTCAGAGGTTCGTCAGGAATATGATGCTCTTCAAGAAGAGTTCAGCCTGATTGATCAGCTGATCACCATGAGAACAAAAGCGGGTCTCACCCAAGAGGACGTTGCAAAGAAACTCGGAACCAATAAAAGCAACATCTCCAGGCTTGAACGTGGCCGAAGTAATCCAAGTTGGGAGACGCTAAACAAGTATGCCGCAGCCTGTGGTTTTCGGGTGAAGCTTGAAACGATTGAGGAAGACCGGGCGTCAGCATGAACTGGCGAAGAGCAGCAAGATCAATTCGCCACTTACCTCTCCGAGCGCACAGACAAGATCATCGACGACAAGCGAAACACCTGAAGCCAATGAAACCATGGAAGGTTATTTTCACTGATGCTGCCCTGGCGGATATTGACGCTATTCTTGAGACAACTTTGGAATCGTTCGGGACTGGCCGCCGATCACCAGCGAAACTACGGGCGACCCCATTTCTGAAACCCCAGCGAGCCGCTTTTAATCGTAGATGGCCCGCTCTCTCGCATCTCGTTTTCGATCAGGGTCTTCCTGGCTTCGCGTGGCTGAAATGGCATCGAGGTAGTCAGCGGGAACGCCTGTTTCTTTCGCACCAACGATGACGTGATTCAAATACCAGGAGTGAGGCAGCAAAGATGGATCCGTTGACGTTGCACAGTAGGTAAAAGCGTCAAGGGAATTGCCGAGAGTATCCGTAACCGTGACCCACTTTTCATCGTAACCGAAGCCCAAGCCCTCAGCCTTGTCTAGCGGGCCTTTCTCGTCGCGCGGAATCTCAAACAGTGCGCCAATGACGAAGTCCTCCGGATTTCCGGTAAACAGCGCGTCGCATTTTGCGGATTTATCTTTCCTGCTCCACTTATGAAACCGAAGGGCATGCTCAGCGAGCGTGAACATACCGATTCGCTCCGCGCTTGGAACCCTCGCTCTTAACCTGAGGAGTGACATATTCGAGCCGTAAGCGAAATACTTCATGCTGCCTCTGTGTCTGCACTATTCACTCAGAACCCACAGTCATCATCCTAGCAAAACCGCCGACCAACTTAATTACCCGCTCCAGCATCGGGTCTTTGCCTTCCTCGCGCCCTTTTCGGCCAAGGTACTTGAGACGGATGTGTGGCGGGATGCCGACATCTTCGTATATCTCACCGTCGTGGGCCCGGTAGATTTCACTGGACAAGGTCACGTGCCAGCCATTTGGCAGATGGCGCTCGAGCGTGTCGGAAAGGATGCCCAGGGTAGGCTCGCCAATAAGAGTAAGGCGGGGATGCTGCAGCAATGAGAGCACGAAGATTTCTGCGGCACTGGCCGTTAGCTCGCTGGTCAGCACAAACAGGTTGCCCTGGTAAGTCTCATTAACAGGCGCGACATAGACAGATTGCTTTCCGGTGAAGCCATTGCCATGACGGGCTGACTTGGTGAAAGCCAGCCGTTTGCGATCCATCAGGTACGCTGCAAAGCGCAGTGCGACACCATCGTACCCCCCACCATTATTGCGAAGATCGATCACCAGATTGGGGAGCTCGCCAACGTCTGCCAGCACCCTCTTCATCACACTATCGACCGCACTGATATCCGCAGCCGGCTTGCCTGACTTGCCGCTTTGCCCGGCCATGGCCCGGATATTCAGGTAACCGATGAGGTCATTAAGGCGTCCCCACTCCACCAGCCGGTTGCCGCCATGGCTAACGGCACTTGCGAGATAATCCTCATGGATCACGTCACGCGCCGACTCTTTGAGATCGCCCAGGTAGCTGGTTAGCTCCCGGTCATCATTGGCGTCTTCAAGTTCCCGTGTCAGCCGCCTGAAGAGCGCCGGCTGGGCACCTGCCCTGTAATGCCCCCAGGGTGAATGCAGACGAATATGGCCATCCTTCAGGGGCCGTAGCATCGCAACCATGATGGCAAAGAGCGTTTCCTGTGATGTGTTCGCGTTAATCTGGGGAAGATGGTCATGATGCGCCCGGTCCCAGGCCACACCCTTGAGTTCAAACAGGGCGTATTGCTCGTGAAAGGTTCGCCAGAAAACGTCAAAGTTGTATTGCGGATCCTTTGCCCCGTGCCTGTGACTTTCAGTGACACTGGCGGGCAACCCTTTCAGGCGACGGAAGCTGATACGTGCTACTCCAGTTACCCGATGGGCACTGAACGCCTGGCCACCAGGGGATACCGCCAAATCATCGTAATAGTGGCCAAGTTCTTCAATACTGCCCGCATGAATCTTCAGGCAGCTGATGCTGGTTTCTTCAAAAAGGGTGTACCAATCTTCCTCGATCAGCAACACAGTGCCATAACCCTGGGAACGCCAGACACCCTGCAGGCTTGTAAAATCAGGGCTGGAAAGAGAACTGCCGCGGTGTTGGGCGGGTTTCATAGAAGACTCCAGGTCCGTGCGCCCGGCATTGTGACTCCCCCACTCTGACAGTTGAGAAGATAACTGCTGCCTGGAAGTGTAGCGCACAGGAAAAGGCCCGATCCGAACGCCAAGTCTATTCAAATCAATACCGCTGGTTTAGCAACCTGGTTTCAAAAGCCGACAATGTGAGGGAAAACCGGGGCTGAAAATAGATCTGTCCCGGTTTTCTATAACAGATCTTTTCCCCCGTAAACTACGGGTAAAAGAAGCTGAGCGATCTTATCCGAGCCAGTGATCTCTTCGAGATGACAATACGAGATAAGAACGTTCTCTATATCAAAAGCCCGGAAAAATAGATCTGTCCCGGTTTTCCGCAAAGCATTTCTGTCAGTTAAATTTCCTTCTTTATAGCTTTGCGGCTAAAGACCAAACTATACCTTTAGCTAAATCTGAATCATCCTTGACCAGAATTCCTTCATCTCTTAGTTTCGAGAAGATAGTCGTTATCCTTGAAGAATCTCTTATACCTGTTATATCTCTAGCTTGCCTGTTACTTATCTCACCAAATTTTTCAGCAAACATCTTAATCAAAGCGATGGGTTCTCCATCCATACAATGCCTTATAGTCACCTTAACAAAATTACCATCCTCTAATATTTCTGGTGTTTTTTTACCAACTGCCATCATTCGCTGAAAAGCCGTATTTACTCCTTCTCCCAAATCCTTGTTAGGCGACGTCGGATATCTCGAAAGCAGTCTTACCAACTTTGAGTTCCTTGAAAAACGATTCTCCAAAATATTTTCAACTTTCACAAAACCAGGTAGTTTTCCAGGGCTTCGTATTTCAATACGATCATTAAATACGCCGACAAAAATATTATCCGAAATTGCATAATCTCGATGAATCACGGCATTTACGAGCAATTCCCAAATCGTTTCTTTAGGAAAGCTCATTGGACGCTTACCATCCATTGTCCATACCTCGTGAACATTTAAAAGTTCAACGATTTTATCGTAGGCCCTATCAATTTGCTCAAAAATAGGCTTTTCGATAGAAAAAACATCAGAAGTCAAATCATCACGCTCGGGATCATCATCCGAAGTATTGTAACGAGCAATCCGAATCGCACATTGTTTTGGCAGAATTGCCGACGGATTATCAGAAAAAAGCAAAATCGCCGCCACACGTGGCAGCCACTCCTTATCAACCAGATTCTGCTTTAACAGAACATCAAGCGGCTCAATATTATCAGCAGGAAGATTATTTGCGAATTCTCTTAAATGATCGGAGGCTTCGAGGTCATCTATATTGGCGTCAGGTATGGTAATATCTTCGTAAGATCTTTGTCCCTTAGCATAAGCAAGTTCCGCTATTCTTAAATTTCCTTTCAACTCTTGAGATTGCGCTCCATTTCTCACAATTACTTGCTTTCTACTTGTTTCATGTACCTGCAACCCCTTCTCAATAGTCACATGAAGAACATAGCCGGGAACTCCTTTCTGTCTCAGAAAAACGCATCTGTAGTCTATAGTCGGCTCGGGCATCGACAAATTCTGAATAATCTCGTTAAATTTCTCAATTTTATCTACCGGCTTCCACCTCATACTCGGATCATTCGACTCTTTTTCATCGGACACCCCAACGACAAACTCACCACCATCCGCGTTTGCAAAAGCAACCGCTATGCGCTGGACTTTGTCACCTTTCAAACCAAATGCTTTTCTATCAAAAAAATGATCTTCTTGCCACGTACAATAATGAATTGCATCTCTTTTTGATATTTCCCGAAACTCCATCGTCAAAACCTCGAACTACACTATTAAATATTTAATAATAGAAGAAAAAATGTAAATAATTAAAATCATCGAAATAATGAAGAAATATCTCGCGCGCTTACCTGAGCATAGACTCGGATCTATTTCCCCGAATCAAAACTTCAACTAGGTTTACAGCGCCAAATAAATACTAGCGGAAATATTGAGACTTGAACCCTAAAGCTTCCTCAAAACCTTTCCTAAAGCGGCCGAAAACGAAATCAGGTCATAGTCGAATCCAATGAGCCCCTTCTTCAGGACCTCCTCCTCTTCGGACGTCGCAAATATTATCTGACCGGTTTCTGAAGCTGTAGATGCGCCCTTGAGCAAATTAATAAAACTCAAATGGTTAGCTTCTTGCTGCCTTGGTTCGTCAAAAATAAGGACCCCAGGGTGATTCGTATAAAACTCATCTTTCAAACTAAATATCGCCAACAAATAACTCCAAATTACCCGAATACCATCACTAGCGGACGTGTCGAACCCAAGATCAAACCCTTCCCTCGTTGGAAGGTAATTGTCAAAAGAAATTCTAAGCAAATCTGCGGAGAAGCTAGAAAACCCGAATTGTTCTAAATACATTACTACTTGCTTTTCCAATGCAGTTAGTTTTTCCTTGTCGCGAACACTAAAACCATGCTCCGGAAACGATCTCCGAACTCTGATTAACTCTCTATATTTAGAATGATGGCTATCAAATTTTGATCTATATTCTGCAAGTGTGACAAGTGCCGCCTCGAACTCTCCAATCTGATTCTCAATATTTATTTTTTCTCTCAGTAAAGTCTCATCGACTGAAGGCGCGCCAGAATACAAGTCTTCTTCAATCCACTCAATATCTTTGACAGTCCTATCAATTGACTCAGCCAAACTTCTTTCTTCAATTCTCTTTATGCCTAACTGGTTTTTATAAGAGCCCAAAACACTTCTAAAAGTCTTCAACTGACTTTTTACAAAGTCAAGACTTTCGTCTAAGGTCATAAGCTCGTCATCGCAGGTTAAAGCCGACGTGTGATCCGCATAGGACTGACCGCATGTTGGACATTCGTTATCAATAATAGGCAAACCATTCAAGGAGCTGAAAGACTTAATCTTCTTAAGATCTTCGTACTTTCTCTTATCGTCGATCAAACCATCAATTCTAATATTGGTCGATCTAATTTGATCTATAAGAAAACCAATCTCTTCTTTGAACTCATCATATTTCACTTCGGAGAATCTCAAATCTTCTTTTAGCTTTCTTAACTCTTTAATTTGGCTTCCGCTTTCAGCCGCTATATTCTCGGTTTTACTAGACTCTCGCTTAAGCTCAAATAACTTAATACGTTTTTCGTCTAATACACTTGACAATGAACGCCAGCGTCGACCACTTTCAACTAAAAGATCCAGTTTGTAGGCATCAAACTTTGCTTTAGGTGTTTCCTGTATTCCTACGACCTTACCTCCAATGCGTATCGCGCAATTGCTTATATCGAAAAAATCCAAACTCCATTTTTTTTGTACTTCATCGATATTGCTTTTGTTTGCCGCCTTCCTTTTAATGATATCATTTACGTCTAAATTCATTATAAATTCAAACGCACGTTTTTTGACCTGAGGAATATTAAAATGAAATGGCGTTGTAGCTTGTATCGAGCTCCAACCTTTTTTCTGCTCAACGAAATAAAGCGGAAAAAAAGCTGGAGGGTAAAGAGGATATTCACCACCAACGTTATTCGGAACCAAAGGTAGCTTCCAATCCATAAAATTGGAAAACCAAGAGTAAAATCCAAGTTCTCTTGTTGTGTCACCCTCACGATGTAGAAATAGTCTTTGAGATTCCCCCTCAACTGAATCAATACCACCCTGAAAAACCTCTATTATGGATTCAGAGTCTGCACCAAGCACATTTCTTTTAAGCGTAACAGTATGACCGGCATTGTTAGTTACTTGTAACTTCACATGAGATGATATGACTAACTTCTCTGCACCTTGCTCGTCCTGTATCGTCTTGAGAAGTGATGGGGGAAAGGGAGGCTTTGCAGTTTGTTGACCCAGAGCCATCTCCATTCCAAGCGCATAGGCTATTGCGTTTACGCAAGTCGACTTTCCGTGCGAGTTTTCAACTCGAAGTACACATAACCCCTTAGAAAAGGTAAGATCGAGGCCATATGGTCCATCGGCAGTCTGAACTTCTATTACCAGCCTATCAATTATCATTGACACAATCAGACTCCTTCAAAAATTCTTTTTACTGCGGCCTCAGAAAGATACTTCTTGGATTCCAGAAGAAACCTTTTCTCATCGCAAAATACGTTTTCTTGATCTAGCTCTTGGTATATCTCAACACCAAGCTCTGTCAAACACATAGAGCCATTTTCTTTTTCTAAGATCTTATTTGATATCATAAAATTTAAAACATGATCTATTGCAGGCTCTAGGCGGACATTTGGACGCATCCTTTCTTCTTTGCCCTGCCACTCAAGAATGCTGTTCAAATGCTCCGCGCTTTTCACTACCCAGTTAGCAACATGAATTTTTTGCAAAGAGGCGCTATTATTTCTACCCACTACACCCAAAATCAGTATGATCAAGCTTGCCTTCCAAAGCGGGCGAGTATCACATGGCGTAAAATCTTTCCGCTTGGTGAAGGTAAAAGGAAAATCAAAAAACTCTTCGATACTCATATTAAAAATCCAGTGGACATCGAATTAGCCAGTCAGCAATTACGCCGTGCTGGATCAGTTCCATATCGTCTTTTTTTAAACTTGGGACTTTTCGTTGAATATCATCCTCTAATTTTTTCATCTCTGATGCTATAACTGCACCAGCTTGCTTTCCTGAATCTGTCAGAAACCTTAATTCTAAGTAACTACGCCTATTAGCAATTGAATCTCTTATTAAGCTATTTATTTCTGGCCACTCAACACTTAGGTGAGCCATTAAATTTTGAAACTCCAGATATTTTTGCACTAAATGCGACTTCATACTAAGAATCCTTTCTTTCGAAATTACTTTTGGTAGCTTCGAATCCAGCTTATATAAAAACGCCAAATTATCGTCAATCCAAGCCTCAGCCTCGTCGCCTTCAACTTTATCGAATACTAAATTCAACTGATAAACGTCTTTTTTTAGGGACCTAACCTCAGACTTGTAGTCATTTTCCGTCTGAACAAGAATATGAAAATCGTCGGATATGAAGGGTATATCAAGCTTTCTGACCTTCACGGACTTTGCGGAACAATAAAGGGCTACATCGGAGTCAACGTACTCGGACGTCGCTAAAACCCACCGATTTATCTTTATACCTGCAAACAGTTTCTTGAAACTATTTAGATTTTTGTTTGTTAATTTATATATATCTTTTCTTATTTTGTTTTTTTGGGCTTTAGTCAGCTTTTCTTTATCAGACGTCTGTTCCGGCAAATAACACTGAAAGACATGTCCGCCAAAGGTGTAGCACTCTACTCCAAAATCTCCGCCGTAGGAGTCTGGGACATCTTTTAGGTTAGATGGACCATAATGCCTTCTCAAAATGTCTTTGAAGTAATGCTCCCATGATTTCGGATCACTCTTTGGATCAACCAGCATAATATTTTTCACCCGAACTTAATTTTTGTTCATGGATTCTTTGAAACACTAAACGCTTTAACACCTGCAACGAAACACCAAGTAAAATCATCTAACTGGGAGGTCCGCCAAAGGAAACACAAAGCAACGACAAAGGGTAACCATGAAACAACGTTCCCGATACTGCGAAGGTGTCGTTCAATTCCGAAAGGCGCATAGCTCGTTTTCCGTAACAATCGGTGCTTCCGTAGCCTTTTGCTAGCTACATTAGACCATCTCAATCGTATCTGTCTGCTTTAGTTACAAAAAGACTACTCTCTCTAAAACAAAAAGCTGTGTGGCATAGCCACACAGCTTTTTGTTTTGCAGTTCGTTACCCAATTCTTTGGCAAGGAACAGCGAGCCCTCCGAGTGGAGGCCTCAGCCTTTTCCATCCGGCTTATGCCGCACCACACCATAAACTATCGTTGCAACAGCAGCCACACCGGCCAACAAATACTCAAAATGCAAAACATCCCCAATAGCCTCATGGCCCGAGTGTCCCCAGGCAGCACCAGAGGCGAGAATCAGGCTGGCAGTGACAGCGAGTTGGTTGCTAAGTTTCATGGTTGTTTCTCCTTAATTCGTTAATCTTTTAGTCAATGTGTTCAGGCGGATTCAGCGACTTTTCCGGGGCGCCTCTCCGGCAACATCCTCCGCTCCAGAATGAAGCTGATAATCGTCTCCAGCCCTACCCCGTCGTACAGGTTGGTGAACACGAAGGGGCGTTCGCCGCGCATTTTCTTGCTGTCCCGTTCCATCACGTCCAGAGAGGCGTGGACCTGTTCGGCGATGTCGATCTTGTTGATGATCAGCAGGTCGGATTTGGTGATGCCGGGGCCGCCTTTGCGGGGAATCTTGTCGCCAGCGGAGACGTCGATCACATACAGCGTGAGGTCGCTCAGTTCCAGGCTGAAGGTGGCGGAGAGGTTGTCGCCGCCGGATTCCACCAGCATCAGTTCCAGGTCCGGGTGGCGGCGCTGGAGGTCGTCGATGGCCGCCAGGTTCATGGAGGCGTCCTCCCGGATGGCGGTCTGCGGCCAGGGCTTCGTGGCGCAGGAGGAAATCGGCGTCTTCCCGGGTGTAGATGTCGTTGGTCACCACGGCGATGTCGTAGTGGTCCCGCAGGGCTTTGCATAACTGGCGCAGCAGGGCGGTTTTACCGGAGCCAACCGGGCCGCCGACGTACAAGCCGGGTAACCGGCCCGGACCCGCTCTCGTTGCGGGCTTCAAATCTCAGATCCAGGGCCGCTGCCCAGCGCCGCTCCCAGTCGAACCGGTGGCCGGAGGCGTGAGCGGCGATGGGCTGGTAGGCGGTCATACGGTCAGGTGCTTCTTGATCAGTTCATCGGTCAGGCCGGCGATTTCGTCTTCCGCCACCCGGCGACCCCGGTCGATGATGGCAAACCGATCCGCATACTTCCGAGCAAACGGCAACTTCTGCTCAACCAGCAAAACCGTCAGCCCGTCCTCCTCAATAAGCCTGCGAATTACCTCCCCAATCTGCGCCACAATATTCGGCTGAATCCCCTCCCCCGGCTCGTCCAGAATCAGCAGCCTGGGCTCAATCACCAGCGCCCTCCCAATCGCCAGCTGCTGTTGCTGCCCACCAGACAAGTCACCGCCTCTACGGTGCCGCATTTCCTTCAGCACCGGAAACAGCTCATACACCCGCTCCGGTATTTTCTTGCTGCCGTCCTTGCGCACGGCCAGGCCGGTGCGGAGGTTTTCTTCCACGGTCAGCAGGGGGAATATCTGTCTTCCCTGGGGTACGTAGCCGATGCCCAGGCGTGAGCGGTCTTCGATTTTCTTTTTGGTGAGCTCCACGTCGCCGGCGAAGGTGATGCGGCCGCTTTCCGTGGCTTCCTCGCCCATGATGCATTTCATCAGGGTGGTTTTGCCCACGCCGTTGCGGCCCATCACGCAGGTGCATTGGCCCTGGGGGATGTCCAGGTCCAGATCCCAGAGGGTGTGGCTTTCGCCGTAGTAGTGGTTCAGTTGTTCAATCTTGAGCATTACGCTTCCTCCCCCAGGTACACCTTGATTACTTCCGGGTCGTTCGAGACTTGGTCCATGGTGCCTTCGGCCAGTACGCTGCCCTGGTGTAGCACGGTCACCTGCCGGGCGATGGAGCGCACGAAGCCCATGTCGTGTTCCACCACCACAACCGACTGTTTGCCGGCCAGGCTGGTGAGCAGTTCGGCGGTGCGTTCCATCTCCTGTTCGGTCATGCCGGCCACGGGTTCGTCCACCAGCAGCAGCCGTGGTTTCTGCATCAGCAGCATGCCGATTTCCAGCCACTGTTTCTGGCCGTGGGAGAGGATGCCGGCAGGTTTGTCGCGCAGTGCGGTCAGGCCGATCATTTCCAGCACTTCGTCGATCTGCTCCCGGTTTTCGGGTTTCATGATCGCCGTCAGGGTGGGCAGTATGCGTTTGTCGGCGGCCATGGCCAGTTCCAGGTTTTCGAACACGGTGAGCGCTTCAAACACGGTGGGCTTCTGGAACTTGCGGCCAATGCCCAGGGTGGCGATGTCCGGCTCGTTCATGGTCAGCAGGTTGTGGCGGCTGCCGAACCACACCGAGCCGGTGTCGGGCCGGGTCTTGCCGGTGATGATGTCCATCATGGTGGTTTTGCCCGCGCCGTTGGGGCCGATAATGCAGCGCAGTTCGCCATCGTCGATGGTGAGGTTGAGGTTGTTGATGGCCTTGAAGCCATCGAAGCTCACGTTCACGTCTTCCATGTACAGAATCGGCCCGTGGCGCACGTCTACCGGCGATGCCACCGGGGCCAGAAAATCGAACACCTGGTCCCGGTTGGTGAGTTGTTCGAGCATGCTCATGCGGTGGCCTCCTGTGGGTTGGAGCGGTCTTTTTCAGGGGCTTTTCGGCGCTTTTGCAGCAGGCCGGCGATGCCCTTGGGCAGGAACACGGTTACCAGCACGAACAGGCCGCCGAGGGCGAACAGCCAGGCGTCCGGCATTACGCCGGTGAACACGGTTTTGGCGTAGTTCACCAGCAGCGCGCCAATCACCGCGCCGTACAGGGTGGCCCGGCCGCCCAGTGCCACCCACACCACCACTTCGATGGAGAACAGCGGCGAGAATTCACTGGGGTTGATGATGCCCACCTGGGGCACGTAGAGCGCCCCGGCCACGCCCGCCAACATGGCGGAGACCACGAACACGAACAGCTGCACCCGTTCTACCCGGTATCCCAAAAAGCGAGTGCGAGCTTCGGCATCGCGGCAGGCGATGCTCACCCGGCCCAGCTTGCTGGTGACAATGCCCCGGCAGATCACATAGCCGATGGCCAGGGCGATGCCGGTGGCGATGAACAGCCCCAGGCGGGTGGCGTCGGTGCGCAGGTTAAAGCCGAGAATGTCGCGGAAGTCGGTCAGCCCATTGTTGCCACCAAAGCCCATCTCATTGCGGAAGAACGCCAGCATCAGGGCAAAGGTCAGCGCCTGGGTGATGATCGACAGATACACGCCGGTCACCCGGGAACGGAAAGCCAGATAACCGAACACGAACGCCAGGGCACCGGGCACCAGCAGCACCATGGCGAAGGCGAACCACGCCATGTCGAAGCCGTGCCAGTACCAGGGCAACGAATCCCAGTTCAGGAACACCATGAAGTCCGGCAATACCGGGTCGCCGTAGGTGCCCCGGTCGCCGATCTGGCGCATCAGGTACATGCCCATGGCGTAACCGCCGAGGGCGAAGAAGGCGCCGTGGCCCAGGCTGAGGATGCCCAGGTAGCCCCACACCAGGTCCACCGCCACGGCCAGCAGTGCGTAGCACAGGTACTTGCCCAGCAGGGTGACGGTGTAGGCGCTCACGTGCAGCGCGCTGTCTTCGGGCATGGCCAGGTGAAGGATGGTCACCACCGCCAGCGCGGCGGTCAGGATGCCCAGGAATAATTGTGTCGAACGCTCCTGTAACGGCCGGAGCAGCCAGGTTGTAGACGTTGCCATAACTCAGTTCTCCGCCGCGCGGCCTTTCTGGGGGAAGAGCCCCTTCGGCCGTTTCTGAATGAACAGGATGATGAACACCAGCACGATGATTTTCGCCAGCACGGCGCCCGCCCAGGGCTCCAGCAGCTGGTTGATGGTGCCCAGCGACAGGCCGGCAATGAGGGTGCCCCAGAGGTTACCCACGCCGCCGAAGACCACGACCATGAACGAGTCGATGATGTAGTTCTGGCCCAGGTTCGGGCCCACGTTGGTGAGCTGCGACAGTGCCACGCCGGCCAGGCCCGCCACGCCGGAGCCCAGGGCGAAGGTGAGGATGTCCACTTTGGTGGCTTTGATGCCCATGGAACGGGCCATGGCGCGGTTCTGGGTAACGGCGCGCACGTCCAGGCCCAGGCGGGTCCGGCGCATGATCATCATCAGCGCGGCAAACACGATCAGGGCGAAGGCCATCACGTAGAGCCGGTTCAGGGTGAGGGAGAGCGCGTCGTTGATCACCAGCGAGCCGCTCATCCATTCCGGGGTCACCACGGTGCGGTTCTGCGGGGAGATCACGGTGCGCACCAGCTGCTGCAGAATCAGGCTGATGCCGAAGGTGGCCAGCAGGGTTTCCAGCGGGCGGCCCTTGAGGTGCTGGATCACGCTGCGTTCGATAATGATGCCGGCAATGGCCGCCACCAGGAAGCCGGCGGGGATGGACAGCAACAGGGCAAGGCCCGGCTGGCCCGGTAACAACTGCTGCACGCCCCAGGTGGTGTAGGCCCCGAGCATGATCAGCTCGCCGTGGGCCATGTTGATCACGCCCATCACGCCAAAGGTGATGGCCAGGCCAATGGCCGCCAGCACCAGCACCGAGCCCATGGAGAGCCCGAAGTAGAGGGTTTCGGCGGCTTTATTGAGTTTCAGCTTCTGTTCAATGCTGGCCAGGGCCTTGTTGGCGGCCTCGGCCAGTTGGGAATTGTCACTGGCAGCGGCGTTGTTCAGCGCTGCACGGGCGCGGGAGTGCAGGCTACCGGCCAGCACTTCCACGGCTTCAATGTCGCCCTGCTCCACCCTGTAGATGGCCAGAGCGGCTTCAATTCGGTCACGGACGGCGGCGCTTTCCTCTTTCTCCAGTCGCGCTTCCAAGGGTGCCACCAGAGCGGCATCTACCTTGCCCATCATGTCCCGTGCGGAGGCTTCACGCACGTCCGGGTCGGCCGCGTTCAGGTCCAGCATCGCCATGATGCCTTCCAGCTTGCCCCGTATGGCGTTATTGATCGCCACGCGGTCCAGCTTACGGCGAGACATCTCGCCCAGGTTTTCCCCGGTCAGCGGGTCGGCAATTTCCCAGTCCCGGCCCCGGTTGTTCAGCACCAGCACCACCTGGCCGGTGTCTTTGATCCGGCTCAGGCGGTTGTTGCCATAGGCTTCGAGCCAGCCCCTGGCTCTTTCATCACCGCTGTCGACAATGGCATTGATGGCCTCTTCCACCCGGCTTGAGGGCGCCTCGGCCAGGTTCACCAGCAAGGCTTTGCCCGGATCTTCCTGCGCCATGGCCGGCACCGACACCAGGCACGCCAGGGCAATAAGCAGCGATGTGAGCGATCGGCGGATGATGCTCATGAGTGTGTCCTGTCTGTTGAAAAGGGGTTGGGGCAACAATCCGGGGCCACCAGGACCCCGGATTGCCTTTGGTACGGCGTGTTATTCAGCTTCCGCCGCCATTTCACCGGAAGAGGCGCCACAGCTGCCCGTTGCGGTGTTGAAGGTTCCGCAGAACATGGGCTTGCGCCAGTCGGCAATCATGTCGCGGGAACCCGGCAGGAAGTCGGACCAGGCATCGCCAGCCACGGTGGACGGGGTTTCCCAGACCACGGAGAACTGGCCGTTGTCCTGGATCTCGCCAATCAGCACCGGCTTGGTGATGTGGTGGTTCGGCATCATGGTGGCGTAGCCGCCGGTCAGGTTCGGTACGCTCACGCCGATGATGGCGTCTTTCACTTCGTCCACATCGGTGGTGCCGGCTTTCTTCACCGCTTCGATGTACATGTTGAAGCCGATGTAGTGGGCTTCCATCGGGTCGTTGGTGACCACGGTGTCGTCGCCCTTGTAGTCAATCCAGGCGTCGATGAAGTCCCAGTTGGCGTCGGTGTCCACGCTCATGAAGTAGTTCCACGCGGCCAGGTGACCCACCAGCGGGCCGGTGTCGATACCGGACAGTTCCTGCTCACCCACGGAGAAAGCCACCACCGGGATGTCGGAGGCGGAGATGCCCTGGTTACCCAGCTCGCGGTAGAACGGCACGTTGGCGTCGCCGTTGATGGTGGAAACCACGGCGGTCTTCTTGCCGGCGGAACCGAAGCTCTTGATGTCGGAGACGATGTTCTGCCAGTCGGAGTGACCAAACGGCGTGTAGTTGACCATGATGTCTTCGTCAGCCACGCCCTGGTCTTTCAGGTAGGTTTCCAGGATCTTGTTGGTGGTGCGCGGGTAAACATAGTCGGTGCCCGCCAGCACCCAGCGCTCCACGCCGATTTCATCCTTCAGATAGTTCACCGCCGGAATCGCCTGCTGGTTGGGCGCGGCGCCGGTGTAGAACACGTTTTCGGAGGATTCTTCACCTTCGTACTGCACCGGGTAGAACAACAGGCCGTTCAGTTCTTCCACCACCGGCAGCACCGATTTGCGGGAAACGGACGTCCAGTTGCCGAAGATCACGTCCACTTCTTCCTGCGCCAGCAGTTCGCGGGCCTTTTCGGCGAACAGCGGCCAGTCGGAGGCGGGGTCCACCACCACGGCTTCCAGTTCACGGCCCAGCACGCCGCCTTTCTCGTTCTGCTGTTCGATCAGCATTTCCACGGTGTCTTTCAACACGGTTTCACTGATGGCCATGGTGCCGGACAGGGAGTGCAGGATGCCGACCTTGATCGGGTCTTCGGCAGCCACGGAATGCATGGAAACAGAGAGCGCCAGGGCGGAGAGGCCCACTTTCACGTGTTTTTTAATGCTCATGTTGTGCGTCCTTTTTCGTTGGGTCAGGAGTCTTGTAACTCGTAGCCTCCGCTGCATTTGCTGTTCCAACCAAGCCAAAAAGCACCGTAAAACAATAAATTAACTAGTATACAAGTATTCGGTGGTGGTAATTCCAGGGATATTCCTCCCGAAACAGGCTCAAATCTGGTGCTATTTTCAGCAATTTGCGCCCAACTGGTGCGCCGCCAGAATCGCCTGAAATAGGCCAAAACACGATAAATCATGGAATAACAGCAACTTACTTCGAATTTTCCCGGCATGGCATGAGCCTTGCGATTGATCATGTATACAAGATTAATCAAGCGTGAGGACACACCATGCCAACCACCCTCGGATGGACCATTGCTGACTGGCAGCAGGCGTATAAGGAAGGCGCCCGGCCAGAGGAACTGCTTCGCCCGCTTATCGGGCAGTTAGAGGAAGACGACCCGGCCTGGATTGCCCGGCTCTCAGAAGACGGGCTGACCAAGGCGCTGGCCGAGCTGGCCAACAAACTGGAAGCCGCCGGCGGCGAACTGGAACAGCTGCCCCTCTACGGTGTGCCCTTCGCCGCCAAAGACAACATTGATGCCCTCGGCTTCAACACCACCGCCGCCTGCCCGGCCTACGCCTACGCTCCCGAACAGGACGCCGCCGTTATCCGCAAACTGAAAGCCGCCGGCGCCATCCTGGTGGGCAAGACCAACCTGGACCAGTTCGCCACCGGCCTGGTGGGCACTCGCTCACCCTATGGCGCAGTGCCAAACAGTTTTAACCCCGAAATCATCAGCGGCGGTTCCAGTTCCGGTTCCGCCTCGGTGGTGGCCCGTGGCCTGGTGCCCTTTGCCCTGGGCACCGACACCGCCGGTTCCGGCCGGGTGCCGGCGGGCCTCAACAATCTGGTGGGGCTGAAACCCACCAAGGGCTGGTTCAGCATTGATGGCGTGGTGCCGGCCTGTAAGTCGCTGGATTGTGTGTCGGTGTTTGGTCTCACCGTTAATGATGCCGCTCTGGTGGCGGACACCATGGGCGGTTTCGAGCCGGGCGATGCGTTTTCCCGTAAAGTTCCAGCGGCCCTGCCCCTGGATGCCCCGGCCATTCGCCGCCCCGGGCCGGTGCAACGCCTGGGTATTCCCGAAGCCCCGCTGTTCCACGGCGATCAGCAGGCCGAGGCAGCCTGGAACACCGCCCTCAGCCAGTGGCGACAGTTGGACACCGCCGGCGTGGAACTGGTGCCGCTGGACTTCTCCCCCCTGCTGGAACTCGCCGCCCTGTTGTACGAAGGCCCCTGGGTGGCCGAGCGCCATGCCGCCGTGGAAGGGTTTATGGCGAACCACGCCGCCGACATGAACGACACTGTGCGCAGCATCATCGGCAACGCCGACAAGTTCACCGCCACCGACACCTTCAAGGCCCGGTACCGCAAGAAAGAACTGCTGCGCGAAATTGATGAGCTGCTGGCCGAGGTGGATGGCCTGCTGGTGCCCACGGCACCCACCGCACCCAGCATCGAGGCGGTGAACGCCGACCCGGTGACTCTCAACAGCCAGCTTGGCACCTACACCAACTTCGTGAACCTGGCGGATTTCTGCGCCCTGGCGGTGCCCGCCGGTTTCCGCGACGACGGCCTGCCCTTCGGCGTGACCCTGATCTCCGGTGCCTGGAAAGACCGTGAGCTTCAGGCCCTGGCCAGCCAGTGGTTGAACGCCCATCCCACTTCCCTGGGCGCCACCGACAAACCTCGCCCGGCCGAAGTCGTCACTCCCCGGCAAGCAGTACCCACGATAAAAGTAGCGGTAGTGGGCGCTCACCTATCCGGCATGCCGCTGAACACCCAGCTCACCGAACGCCGGGCCAGATTACTGGAGCAAACCACCACATCCCCCAACTACCGCTTGTACGCCCTGCCCAACACCACACCGCCCAAGCCGGGCCTTCAGCGCAATGAAACCAACGGCACGGACATCATCCTGGAGGTCTGGGAAATGCCCGCTTCGGAATTCGGTTCCTTCGTGGATCTGATTCCCGCGCCCCTGGGCATCGGCAACGTGGAGCTGGCCGATGGCCGCTGGGTCAACGGCTTCATTTGTGAAGGCTACGGCCTGGACGGCGCCCGCGACGTGACCGAATTCGGCGGCTGGCGCGCCTTCATCCATTCCTGATTCCTGAAATGGGGTCGGGTCCGGGGTCGGGTACGGGGTCAGACCCCGGACCCGACCCCGGACCCGACCCCAAGATGTGGAGATTGTTGATATGTTTAGTAAAGTTCTGATCGCCAACCGGGGCGAAATCGCTGTTCGCACCATTCGCACCCTCAAGGCCATGGGCGTGGGCAGTGTGGCCGTGCATTCCCATGAAGACCGCCACAGCCTGCACGTAACCAACGCCGACGAAGCCGTGGCCCTGACCGGCAACGGCGCCAGTGAAACCTACCTGGACACCGCCCAGATCCTGGCCGCCGCGAAACAGACCGGCGCCGAGGCCATCATTCCCGGTTATGGTTTTCTGTCGGAAAACGCCGATTTCGCCGAGGCCTGCGAGGCCGACGGCATTGCCTTCATTGGCCCCACCCCGGAGCAGATGCGCGAGTTCGGCCTGAAGCACCGGGCCCGGGAACTGGCCGAAGCCGCAGGCGTGCCCCTGGCCCCGGGCAGTGGCTTGCTGGAAAGCCGGGAGGAAGCCCTGCAAACCGCCGAACGCCTGGGTTACCCGGTGATGCTGAAAAGCACCGCTGGCGGGGGCGGCATCGGCCTCACCCGCTGTAATAGCGAAAGCGAGCTGCGCGAGGCCTTTGAAACCGTGCGCCGCCAGGGCCAGAGCTTCTTCAACGACAGCGGCGTGTTTCTGGAGCGCTTCATCGCCCGCGCCCGTCATGTGGAAGTGCAGATCTTCGGTGATGGCGAAGGCAACGTGGTGGCCCTGGGTGAACGGGACTGCTCCCTGCAGCGCCGTAACCAGAAGGTGGTGGAGGAAACCCCGGCCCCCAACCTGCCGGCCGACACTCGCCAGAACATGCTGGACGCCGCCGTGTCCCTCGGCCAGTCGGTGAACTATCGCTCCGCCGGTACCGTGGAGTACATCTATGACGCCGACCGGGACGAGTTCTATTTCCTGGAAGTGAACACCCGCTTACAGGTGGAGCACCCGGTTACCGAGTCGGTCACCGGGCTGGACCTGATTGAGTGGATGCTGAAAATCGCCGCCGGCGAAAGCCCGGACCTGACGAACTTCGAGCCCACCCTGAACGGCGCTTCCATGGAAGTGCGCATCTACGCCGAAGACCCGCTGAAGGACTTCCAGCCCTCGCCCGGCGAGCTGACCGACGTGCACTGGCCGGAAGACGGCGTGCGCATCGACACCTGGGTGGAAAACGGCAGCGAGGTGTCCGCCCACTACGACCCGATGATCGCCAAGCTGATCGTCCACGGCAACGACCGCGCCGACGCCCTCGCCAGACTGAAAACCGCCCTGGCCGAAACCCGGCTGATGGGCATTGCCACCAACCTGGATTACCTCCGCCAGGTGGTGGCCCAGCCCAGCTTCGCCGAGGGCATTGTCTCCACCCGCGCACTGGAAAGCTTCGAATTCCGGCCCTCGGTGGCGGAAATCGTCAAACCCGGCACCTACACCACAGTGCAGGACTACCCAGGCCGCGTAGGCTACTGGAACATCGGCGTGCCGCCCAGCGGCCCCATGGACGACTACGCCTTCCGCCTGGCCAACCGCATTGTCGGTAACCACAACGACGCCGCCGGGCTGGAAGCCACGCTGATCGGCCCCAGCCTGAAGTTCCACAAGGACGCCGTGGTGGCCCTGACCGGCGCGCTGACCGAAGCCACCCTGGACGACCAGCCAGTGGCATTCTGGAAGCCCATCACCGTGAAAGCCGGGCAGGTGCTGGCCGTGGGCAAGGCCATCAAGGGCTGTCGCACCTACCTGGCGGTGCGCGGCGGCTTTGACGTGCCGGTGTACCTGGGCAGCCGCTCCACCTTCGCCCTTGGCCAGTTCGGCGGCCACGGCGGCCGGCCCCTGCGCCCCGGCGACATGCTGGGCATCAGCCAGCTGGAACTGCCCGCCTGCACCACCCCGGGCCCAACCCACGACCCGGCCCCGGCGGACCCGGACCTGATCCCGGACTACCCGGACCACTGGGAAATCGGCGTGCTCTATGGCCCCCACGGCGCGCCGGATTTCTTCAGCGAAGAGTCTATCGAGAAGTTCTTCGAGCAGGACTGGGAGGTGCACTACAACTCCAACCGCCTGGGCATTCGCCTGAACGGCCCAAAGCCGGAATTCACCCGGGAAGACGGCGGCGAGGCCGGTCTGCACCCCTCCAACATTCACGACACCGAATACGCCATCGGCTCGATCAACTTTACCGGCGACATGCCGGTGATCCTCACCAAGGACGGCCCCAGCCTGGGCGGGTTCGTGTGCCCGGTGACCATCGCCAAGGCGGAGCTATGGAAAGTCGGCCAGGTGAAACCCGGCGACACCATCCGCTTCGTGCCGATTGACTACGACACTGCCGTGGAACTCTCCGAGCGCCAGGAACTGGCGGTGAAAAGCCTGATGGCGCCACCGACCGTTGAACTCGAGACCCCTGCCCTCGAACCGGTGAACGATTTGTCCGCCACCATCCTGGCCCACCTGCCGGAAACCAACGGGCGGCCGGAGGTGACCTACCGCCAGGCCGGCGACCAGTACATCCTGCTGGAATACGGCCCGAACGTGATGGAACTGGGGTTCCGCCTGCGGATTCATGCGTTGATGGAGGCCATCGCCGATGTGCAACCCAATGGCCTGCTGGAACTGTCGCCGGGCGTGCGCTCCCTGCAGTTGCGCTACGATTCGCGCATCCTGCCCCAGCCGGCCCTGATGGAATACCTGCTGGACCTGGAAGGCACCCTGCCGGCCACCGATGAACTGAAAGTGCGCAGCCGCGTGATTCACCTGCCCATGGCCTTTGAAGACAGCGCCACCCTGGAAGCCGTGGACAAGTACCGCCAGTCGGTACGGGACACCGCGCCCTGGCTGCCCAACAACGTGGACTTTATCCAGCGCATCAATGGCCTGAAAGAACGGGAACAGGTGAAGGAGGTGGTCTACAACGCCCGTTACCTGGTGCTGGGCCTGGGGGATGTTTACCTGGGCGCCCCCTGCGCCGTGCCGCTGGATCCGCGCCACCGTTTGCTCACCTCCAAGTACAACCCGGCCCGGACCTACACCGCCGAGGGCACCGTGGGCATTGGCGGGGTGTACATGTGTATCTACGGCATGGACTCCCCCGGCGGCTACCAGCTGGTGGGTCGGACCCTGCCGATCTGGAACAAGTACCTGAAGAACCCGCAGTTTGCCGAGGGCGCGCCCTGGCTGCTGCGCTTCTTCGACCAGGTGTGCTACTACCCGGTCAGCGAAAAAGAGCTGACAGAGATGCGCGATCAGTTCCGGGCCGGTAAGCTGACCATCAAAATCGAGGAAGAAACCTTCGACCTCAAATCCCACCAGGCCTTCCTGGATGCCAACGCCGACTCCATCAGCGACTTTCGCAAGATGCAGCAGGCGGCCTACGCTGAGGAGGTGGCCCTGTGGAAGGAAAGCGAGGCCGAAGAGCTCGACCGTTTGGCCAAGGCGCCACCAAAACCGGATGTTTCTGATCTGGAACAATTCGGCGAGCTGATCAGCGCGGAGATTGCCGGTAACATCTGGAAATGCCTGGTGAAGCCCGGCGACACCGTGGCCGAGGGCGACCCGCTGGTGATCGTGGAAGCCATGAAAATGGAGTTCGAGGTGAATGCCACGCAAGCGGGCAAGATCAGCGCCCTGCACGTGGAGGCCGGCAAGGCAGTCACTCCCGGGGAGCCGTTGCTGAGTATAGAGGTTTAACGCAACCCACTCTCCCCCTGCCCCTCTCCCGCGAGGGGAGAGGGGTGCAAAATGCCCTAACCCAACAGAGGCTTCATAAATTAACTCTGCCTCGCGGGAGAGAGGTGCAAAAAGCTTCACACATTAACTCCCTCTCCCCTCGCGGGAGAGGGCCGGGGAGAGGGGGAAAGGACCCAGACAATGACCAGCAAACGCAAAACCTCCATGGCCGACAGGGTGTACGAAGCCCTGAAAGACGACATCTTCGAATTTCGCCTGCTGCCGGGCGACAAATTCAGCGAAGGTGACGTGGGCACCCGCCTGGACGCCTCCCGGACGCCCGTCCGGGAGGCCCTGTACCGGCTGCAGCGGGAGGGCTATGTGGAAGTGCTGTTCCGAAGCGGCTGGCGGGTGAAGCCCCTGGATTTCGAGCAGATCGAAGACCTGTACGATCTGCGCATCACCCTGGAAAAAGCCGCCATTTACAAGATCTGCGAGCTGCCGGAAGAGCCGGCGGCTGTTCGCACCCTGACGGCCATCTGGAATCCGGACCACCCCTCGGAACGGGCGGTCGGCAGCACCGTCCGGGCTCTGGATGAAAGCTTCCACTGCGACCTGGTGGCCGCCGCCGGCAACCGGGAGATGACCCGCATCCACCGGGAAATCAGCGACCGGCTGCGCATCATCCGCCGGCTCGATTTCACCCGCAACGACCGGGTGGACGCCACTTACCTGGAGCACGCCCGGATACTCGACGCCATCCGCCGGGGCGACGCCCGGACCGCCGCCGATGAACTGGCCCGCCACATCCGGGTCAGCCAGCAGGCGGTAAAAGAAATCACCATGGAACGCATTCGGGAAGCTGCCCGGGACAAAGCCGCGCAAAATACCCAACCTACAGCCACGTAAGCGATCTCCTACAAAACACGATGGCAATGTCTTCTGGCTAGCCAGATTACCTGTTGTACACTCAAAAGCGTCAGGGATGGCAAGCCGCACGGAATGCCGGCTCAGGGACGATAACTTCACAGAATGAAGTTGCCCGACGGATCAGGGCTACAGGGAAGAACACAGGGATGACACGCACGGGAACACGCGGTGCCTGAAGGATCAGGCCAGAGGGCGGTCACGGAATGGCGACACCACAAGGAACGTGGTTTTCTGTGTTTCGACCTCTTCCTTTATCTTCTCCTGAAATCACACCTGCAGATGTTCTGCCCGCTTTCCGGCCACTTGGCCTCCTGGCTGAATCTCAACAAATGCATTTGTATTCAGGAGTTATCCCATGAAAAAACAATCCATTCTGGCTACTCTGGTTCTGCTTTTCTCCCTGATCATGAGCCCCGCCTGGGCGGAAGAGCCTGCCGCCGTGAACATCAATACCGCAGACGTGTCCACACTGACCGCGCTCAATGGCATTGGTGAGGCAAAAGCCGAGGCCATCGTGACCTACCGGGAGGCCAACGGCCCGTTTGAAAGCGTAGAGCAACTTTCTGAAGTGAAGGGCATTGGCGCCCGCACGGTTGAGAAAAACGCCGAGCGCATGGCCGTTAAATAACGGCTGCATTCCCCGGGGCGTGCCGCGCCCCGTTCTTACCCCTATAGCACCTTGCACCGCCTACTGTTAATCTTGCCCATTCGCTTAATTCATTAGCATGCTGGCAAATTGAATGATTCAAGGCGCTCTACTTATTGCCCTGGCAGCGTTGCTGTGGGCCACCACTGGCATTGTTGCCAAGTTTCTCTTTACCGGTTCAGACCTGCAGGCCATTACCCTGGCACTGTTGCGTTTGCTGGTGGCCCTGCCCTTTTTCTGGCTGCTGATGCGCCGGGAGCAAAAGCAGCTGCAAGATGCCAACCCCGGCCAACTCGTCCCGGGCAGCTCCCTGCGAACACTGACCTTCAAAACCCTGCTGCCACTGGCGGCCATGGGACTGTTTCAGGCGTTTTATCAGGGCAGTTACCTGTTGGCGGTGGATTTGACCGGTGCCGGTATCGCGACATTGATTTCACTGTGCCTGCCACCCGTGCTGGTGGCCATTCTCGCGGCGCCTTTGCTGGGCGAAAAACCCGGCTTACTGACGGTCTTGTCGGCCATTGCCGCCATCCTCGGCACCAGCATGCTGGTGATCAGCGACATGGAAACCGCCGGCTCATTCCGGGTTGCAGGCATATTGATGGCGTTACTGGCGGCGGCGGTTTACACCGGTTTCACGCTTACCAGCCGGCATAACTCGGCGGGCATGCCCGTATTCACCACCGCGTTTATCTGCTTCTTTACCGCGGCACTGATCCTTTTACCGGTTGTGGCTCTGAGCGGTGGTTTTGACGGCCTGGCCACACTGCAGGCCCGGCACTGGCTTATGGTGGTTTATATCGGGGTGGTGCCCACATGCCTGGGCTACCTGTTGTTCTTCAAGGGCATGCAGAACACACCCGCCACGCTGTCGAGCATTATTGTCACACTCGAACCCTTGTTCGTGGCTCTGCTGGCCTGGATCATTCTGGGCGAGGTGTTGGGGCCAACGGGCATTCTGGGTGCGGTGATTCTGACCGTCGCGGTGATTATCGCCTCCCGTTATGGCAAAACGCCCGGCACCAGCGAGGAAGGCTGATACCGGGCGTTGTCTGCTGGCTGATCCTGCAAGAGATCTGGATCAGCTGTCCTTGCGCTGTTTCTCCAGCATGTTGGGCTGCAGGATTTCGATCCAGTAACCGTCCGGGTCCTTGATGAAGGCCAGACCTTTCATCTTGCCGTCGTCCGGCTTTTTCACGAAATCCACACTCAGCTCTTCAAAACGCTCACAAGCGGCATAGACGTCCGGCACGGCAATGCCAATGTGGCCGAACCCCTGGGGTTCATCATTGCCATTGTGGTAGCTGAAGTCCGGATCTTTTTCCGTGCCCCAGTTGTGGGTCAGTTCCAGCATGGCCTCACGGCCGAAAATATAGGTGGTGCGGTGGGCGTCGTCCGAGGGGACGGTTTGCGCCTGTCGGTCATCCAGATAACCCAGAAAGTACAAGGTAAACTTCATTTCCGGGAAATCCAGTTTGCGAATCAAACGCATACCCAGCACCCGCGTGTAGAAATCCATGGAGCGCTCCGGCTCCTTGATACGCATCATGGTCTGGTTGAATACGTATCCTTCGGTTTCCGGCACAGGATCTTCGTATAAACCCGGTGCCTGTTCAAAATGCTTGGGCATGTCGATTTACCTTGTTGTTCGAGGATTCGGCTACTATTTGTGCGCGTCCTGGCAAAAAATTTCAAGCCCGTAACGCTCCGGAAGGTTCAACCCCCCGACCGCAGCGGGTAAACTGCCGGCCCTTGAGAAACGGAGCCCCCATGGCAGACGAGACCGAAGATACCTACCGAAAACAGGCCTCTACCGGACGCCTGATTGTTTTCGGTGTGCTGTTTCTTTTACTGACCGGCGCCGGGTTTTGGGCCGTCTACGATCGTTTTGCCGACCGCAGTTTCGAACTCGACACCCAGCTGCTGAGCCCCGGCGTGCTGATGTCCGTGCTCGCCCTTCTGGCGGTTTATTATGTCTCCGATGGCCTCCGGCTGCATTTCACGCTCAGGGCCCTGGGCCACCGGTTACCCCTGCCCAAGGTCTTCAAACTGGTTTTCATCAACCTGTTTTTCTCCAACATCACCCCCATGGCCACCGGTGGCGGCTTTGCCCAGATCTGGTACCTCACGCGCAATGGCGTCCCCGTGGCCCGCGCTACTGCCGCCACCACCATCCGCACGGTACTGGCGGTTATTTTCATTTTTTCTCTGACGCCGATTTTCCTGCTCACTCTGCGGGCGCTGGACGGTGAACTCTGGTCTTCCAGCATTGCCAGTGCCCTGGCGGTGTTTGTCACCCTGTATCTGGGCTTTTTCCTGACACTGCTGTTCAAGACTCGCTGGCTGATTGCGCCCCTGAGTGGTCTGGTTGCCGGCATCCGCCGGTTCCACCTGATCAACGCCTGCCGGCATGACCTCTGGCAGTTCAAGTTGCGCCGGGAAATGCTGCGCTTCTCCGAAAGCTTCACCGATTACCTGAAGGGCGAACGCCGGTTTGTAATGTTGTCCGTGTTCTTCACCGCCCTGTTCCTGCTCAGCCTGTTCAGCTTCCCGGCGCTGCTGATTCACGGCCTGGGTTATGAGGTGAATTACCTGGTGACCCTGGGGCTGCTGGTGGTCACCACCTTTATCATGTACTTCTCCCCGACACCCGGCGCCTCGGGCATTTCGGAGGGTGTGTTCGGGAGTTTTTTCCGTGACATACTGACCGGTAACCACCTGGTACTGGTCACCATTGCCTGGCGTTTTATCACCATTTATCTGGGCATGTTGGCCGGGCTGCTGGTTATGCAGCGCGAACTGATCAAAAGCCACCAGGATTCGTGATGATCAGAAACAAGCCTCTGAAACTGCTGTTCTATCTCTGCCTGCTGATCACCGCTTTTCTGGTGGGCTACAAGCTGTACCTGAATTTCGTCATGGAGGATTTCGAGGCGCTGCATACCCGGCAGGTCGAGCGCATTCATGACAACACACCGCCGGGCGACGCTATTCGCTTCGCGGTGGTGGGTAACATCAACAATTCGGTGGGCATTTTCGAGCGCCGTATTATTCCGGAACTGAACAGTGCCGGCCTGGATTTTCTGGTCTCGGCCGGCAATGCGGTGAGTGGCGGCGGCGAGGACAAGTACCGGGCGCTTTATGGCACCCTGCAACAACTGGAACTGCCTTACCTTCTGACTTTCGGGCCTCACGAATACGAGGACTTCGGCAGCTTTCGCTTCTACGATCATTTCGGCCCTCATTTCTACAGCGTGCGTACCGGCAATGCCCGGCTGATTTTTCTCGACAGCACGGGCAAAACGCCCTGGCAGTGGCAGATACGCTGGTTGAAGGACTCCCTCAGCCAGGACACCAGTAACGCCCGCATCCTGTTTATCGGCCACCCTCCGGTAAAACCGTCCAGCCAGGCCCTGTTCGCCGACGAAGAAGACTATCTGCAACCCGAGGCCTTTCGCGATGCTTTGATGGAAGTGATCAAAAGCCGTGACATTGACCTGGTGTTCTCCGCCAACCAGGCCCTGTACGACCAGCAAACCGTGGGTGATACGGATTTCATTACCACCGGCGGTGCGGGTGGCCTGGTGCTGAACACGGAAACCAGCTTCTACCATTACGTGGATGTGCAGGTAACGCCGGACGGCGACATCCAGCATGCCATGCAGCGCCTGGACGTGGGACAACACCCGGTTCTGAAACAGCTGGAAGCGTTGTGGTTCTTTGTTTACTCGCTGTTTTACACCGGTTTCGTCAACTTCATTCTGATTCTCACGGTGTTTTTGGCCATCACCATCAAGCTTTACCAGCTGATTTTTGTCGGCAAGAACTACTACCCGGATTACGACCTGGACCCCACGCCCTGGCTGGAAAAGCCCTTGCGGGTGGCCATGTTCACCAACAACTATCTTCCCTTTATCGGCGGCGTGCCTATTTCCATTGAACGGCTGCGCCGGGGGCTGGAAAGCCTGAAAGATACCGTGTTGGTGGTTGCCCCCCGCTACAAGGACCAGCCGGAGCAGGAGGCCAATGTGTTGCGGGTACCCTCACTGGTGGCCATGGGCTCGAACCGGGAATTCCGGGTGGCCAACATTTTTCTGGGGCGGGTTCGCAAGCGGGTTCGCTGCTTCCGGCCAGACATTGTGCACCTGCACCACCCGTTCTGGCTCGGCAGCCTGGGGCTTTTCATTGCCCGGTGTCTGAAAATTCCCGCCGTGTACACCTACCACACCCGGCTGGAGCACTACGCCCATTTCGTGCCGCTGCCGGGCATGCTGTTCCGTAACCTGATTTCCCATGCGCTGATCAAGCACTTCGCCAACCGCTGCGATGGCGTGATTGTGCCCACCTATTCCACCGAGGAATATCTGCGCATGATCGGGGTCACCACCCCCACCTTCGTGCAGCCCACCGGCATTGAATACGAGCGCTTCCAGGCGGTGCAGCCGGCCGAGGTCGAAAAACTGCGCCAGCAACTGGGCCTGACCAATGAGAAGGTGTTTGTCAGTGTGTCCAGGCTGTCGAACGAGAAAAACATCGATTTCATGATCGAAGCCATCGACAAACTGCGCCGGGAAACCGATGTGCCCTTCCGTTTTCTGATGATTGGCGATGGCCACCAGCGTGACCGTTTGCAGGGCAAAATCGAAGCGCTGGAGCTGACCGACCATTTCCAGCTGGTCGGGCCGGTGAAACCGGAGGACATGGCCCTCTGGTACAACCTGGGCGATGCCTTCCTGTTTGCCTCGAAATCCGAAACCCAGGGCATGGTGATCCTGGAAGCCATGTCGGCCGGGCTGCCGGTGGTGGCCGTGCGTTCCAGTGGCATTGAGGATGTGGTTCGCGATGGCTATAACGGCTTCAAGACTCCGGAGAACCAGAGCCAGTGGCTGGCCCGCGCCCGGCAGCTGCTGGAAAACGACAGTCTGCGCCATCAGCTCTCCGACAAGGCGCGGGATTTCGCGGCGGATTATTCGGTGGAACAATTTGCCCGGGATGTTCGCACCATTTATGCCACCACTTTGGCCGCCCATGAGAAACGCAGGCAGGCCGAGCGGCTGTCTTGGCTGGGCACTAAAGGTTAATCGTTTTACACTGAAGTCACGTAAGATAACCAGACGACAAGGTTTGGGTGTGCTTTCCAAAAACCGCTACAAGCACCCGCAAGCGGGTCCGGCCAGCAATCATAGATTGCTGTCGCTAAGCGGCACGGGAAGCTTCGCTTCTAAAACGTTTGCTTAGCCCATGTGCGCTTATTTCAGGCCATCCATGGCCTTCAAAATTTTTGGAAAGCGTACCCACACCTCCCCTGATCCTGATTATGCCGCTTATGTGATTTGGAGAACTCTGTGACCGGTATCCCTGTAGGCATCAGCACCTGTTTGCTGGGCAAGGAAGTTCGCCACGATGGTGGCCACAAGCACTCACGCTATTGCACGCAAGTGCTGGCGAAACACTTTGATTTTCGACCAATCTGCCCGGAACTGGAGGCTGGTCTGGGCGTGCCCCGGCCAACCATTCACCTGCGCAAGTATCCTGAAGGCATGCGCCTGATCCAAACCAGCGGTAACGCCGACCATACCGATGAAATACGCGGGTTTATTGACGAGGTGCTGCCAACGCTGGGCAATCTGCGCGGTTACATCCTGATGAAGAAATCGCCCACCTGTGGCATGGAGCGGGTGAAGGTGTACACGGAAAAGGGCAATCACATCGACAGTTCCGGCGTGGGTCTGTTTGCCGAGGCGTTGATGGAAGCTTATCCGCTAATGCCGGTGGAGGAAGAAGGCCGGCTGAATGACAGCATGCTGCGGGAGAATTTTATCGAGCGGGTGTTTGCCTATGACGACTGGCTGCAGAACGTCGCGGGTGAGAATCTGAGCAAGCAGGCGCTGATTGAATTCCACACCCGGCACAAGTTCACGCTGATGGCCCACTCGGAGAGGATTTACCGCCAGCTCGGGCCGCTGCTGGCGGATCTGAAATCGGAGCCGCTGGAGCAGATCGCCGACCGTTATATTCACCTGTTCATGGAAGCCATGAGCCAGCGGGTGAGCCGGGGCTCGCATGTAAACGCCATGCAGCATCTTCTGGGTTATCTGAAGGACAACATGTCTTCGGAGGAAAAATCGGTTCTGCTCGAGCAGATTGAAGCCTATCGCCGGGAGGAGGTGCCGTTGGTAGTGCCGATGACGCTGCTGCGTCTGGCCCAGCGTAAGGAGCCGGCGGATTACCTGACCAGCCAGAAATACCTGACGCCCTACCCGGATGAGCTGGGGCTTCGTAACAACGTTTAACGGATCAATCACCGAACAGCAAAAAGGGCAGCGAGGCTGCCCTTTTTTGGTAAACACGCTAGGCTTCAAAAACCGTACAATAGCGACAAGCTGGTTTCCGTGTCGGTGCTGTCGATGCCTTCCGGCGCATCCGACACATGCTTGACCCGGAATGCGGCTTTCATCGACAGATTGCCCACAATGTTGCTCTGCAGCGAGGTTTCCGATTCGGAGATGGTGTTGTTCTCGTCCAGTCCGGTCTCGGTGCTCAACTTCTGACGGAACAGGGCGTTATCGGACAACGCATAATCAAACCGCGCGGCCAGCCGGGCGATGGCTTCGTCTTCGGTGTCGTCACCCCCTGCGTTGACCTGCTGCAACTTGTTGTAGCGATAACCGACACCTGCCGACAGATCCAGGAACGACCGCTCACCACTCTGCCAGACCCGATTGCCGTAACCGGTGGTGGCACTCGATTCAAAGTCATAACCGGAAAAGCGATCATCCTCCCAGGCGCCGCGTACAAACCAGTACTGGCGATCATCGAATTTATAATCGGCTTCCAGGGCCGCCTGGTATTCCTCGGTCGTGGTTTCGTCATCCGCTTCGGTATAACGGGTACTGAAGTTCCCGCTATTACGCCAGCGAGCGGTTTCCTGGGCCAGCGCCAGGCGGCCGTTCACCTTGGTTTCCTCGGTGTTGCCGGACGTCATCAACACACCCAGTTCTGCTTCGCCAGTCAGGTTGTTGTCTTCCGCCTGTGCCAGAGGGGTCAGCGCCAGGCAGGCAACGGCCAGTGAGGTCTGAATCCGCATCGGTTCTCCTTTCGTTTTCAGGGATCAATTCGGCTCGGTAGTACGTTCGCGAACGCCCAACAGACTTCTGCGGGCCTGTTCCTGCTGCTCAGCTTTCTTACGCGCCTTGCGCTCGGCAATTATCCGGGCCGCTTCGCCGCCCACGTGGGCTTCTCCCCGGGCTTCGGCGAGGCGCATCTGGTGTTCACGCTCACGGAAACGGGCTTTCTGCTCTTCGGTCAGCGATTCGATGCACTGGTGGCAGCTCACTCCCTGCTCGTATTCCCGGCGCTGTTTGTCGTCTTCGGTGATTGGCCGGCGACAGGCGTGGCACTGGTCGTAATCGCCGCGCTCAAGGCGGTGGTTCACAGTCACCCGGTCATCAAACACAAAGCACTCGCCCTGCCACAGAGTCTGCTCCTCGGGCACGTCTTCCAGGTATTTCAGGATGCCGCCCTTGAGGTGATACACCTCGTCAAAGCCCTGTTCTTTCAGAAACGCGGTGGACTTTTCGCAGCGAATGCCGCCGGTGCAGAACATGGCGACTTTCTTGTGTTTCTGCGGGTCCAGGTTTTCCTTCACGTACTCGGGGAATTCGCGGAAGGTGTCGGTGGCCGGGTTCACAGCGTTTTTGAAGGTGCCGATTTCCACCTCGTACTGGTTGCGGGTGTCCACCAGCAGCACTTCGGGATCGGAGATCAGGTCGTTCCAGTCTTTCGGTTCGACGTAGGTGCCCACCACGCGTTTGGGGTCGATGCCCTCCACGCCCATGGTGACGATCTCTTTCTTGAGTTTGACCTTGGTGCGCTTGAACGGCTGGATGTCGACGAAGGATTCCTTGTAGTCGATGCCCTCGAACCGCTCGTCGCTGGCGATCCAGTGTTTGACGGCGTCGATGCCTTCACGGCTGCCGGCGATGGTGCCATTGATGCCTTCACGGGCCAGCAACAGGGTGCCGTGCACGTCGTTTTCCAGCATCAGGTCCAGCAGCGGCTGGCGCAGCTGTTTGTAGTCGTTCAGGACTGCGAACTTGTATAGGGCGCAGACCACAACGTTGTTGCTCATAGTGTTCTCCTGCGGGCCGGATCGTAAATCCGGAGCATGATTTGGGGTGCGGGAGTGTAACCAAGTGCGGGGTGGTTTGAAATGAGGGGTGGCCGCAGGAATCGCTACTCTGAGCGCTGTCAGTCGGGTAGGCCTGTTAAAAATTTGCGGAGCCTGGATGGCGGAGAAGACTTTCGGAAAGCCACCCCGCACTGAAGCTTGTACAGAGTTACCTGAAATTTACTGTTCCTGCTCCAACTCTCTTTCCACAACGGCCGACAACTGCCCCCACCCCGGCCGGGTCAATCGGATGTTATCGACCATCACAGTAGGCGTGCTCATCACCCGCATCTGCTCGGCCACTTCCGCGCTTTGCTCGATGGTTTCACGGTGCAGTTCGGTGGTCATGCAGCGGCGGAAGCGGCGTTCTTCCAGGCCGAAGTCGTTGGCGTAGCGGGTGAAGATGTCCAGCGGGTTGGCTGAATCGCTCCATTCGCTCTGGTTTTCATACAACCGGTCGTGCATGTCCCAGTACTGGTCCTGGTCGCCGGCGCAGCGGGCGGCCATGGCTGCGGGCATGGCGTTGACATGCTGGCGCAGGGGCAGGTCGAAGTAGACAAAGCGTACCTGGCCGCTCTCGACGTATTCGCGCTTCAGGCGCTGGCTGGCTTCGGCGAAGTTGGCGCAGCCGGGGCACTGGTAGTCGGCGAACTCGCGAACCACCACCGGGGCATCGTCCGGGCCGATGGAAACGCCGTAACGGTCCATGTCCTCGGGGAACGGCGGGGTGTCCGGGCCGGCGACGGGCAGGGTTTCGTCCTGGGGGGTTGGTGGTTTGGTCAGGATGTACAGACCGGTCATGATCAGTGCGGCCAGTGCCACCACGCCTATCAGGACCGAGGTGCGACGTCCATTGCGTTTTGGTGATGGCGCACCAGTGTGTTGGCGGCGTTTGGCTTCACCCATGGTGTTCTCCTGCAAAGGTGTGTAGCTCGGGGAAAAAGTTCAGGAAGCGGGCTTCCAGTTCTTCCTCGTGCTGGTAAATTTCCTCGATTATACCGTCAAAGCGGTTGGCGAAACGTATACGGCTGGCCACCCGGTCCAGGGCATGGCCGATGTTGTCCAGGCTTTGATAGGCGCCAAACCAGTCATGGGCGACCATCCGCCGGGTGGTCTGAACCATGGTTGCGGACATCAGATGTTCGTAGTCTGCAAATTCGCCGTACACCTGTTGGATGAACGTATCACGGTTTTTTTCGGAAAACCGGGACCAGTGGCGTAGCAGGAAATGGTCGTACAGGATATCCAGGGCCACCCCGGCAAAACGCCTGCGCCGCTTTGAAAACAAGCCCTTGGAGTCCAGGACCGCCGGATGGCTGTCGGTGAAGCTATCCACGGCGCGATGGTGATGCACTCCCCGCACCACTTCGCCGGGATAGGTGGACAGGTCCACACCGCGCACGAAATCGCCCAGCACACTGCCAATGCGTGCCTCTGGCGAGTCCGGGGCGAGGAACAGGTGGGCCAGGTGATTCATAAATATACCGTGATTAGTGGGTGAACTCTGGCTGAGCGCTTGCGTATAGCCATTTACAATGTAGCAACACGGGCAACAACCATGCTTGGTTTTCTGAAAGGCAATCCAGAGAAGAAACTGCGCAAAGCTTATGAAAGCAAGCTTGCAGAAGCATTACACGCACAGCGCAACGGCGATTTGCGGACTCATGGCACGCTGATGGAAGAGGCGGAAAAACTGTATGCAGAGATCAAAAAGCTGGAGCAGGCACAGTCGTGACCCCGGGGCATCATCACCGGGGTCTGTTGGCGCTGTGCTCACTCACCGGTTAGCTGTCTCAGGCGCTGCTCCATGCGTGCCATGTCCCGGCGCATAGTGTGCAGCTCGTCCAGCAAATCCAGTGACAACGCCAGGCCCGGCAGGTTCAGTTTCAGATCCCGTTGCAGTCGCAGGGCTTTTTGCAGGCGATTCAGCGCCGGCACATCAAACTGCCACTGGAGAGCTTCCTCTGTCTCTTCAAGCGGAGCGATGATGCCGTAATTTACCAGTTTGATGATGAATTCCGCGTGACAATCACCCCGCTCGCACACTTCGCGCAGGGTGAAGGTTGTGCCATTGTCGTCGACAACTTCAACGGTCAGTATCTGGTCCTGGTGATTCATGGCCTCCCCCTCACACGTGCAGCTTGCTGCGTGGATTAAAGTTCTTTTCCAGCTCGGCTAACCGTGCGTACAGTTTTTCAGCTTCTTCGCTGTGCTGTTCGGGCATGGCCACCTGCAGCACGATGATCTGGTCACCCGGGTGCTTGCCGGGGAACCCCTTGCCTTTGAGCCGCAGCTTGCGACCGCTGGTAGATCCTTTTGGCACTTTCACTTTCACCTTACCGGTTACGGTGGGCGCGGTGACGGTGGCACCCAACGCCGCTTCCCATGGTGCGACGGGCAAGGTCACGAGCACATCCCGGCCTTCCACAGTAAAGTGCGGGTGGGGGGCCAGCTCCACCTCAATGAACAGGTCGCCGGATTCTCCACCGCCAGCACCGGGCGCACCCTGGCCCTTGAGGCGTATATGTTGCCCCTCACGCATGCCGGCCGGGATTTTCACTTTCAGGGTTTTCTGGCGCGGAATGACCCGGCCGTGACTATCGGTGTCATGTACGGTGAAAGACACCTGTTTCTCGCAGCCGTTGATTGCCTCTTCCAGGAACAGCGCAAGCCTGGCGTGCACGTCTTCACCGCGCATTCGCATAGTCTGGCGGAAACCACCAAAACCGCCGCCGGAGAATCCCGTGCGGTGGCCTCCCCCAAACATTTGTTCAAAAAATTCGCTGAACTGGCGCGCATCGGCTTCGGTGTAACCACCACCGCCGAAGCCTGACCCACTCTGCCAGCCGGGTGGCGGCTCAAAGGAGCCATCGCCAGCGGAACCGTATTTTCGCAGCTGGTCGTATTCGGCCCGTTTTTCCGGGTCTTTCAACACCTCGTAGGCCTCACTCACCTCCTTGAACTTGTCACTGGCGTTTTCCTCTTTGCTTACATCCGGATGATACTTGCGTGCCAGCTTGCGGTAGGCCTTCTTGATGTCTTCCGGCGAGGCCGACTCACTCACTCCGAGCGTGGCGTAATAGTCCTTGAAGTCCATGGCACTCCTCATGAATCGTTAAACATGTCTCTGAGTACCTATATTTGACGCTGGCAGCCAAATTACAAGGTGGCCACGCCCGGCAATCCCGACCCGTCATCTGCTTTTGGTCCATTATCAATGGCACTGCATACCCAGTAGAATAGCCGCCTTTAGGCTCCATCACCTGTTGGGAACAACATGGCCGTGAACACTGACCATTCGCCCGGAAGCCGGCTGTTGCAACAATTGTCCCGGTCATCAGACAGTACCAGCCTGCCCTGCCTGGCAGAACGGCTGGGCCGGCTCTTCGGCCTGGGCGACACCATGAGCCTGGATGCGGCCATCGCCGGGCGTTCACGGCACCCGGGCAGCCCGCAGGCGGCGGTTGTTGAACGGCTGACCGAAGAGCTGGCGACCAGTCGCCGGGCTCTGGTCCGGCGGATCGAAGACTGGGCCGGTGATGTCACATTTGACGATGAACCGGCCTTCGAGCCCTTGCAAAACGCGTGGCTGGGTGCACAGCGCAAAGTCGCCGCCACCAGCAGGCAGCTACGTGACAAGGTGCGCAAGGCCATGAAAGAGCAGGGCCCGACCCTGGCGCACCTGGCAGAGCTGGATGCGGTGTTTGACCAGACCATGGCCGGTTACACCAGCCAGTGCTTCGCCGCCATTCCCAAAGAACTGGAGCAGCGTTTCCAGACACTGCAAAACGCCGACAGGCCAACACCCGAGTCCGACAACTGGCTCCACCGTTACTGCGAGGAAGCGCGGAACCTGTTACTCGCCGAACTGGATGTTCGGCTGGAGCCGGTACTGGGGTTGCTGGAGGCCTGTCACAACGAAGTGAGTGAACATTCATGAGCAGACTGTTTTTTGTTATTGCCTTTGCCCTCGGCCTGGCCGTGGTGGCCTGGATCGGCGCCGGCTTTATTGGCTCCGAGCCACTGGCACTGGCCTTCACCGGGCTCATTGCGCTGGTGTACTGCCTGGGCTTTGGCGAACTGGTGAACTTTCGCCGCAGCACCGGGCAACTGGCAAGCGCCCTGGACACCCTGCCCTCGAAAACCGGGGAAGTCAGCGGCTGGCTCAACGGCCTGCCAGGTGCCATGCAGTTGCCCGTCCAGCGGCGCATCGAAGGCCATACGGCACCCCTGCCCGGCCCGCAACTCACCCCTTACCTGACGGGCCTATTGGTGATGCTCGGCTTGCTGGGCACCTTTGCCGGCATGATCGTTACCCTCAGCGGCGCGGCTTCGGCGCTGGATAACAGCACCGAACTGAGCGCCGTTCGCAGCGCACTGGCCGCCCCCATTGCCGGCCTGAGTCTGGCATTTGGCACCTCCATCGCCGGTGTGGCCGCCTCCGCCATGCTGGGGTTGGCCTCCACCCTGAGCCGGCGGGAACGCCTGCAGGTGTCCCGGCGCCTGGACGGGGACTTGCGCAACAAGCTGCGCCACCTGTCTGGCGACTACCAGCGTGAACAGGCGTTCCAGGCCATCGAGAGCCAGGCCCGGGCGTTGCCGGACATGGCCTCGGCCATGGAACGCATGACCGCCCGCATGGAGCAGTTAGGCGAGCGGCTGGAGCAGTCCCTGACGCAGAACCAGCAGACCTTTCACCAGAACGTGGAAGCCCAATACCAGGCGCTGGCCGATTCGGTGGCCCGTTCCCTGAAAACCGCCACGGAGGCCAGCAGCCGACAAACCGCCGAACAGATTCAGCCCGTGGTGCGCGAAGCCATGGATCAGCTGCGGGCCGATGCCGATGCCCAACACAGGAACTGGGCGTCGGTCGCCGGCGAATGGCTGGAACGCCAAGGGGCTGGTTTTGAGCAACTGACCACCAGCACGGCCGAAAAACTGTCTGCCTTGGAAGGGCAAATGGCCCGCAACAGCGAACGGGATAACGAGCTGCTGGAAGAACGCAAGCAACTGGTCAGCGAACTGGATGCCCTGCTGGCGAACCACCGGGAGCAGATCGACAGCCAACGCCAGGCGGTGGATGCCCTGGTGAACGGCGCCGGCGACACCCTCACCGGCATTGGCGAACGGTTCAGTGCGCTGATTGAAGAGCAAAGCCAGCAATTGGGCCAACTGGGTGAACACCTGACCGGCAGCAGCCAGGAAGTGGGCGCCCTGAGCGATGCCTTCGGCACGGCGATTGAACAGTTCAGCCAGTCCAATGAGCAGGTCATCGCTAGCCTGGCGGACATCCAGAAGGCGCTGGATAACGCCGGCACCCGCCACGACGAACAACTGGCCTACTATGTGGCCCAGGCCCGTGAGGTGATTGACCTGAGCGTGAGCGCGCAGAAAGATGTGATCGATGCAGCCGCCGCGCTTCGCAAACCGGCAACCGAGGCCGTGTGATGGAACACCTGGAAGGCGGTGAGCAGCAATCCGCCCCGGTGTGGGCGATTTTCTCCGACCTGATGGCCGCCCTTGTCGGCCTTCTGGTGCTGCTTCTGGTATGGGTGATCGGCCTGCAACTGGAACTGAGCCAGTCCCTGGCCGAGGAGAAAGCCAAACGGGAAGCGGAGCAGGAGCGCCGGGTAGCCCTGGAGCAGGCACTGGAAGACCCGCTGACCAAGGGCCTGGTAACTTTCCGCAACGGGCGCATTGGCATCAGTGGCAACGTGCTGTTTGAACTGAACTCCGACGCCCTGCAGGCGGACGGCGAGGAAGTACTGGCTTCGCTGGTGGAACCACTGCAGGCGTACCTCACGGAGCACGATGAACTGCTGATGGTCAGCGGCTTTACCGACGACCTGCCGCTGCTCAGCGGCAATCGTTACGAGGATAACTGGGGGCTCTCGGCCCAGCGGGCGCTGACGGTGACCCGCACGCTGATCGCCCAGGGGCTCCCGGAAGACCGGGTGTTTGCCGCCGCTTTCGGCCCGCACCAGCCAGCCGTCCCGAATCAGGATCCCGAATCGCGCGCGAAGAACCGGCGGGTGGAGATCAGCACAGTGCCAAGAGCGTCCGAGGATGGGCCCGTTGAGAAAAGTACAGGAGTCGAGGGCTGATGCCTGGCACGATCACCACTACTTCTGATCTGCCCCTGCTCAGGCACCTGCAGGAAAACGGCGCGGGCCATGCGGACCCGGTGCGCTTTCGATACCTGGAATCACTGGAGCAGCGCCTTCGCGCCCGAGGACTTCAGGGAAGCGTACATTGGCAAAAACTGGAACAGGCCGTTTCTGATTATCACGCCACATATGATCAGTCAGAACCGGAATACCAACCGGCAGAGACCAACACGCCCTCGCTTCTTGGCGCACTCACTGAGCAGCTCGATCAGGTTCGGGCACCGGCTCCGGCCGCCAATCGTTCCTCTACCCTCGAGCAGTTGATCTTCGGTCCTACGGAAAACCCACCCAAGCCGAGCAACGGCAAGTCGGCAGCTCAACACCTGCAACCACTGAAAGCGATGGCCAGGGCCCAGGCTGATCGTGATTCTGAAATGCGTGAGGCGCGCATTCGTCACGCCATACACCAGACGCCCGAGGATGCCGGGCCAATGAACGCCCATCGGCTGGTCAGTCGGGCCATTGCCAGAATGCAGAGCCTGTCCCCGGCGTATCTGGACCGGTTTGCCCGTTACGCGGATACGTTGATGGTGCTGGAACAGCTGGCGAGAAAGCACTGACCCGGCAAGGCGGAAGGGAGCCGGTGATGATGCCCCTCCTGACTGAAATGGGAAACGGATTCGGGAGGGTTTTGAAAGGGAGATAAGACAGTCCCGGACAGGCGTCCGGGACTGTGGAACAACGAGCTTACTTGACCTTCGGGTCGAGCTCGCCGGCCGCGTAACGCTCGAACATGCGCTCGAGGTTGATCGGCTGGATTTTGCTGGCGTTGCCGGCGGTGCCAAAGGCTTCGTAGCGGGCAATGCACAGCTCGGTCATGGCCTTCATGGATTCTTTCAGGTATTTGCGCGGGTCGAACTCGGCCGGGTTTTCCGCCAGGAAACGGCGGATGGCACCGGTGGAGGCCAGGCGCAGGTCGGTGTCGATGTTGACCTTGCGTACACCGTGCTTGATGCCTTCCACGATTTCTTCCACCGGCACACCGTAGGTTTCCGGAATCTCGCCACCGTGTTCGTTGATGATCTGAAGCCAGTCCTGGGGTACGGAGCTGGAGCCGTGCATGACCAGGTGAGTGTCCGGGATGCGCGCGTGGATCTTCTTGATCTGCTCGATCGCCAGGATGTCACCGGTCGGCGGACGGGTGAACTTGTAGGCGCCATGGCTGGTGCCGATGGCGATGGCCAGGGCGTCCACCTGGGTTTGCTTGACGAAGTCAGCGGCTTCTTCCGGGTCGGTCAGCATCTGGCTGTGGTCGAGGGTACCTTCTGCGCCCACGCCGTCTTCTTCGCCGGCCTGGCCGGTTTCCAGGGAGCCCAGGCAGCCCAGTTCGCCTTCCACGGATACGCCACAGGAGTGGGCCATTTCCACGGTGCGGCGGGTGACGTCCACGTTGTATTCGTAGTCGGTCGGGGTTTTGCCGTCTTCACCCAGGGAGCCGTCCATCATGACGGAGCTGAAGCCCAGCTGGATGGAGCGCTGGCACACACCGGGGCTGGTGCCGTGGTCCTGGTGCATGACCACGGGGATGTGCGGCCATTCTTCGATGGCAGACAGGATCAGGTGGCGCAGGAAGGGGGCGCCGGCGTATTTGCGGGCACCGGCGGAGGCCTGGACAATCACCGGGGAGTCGGTTTTGTCGGCGGCTTCCATGATGGCGCGCATTTGTTCAAGGTTGTTGACGTTAAAGGCGGGTACACCGTAACCATGCTCGGCGGCGTGGTCGAGTAGTTGCCGCATCGATATCAGGGCCATGGGTTTTCTCCTTCATTAAACTTCGTGATGTTTGAATTCTGGTCTCACAGACTTGGGAGAGTGTTTAATAGCTCCGGAGTCTGCTACGGAGAATGAGGTAGGTCTTTCCGGGACACGCTGTGAATACTTCCCTGTACGCTTGACTGCAGCATCCTTGCTGCAGACAGTCCCGGAAAGACCTACCTCACTCTCCTCGCGATTCTGGCTTTCTGTAACTTGTAACCTGTGGTCGCGTTTTATAAGACGACCATCAGCTTAGTTTCCGCGTTCTTCCAGTACAGCTACCGCTGGCAGGGTTTTGCCTTCCACGAATTCCAGGAAGGCGCCGCCACCGGTGGAGATATAGGAAATCTTGTCAGCTACGCCGTATTTGTCAACGGCAGCCACGGTATCACCGCCGCCAGCCAGGGAGAAGGCGTCGCTTTCGGCGATGGCCTCGGCGAGGGCTTTGGTGCCGTTGCCGAACTGGTCGAATTCAAACACGCCCACCGGGCCGTTCCAAAGGATAGTCTTGGCGTTTTTCAGCAACTCGGCAAACTGGCCGGCGGTTTCGGGGCCCACGTCCAGGATCATGTCGTTGTCGGAGACGTCGGAGATGTTCTTGGTGGTGGCGGTGGCGTTTTCGGCGAATTCCGGGGCGACCACCACATCCACCGGCAGCGGGATTTCCACGCGGCTGGCGATGTTTTTGGCGGTGTCGATCAGGTCATGCTCGCACAGGGACTTGCCCACCGGGTGGCCGGCGGCGGCCAGGAAGGTGTTGGCGATGCCACCACCCACGATGATCTGGTCGCAGACTTTTTCCAGGGCGTTGAGTACGTCCAGTTTGGTGGAAACCTTGGAGCCACCGACGATGGCAACCACCGGTTTGGCCGGGTTGTCCAGGGCCTTGCCCAAAGCTTCAAGCTCGGCGGCCAGCAGTGGGCCGGCGCAGGCTTCGGGGGCGAATTTGGCCACGCCGTGCGTGGAGGCCTGGGCGCGGTGGGCGGTGCCGAAGGCGTCCATGACGTACACATCGCACAGGGCGGCGTACTGTTTGGCCAGTTCTTCGTTGTCTTTCTTTTCGCCCTTGTTGAAACGTACGTTTTCGAAAAGGACCACTTCACCGTCGGCCACTTCCACGCCGTTCAGGTAGTCCTTGATCAGGCGCACTTCCTGGCCCAACAGGGTAGACAGGTGTTCAGCCACCGGCTTCATAGAGGCCGCTTCGTCATATACACCTTCTTCCGGACGGCCCAGGTGGGACATCAGCATGACTTTGGCGCCGGCGTCCCGGGCGGCCTTGATGGTGTCCAGAGAGGCGCGGATACGGGCGTCGCTGGATACTTTGCCGTCTTTGACCGGCACGTTCAGGTCTTCACGAATCAGAACCCGCTTGCCAGCGAGGTCCAGGTCGGTCATTTTTTTGATGGCCATAATCGCAGTTCCATTTTTACGCATTTAAAGATATTTTTTTGCCACGGAATCCACGGAAGAACACGGAAAAAAGACAAAGAACAAGACGAGTTGCCACGAAATCCACGAAAGAACACGAAAAAATTAACTGACAAAAAATCTTTGTTTTTATTTCGTGTTCTTTCGTGGATTTAGTGGCTAAAAAATCTTTTCATCTTTTCTTTTCGTTTTTCTTTCCGTGTTCTTCCGTGGATTCCGTGGCCAATAAAAATTAATCAGTTTTCTTGAGCCAGCACCGGCTCACATCCAGCATCCGGTTGGCGAAGCCCCACTCGTTGTCGAACCAGCATAGTACTTTCACCATGGTTCCGCCGGTCACGCGGGTCTGGCCGCCGTCGACGACGCCGGAATGGGCGTCGTGGTTGAAGTCGGAGCTGGCCAGCAGTTCGTCGGTGTAACCAAGAATGCCTTTCAACGAACCGTGCGCCGCCTGTTGCAATAAACCATTCACCGCAGCCACATCGGTGCTTTCGCGCACATTGACCACCATATCGATGGCAGACACATTCAGCGTGGGCACGCGCATGGCCACGGAGCTGAATTTGCCTTTCATCGCCGGCAGCAGGCGTTCGATGCCTCGTGCCAGGCCGGTGTCCACCGGCACGATGTTGTGCAGGGCGCTGCGGGTTCGGCGCAGGTCCTGGTGGTGGTAGGCGTCGATGACCGGCTGGTCGTTCATGGCAGCGTGGATGGTGGTGGTGCTGCCCTGCTCCACGCCAAAAGCCTTGTCCAGCTCGTGAATTACCGGCACCAGGCAGTTGGTGGTACAGGAAGCGGCGGCCACGATGCGGTCCGAGGCGTCCAGATCGGCTTCGTTAACACCGAAGACCACGGTGCGGTCCACGTCCGACTCCGCTGGCTGTGAGAACAGCAGGCGTTTGGCGCCGGAGTCCAGGTGCTTCTCAGCCATGCTGCGGTCGGAAAAGGAGCCGGAACATTCCAGCACCAGGTCCACGTCCAGCAGGCCCCAAGGCAGGTCTTCCGGGTCGGCGTGGCGCAATACGCGGATATGGTCGCCGTTTACCACCAGGTCGCTGTCGTCCACCGACACCTCGCCCTGAAACCGGCCATGGGTGGAGTCGTAGCGGGTCAGGTGGGCGATGGTGTCGATGTCCGAAAGTTCGTTGATCGCGACCACCTGCAGATAGTCGCGATAGCCGTTTTCATAAAGCGCCCGCAACACGCACTGGCCGATGCGGCCATAGCCGTTGATGGCAACTCGAAAAGGCTTGGCTTGGTTCATCAGGCGTCCAGCAGTTCGTCGGCCACTTCCAGGATGTTGTCGACGGTGAAGCCGAATTCCTTGAACAGCTCGCCGGCCGGCGCGGATTCGCCGAAGGTGGTCATGCCCACCACGCGGCCATCGAGACCCACGTACTTGTACCAGTAGTCGGCAATGCCTGCTTCCACGGCGATGCGGTTGGTGACTTCCAGCGGCAGCACCTGCTGCTTGTACTCGGCGCTCTGGGCGTCGAATACATCGGTGGATGGCATGGACACCACACGCACGGCCTTGCCCTGCTCACGCAGTTTGGCGGCGGCGTCCTGGGCCAGGCCTACTTCGCCACCGGTGGCGATCAGGATCAGCTCGGGCATGCCTTCGCTGTCAGACAGGATGTAACCACCCCGGGCCACGTTGGCCAGTTGCTCGGCATCACGCTCCTGGTGCGGCAGGCCCTGGCGGGAGTAGACCATGGCGGTCGGGCCGTCGGTGCGTTCCAGGGCAGATTTCCAGGCCACGGCGGTTTCCACGGTGTCAGCCGGGCGCCAGGTGCTCATGTTCGGCGTGGTGCGCAGGCTGGCCAGTTGTTCAACCGGCTGGTGTGTCGGGCCGTCTTCACCCAGGCCGATGGAGTCGTGGGTGAACACGAAGATGGAACGCTGTTTCATCAGCGCGGCCATGCGTACCGCGTTGCGGCAATATTCCATGAAGATCAGGAAGGTGGCGCCGTAAGGCACCAGGCCACCGTGCAGGGCGATGCCGTTCATGATCGCGGCCATGCCGAATTCACGCACGCCGTAGTAGATGTAGTTGCCGGAGGCGTCGTCTTTGCTCAGGCCTTTACAGCCGGACCAGATGGTCAGGTTGGAACCGGCCAGGTCGGCGGAGCCGCCCATCAGTTCCGGCAGCAGCGGGCCATAGGCGTTCAGGGTGTTCTGGGAGGCCTTGCGCGAAGCAATGGTCTCGCCTTTCTCCTGACACTCCTGAATGTACGCCTGAGCCTTCTCGGAGAAGTCCGCCGGCAGTTCACCGCTCATGCGGCGCTTGAACTCGGCGGCCAGTTCCGGCTCGGCTTCCTCGTAGGCAGCCAGCTTGGCTTCCCAGGCACTTTGCGCCGCGGCGCCTTTTTCTTTCGCGTCCCAGCCGGCGTAGATCTCGGAAGGCACTTCAAACGGACCGTATTCCCAACCCAGCTGCTCACGGGTCAGCTGCACTTCGTCTTCGCCCAGGGCTGCGCCGTGGCAGGATTCGGTGCCCTGCTTGTTGGGCGAGCCGAAGCCGATGATGGTCTTGCAGCAAATGATGGTGGGCTGCTCGGTGTTGGCGCGACCGGCCTCGATGGCTGCACGCACGGCTTCCGGATCGTGGCCGTCAACCGCCGGGATCACCTGCCAGCCGTAGGACTCGAAACGCTTGGGCGTGTCGTCGGTGAACCAGCCGTCCACTTCACCGTCGATGGAGATGCCGTTGTCGTCATAGAAGAAGATCAGCTTGCCCAGGCCCAGGGTACCCGCCAGGGAGGCCACCTCGTGGGAGATGCCTTCCATCAGGCAGCCATCGCCCAGGAACGCGTAGGTGTAGTGGTCCACAATCTCATGACCCGGACGGTTGAACTGCGCCGCCAGGGCTTTCTCCGCCACGGCGAAGCCAACAGCGTTGGCAATGCCCTGCCCCAGCGGGCCGGTGGTGGTCTCGACGCCCGGCGTGTAGCCGTATTCCGGGTGACCCGGAGTTTTGGAGTGCAACTGACGGAAGTTCTTGATGTCGTCAATGCTGACGTCGTACCCGCTCAGGTGCAGCAGCGAGTACTGCAGCATGGAACCATGACCGTTGGACAGCACGAAGCGATCACGGTTGGCCCAGTGCGGGTTGGCCGGGTTGTGGCTCAGGTAATCGTTCCACAGCACCTCGGCGATATCCGCCATGCCCATGGGCGCACCCGGGTGGCCGGATTTGGCTTTTTGAACCGCATCCATGCTCAGCGCGCGAATGGCGTTGGCGAGATCTTTACGGGACGGCATTGACTATTCTCCAGTGGTTTTCAGGAAAAAAATGACTTTTTAGGGGCGCCTGATCACGCCCCTGCAGAGCTGGTCAAAAATGAAGCGCGTATTTTCGCCGATTAGGGTGTGCCGGGGCAAATGCCACGGGCTATAAATCTATATCAAAAAACTTTGATATGGATATTGAATAACCACAAAAACCCTCCTAAACTGCGAGCCATGACATCAAAAAGCACCCGCGAACCCGCCCTGTCCTCCGTGGACGACCTGGCACCGATCTTCAAAGCGAGCGGCGATCCGTTACGCCTGGAGATCCTGCGGGTACTGCGCCGGGATACTTTCGGTGTACTGGAGCTGAGCCAGTTGTTTGATATGCGTCAGTCCGGCATGAGCCACCACCTAAAGGTGATGCATAAGGCCGGACTGCTGGAGCCACAGCGGGAAGGCAATGCCATTTTTTATCGCCGGCCGCTGAATCTGGACAGCCACAAACTGGCCGACCAGACAATCCGGCAGATTTTCGAAACGGTGGACCAGGCCCCGTTGCCGCTGCCGCTGGATGCAAAAATTGAAGCCATCCGGGAGCAGCGGGCGGAACAATCCCGGGCATTTTTTGCCCGGCATGCCGAACAGTTCCGCGAGCAACAGGAACTGATTGCTGCTTTTGACCTGTACGCGGAACCCACGGCTGACCTGATCCGCAAGCGCCATGCCCGCGAACACTGGCAGAGCGTGCTGGAAATCGGGCCGGGCGAAGGGGGGTTCCTGCCAGTACTGGCAGAGCTGTTCGAGCAGGTGGTGGCCGTGGATAACAGTCAGGACATGCTGGCCAAAGCCACCGACAGCTGTCGGGAAGCCGGGCTGACCAATGTGGAGTTGGTGGAGGGAATCACGGAGACCATTCTGGCCCGGGGAACGACCTTTGACCTGATCGTGGCCAACATGGTGCTGCACCACGTGCCCAGCCCCGCCGACATCTTCCTGGATGCGGCGGCCCTGATGAATCCCGGCGGCTGTTTTGTGGTCAGCGACCTGTGCAGCCATGACCAGGACTGGGCCAAGGACAACTGCGGCGATCTGTGGCTCGGCTTTGAACCCGAGGAACTGACCGCCTGGGCGGCGGACGCCGGCCTGGTCGCCGGAGAACAACTGTTTATCGGCCTGCGCAATGGCTTCCAGGTGCAGGTTCGAGAATTCTGGAAACAATAACCGTTTGATGAAACAAAAAATTTGAAAACGCTCAACGAGGAGCACGCTTATGTCTGACTACAGCATTTTTACCTCCGAGTCGGTCTCCGAAGGCCACCCGGATAAACTGGCCGACCAGATCTCCGATGCCGTGCTGGATGCGATCCTGGCCGAGGACAAACACGCCCGCGTGGCCTGCGAAACCATGGTCAAGACCGGCGTGGCCATCGTCGGCGGTGAGATCACCACCAATGCCTGGGTTGACCTGGAAGACCTGGTGCGCGGTGTGATCAAGGACATCGGCTACACCTCCTCGGATGTGGGCTACGACGGCGACACCTGTGGCGTGATCAATATCATCGGCAAACAGTCCGTCGACATTGCCCAGGGCGTGGATCGCCAGAAGCCGGAAGACCAGGGCGCGGGCGACCAGGGCCTGATGTTCGGCTTCGCCAGCAACGAAACCGACGTGCTGATGCCGGCCCCGATCAACTTCTCGCACCGTTTGGTTCAGCGCCAGGCCGAGGCCCGCAAGAGCGGCCTGCTGCCGTGGCTGCGCCCGGACGCCAAGAGCCAGGTCACCTGCCGCTATGAAAACGGCAAGGTTGCCGGTATCGACGCGGTGGTGCTGTCCACCCAGCACGACGAAGACGTGACCCAGGAAGACCTGAAAGAAGCGGTGATGGAGCTGATCGTCAAGCACGCCCTGCCGGCCGAACTGCTGCACAAGGACACCCAGTTCCACATCAACCCGACCGGCAAGTTCGTGATCGGCGGCCCGGTGGGCGACTGTGGCCTGACCGGCCGCAAGATTATCGTCGACACCTACGGCGGCATGGCCCGCCACGGTGGCGGCGCCTTCTCCGGCAAGGACCCGTCCAAGGTGGACCGCTCCGCCGCCTACGCTGGCCGCTACGTGGCCAAGAACATCGTCGCCGCCGGTCTGGCCGACAAGTGCGAAATCCAGGTCTCCTACGCCATCGGCGTGGCCCAGCCCACCTCGATTTCCCTGAACACCTTCGGCACCGGCAAGATCAGCGACGAGAAAATCATCCAACTGGTTCGTGACAACTTCGACCTGCGTCCGTACGCGATCACCAACATGCTCGATTTGCTGCACCCGATGTACCGGCAGACCGCGGCCTACGGCCACTTTGGCCGTGAGCCTTTCGAGATGACCGTGGGTAACGACACCTTTACCGCGTTCCCGTGGGAGAAAACTGACCGCGCGGCGGCCTTGAAGGACGCTGCCGGGGTTTGACTGTAGCCCGGCCCTCTCGGGTTTGGGGGACGCGGCGGCAAGGGACGTCTTCCCGGGACACGCTCAAGCCATCCCTGGGCGCTTAGCTTTGGCCATCCATGGCCAAAGATAGTCCCGGGAAGACGTCCCTCACCACCGCTATGTCACCAATGGTGAGGGCTGATCAGAGTTACAAATAACAATCGGCCTAATTTAACCAAAGCCGGATCAAGTATTTCAGCGTACCGGAGACGGCAAACGCCAACAGTTTAAAAAAGGAGATGGGGAACGTCTTTCGCGGAATTTCGAAGGCCATGGATGGCCTGAGAGAAGCGCACAGGGATGTGCTTGTAGCGGTTCCGCGAAAGACGTTCCCCATCTCCGACGCCATCAAATCAAGCGGTACCCGACACAGTTCCGGGACCGGACAAAGGCTAACAGGAGAACACCATGAGCACTCCGAACAACTTCACCGACTACAAAGTCCGCGATATCGAACTCGCCGACTGGGGCCGCAAGGAAATCAAAATCGCCGAAGGCGAAATGCCGGCCCTGATGAAGCTGCGCGAAAAATACAAAGCCGAGCAGCCGCTGAAAGGCGCCAACATCATGGGCTGCATCCACATGACCATCCAGACCGCCGTGTTGATTGAAACACTGGTAGAACTGGGTGCCAGCGTGCGCTGGTCCTCGTGCAACATCTTCTCCACCCAAGACCAGGCCGCCGCCGCCATCGCGGCTCAGGGCATTCCGGTGTTTGCCTGGAAAGGCGAAACCGAGGAAGAGTACGAGTGGTGCCTGCACAAGACCGTGGGTTCCGACGTGGACGGCTGGGAACCGAACATGATCCTGGACGACGGTGGCGACCTGACCGAGCTGCTGCACAACGAATATCCGCAGGTTATCGCCAACTGCCACGGTGTCACCGAAGAAACCACCACCGGCGTACACCGCCTGCAGGAAATGCTGCGTGACGGCACCCTGAAAGTGCCGGCGATCAACGTGAACGACTCGGTCACCAAGTCCAAGAACGACAACAAGTACGGCTGTCGCCACAGCCTGAACGACGCCATCAAGCGCGCCACCGACCACCTGCTGTCCGGCAAGAAAGCACTGGTGATTGGTTACGGCGACGTGGGCAAGGGCTCCGCTCTGTCCCTGCGCCAGGAAGGCATGATCGTGAAGGTGACCGAGGCCGATCCGATCTGCGCCATGCAGGCCTGCATGGACGGCTTTGAAGTGGTCTCTCCGTACATTGACGGCATCAACACCGGCACCGAGCAGGGCATCAACACCGAGCTGCTGGGTACCACCGATCTGCTAGTGACCACCACCGGTAACGTCAACGTGTGTGACGCCAACATGCTCAAAGCGCTGAAGAGCGGCGCGGTGGTGTGCAACATCGGCCACTTCGACAATGAAATCGACACCGCCTTCATGCGCAAGAACTGGGAGTGGGACGAGGTCAAACCTCAGGTTCACGTGATCTATCGCGACAAGGCTGCCAATGACCACCTGATCCTGCTGTCCGAAGGCCGCCTGGTGAACCTGGGTAACGCCACCGGTCACCCGTCCCGGATCATGGACGGCTCTTTTGCCAACCAGGTGCTGGCCCAGATGTACCTGTTCGAGCGCAAGTTCGGTGACCTGCCGGAAGAATCCAAGGACAAGGGCGTATACGTTCAGGTACTGCCCAAGCAACTGGACGAGGAAGTGGCCCGCGCCATGGTGGAAGGCTTTGGCGGCGTGATCACCAAGATGACCCCGGACCAGGCGAAATACATCGGCGTGCCGGTCGAAGGCCCGTACAAGCCGGAAACCTACAGGTACTAAACGGAAGCACTCATGGAATCCCAGAAGCAATTCAAGCGCCGCTTCAGCTTCGAGTTCTTCCCGCCCAAGACGGACAAAGGGCGGGAAAAACTGCAGAACGTGCGCAACGAACTGGCCGAGGTGAACCCGGATTTCTTTTCGGTCACCTTTGGTGCCGGCGGTTCCACCCGGGACCGCACCATCGAGACCGTGCTCAACCTGCACAAGCAGGGCATTTCCACGGCGCCGCACCTGTCCTGTGTGGGTGGTACCCGCCAGGAGATCGGCGAGCTGCTGGATCTGTATAAGGAGAACGGCATCAACCGGATCGTCGCCCTGCGGGGCGACATGCCTTCGGGCATGGGCGCTTCCGGTGAGCTGCGTTACGCCAACGAGCTGGTGGCATTCATCCGGGAACACAGCGGTGACCACTTCAACCTGGAAGTGGCCGCCTATCCGGAATTCCACCCTCAGGCCCGCAGTGCCGAAGATGACCTGAAGAACTTCGCGCGCAAAGTACAGGCCGGCGCCAACAGCGCCATCACACAGTACTTTTTCAACGCCGACAGCTACTTCTACTTCATCGACCGGCTGGAGAAGATGGGCGTGACCATTCCGGTGGTGCCAGGCATCATGCCCATCGTCAACTTCTCCAACCTGGTGCGGTTCTCCGACATGTGCGGTGCGGAAATCCCCCGCTGGATCCGCAAGCAGCTGGAAGCCTACGGTGACGACAGCGAAAGCATCCGCCAGTTTGGTGAAGAAGTGGTTACCCGCATGTGTGAGAAACTGCTGGCCGCCGGCGCGCCGGGCCTGCACTTCTACACCCTGAACCAGGCCCAGCCGAGCCTTTCGATCTGGGAGAACCTGGGTATCAGCGAGCGGGAGAAAATCTCGTTCTGAGATTTATCTTCTTCCCCCTCTCCCCCAACCCCTCTCCCGCCAGGGGAGAGGGGCGTCCTGCATTTATTCCCTCTCCCCTGGCGGGAATGCGGCGACTTGCATTTATTCCCTCTCCCCTGGCGGGAGAGGGCTAGGGAGAGGGGGATAAAAAGCCCCCTTCTTCTCTCCATAACCTCCTGATTTACTGCAAATCCCCCATTTGTGTTCTAAAGTGTATTTGTTGCTATCCCATCAACCGGTTTCGCACTCCCGCCTGTGAACGCGGCATCACGAAACCCTGAGAAGAACAAAGGAGCACTCATGAGCACAACATGGCTTAAAACACTGGGCACCGGTCTGGCTCTGTCAGTCGCGGCTACGAGCATCAGCGCTGAGACCCTCAAGGTTGTCACCGATCCCAGCTTCGTTCCCTTCGAGATGATGGATCAGGAAACCGGCGAGATGATCGGTTTCGATATGGAGATCATCGCCGAAGTGGCCGAGCGGGCAGGCTTTGACTACGACCTGCAAACCATGGACTTCAACGGCATCATCCCGGCCCTGCAAACCGGTAATGTGGACATCGCCATTGCCGGCATCACCATTACCGATGAGCGCGAACAGATTGTCGATTTCTCCGACCCCTACTACGACTCCGGTCTGCGCATTCTGGTGCGTGAGGGCAGTGATATTGACGAACTCGAAGATCTCGAAGGCATGAAGGTGGGCACCAAAATCGGCTCCACTTCTTATGACTATCTGATAGAAAACCTGGACGAAGACCACGGTGTAACGCCGTACCCGGGCAGTTCAGACATGTACATGGCACTGATGTCCCGTTCCATTGACGCGGTTTTCTATGACGCTCCGAATGTCGGCTACTTTGCCCGCACCAAGGGCGAAGGCCAGGTCACCACGGTTGGCCCGCTGTATGAAGGTCAACAGTATGGGATTGCCCTGGTAGACGGCAGCGAATGGGTGGATGAGGTCAATGAGGCGCTGGCTTCCATGAAGGAAGACGGCACCTACAAGACCATCTATGAGAAGTGGTTCGGCCCGATGCCGGAATAATGGCAGCCACCGCCCAACCCGGGTAATTCTCAATGCCGGGGCGCCCGCCCCGGCGAAGTTTGACGTCAACTCCCTGCGGAGGCATTGCCTGTGGAATTCCAGTTTCAGTTTGACTGGCAAGCAGCCATCGACTCGATCCCCTATCTGGCCAAGGGGATTCCCTACACACTGCTGATCTCTTTTGGCGGCCTGCTCATCGGCTTTGTTCTGGGCATCATTTTTGGCCTGCTGAGCATCAACAAAAAGTGGTTCTTGCGCTGGCCGGCAACCGCTTATATCGAAGTTTTCCGGGGCACGCCCATCCTGGTGCAGGTGCTCTTTATCTTTTACGGCCTGCCGGATCTGATTGGCGGCCCGATTGACCCACTGACCGCCGGCATTGCCGCCATTGCCCTGAACTCCGGCGCTTATATTTCAGAAGTGGTTCGCGGCGGCGTACAGTCAATCGACAAAGGCCAGACCGAGGCAGGCCTTTCTCTTGGGCTGTCCCGCAGCCAGACCTTCTGGTCGATCATCTGGCCCCAGGCCTTCCGCCGCATGATTCCGCCACTGGGCAACCAGGGCATCGTCAGCATCAAGGACACTTCGCTGTTCTCGGTCATTGGCGTGGGCGAACTGGTCCGCCAGGGCCAGGTTTACATCGCCAACACGTTCACCGCGTTCGAGGTGTATTTTGTTGTCGCCATCATGTACCTGGCGATCACACTATCGTTGTCCCTGATTTTGCGGCTGCTTGAACGCCGTGGCCTTGCGTCTGTCTGAAGGAACGTTATCCATGACTCAGATTGTAAAAATAAAGGGCATGAACAAGTACTTCGGCAAGCTTCATGTCCTTAAAGATATTGACCTCACCGTCGAACAAGGCGAAGTGGTCGTTATTATCGGGGCGTCCGGCTCCGGCAAATCCACCCTGATCCGTTGCGTCAACGGCCTGGAAGAATTCGAATCCGGCACACTGGAAGTCGACAATCACCCCCTGGCCCCGAAAGGGGGAAACCAGAAGGCCCTGGCCGAGATCCGCAAGGAAGTGGGCATGGTGTTCCAGCAGTTCAACCTGTTTCCGCACCTGACCGTGCGCAAGAACATCATGCTGGCCCCCATGAAGGTCAAAAACGCGGCCCAGGTGGTGGCCAACGCCACCGCTGAACGCCTGCTCAACCGGGTGGGCATCGGCAACCAGGCGGACAAGTATCCCAGCCAGCTGTCGGGCGGCCAGCAACAACGCGTGGCCATTGCCCGCGCACTGGCCATGGAACCCCGGCTGATGCTGTTTGACGAGCCCACGTCAGCGCTGGACCCGGAAATGATCGGCGAAGTGCTGGACGTGATGCGGGAACTGGCCAAGGAAGGCATGACCATGATCGTGGTCACTCACGAAATGGGCTTTGCCCGGGAAGTGGCGGACCGGGTGATCTACATTCACGAAGGGCAGATTGTCGAGGAAGGCAAACCAGCCGATGTCTTCGATAACCCCCAGAACGAACGCACCCAGTCATTCCTCTCCCGGGTGCTTGCACATTGAAACACGGTGGACAGCTCAGGGGTCCGGGCTGTCCACCAGCCGGGCCCTCAGGCGAGGTAGCTGGTCCGGGTAGTTGTGCTGGATGAAGGTGATCAGCCCCTCACGCACCGCACATCTCAAATCCCAGTTCCGGGTGGAGTCCGCAGCGCTCATCAGAAAGCGCACCTGCATGGCCTGATCACTGGAGTCGGTAACCTGGACCGTCGCCAGCTTCCCGTCCCAGAGATTCGAGTTCGCCAGCAACCGATTGAATTCCTCCCGAAGCGGTTCCACTGGCATGGTGTAGTCAACCCAGAGAAACACCGTTCCCAGCAGGTCAGAATTGTTCCTTGACCAGTTCTGGAACGGGTTTTCGATAAACCACTGCAAGGGTATGACCAACCGCCGAAGGTCCCACACCCGGACCACCACATAGGTGGCCGTCACTTCTTCCACCCAGCACCACTCCCCCTGCACATGCAGCACATCATCAATGCGGAAAGGCTGAGTCAATGCGATCTGCATCCCGGCCAGCAGGTTGCTCAATACCGGCCGCGCCGCAAAGCCCAGTATCAGGCCACCGACACCGGCCGAAGCCAGCAGGCTGGCGCCCATGTGCTGAACCGACTCGAAAGTCATCAGGGCGGCGCCCAGGCCAATGATCACGATCAGGATGTTCAATGCCCGCACCAGAAAGCGGGTCTGGGTTTCAACCTTGCGGGCGCGCTTCCATTGCCCCTCCAGCACCGGGTTCAGGGCAACAATCACCTCACCTATGGCCGAGGTCAGACGCACCGAGGCCCAGGTAACCGCCAGTACCAGCAATAGCGTCGTGATCTGGCGAACCGCCTGCATGAACGGGAGATCATCCGGCGCTGTCTCCAGCGCACCGACCAGCGCCAACAGACAGAACACCACGCCCAGTGCCCGGGCCGCCGCATCCAGGAACAGACGGAGTACCGTTCGTGAACTGGAAAAATGGCGAAAGACTCCCAGCGCAAGGCGATAAACGGCGTACGTTGCCAACACCGACAAAACGGCGGATAACCCTGGCCAGAGCCAGCTTTGCAGGCTGACCTGCAACGAGTCCAGCATGTGCCCTCCACGAGCCCCAGTGATTGTAAACCGGAGCATAGCGGCAGACGGGTGGCAGCACCAATAACCCGGCAGAAAAGTCCGACCAAGGTGGGGGAGGGGCCCGGGTTTCCCCGGCCCGCTGTTAACTGTAATATTCGCGCAGGTTAACAGCGATCCAATAAACAGAACGGAGACTCCCATGCGCAATGCCGACCTCGTTGCCCGCGACCTGAAATCCGTGTGGCACCCCTGCACCCAGATGAAAGACCACGAGTCCCTGCCGCTGATCCCGGTCAAGCGAGGCGAAGGCGTATGGCTGGAAGATTTCGAGGGCAACCGCTACATCGATGCGGTCAGCTCCTGGTGGGTGAACCTGTTCGGCCACGCCAACCCGCGCATCAACAACGCCATCATGGAACAGGTCAACAAACTCGAGCACGTGATCCTGGCGGGTTTCAGCCATGAGCCGGTGGTGGAGCTGTCCGAGCGGCTGATTGAGGTGACACCCGAGGGCCTGAACAAGTGCTTCTACGCGGACAATGGTTCGTCGGCCATCGAGGCGGCTCTGAAGATGAGCTACCACTACTGGAAGAACCATGGAAAACCGGGCAAGAAGAACTTCGTCAACCTGTCCAACAGCTACCATGGCGAAACCCTGGGCGCCCTGGCCCTGGGCGATGTCGCCCTTTACAAGGACACCTACCAGCCGCTGCTGATGGAAGTGCTCACTGCGCCCTCCCCCGATGCCTTCAACAAGGAAGCCGGTGAGACCGACGAGGAATACGCCCTGCGCCAGTTCGAAGCCATGGAGCAGCTGCTGGCCGAGAAGCATGAGGAAATCTGTGCGGTGGTGGTGGAACCGCTGATCCAGTGCGCGGGCGGCATGCGCATGCACCACCCGGTCTACCACACCAAACTGCGGGAAGCCTGCGACCGCTACGGCGTGCACCTGATTGCCGACGAAATCGCCGTTGGCTTTGGCCGCACCGGCACCCTGTTCGCCTGCGAGCAATCCGGCATTACCCCGGATTTCATGTGCCTGTCCAAGGGCCTGACCGCCGGCTACCTGCCCCTGTCCGTAGTGTTGACCACGGACGATGTCTACAACGCGTTTTACGACGATTACGAGACTCTACGTGCTTTCCTGCACAGCCACAGCTACACCGGCAACCCCATCGGCTGCGCGGTGGCCCTGGCCACGCTGGATATCTTCCGGGATGATAACGTGATCGAAAACAACCGCCGGCTGTCAGCCTGCATGGCGGATTCGGTGGCGCACCTGGCGGATCACCCCAACGTGGGCGACATCCGCCAGCACGGCATGACCCTGGCGGTGGAAATGGTAAAAAACAAGGCAGATAAAACACCTTTCCCCTGGCAGGAGCGCCGGGGCCTGCGAGTCTATCAACATTCACTGACCCGCGAGGCCCTGCTTCGCCCGCTGGGCAATGTGGTGTATTTTATGCCGCCGTACGTGATCACCGAGGAGCAGATTCGCCACCTCGGCCAGGTGGCCGGCGAAGGCATTGATATCGCCGTCAGAGATTAATTAACGCTGTAAGGATACGTTGCATGCGCATACCCAGAATCCACACCGGCTCGCCGCTGGCTGCCGGCCACCAGTGCGAGCTTGACGACAACGCCGCCCAACATGTGGGCAGGGTATTGCGCATGCAGCCGGAACAGGAACTGCTTCTGTTCAACGGCGATGGCTATGATTACCGCGCCAGCATTGTCGCCGCCAGCAAGAAAAACGTGACGGTTGAGGTTCACGAACAGTTGGAAAACACCACCGAATCGCCGCTCAATGTTGTGCTCGGACAGACCCTGTCCAAGGGCGACCGGATGGATTACGCGGTGCAAAAAGCGGTAGAGATGGGTGTTAGCCAGATTGTGCCGCTCAGTACCGAGCGCTGTGACGTAAAACTCAAGGGTGACCGGGAAGATAAGCGCCTGCGCCATTGGCAGCAGGTCGCCATTAGCGCCGCTGAACAATGCGGGCGGGCCCGGGTACCGGAAATCCTGCCGGTCATGACCCTGAGCCAATGGCTGGAACACACCCAGGGTTGCGACGTGCGCCTGGTGCTGCACCACCGAACCGGACAGAACCTGGCTTCAATGACCAGGCCTGCCACCGTGGCTCTGATGATTGGCCCGGAAGGCGGGCTGTCACCCGGGGAAATTCTCCAGGCAGAGGCGGGAGGCTTCGTACCCGTCGCCCTGGGCCCACGGGTACTGCGCACCGAGACCGCCCCCGTGGCAGCACTGGCACTGTGCCAGTGGTTGTGGGGCGACATTTGACCTGTATCCGTGCAGCCGCGATCCCGCATCACTATACTGCGTGCTGAGCCAGCCACTTCCGCAACATGCTGACCCGGAGGCATGGATGTCAGGATTTCTTTCCTGGATAGCAAGCCTGTTTTCACGACAACCAGACAGCTCCGCCGACACCGGTCACGACACCCGCCTGTTCAATCCGACCCATTCCGAAAAACGGGATACCCCGGATATTCAGGGCAACTGGATCGGCCAGCTGGAAGACAACCTTTTTGCCTGGCTGCTGGACACCGAACCCAAAAAACTCAAGGCGGACCTTTCCGATTTTGAACCCGCTTTCCATGAGCTGGAACAACGCATTGCCACCGGCAAACTGGAAGAACTGCCCCGGCAACCGGGCACGCTCCCCTTGTTACTGAAAGCCCTGTCGGCCGAAACCACGGAGCGCCGGCAGATCTCCCGAATCATCCTGAGTGACCCGGTCTTGACAGAACATCTGTTGCAGATCGTTAACAGCCCGTTTTTCCGCTACAACCAGAACCGGATTGAATCAGTCGACCAGGCAGTGTTCGTGTTGGGACTCAACGGTATTCGCAGCGTGGCGGCGGCAGCCATGATGCGCCCAATGATGTCGGCCCGGAACAGCCGTGAAGCCCTGTTTGCACAACGGGCCTGGCGTTGGGCACTGACCTGTGCCAGGGCAACGGAGATGATCGCCAAACTGCGAGGCCAGGACACCAGCGCCTATTTTGTGGTGGGGCTGATGCCCGGGCTGGCCTACCTGACCATTCGCCGGGAGCTGGTACGAATCAGCCGAACTCTGGGCACTGGTCCGGAACCAGACCCGGCCCTGATCCGTGCCGCCATTGGCAAATACCAGTGGCACGTGTGCCAGGTGTTGGCCAATAGCTGGAACCTGCCACCCAAGTACCACGCCTGGCTGTTCGCAACTGAACGACCGGCACCTGGCCAGCCACATTCACCGCTGACCGATGGCTTGCTGCTGGGCTCGAGGGAGATTCTGCGCCACTCCCACCAGCGAAACCTGCCTGAACAGCAACTGTACGAGATCCTGCACCTGCCACCCGAGGATGTCACCCGGGTGCGCAACATGCTCGTGGATATGCTGGAAGAAGGGAAAACCTCACCCACCAGCGGATAACCCGTCAGCGTTTTGTGGCCGCCGGTTCTCGCGGCTGATCGAGGAGCAACTGCGCGAATGAGGTCTGATCACCACTGCCCGCCTTGGCCTGAATTTCAGGAGGCAGTGCGTTGGCGGGTAACCGGTCCACGACGCGATCTTCATCCTTGCGAACAGCCGCAAGCACAGCATCAATGGTAATGAGGTCAAGCGCCCGGCCGGGCACCAGTTGATCACCATGCGGGCCGGCAAGACTCAGTATTCCCGAACGGATCAGTTTGTCACTGATATCCCGGGTAACCTCTCCCGGCACCCGCAACGCCTGTTCCAGCGATTCCTGCTGGGGCGCCGGCTCGCCCCGGCTGAATGGCCTGGCCACCAGCCATACCAGCGCCAGTGCCACCCGCTCCTGAAGCTCCGGTGCCAGCTGCACATTGCGGCGTTTGGCCACCGAACCGGGGTTCTGCATATAAAACGCCAGGCTGGCGCCAAGCAACAGAATCATCCAGTTCAGGTAGGTCCAGATCAGCAGAATAATACCCACGGCAAAACCGGAGTAAATCGCCGCATAACGCGCGGAACCCGCCACAAAAGACGCAAACAGCATGCCTGCTGCCTGCCAGGACACACCCGCCAGCACGCCGGCCACAAAAGCATAACGCAGCTTTACCCGGGTATTGGGGATAAACACATAAACAAACGTAAAGGCAGCGACCACCAGAAAGAACGGCGTAAACCGGCTGACCATCACAATCAACGACCCAAATGGCTCGATGTCCATCACCCGCTGCACCAGCTCGGACGAAAACACCGAAGCGGTCACACCAATAGCCGAGACCATTAACAATGGCCCCACCATAATGACGCTCAGATAGTTACTGAAGCGCTGCGCCAATGAACGCATCTCCGGCACCCGCCAGATCATGTTGAACGAGCGTTCGATCTTCTGAACCAGGGAGATTACGGTATACACCAGCAACGCCAGGCCCACCGAGCCCAGCACGCCAACTTTCATGTTGTCGACGAACCCGAGAATCCGCTCGGCCACCTCCATGCCCTGCGGCCCCATGGGCTCGAAAAACTGAAACAGGAACGGCTCCATACGCTGGTGCACACCCAGCGCCTTCAACACCGAGAAACTGAGCGCCAGCAACGGCACAATACTCAGCAGTGTGGTATACACCAGGCTCATGGCGTGCAGCGTCAATTGCCCGCTGAGTACATCCCGGATTAATGCATACAGCGAGCGCCCGGTCTTGTACAGCCAGGTCCAGGGCCATTTTTCCGGTGGGTTGGGATTGGCCAGAATCCAGCGCTCGAATTGATCAAACCGGTCTTTTAGCTGAAATGACGCCACACGAATTCCCTGCTGTAATGGTTACAGAGCCAGTATGGATTAAAGGGAGGTACAGATAAAAGAAATGGTGGGACAATATCGCCCGAGGCAAAACACCGAAGCCGCACAGATAGCGGCCCCGGCGTGCCAGGCCTAACAGTACATAGGCGCGCTCTTATTCAGGCGAACCCATCCTTTGATAACGCGATAAAGCGTCCAGATGAAATTGCCCAACAAAATAAAGTAGCCCACCAGTACCATGGACGACAGGATGCCCAGTGCCGACCATAACAGGCTGAACCAGAACGTCCGAATCTGCCACCGAGAATGGCTGCGAGCTATCTCGGTCTTCAGCTCGTTACGTTGTACGTAGTTCAGAATCACTGCTGCGATGAATGTCACCCCAACCACAAAACCAATGGCCTGAAGTACATAGACGATGGTGACTTTATTCTTGTCTTCCTCGACATTGAGCTGAGGCGCGGAGTTTATTACTGACTCGGTCATGCGCTTTATTCTCCTCAGGCCGCCACAGGAACGCCGTATTTCTCGTCAGAGGTAGAAGGCATTGCCAGAAATACGATCAGCACGATGGCGCCAATCAACGGAATGAGGGCAATCAGTTGCCACCATCCTGTGCGGCCCGTGTCATGCAGCCGCCGCGTGGCGTAAGCAATGCTGGGAATCAGCATGACGAGCGCAAAAATCGTGGAGAGAACCGGCACACCGAACAGACCATCAATCACACTGAGTGCAATGTAGATCAACAGGTAAATCAGAAAAAACATCCAGTATTGGGTGCGGGTTGCGCGTCCCTGAAACGTTGCATAATTCCTGAATGCGTCGAGAAAATGATCCATTTTAAGTCCTTGTATAAAGCAGTTGTAATGGGTGTGTTCATCACATCCCGGCTAATAGGCCAAACCCGGCCAGTATGCTCAATACCAATGACGGAACGGGTAACCAAAGCGTACCTTTGCTCACCGGAACAAACTGCGTCACTGCTCTGGTGTTGGGGTCGGTCACCTCATTGATCCGCAGGTTAGAGCCGCAATGCTTACATTTAATGGCTTCTGGTTTTATTTCTTCCGCGCAGAAAGGGCACTGTTTTTGCTCCATGTCACATTTCCTTGTTCCGATTATAAAACATCCTTTTCCAGGGCAAATCGTGCCCCACAAAACTTCAACCAAACTTCATCAGCAGGGATCGATGGGCAAACAAGTCCGCTTTCGCGTGCCACGGATGGATTCAGCAGGATCCTTTACCTTTGCGAGAGCTGGCCGTCTGAGGACCTGTCCCTTACCAAGCACTTCCCCTTCAATAACTCGGGCATAGGCCATTTTCGGGGTGGAACGAACCACCTCCACGGTTGCTACCAGCGATTCTGTGCGCCCCAGACCATTCCCATTGTGGGTGTTGCGGACTGCGTCACCCAGCGCAAAGACCTCCCAACGCTGACCGGGCTGCATCAGTTCGCCCCCCATATTAATAACCAGTTCTCCTGCCTGCTGCCCCTCAACCAAAGGCGGCCAGACTACATCGATGACAGCAAGTGCCACCTCCTGCCCCGCGCGCTCGAACAATGCTTGGAGAGAGTGCTTGGAGCCATCGAACTCCACACCTAATTGCTCAGTCGACAAATTAAGCGTTTCACTCCAGACAATCGCGCCAGTCGCAGGTACCAGAACACGGGTTTCCAGCACCAGCCCCCCGGACTGAACAATAGAGCGCTCGCCAGTCAATCTTGACACCTTCTCTTCGGCACTGAACGTGAAATCAGTGACCTGAGCCGAAACCAAATACTCAGCACCTAGCTCGTTACCAAGCATTGCTTTTTCACCAACAGGAATATCTTCACCGCTCATTCGGGCCCGCTCCGCCATAATGGCTCTTTCCCGATCACGGGCGAGCATGGCAAATCGACGGGATTGCACCAAAGCTTCGGTGATGGCTTGAGTCATGCGAGAAGAAACCTCATCCCTAGACAGCCTCATATCCGCAACCTGGTAGGCAGGGCGGGCCGACCATACCGGGTAGACGGCCATCCGCCAGCGACCATCATTGGGGTTACCGGGCGTTTTATAGACAGGCACGTCCACACTTAGCCTTGCCAACTTGCCCCCACCAGAAGCATTGGTAACAGAAAGCACCTTGTATCCACTGATCAAGCCTTCTGCCGAAACCCGAGTCTGGCTGGAGGAAGCTTTCTGCATCGCTGTGGTCGAGGTACGGCCATCATCATTGCGCACTGAGATTCTGCTCAACGCCGATTGCATCTGCCGGCTGGCACTTATTTCGGCACCTCGCACCTGGCGCACCGCATCGCCAAGAGCATTGATAATGGCCTGTTCCCGATCCACTCCGGTCGCCTCAGCCTGAACTGTGCGAATCTCTGTTGCTGCCAGGGCAAGACCTGGCAACAACAGAAGGATCGCAACCAATTGCCTCACCATGATCCAAACGATCCTGTGCTACGAGTGGATTTCTTTGTGGCCGCTTCCCCATCGCCAGAACTACCGTTACTGGCCGGCTCAGGCTTTTTATCCAGCCCCTGTGCCTTGGCTGACGTAGCCGGTGACCAATATTTCACATAGCCCAGGTAAGGATGGCCGGTAGCCGGGTCTACGGCATCCCACTGCCCAACCGTCTGAATACCAGTCAGGCGAGCATTGGCCTCAGAGCGCAGAATATTGTTGACCATACGACCAGTCCCTTCCGAGGTTTTAAACTCAGTACTACCGTCACCCCGGGTTTCCCGGACTTTCTGCTGGATTTTCCTGCGAGTAGCTTCTTTCTGCCCCTGCACGGTCATCGACGCAAATTGCGCGAGCCAACCATCCGCCATCATCATGGCTTCTTCCCTGGCAGCTTCCATCTCAGCAGCTATTTCAAACTCCTCCATGGTTCCCCGCACCAGCTGCGGCCCGGACGTACCAAATGACATAAGTCCGTAACGACCTTGCTTGTCAACAACCGGCTGCACACCGAAGTAACCCAGCATAGGTGTTCCTTCCCGTAGCTGCGGATCCAATCGCTCGCGAATTTCATCAAGAGAAATGGCCTGGCCGGGCGCTACATCCCCCGTGCGCAGCTGTCGTCCAAACTCACTAAACCGATCGGAGCGAACAACCACCACACTCATACGACCATTATTCAGCGGACCATCACCACCTACCTCTTCGATCACACCAAAAATGCCTACACCGCTCAGCCTTCCCATTGCCTGCCAAGTCGTTTCACTGACAAATTCGTCATAAATCATGTTCTTGCGTTCGGCGATTGTCATCTCGGGCATTTTGGACGTATCTGCACCAAGCTCTTCCAACAGAGCGTTCATGCCCTGAACCGTCAACTCTGCTGCCCTGCCGGCAATGGCCTCACCTAACGCCTCAATGCTGGTGGTGTCTCTCACATCCTCCGGCAGATCATCTTTCATGAAACGATCCACCATCGCCACGCCAATATCCACAGAGTCTTGAGAAACCAGCTCCCCCATCGCCTTCAGAAAAGCTTCTTCGGTCGCAATAATGCGCGCCTGACTGAATGAAATGTTGGTTGGATCAGCGGAAATTGCCTGGCTGGCAACGACCAAGGTTCCACCCGCCGGATTCTTCTCTGATTGACCACGAACCCACCCACGAGCATCCAGAAATTCCTGAATTTTCTTGTCGCCAGGGTCCACCTCTGAAACCGCCATAAACGGAGAGGGCGGCGTTTTGCTGGCATCCTCTTCTGCTGCCTGGGTTTGAGCTGCAATATCAGAATCCTGAGCCATCAACATTGCAGGCATCGCGGAGACCAACACAGTTGCGACCATGACTGACAAGGCTTTTTTTCTGATTGTCATTACGTATTCCTTTACCAGCTAACTGAGTCGTTGGAGCCACGTTTAATAATGGGGGTTTCACCTTCCCAAAAGGCCAGTCCGGTAGCCAGATCGGTCAAAGAAAGCATGATGTAATATTCAACCTGCTGCTCTTTACCAACCGTATGGTTACGCTGGAGAATCTTGCCAGAAAGACTGAGATCTGGCGCTTGCAGAGTGCCTTTTTTCTGGACACCGGACTGGTCAAATTCCTCGGAATTCCGGAGCTCACGCGCGGCCATGGACATTTCGTCTTCTGCCCCATTGAGCCCAACAGCTGTAGTGGTCACCACTTTTCCAGAACGCAACAAGGCGACACGAATTTTCTTGGTCAGCTGGTCAGTATCGATGCGCTGCATGGTGTCGTTAGTGACTCGGCTAACCACCATGATGTAGCGACCACCATTCGGGTTGCTGACCGCACCACTGGCAACCATATCTTCAACAGCCTCGGTGGCAGCTTTTTCAAAATCCCGGTAATCCATGGTCATGGCGACGGGACCGTCATCGGCCGCCGGGTCAACGTAACGGGTCTGAGTGGCACAACCGGCCAACATAAGGACACCGGCGGTAAGTACAATGGCTCGTTTCAACATGAAATTTCCCTTTTATTGAGGTTCGCGAATATGTAATTGATAGGTAGTCACTCGGGGATGGGGCGCTGTCGCCTTGAAATACCGGGTTTGGCCAAGGAGTACAGAAGCTCGCCTGTAACCATCAGCCACGCCTTTCACCATCATTCCGTTGGCATCAAACCAGCTCACTTTCCAGGCCAGCTCGGCATCAGAGTGGGCATCCACAGCAAACTGAACTTGCAGGATCGACGTCCCATCCGGCTGGCGAATGCGCTGTTCAAACAACTCCGTCACAGTCATTGAGTAGAGCACGTCCGGATCAACTTGCAGGCTGTCACGCTCGATAACTCCCGTTGTATGCGGTTGACTGGCACAACCGGCCAAAAGCAACAACAGGGCACAACCGATGGTTTTGCTGAATAGTTTCACGCTTATGATTCCCGATGGTGATCAGTCTGTACTGGAAATCTGAGTACCATCTGCCGGCTTTGGCAGTTGACTGATACTCGCGGCGGTCTCGCCTCGCAAATCCATTGTGATAACTGTTGCGGGAGCGGTAATCGAAGGACGCTTGACGTAAACCAGCGTAAAGGGACGTTCGGGAATGTCTACCGTACCAAGCAATGAGCCCTGTTGGTCGAGCAGGGTCAGAGTGCCACTTTCCGGGCGATCAAGACGTGCCGCCTGCCAGTGATTGGGCATTGCTTGCCAGCCACGGAGATCCGCCTGAGTCGTTGCAATGGTCAATGCAGCTGACCCCAACTGCCCCCAGACACCCAGCCGCTCACTCGCCTCATTCTGAATCACAGCTTTAACAACAGCTGACGCCACCGCACGGGTGAGGACGCCGGGGAACCGCTCCTTCATTTCCGTGCGAATCACCGTTCCCATATCGGCAATCTGTTCAGTGGACACCACGTCGCCACCATCAGCTGCAATATCCAAGTTGCCAGGCACGGCGGCGCGATCAGCGTATTTCGGCAGAGCAATGCCAAAATACGCCGGAGCCTGCTGGTTCTGATGGAACAAGATCAGTGGAATATCAAACCTGGTTTCTTCCAATACCGGGCCAAGGCCATTTTCATAGACCACCCAGACTTGCGGCTGCAGATCAGTAGCTTGTTGGCGTCCATCGGCCAACTCTTTTGCCAACTTGGCATCCGCTTTCAACACGTCGCTGTCTGGATTCATTTCCGAAACGCGCATAAGGGAAGTCGCGGCATTTCCAAATTCGGCACTGGTGCTTGAATTTGCCAAAAAGTACAAACCGTGCAGGTAGGTGCTGGCGGGCACCATGAATTCCGGATAAACAGACCACTCAGACAAGGCCCCATAGTTCTCGGCAATGGCCGAGTTCAGATCGTCGCTTTGCAGATTATCGCTAATCAGCGATGCTTGGCTCTCCTCCTTTTCAGCTTCTTTGGCCAGGGCTTCTTTCTGCTCTGCGATTTCTTTTTGGAAGAATTCAACAGCACGCCGGGTACGGTCATCAGCTCGGTTGAATTCCACCCTGGCATAGTCGTTATTGCCAGCGGCCAGGAACGCCAAGCCTTTATAGGTATTGACCAGGACGGCCTCCGACATCAGAGCCTCATAATCTCGCTCCGAATCATTAACCATAACCGCAAGAAAGCCCTCACCCGCCTCTTCAGCCAGGCTTTCCGTGTCCAAATACTTCATGCCCTCCTCTGCCAGATCAAAAGCCTGCGCGGCCTCTTCGAACTGACCATTGAGACGGAACATCTCGCCTTGGTGTAACAACTCCAGTAGATACTTCTCCGAATCCACCGGTTTGTCTTCGTCCGTTTTAAAGCTGACAACGTCCAGTGCTCCGTGGTAATCACCAGAGGCATAGGCATCATTGAACTTGGACATTTGATCCCGCTGCTGGAACGAGGAGCAACCGGATATCAGTGCGGTAACAGTGAGGGCAAGAACAGAATGGTTCAGTAATTTCACAAGAACACTCCCTGGAAATATCAATCACCCGGCAATACAAGGAATTAGGCGATTGCGGCAATTCCATTTACCACCGGAGTCCATTACGACATGCTTATTACATCTACAGGAGGGCTAAGTTAGTCTGAAAGTTAATAAACCGGAAGCTCACACCTTGAAAATGTTGCACTTTTTTACATTAACTGCACAAATAGATACACAAAATCGCCCTCATATGAATTGACAAAGTTCACAACGGAACACTCTTGAGATTATCCGCCGTAATTTCCACAATCCTCTGTCGCGCCTCCCGGCTGGCCCAGGCCGAATGCGGTGTAACAATCAGGTTGGGGATAGCATTGTCCAATAGCGGGTTGCCATGGCGGGGTGGCTCCTCGGTCAACACATCAAAGCCGGCCCCGGCAATCTCGCCGTTGCGCAGGGCATCGGCCAACGCAACCTCATCCACCAGGCCGCCGCGACTGGTATTGACCAACAACGCGCCGGGTTTCATCAGAGTCAGTTCACGCCGGCCAATCAGGTGACGCGTGTCCTCGGTCAGCAGGCAATGCAGGGACAACACATCGACAACAGCCAAAAACTCCTCGAGGGGAAGGCGCTCGTAACCGTCAACAACACCGGGCTTCTGCCCAGGCCGGCAGCCCAGCACGATATTCATACCAAACGCTTTAGCACGTTCAGCCACTCCCTGTCCCAGGTCACCGTAGCCGATGATCCCCAGGGTTTTGCCCTCCAGCTCGATGATCGGGTGGTTCATCAGACAGAACATGTCGCTCTCGCCCCAGCGCCCGGCCCGCACGTCCCGGTCATAGTCGAGCAAGCGTGTAGCCAGCGCCAGGATCAGGGCCATGGTGTGCTGTGCCACGGTCGAACGGCCATAGTTGGTCACGTTCATCACCTGAACACCATGGTCATTGGCGGCCTGCAGGTCGATGTTGTTCAGGCCGGTGGCCACCACGGCGATGGTTTCCAGCTCGGGGCAGGCCTCAAAGTGTTGACGGCCGATGACCACCTTGTTCACCAGCAGGGTATCGAATCCCTGCAGCCTTTCGGTGACTTCTTCTGGCTCAGTGCGCGGATAACAGGTCAACCCGCCGGTCACTTCTTCAATCGGCTCCAGGTCAACGTCGTGGCCCAGGGTCGCGGCATCAAGAAAAACGGCTTTCATGGCTCTCTCCTGAATCAGAGGCTCCTAAACAAAACCTCAGATTAAGTTAGACTGGGAGAAACGTCCAAATTCGGAGAGCGACCATGGAACACGAATTCTGGCACGAACGTTGGAAAAAAAACGAAATAGGCTTTCACCAGGGCACGGTGAACCAGTATCTGCACGATCATTGGCCAGAGCTGGCGGGCGACAGCACCGACACGGTTTTCGTGCCGCTGTGCGGCAAGGCCCATGATATCTGGTGGCTGCACGACCGTGGCCATCCGGTGATCGGGGTGGAACTGAGCGACATCGCCTGCAAGGACTTCTTCGAGGAAGCCGGTGAAAAGGCATCGGTACATCCCGGCGAACCATTCACCACCTTCCGGCACGATGACCTGGAGATCTGGTGTGGAGACTTTTTCCAACTGGTGCCGGACGACCTGCGACATGTGCGACTGGTTTACGATCGCGCGGCACTGATCGCGCTACCGCCCACCCTGCGTCCGGAATATGTGCAGCACCTTAACGCCATCCTACCGGAGCAGGCGCGGATCCTGCTGATCACCCTGGATTACGACGGCACGGAGATGCAGGGACCACCGTTCAATGTGCCGGACAGTGAAGTGCACCAGCTGTTTGACGAGGATTATGACGTCCGCCAGATCCTGAGAAATGATCTGGCCAGGGATGATCTGTTCGTCAAACGAAAAGGCCTGCAAAACGGCGTGAGCGAGAGCGTATTCGTCCTCACCCGAAAATAACAGAATTTAATAAGACCGATTCGCACATTTTCTGCCCCACCCGGCCTTCTCTGAACTAATATGAAATCAGGCAGCGCTCCCGGCCCAGATAATAATTAAGGGAGCCTGCCACCACTCTTTTCTCATTAACCAGACACCCATCGCCACACTCGGCGACTTAAACCAACGGGGATATTGCGTGATCTAACAGGCAGATAACAGAGCGATCGGGGGAAGACCCATGAGTATACTGAAGCAGTTCAAGGACCGTTACGAGGCCACCCAGGAGGAAGAATATTCCCTGGAAGAGTACCTGGCGATTTGCAAGGAAGACCCGGCCGCCTACGCCACCGCCGCCGAGCGCATGCTCCTCGCCATTGGCGAGCCGGAGTTGGTGGACACGTCCCTCGACCCTCGGCTTTCCCGCATCTTCTCCAACAAGGTGATCAAGCGATACCCGGAATTCTCCGAGTTCTACGGCATGGAAGACGCCGTGGAAAACATCGTCTCCTTCTTCCGCCACGCCGCCCAGGGGCTGGAGGAAAAGAAACAGATCCTGTACCTGCTCGGCCCCGTCGGCAGTGGCAAATCCTCACTGGCTGAAAAGCTCAAACAACTGATGCAGAAGGTGCCCTTCTACGCCATCAAGGGCTCGCCGGTAAACGAATCGCCCCTGGGGCTGTTTGACCCGGCCGAGGATGCCCATATTCTATAACTGGAACGACGATTCCCCCATCTGCGGCAAGCTGCTGGCCAACCAGTTGTTGCCGCTGGTGCAGTATTACGCCTACGTGGAGATCACCCCGAACGACCACCAGATGCTCTGGTACCAGTACGAGGAAGTCCAGGAGCAGCTCCCCGACGCCTTTGCCATGCAGCAGATCGCCGACCCCGGCGACATTTACCCGGTATTCCGACAACTGTTCGAGAGGAAAGCCGCATGAGCCGTAACGCTGACCGTCCGAACGCCCCGGAGCGCGAGCCTGTGGAGCCGGTGGAACCCGCACCGGCCCGCAAACCGATCTCCACCACCTCGGAGTGGACATTCGACCTGATTCGGGAATACAACGAGGAAATCGCCAAGTGCGCCGATGAGTTCGGCCTCGACACCTACCCCAACCAGATCGAGGTGATCAGTGCCGAGCAGATGATGGACGCCTACAGCTCCGTGGGTATGCCGGTGGGCTACAACCACTGGTCCTTCGGCAAGCAGTTTCTGAACACCGCCAAGGGTTACGAGCGCGGGCAGGTGGGGCTGGCCTATGAAATCGTCATCAACTCCAATCCCTGCATCGCCTACCTGATGGAGGAAAACACCCTGCCAATGCAGGCCCTGGTCATTGCCCATGCCTGCTATGGCCACAACTCCTTCTTCATGGGCAATTATCTGTTCCGCACCTGGACCGACGCCAGCGCCATTATCGACTACCTGGTGTTTGCCCGCACTTACGTGTCCGAATGCGAGGAGCGCTACGGCGTGGATGCGGTGGAGGAAATCCTGGATTCCTGCCACGCGCTGATGAATTACGGCGTGGACCGTTACAAGCGCCCGCCACCCATCTCCGCCGCCGAGGAAGCTCGCCGGCAGCAGGAGCGGGAGGAGTACCTGCAACGGCGCCTGAACGATTTGTGGCGCACCATTCCCAGGCCCGAGGAAGACGAAGACCCGGCTCACCGTCGGCGCCGTTACCCGGAAGAGCCCCAGGAAAACCTGCTGTACTTCATCGAAAAGAACGCGCCGCTGCTGGAAACCTGGCAGCGGGAAATCGTGCGCATCGTGCGCAAGCTGGGTCAGTACTTTTACCCCCAACGCCAGACCCAGGTAATGAACGAGGGCTGGGCCAGCTTCTGGCACTACACCCTGCTGCACCGCATGTACGACAAGGGCCTGGTGAACGACGGCTTCATGCTGGAATTCCTGCAAAGCCACTCGGCGGTGATCTACCAGCCGCCCTTCGACAGCCCCTACTACTCCGGCATCAACCCCTACACCCTGGGATTTTCCATTTTCAGCGATCTGCGCCGGATCTGCGAACACCCCACCGACGAGGACCGCGAGTGGTTCCCGGACATCGCCGGCAGCGACTGGCTGGAAACCCTGCATTTCGCCATGCACAACTTCAAGGACGAGAGCTTTATCCAGCAGTTCCTGTCACCGAAGGTCATGCGTGATCTCCGGCTGTTTGCCATCGAAAACGACGAACTGGAAGATCACTACACCGTCACCGCCATCCACGATGACCCTGGCTACCGGCCGCTGCGTGAGAAACTGGCGCGCCAGTACAACCTCAGTTACCGGGAACCGAACATTCAGGTGTGGAACGTGGATGTCCGTGGCGATCGCTCACTGACTCTGCGGCATGTGCCGGTGGACCGGGTACCACTGGGCGAGGACACCGAAGAGGTCATTCGTCACGTGCACCGCTTATGGGGCTTTGACGTGCACCTGGAGAGCGTGGACGAAGGTGTGGTGGTGGAAGAGTTCCACTGCCCGGGCGCAAGACCCGGGCAGTAATAGCTGGTCAGTAATCAGGATTTAACGGACGGCAGGCCCGAGAGCGCCATGGCCAGTTCCTGGTCATCGTATTCATGGTCACTCAGATCACCGGCGAAGTAAGAGGTGTAGGCCGCCATGTCGAAATGGCCGTGACCACAGAGGTTGAACAGGATCACCTCTTCCTTGCCTTCGCGCTTGCAGCGAAGAGCTTCTTCAATAGCGCCCTTGACCGCATGGTTGGCTTCCGGCGCCGGCACAATGCCTTCATGGCGGGCAAACAGCACGCCGGCCTCGAAACACTGGCGCTGGGTATAGGCCACGGCATCAAACAGGCCCAGCTCCTTGGCGTGGGACACCAGCGGTGCCATGCCGTGGTAGCGCAGGCCGCCGGCGTGGAAGCCGGGCGGGGTGAAGCCCGAGCCCAGGGTGTGCATCTTGGTCATCGGGGTCATCTGGGCGGTATCGCCGTAATCGTAGGCGTACTTGCCGCGGGTCAGTGTGGGGCAGGCGGACGGTTCCACCGCCACAATACGGGACTTTTCACCCCCGCGCAGGGCGTGCCCCATGAACGGGAAAGCCATACCGGCGAAGTTCGAGCCGCCGCCGGTACAGCCCACAATCACATCCGGCCAGCAGTCCGCCATTTCCATCTGTTGCATGGATTCCAGGCCGATCACCGACTGGTGCAGCAGTACATGATTGAGCACCGAGCCCAGCGCGTATTTGGTGTTGGGGTCTTTGACCGCCAGCTCCACCGCCTCGGAAATGGCAATGCCCAGACTGCCGGTATGATCCGGGGTTTCCGCCAGCACCTTACGGCCAAACTCGGTCAGATTCGAGGGCGAAGCCACGCAGTTGGCGCCGTAGGTTTCCATCACCGCCCGGCGATAAGGCTTCTGGTCGTAGGAAACCTTCACCTGGAACACGGTCACGTCCATATCGAACAGCGAACCGGCAAACGACAGCGAGGTGCCCCACTGCCCGGCCCCGGTTTCCGTGGTCAGGGTACGGATACCCGCCTCCCGGTTATAGAAAGCCTGCGGAATGGCCGAATTGGGTTTGTGACTGCCAGCCGGGCTTACACCTTCGTACTTGTAAAAAATCTTGGCCGGCGTGCCCAGAGCTTTCTCAAGGCCATGCGCGCGGTACAAAGGTGCCGGACGCCATAAACGATAAACATCGCGAACCGGCCCGGGAATTTCCACTTCCCGCTCGGTGGTCATTTCCTGCTCGATCAGTGCCCTGGGGAACAAGGGTTCCATGTCATCGGCGGTGACAGGCTGGTGCGTTCCGGGGTGCAGTACCGGTGGTAACGGCTTCGGCAGGTCGGCCTGAAGGTTATACCAGTACTTCGGCATCTGGTTTTCATCAAGAAGGAATTTGGTCTGCATGGGGTTCCCTGATATTCACTACGGTTAAACTGACACGTTCAGGCGATCTGCAGCAGGCGCAACAACTGAGGGCGGTGATGACCGCGGATAACATCCGCCAGTGTGTACTTGTCCAGCACTTCCAGAAAAGCCTTGAGGGCTTCATTGAACATGCTTTTCAGACCGCAAACAGGGGTGATCTTACAGGCATTTTTTGAGGAGAAACATTCGACGATATTCAGGTCCTGCTCTGTTTCCCGGACCAGGATACCGATATTGATATCTTCAGGCGCCATGTGCAGGCGCATACCGCCTTTCTTGCCGCGAATAGTCTCGATGTAGCCTTTCTTGTTCAACTGGTGCACCACCTTCATCAGGTGATTCTTGGAAATATCGTAGCTGTCGGCAATTTCCTGGATGGTCGCCAGTCGCTCGGGCTCGGCGGCCAGATAGATCAGAACCCGAAGGGAATAATCAGTGTAGCGGGTGATGTGCATGTGCTGCTCCAAAAACGGAAGACGTCAACAGGTCGGGCGCGTCAACAAATACGTGGCAACCCCCAGCAAAAACAGCCCCGAAATGGTCAACACCAGCGCCGGGCTTCCCAGCACCACCAGGGTGCCCCAGCTCACAACCATCATCACACAGGCCAGCCCCTTGGCCCTGGCAGAAATAGCTCTCCGGTGCCGCCAATGCGCTATGGCGGGGCCGAATGTCGGATGCTGCTCCAGCCACCGGGCAAACGCCGGCGACCCTTTGCTGGCAAAAAACGCCGCCACTATAACAAAGGGCGTTGTCGGCAAAAGCGGCAGAACCACGCCGGCCAACGCCAACAATGCAAATATATACGCCAGAACCTGGTAACCGGTTTTGCGACTGAACAAACCCACGACCTGCACCTCGTGACTGCTCATATAACGCACCATTCTACCCTTATTTGTTACGCAAAATCACATACCCTACTGGCAAATATCCAGCAGTTTGCTTGGTTCGGGAATAAACAGACGACAACGGTCCACCCTGATCAGCCCGCTGGCTTTCAAGTCAGCCAGGATGCGCGAGAAGGTTTCCGGCTGCATCGCCAGGCGCGAGGCGACCAGCCGTTTCGGTAGAGGCAGCTCCACTTCCGTCTCCCGGTCACAACCTTCAGGCAACAAATCAATCAGATACCGGACCAGCCTTTCCCGGGCATTTTGCACGGTCATGATTTCCAGATCATGGAAACGGCTGACCGCCCGGCTGGCGTAATGACTCAGCGCAGCCCGGGCGTATTCGGGATTGCGGTCCAGCAAATCCCGGTAGGCCTTGATCGGGATCATCAACACCTCACTGGATTTCAGCGCCTCGGCGTAGCACGCGTAACGGGCCGGCTCGGCATAAATCATCACCTCGGCAAAACAGTCGCCCGGTGCGATACTGTCCAGAGTGCGGTCAATACCTGAGGAATCAAGCCGGTACAACCGCAACTGTCCTGAAATCACGAAGAAAAAATGGTGGGCGGGCATGTCCTGTCGGTAAAGCAGTTGATGATGCCCCAGCACCAGCCTGCGGGATTGCCCAACCAGGTCCGCAACATCATCCGGAGCCATGGCCCGGAACATGGTGTGCTCGCACAGGGCCTCCAGGTCATCGTAATCGCCCAGCGCTTCATTAACCGCCACCAGAAGGGGTTTGGCGTAGTGACTGTCCGCAGCTTGAGTCATTACCATGGTTTGGCCTCTTATTTCATGCATTAATAATGTTTGTTATTGAATAGTAGAAGGCAATTGAGCAAAAATCGCTCCCCCTGTAGAGGTAGATGTCCGCCCTGGTGTCCCGTTATGGCACTCCGGCACACCTCTGGCTAACCTCCTCCCCCCTGGTGCGCCAGACAAACAGCAGCAAGCTGCCACCGAACAGGCCGAACAACACCATGAAGACCGCCGTACGTACGCCTACCCACTGGTTGATGGCACCGAACAGCAACGACAACACAAATGCCACCGAGCAGGCCACCACCAGCAAAAAGCCCGCGAACAACGCAGCATCGGTACGATTTTCCAGAATCACGCTCCGCTGCGTGCTACCCATCACACACCCCATGGCCACCCCCAGCACCACAACCAGTGCCACCGCGAGAACCAACGGCAAGGCGAAATTCACCACGATGACCGAATCAATGCCCCGAATCAGCATGGTCATGGGCGGGTACGAGAGAACAAACAAGGCCACCAGACAAAGCGCCAACGCCCACTTGGTTACCCGCCCACTGCCGATTCGGTCAGACAACCAGCCACCCGCCACCTGGGCGATCGCGCCCGGCAGGATGAACCACTGAGCCATGCCCGCGCCGGTTTCCAGCTGCAACTCAAACTGGGATGACAGAAAATCCGGCAGCCACACCGCCAGCGCAAAAAAACTGCCGGCGACAAGACCAAAATGCAGTGCCATTTGCAGAGTGTGGCCCTGTTTCAGCAAACAATAGAAACGAAGTCGGGAAGTTTCGTGTACCGGCTGCGCAGACCTAGGTTCCGGCGAAGTCAGTAGCAATAGCAAGGCAATCAGCAGCAAAAGAACAATCAGATAGGCAATCGGTACGCCCTGCCACGAGAACGCCTCATGGAACACCGGCACCAGAAAATAACTAATGCCGGCGCCGGTAACCCCGGCTCCGAAAATCCCCAGAACCAGCCCGAGATGACGGCGATCACAGTGAGCGATCACAAATTGCAGGCCGGCACTGTAAAATCCGCCGGCAAACCCCAGCCCGGTTGCCACCACCAGGTAACCATAATAACTGCTGGTGGCCAGCAGCAGCGCCATACACAGGGCCAGCCCGACCAGACACCAGAGCATTACGCGGCGGGCGCCGTAACGGTGTGCAGCCAGCCCGGCCGGCATGGCCATGAGCGCGCTGGACAACATGGGCACCGACAACAACAGCCCAAACTGGATGCTGTTCAGCTCCAGTCCCTCACGCATATGAACACCGGCTACCGCAAACAGCGTCCAACAGCCTGCCGCAATGACAAAGCCGATCACCGCCAACGGCAAGACCACCGCCAGCGATGCCAGTTTGTCATCATCGTCTGCCAGACTTTGCAAAGCGAGCCCCCAGCGTAAAAAACCAGCGAACATTGTCAGATGTCACAACAATCCCGGTCAAAAGCTATAACGGGTTACCAACCATGGGGGTAATTGACTATCCTGAAAGAGGTACTAAAACAACAGGTTTTCGGACATACTTTCGCGCGCAAGGGCCAAATCATCATCTCTGTATTCAGGCTAAAGCTGTTATGACCTCAAAGCACCCCCTGGTAAACAGGGTCGCCGTTGTAATCGGCGCCATACTGCTGACCGCTCTGGTCGGCATGGCCAGTACCCTGGCGGTTTCCACAAGCATCGAGGGCAATGCCACGGCCATCAACAAGGCGGGCGCTCTGCGCCTCGGAGCGTTTGAGCTGGTCTCGCGCTCGGCAGCCAGGGAAACTCGGGGCAATGACGAGGTTCAGAAGCTGATACAGGATTACAACCAGAAACTGGAGTCCAACGCGATCACCGGCTCCATCCCCCGCACCGAAGACCACCCTCTGGCCCGTCAATACCAGCAAGTCCGGCAAACCTGGCAATCTCTGCTCAAACCGGCCATTGAGTTTCACCAGGCAGGCACCCCGGTGACCCGTGAAATGATGGCTGCAGCCGAGCACTACATCGGTGAAGTGAACTCACTCGTCACCATGCTCGAACACCGCACAGAGGCACGCATTGACCTGCTGCACCTGATCCAGATCAGCAGCATGGTGTTCTCGGTACTGATCGTTAGCGCCCTGTTTGTTGATCTCCGGAACCGGGTCATCAAACCACTGCGCAAACTGGTTTATATCGCCGGCGCCGTGGGTGAAAAAGACTTCTCCCACAAGGCAAAGCTCAAGGGTAGCGACGAACTGGCACGCCTGGGCAACGCCTTTGACCAGATGACCGACCAGCTGGCACAAACCTACCAACAGCTTGAGAGCCAGGCGAGGGAAAAAACCCGGGAACTGGAAGTCAGCCATTCCGCCTTGCAGGTCATGCATTCGGCCAGCCGCAACCTGTTTGCCAACCATGATTTGTGCGGCGGGTCGATCCCCATGCTGCAGGAACTTGAACGCCTGCTAGGCATTGGGCCCATTCGCCTGTACCTGCACGACAAGGAGTCGGAGCAACCGGTTGAAGCGGTGACCACGGCAACCGATGAGCGGCCCTTTTACTGCAGGGATCACCATTGCACGGCCTGCCTGGTCACCCCCGAACAGCTGGACGAACTCCCCCTACCCGGCAATGATGGGCGCCGACTGCTGCTGCCCATACGCACACCAGGGCAGATTCTCGGCACCCTGGAAGTCTGGTACCCCGCAGAACAGGGTTTACCGGCCACCGCCCGCCGCCTGCTGGAAACCCTGAGCGACCAACTGGCCACCGCGATTTACCTGGAAAAACAGATCACCGAAGAGCAGCAACAAACCCTGGCCGAAGAACGCACGGTGATTGCCCGTGAGCTGCACGACTCCCTGGCACAGTCGCTTTCCTACCTGAAAATGCAGGTGGCCCGCATGCGGCGCCTGAACATTGAAGGCGACCAGAAAGCCATGCACGACGACATCCTCGATGAGCTCAGCACCGGCCTGAACAGCGCCTACCGCCAACTGCGGGAGCTGTTGGCCACGTTCCGCCTGAAGCTGGACACGCCGGACCTGCTCACCGCCCTGCGCAAAACCATTGATGAATTTACCGAGAGGCTCGGGCACCCGGTGGCTCTGGACTACAACCTGCCGCCGCAAACCCTCTCGCCCAATGAAGAAATTCACACCCTGCAGATCATCCGCGAGGCCCTGGCCAATGCGGTCAAGCATGCCGAAGCGAAAGAAATCAGCGTGGCCGTTCTGTTTGAAACCCCCGCCGTGAAAGTACGGATACAGGACGATGGCAAAGGGCTGCCAGGCACCGGGCAACCGGTGAATCACTATGGCATGGTGATCATGCAGGACCGGGCCCGCACCCTCGGCGGTCAGGTACAAGTACAAAACCGGGATGAAGGCGGCGTGGCAGTCACGCTATCCTTCGTTCCCAAGAGCCGGAACCTGATTTCCACCGACACAACCACCGCTTAGCGCCAGCAACACCGAAGAGAGACCACATGGCAGAAACACCCGCGACTATCCTGTTGATTGATGACCACCCGATGTTGCGCCAGGGCATCAAACAACTGGTGAACATGGAAGATGACATGATGATTGCCGGCGAAGCCAGCAATGCCGCCGATGGTATCCGGATGGCCGAGGAGCTGGAACCCGACCTGATCCTGATGGACCTGAACATGCCAGAAATGGATGGTATCCAGGCGCTTCGTGCCCTGCGCGAGCGCAACATCAGTTCGCGCATTGTCATGTTCACCGTCTCGGATCAGGAAGAAGACGTGGTTGCGGCCCTGCGCGCCGGTGCCGATGGCTACCTGCTCAAGGACATGGAGCCGGAAGACATGATCGCCCAGCTGCACCAGGCCGCCACAGGCAAAATGGTGATCAGTGACCGCCTGACAACCCTGCTGGCCGAAGCCCTTCGCTCCAACAAACCCCGGCAGGCCTCACGCCCGGATTTCGACAGCCTGACCCCGCGGGAGAAGGACATTCTTCGACTGATTGCCGAGGGTCTGTCGAACAAGATGATCGGCCGCAAACTCGACATCAGCGATGGCACCGTGAAAGTGCACGTCAAACACCTGCTGAAGAAACTGAACCTGCGCTCCCGGGTGGAAGTAGCTGTCTGGGCAGTGGAGGAAGGCTTTCACCGGGCCTGAAGCCAGCAAGGCGGCAACTGAGTTATATCAAACCGGTTGTCGCCAATTTTCGATACTCTGGGCACAACACCCCATGTCCGGAGATTGCCATGCCGCTGTCTTTGCCCCGCACACTGCCCCGTATGCCCGAGTTGTCCGCCCCTTCATCCGGCGGCCTGCTTGATCAGTCCATTGCCCTGCTCGGCGAGTACCTGCCCTCGCCCCTGCCATTGCTGGGCGGCATCGACCGGCGCCTGCCACTGGCCATCAAACGCCGGGCCGTGGAGCCGTCGCTGAACCGGCTGTTTCAGGAAGCCATTGCCGACGGCGATTTTGATGACTTCGAAGACCGCCGCATTCGCCTGGAAGTCACCGGTGGTCATCCGGGCCTGACACTGGGTTTTCAGAACAACAGGCTGCGCGTGCTGACAGGCCCCGGCGAAGCCACCATCCGGGGCTCACTGGCGGCCTTCAAAACCCTGGCCGAACGCAAACAGGACCCGGACCAGCTGTTTTTTCAGCGCCGCCTGGTCATTGAAGGCGACACCGAACTGGGCCTTGCCCTGAAGAACCTGCTGGACAGCCTGGAGTGGGATATCAGCCTGAAACAACTACTGTTCCACGCCGGCTAACAGGGGCTCAGCTAACCGGCCGCTCCTCTTTGAACCCCATCTTTTTGAGGATCACCATCGCCGGACACCATTTGGTGAAGGCAGACTGGATCAGATTCAGGGCAATAAAGCCGGTGAACAAAAGCCAGTAGGGGCTCACATAGTGGGCCAGCAGGATGGAAATCAGCGTAAACACGCCGGCTATCAGGCGAAGGCCTTCGTTGACAGTCATACCGCACCTCCAGATAGAAATTTAGTTATGCCTAAACATTATATAGCATAACCCACAATTCAAATCATTGACGCCAGCGGAACTTGACCGATCTTCAGGATGAGAATGGGCAAAGCCGTTATGATGCTGATTCAAACAGCACAGAGGAGGCCATGGCATGCCGGAAGTTGACCGCACCCCCGATTGGCAACCCCGCTCAGAAGAGGCACTGAACAACCAACTGGCCACCTACGACCAGATGCGCGAAAGCTGCCCGGTGGCCTGGAGCGAGTACCAGCACTGGACCGTCTTCCGCCACGCAGACGTAATGACCGTTCTGAATGACCACGACACGTTCAGCAACGTGGTGTCCAGTCACCTGTCGGTGCCCAACGGCATGGATCCGCCAATCCACACGCCCTACCGGAAGGTGATTGAACCCTACTTTTCCGACCAGGCCATGGCCAGGTTTGAACCCACTTGCCGGAGCATCGCCCGTAAGCTGGTCAAAAAACTCCAGACCAACGAACCGTTTGATGCGGTGGATGCGCTCAGCCAGCCATTCGCGCTGCAAATCCAGTGCGCCTTCATGGGCTGGCCGGAATCCCTGCAGGCGCCACTGAACCAGTGGGTCAAGGCCAACCATCGGGCCACACTGTCCGGCGACAGGGAGGCCATGGCCTTTATTGCCGAGCAATTTGATGGCTATATCCGGCAGTTGCTCGAGGTTCGCCGGAACGCAGGCGCTGAGGCTGCCAAAGACAACACCAGCCTGCTTATGGAAGAAACCGTTAACGGACGTCGAATGACCGACGAAGAGCTGATCAGCCTGCTGCGCAACTGGACGGTAGGCGAGCTGGGCACCATCAGTGCCTGTGTGTCCATTCTGTTGAATTACCTGGCCAGCCATCCGGAACTGCACCGGCAACTGGCCCGGAACCCTTTGGAACTGCCGGAGGCAATTGATGAAATCCTGAGGATGGACGCGCCATTAATGTCCAACCGCCGCGTTACAACCAGGCCGGTCGAGCTTGGCGGGCGCACCATTCCGGCCGGCGAGAAAATCACGATTCTGTGGGCCTCGGCCAACCGGGACGAACGGGTATTCGGTGACCCGGACGCCTTCTGTCCGGCAAGGAACCACCAGAACAACCTGCTTTACGGCGCAGGCATCCATGTTTGCCCGGGCGCTCCCCTGGCCAGAATGGAATTAAGAATTCTGATGGAGGAGTGGCTGGCAGCGGTAACCAGGGTCACGGCAGCCGATCACTCAAAGCCTGAACGGGCCTTGTTCCCGGCCGGTGGCTTTCATCACCTGCCACTGGTTGTCGAGAAACGTTAACCTTTGACACAGCACACAATGGCGTCCGGCAAGACCAAACCGTTTCACGCATTCTGGCTGTTTTTCCCTGCCGCGTCGGTGTGGGCCGCTCTGGCTGTGCCGCTTTCCATTCATGCGGTACTGTCAGGTTCCGGCTGGCCTCCCGGGCTTCTGGGCGCCGGCCATGGCCATGAGCTGATTTTCGGCTTTGCCCTCGCCCTTATCGCGGGGTATACCCTGGGTCCCCAGCCCTGGCGTATTCTTGCGCCCCTGTTCCTGCTCTGGCTGCTTGCCCGCCTGAGCTGGCTGCTGGCCCCGGATAACCTGGCCTCTCAGCTATTGAGCCCGGCCTTCGCCCTTTTGCTTGCGCGATACGTCGTTCCCAGGTTTCAGGCCGCCAAAAAGTGGCGCAACAAAATCGCCGGCCCGCTGATCCTGGTTCTTTGCCTGTTATCCGTGGTGTTCGGGTTGACGGCTTATGCCCGGGCCAGCTCCGCCTTTACCGCGCCGGATACACGCCAGATTATGGTGGTTGCCATTATTGGCCTGTTACTGCTGATGACGTTTATGGGAGGCAGAATCATTGCCCCGGCAGTGGCGGGCACCCTGGAAAAACAAGGCATCAATCTGGAAGCGCGGGTGCAACCACGCATTGAGGGTGCGCTGCTGGTCATTCTGCCATTGGCCATGATTTTAACCATGGTACCAATACCCGACCGGGTGACGACTCCCCTTCTGCTGCTGGCGTCCGCTCTGATAGTGGTCCGCACTCTGCGCTGGAAACTGTGGCACTGCGCCCACCGGCCGGATTTGCTGGTACTGGCAACCGGATACCTCTGGCTTGCCGCGGGAGCAGGCCTGACCGGCATGCACCTGTGGCAGGACAGGAACCCGCTTCCAGCGCTGCATGTCATCACCATCGGTGCTCTCGGCACACTGTCCATCAGCGTCATGCTGCGCCTGGCCTGGCAGCGTGCCAGGCGAAGCTTCCCTCCCACCTGGCAGGTGCTCGGCATTGCCGGCCTGATCCTGGTGGCGGCACTGGCGCGCCTGCAGGCTGGCACCACACCCTTCGCGCATCCTGAAACACTCTGGCTCTCAGCCACGTGCTGGTCGGCGGCTTACGGACTGTGTGCGACGCAACTGGTCTTGCTCTTTCGCCACAGCCAACAGCGCCGGAAATGATGGGTGCTCCCCTTACGATGATTCCGCAGAAACCAGCTTTCTCAATCGGCTCATCACATCCAGATTATTGGCTTCCATGGCTTCCAACGCTCTCAGGGCGTCTTCGGGCCGGTTGTCCTGGTGTGCCTGCACGGCTTCGACGGCGTACACGTGCACCAGCCGATGCGGCTCCTCTATCGCCTTGAAGTCCATTCGCCCGGCGTAGTGTTCATTTCCGTCACCCTGATAATACCACTGGCCAAGCCGGCACTCGGTCTCCGCTGGCAGGCTGTCTGCACTGCGGTCTGACAGACCGGCCAGGATCTGATACACGGTAAGCTTGATCTCGAGCTCTTCCAGATTCGCCAGTTCAATTTCCGCCAGAAGGGCGGCGTTACCCAGGGCCGTGGACGAATTGTCGGCAAGACCAATCAGCGACATCAAACGGTCCCGGGCGACTCCGGCTTCTTCAGCAAGCGCTTGCATCTCTTCGCTGCTCGACTTGCTGGCACCGGAGACCGCGGAGGTCTGGCTGCGGATCCGGTTGATGGCTTCATCGATTTCACGGGTGGCCTCGCCGGCCCTGAACGCAAGGTTACGAACCTCCGTTGCCACCACGCTGAACCCCCGACCATGCTCGCCGGCCCTCGCCGCTTCAATACTGGCGTTCAGGGCAAGCAATGAGGTCTGGTCAGACACACCATCAATGACATCCACCAGTGACGTGATACTCCCGGTTTCTGCCTCCAGTGCTTCCATCTGCCCGGCTGAACTCACAGCCCTCTCACGGGCACCATCCAGACGCTGAACCAGCGTTGCCATGCCATCCCGCACCTGACCGGATTCATCACGGGTCTTCAAGGCCTCGCTGCGACGGGAGCCAAGCAAGTGCGACAAATCGCTGAAAGACCCCTTGAGTTCGGTCAATGAGGAACCGAACTGACCGAGACCGGCCATCAATCGATGCCCGAGCTGAAGCTCTGCCCGTGTTTTCGTCAGGGCCCGGCGCTCCTGCTCCAACTCCGCCTCCAGCTCGCCGTTTCGCTCACTGACTTCGGCAAATGCCTTGTTCAGTTCCGACAGCTCCGCTTCCAGCACCTTCGCGCGCTTGATGGATGACCAAAAACCCATACCAATGCTCCAGCCTTTCAATTTCATTCATATTGTATACATGTTTATGGGCAAAGCAGTAAGGATTTGTTACAGGGAAACGGTCAATGCCCGGGACAGGAAATGCCTTCAGAGCTGCCCGTTCAGGATATAGCTCCGAAGGGCCACGGCATTGTTGTGTTCGGTATCCTTCGCGGCAAATACCAGCGTTATCCGCTGGTGGTCATCAAGCAACTGCCGGAGTGTACTCAGGTCTTCCTCGGCCTCGTCGGCTTTGAGTTCCTTCAGATAGCGCTCGCGGAACTCCGGCCACTTGCCCGGCTCGTGGCCAAACCATTTGCGCAGTTCGGTAGACGGGGCCAGTCCTTTCAGCCAATGGGCAATGTCGGCATCTTCTTTAGAGACCCCCCGGGGCCAGATACGATCAACCAATACTCGCGGGCCGTCGGAGCGGGCAGCGGTGTCGTAGGCTCTTTTCAGGCGAACTTCCATGGGTACACTCCGGAATAATAACTGGAATTTCCAGCCTACTCCCGGATATCGGGAGTTTCAAAAAGGTAAGAGGCTGATGGCAGCCTCAGGTCATTACTGAAGGCAGATCCAGCTTGACACACTCCGATGCGGGAATCGGCTTGCTGAAATAGTAGCCCTGAAAGGCGTCACACTCATTCGCAACCAGAAGCTCAAGCTCTTCTCTGCTTTCCACTCCCTCGGCGATTGTGGTCAACTCCAGCGAATGGGCCATTGCGATGATCGCCTTCACCAATCCCTGTTTTTTGGGATCAAGATGGACATCTCGAACGAAGCTCAGATCAATTTTCAGATGGTCTATGGGAAATTCTCTCAGATAGGACAGACTTGAATACCCGGTTCCAAAGTCATCGATGGCCAGGCGGAAGCCCATGGCTCTCAGCTCTCGAAGCGTCTTCAGGGTGTTTTCGATGTGGACGGTTGCGGCATGCTCGGTTATCTCAAGCTCTATCAGGCTGGAAGGCACCCCGGTGGCGTCAAGAATAGCTCTCAGATCATCCACAAATTCGGACCGGGAGAAGAGCGCCGCCGAAACGTTGATCGCTACGGGTAAAACCGGTGTCTGCGGCTCCTTTAACCATTGCGCCAACTGGGCAACAGCTGCCTTGATGACCCAACGATCCACCTCAACAATTTGCCCGCTGTCTTCCGCTGCCGGGATGAATTCACCGGGAGACACCATCCCCGTCTCCGGCTTGTTCCAGCGGACTAAGGCTTCATACCCGACAGTCCGGAAGCGGCCATCCGCAGCAAACTCGGTTTTCGGTTGGTACAACAGGAACAGCTCATCTTCGCTAATGGCCTTTTGCAATGCCGGTTTCAGAGCGACGCGGAATTGAACTTTATCCTGCATGGATTTGGCGAAAAAGCTGACTCTGCCGCGCCCTTCGTTTTTTGCCTGATACATTGCCGTATCAGCCGCCTGTATCAATTCACCCAACGTATCTCCATCCAGAAAAAGCACCGCGACACCGACACTCGCGCCCACGTGCAGCCGCGCGCCCTCAATATCGAACACGGGTTTTATGGCATCGAACTGCTCTCCCGTAAACCTTCCACGCCTGAAGAGGCAATCGCGTCAGCGGTATAGCTGGCGAGCCCGACAAGCAGCAGCACAAGAAGACTCTGGTAAAGCGGAAACCGCACAGAGGCCACCAGAAGGATGGTAGAGAAGTAGCTGTAACTGGGTAATTCTGGCCCTCGCGGGTTGGCCACGGAGAAAAGCACCAGCGCGGCCATAACGGCACCAAAAGCAAACAAAGGGAATTGGCCACCCCAGAATTCATCACTGAAGCCGCTCTCGGATTCGTATTGCTCAATAAGAAACAATATGGCCGGGGCGACCAGCGCAATGGAGGTGAAGCGTGAGACGGACCACCAGAGAAAAGCATTGCCGAAGGTTTGCCAGTCTGCCGGTCCGTTCAGATAAAGCGACAGCAGGGCCACCAGGAATGACGAAATCAAGGCCGGAAACAGTGCACCCACCCAGGAAAACCAGATCACCTTCTTCTGGGTGTCTGGCAGATCACGATTCAACCCGGCAAAACACAGGAAGACGAGACGACCCTGTTCATCGATTATCCTCAGTTGTGATCTTAAAGCGACAACCAGGAATTCTTTTGAATCGCCGTCCTTCAGACGCTTTCTTTAAGGAAGTCCATTCCCGGCTTGCCGTACCAATAGCCGTTACAAGGTGGCGCTTCCACCAATTGTAATGGGTCGGTATCGGGCATTTCTCCGCGGCGCACCTGATCAAAACGTTTCACCACATCCGCCATGCCCTGGTGTTCCGGGCTCAGACGCACGGTGCCAACGCCCATACGCTCCATATCCGGCAATTCCCTCATCAGGTCATAGCGGGAGCCGGACAGCGTGGATATGCCGTTAATCCGGAACAGTTCCTGGCTTTCCCGGGAACGCAGTTCCATGCCATCCGGGTGCTCCAGGCAACGGAACTGGCAGTTGTCCTTGGGCAGGTTGTAATGGCGGGCGGTAAAACAGCGGGACGACCAGGCCAGGGGCAGGAACCCCCAGGAGAACACTTCCGCCGGCAAGTCCAGACCCTCCTGCTCCAGCTCGGCGATCAGCTGTGCCAGTGTCTCTTTACCCAGCTCCACCGGCAGGTTCCAGCCCTGCAATCCCTGTCTGGCCAGAATCTTCAGGGTCGCGGTGTTATAGATATTCATGGAGGGGCCGGTGACGAACGGCAGGTTGTTGCGAATGGCTACCTGCAACGCACTCTGGTCATTCGCCTCCACCAGAAACTCGTCCTGCTCACAGAACTTGCGAAGCCGGCGCAGGTCGGCTTCGGACTCGACCAGCGTGAGAGTGGACAGCACCACGTTCTTGCCACAGGCTTTCAGGTCCCGGGCAAGGTCGAGCCAGTCATCCGGTTTCAGTTCCCGGCGGCGGGAGCACACCACTTCGCCCAGATAAATTGTATCCACCGGCCATTCCGCGGCCTGACCGTAGAAATCAAAAACCGACTGCTTGCTCCAGAACCAGAGGATCGGACCCAGGGAAAGTTTCATCATAAAAGGTACACCCTATTTCCATTTGCGATGATAGGCACCGATGGTGGTCAGCCCGCCCTCGGAAAGCCCGGCCAGCGTATGGTTCCAGGCAGGCTCCACGGAGAAATGCTGGCTGTTGGCACTCACCCGGTCCAGAGCCTGCCGCCAGGTACCCGCCACGTCGGCAATGTAGGCGGGGCTGCGTTGGCGGCCCTCAATTTTCACCGCGCTGATGCCCAGCTCTTTAAGCTCCGGCAACAAATCCAGAGTGTTCAGGCTCACCGGTTCCTCGATGGCGTGGTAAACACTGCCTTCCACTTCAAACCGCCCCTTGCACAGGGTGGGGTAACCGGCCGACTCTCCCGGTCCGTAGCGGTCAATCAGCACCTCGTTCAGGCGTGATTCCAGGCCATCCGGTGTTTCCTGCCAGCGCACGGCCTTGGCGGGCGAACAGGCGCCACGGGTATTGGGGGATTCGTCGGTTAAATAAGAAGAGAGATAACACCGGCCTTCGGCCATGATGCACAGGCTACCGAAAGCAAACACTTCCAGCTCCACCGGGCTGTGTTTGGCCACGCCCCGCACCTGGTCCAGCGACAATACCCGGGGCAACACGGCACGGCGGATATCGAAGTTATCTTTGTAGAAGGAAAGAGCCTCGTGACTGGTGGCCGAACCCTGCACTGACAAATGGCGCGGAATGTGCGGGTACTTGTTCGCGGCGTAATCCAGCAATCCCATGTCCGCCAGGATAATGGCATCCACACCCAGACCGGCTGCCCGGTCCACAGCGGCTTTCCATTGTTGCCAGCCATCGGGCTGGGGATAGGTGTTGATGGCGCAGAACACCCGCTTTCCGCGGGCGTGGGCATAATCAATACCTTCACTGGCGCGTTTATCATTGAAATTCAGGCCGGCAAACTGGCGGGCATTGGTGCTGTCCCTGAAACCGATGTACACCGCATCGGCTCCGTGGTCGATGGCTTTTTTCAGGGCGGGCAGACTACCCGCCGGGCACACAAGTTCCATGACGCTCTCCGGTAAAACAGACCGGATCACCTTAGGCGGTCACGGCCATGGCCACCTTGACCTTTGTCAGAACAAACGAACAATCCCGGGGTACCCATAAAGAGGTACTCTACGCACTACCCCTTAGCCATACTTTAATCTTTTAAAATCATAGACCTAACAAACACTTACAAAACGTTACGAACAACAAGCTACCTAAATATTTACCCCAACACGTCGATATCTCATTTAGCTACACTCACCCATAATCGTCGGAGCAATTATTCGAAGGGGCTCGACCATGACTTTCATCAACAACCTTTCAATGCGCGGCAAGCTGACTATCCTGGTGCTTCCCGCCCTGATCGTACTGGTTCTGTTTGCTGCCCAGAGCATCATGGGCAGTGTTAATGAACTGTCGAATACCCGACAACTGCAGAACATGGTCAAGCTCGCCGAGCTGGGTGACCCGGTGGCCGAAGAGCTGCAGCGGGAGCGGGGACGCTCAGCTGTTTTCCTGGCCAGCCAGGCCGGCTCCAGTGACGCCAACTCCGCCGCCGATGCCTTGAAGAAACAACGGCAGGCAAGCAACCGGGCCCTGACGGGTTACCAGAATGGTCTGAACCAACTGCTGGAAAGTGCGGATTTCGACGACTCCGTGCGCCGCAGCATCAATACCTTCGAACGCCATATTGAAGAGCTCAAGACCCTGCGCCAGCAGATCGACAACCGGGATATTGGCGGTGCCGGCTCGGCCAGCCAGTACACCGGATTCATCATGGAAATCGTCAACCGGGTACCACTGCTGGTGCGTCGGGCTACCGATCCCGAGCTGACCCGCCAGATCAACGGCTATTTTGCCCTGGCCGAAGCCGCCGAGATGTCCGGCCGTGAGCGCGCCACCGGTGCCGGCCTGATACGCAGCGGTGATTTTGACCTGCCTTCGGTTGGCCAGGTTACCGCCCTGGCGGGTCGCCAGGATGCGTACCAGCGCGCGGCTGCCGCCACGCTGCCCAGCAACAGCCCACTGCGTGAACGTATCGAGGCCTTCCCGGATTCCGCCGAACATCAGGCCGTAGCGGAACAGCGTGAAACCCTTCTGAGCAGCCCTTCCGGCATGTATGCGCTGGAGGCTACTGACTGGTTCGCCGCGACCACCGACCGAATTGATGCCATGAACGACATTCGCACCGACATGCTGGAACAGGTTGACCAGCTGTCTGCACAAGCCGTTGCTGCGGCCCGCAACAGCCTGATTACCGTCTCGGTTATTACAGCCGCCGCCGTGGCACTGGTGATTATCCTGATGCTGGTGATCATTCATGCCATTCATCGCCAGGTGCACACCCTGCGCAGCAATCTGCATGAGGCCATGGACAACAAAGACCTGAGCCACGAGATCCCGGTCACCAGTAAGGACGAGATCGGCACCATTGCCGAAGCCATCAACCAGCTGTTCTCCCGCTTCAGCGTAGCGCTGCTGCAAATTGACAAATCCAGCGTTCAGCTGGCCACAGCCACCGAGGAAACCAGCAACACGGCCGACCAGAACGCCAGCCAGATGAAGAAACAACAGCAACAGATCGAACAGGTGGCGGCGGCCACCGAGGAAATGTCGTCTACCTCAGAGGAGATTTCCCAGAACACCCAGGAAGTGGCCGACGCATCCAACCGCGCCATGGAAAAGAGCGAAACCGGCGAGCGCGTGTTACACTCCAACGTTTCGCAGATCCGGTCGCTGGCGAAGTCCGTGCAGGAAGTTAACCAGGTCATTGAAGAACTGGAGAAACGCAGCGGCACCATCAGCGATGTGGTGGACGTCATCCGCAAGGTGGCGGACCAGACCAACCTGCTGGCATTGAACGCCGCTATCGAGGCGGCGCGGGCCGGCGAACACGGTCGAGGCTTTGCCGTGGTGGCTGACGAAGTGCGCACACTGGCGCAGCAGACTCACGAGTCCACCACCCAGATTGAGGACATTATTAACGGGTTCAAGGACATCACCGACAATGCCAGCCGTTCGATCATTGCCAGCCACAAGCTGGCCAATGAAGCCAGCGAGCAGGCCTCGGAAATGGAAAGAACCTTCTCGGAAATCCTCACTGACGTGAACCGGATTTCCGATATGGCCACCCAGATTGCCACCGCCTCGGAAGAACAGGTGGCGGTCACCCGGGAGTTGGCCGTCAGCATGGAGTCTGTCAGTGAAGTTGCTATCCTGTCCCTGACCGGGTCGCAGGAGATCACGGAAGTTACCCAAGAGCAGGCGCGTCTTGCTCGAGAGCTACAGGATCTGGCTAACGAATTTAAAGTCAAAGAAACTTGAGGCCGGATAACCGAGATTGAACGACACGACGCCCTGGCTCACCAAAGCACTCAGAGAGTTCGACCGGCTACCCCTGTCGGTCCGCTTCATGCTGGCATTCACGCCACTGGTCATCGCCGTGGCGTGGATGACCTTCTTCAATGCCGGCGATCGTTACGAGGCCACTCACAGTTTGGAAAAACTGGAGCGACACTCCGTTCTGGCCATCGAGGCCGGCAACCTGATCAACCAGCTGCAACGGGAACGTGGCCTCAGCACCATGCTGCTGGAAAACGAGAACGCCCACGCCCTGCGCCGGCAACTGGATAACGCCCGGCAGATAACCGACAGCCATCGCACGTCCCTGGGCGTTGCCCTGAGCACACCCATGCCCCGGGGCGCCAGCTCCAGCTATCTCGCCGACATGCGCACCCTCAGCCACTCTCTGAGCGGCCTGGCCAATATCCGCGAAAACATTGATTCCCGGGCGACGACCCCGGACACCACCGAAGCCTGGTTCACTGACCACATCAGCCACTTCAACGAGCTGATCGGCCAGTTGCCCGCGATGACCGAGCACAACCAGATTGGTCGTCAGCTCAACGCCTACTTTGTGCTGAATCGTCTGAAGGAACTGCTGGGCCAGGAACGGTTGCTGATAGGCCGGGCACTGATCAACGGTGAACTGAGTGAAAGCCAGCAGCGGCAACTGGCCATGCTCGCCGGGCAACAACTCAACGCCGTTAACGGCTACCTGAGCCAGGCCGGGCAGGATGCCAGATACCCGGAACTCTCCCTGAACTCACCGGCCACTGAATTTCGTGACAGCCTGCTGGGCGAAAGTAATACCCAATCCCTGCTCGGACAGGTCACGCCGCAGCAATGGTTCGACTGGCAAACCGACCGCATGCAGGGCGTTTTTGATATTGAGGAACGCTTGGTCGTCGGCATCCAGACCGACATTGACGGACTGCTCGCCAAAACCCGGCAGGAACTCTGGCGTTACGTGATCATCTCGCCACTGACGCTGCTGGCCTGCCTGACGTTTGCCGTGATGATTTTCCAGCAAACGCAGCTGCGCTTTCTGTTGTCCAAAGCGGTATTCGAGCACACCCACGACCGCATCACCGTGACCGACAACCGCGCGCGGATCATTGAGGTGAACGAGGCCTTCACCAGCAACACTGGTTACACCCGGCCGGAAGTGATCGGTCGCAACCCCAACATGTTGCAGTCCGGCCGGCAAACGCCGGAATTCTACAAGCAGATGTGGCAAACGCTGAAAAGCACGGGCACCTGGCAGGGCGAGATATGGAACCGTCGAAAAAATGGCGAGTTTTTTGCCGAACTAACCACCATCAACGCCATACGCAACCGCCATGGCAGCGTGGAAAACTACGTGTCCATTTCCTCGGACATCACCGACCGTGCCGTGGCACACCAGCAGGAGCTGGAGCACCGTGCCTACCATGACCCACTCACCGGCCTGCCCAACCAGATCCTGCTGCGCGACCGGCTGGAACACGCCATCACCCTGGCCAAACGCACCGACAACCAGATTGTCATAGCAGCCTTCGACCTGGACCACTTCAGCCTGGTAAACGACCAATACGGCCACGCCACGGGCGACACCCTGATTGAACGCGTTGCCCATCGTCTGCAGGACTCCATTCGGGAATGCGACACCCTGGCCCGCATCGGCGGCGATGAGCTGCTGTTGGTGATCGAACAACTGGAAAACCGGAACGAAGGCCAGCAGCTGCTTGAACGCCTGCAGCAGGAACTGGCGCAACCGTTTGAGCTGGACAACGCCACCGTGGCCCTGACCGCCAGCGCCGGCGCCACCGCCTTCCCCGACGACCAGGCCGACGCCGACACCCTGATCCGCCACGCTACAGAGGCCCTGCACCAGGCCAAACACAATGGCCGGGCACGCCTGAGCTGGTTTGATCCGGAACACGGCCGCGACAAGAGCGCCTTCTCCCAGTTGCTGGAACGCCTGCAAAAAGCCATGACCGAGAACGAACTGTGCCTGCATTACCAGCCAAAGGTGAACATGGTCACCGGCGAGTTGCTGGGGGTAGAGTCACTGTTGCGCTGGCATGATCCGGAACGTGGCATGGTGCCGCCGGGCGAGTTTCTGCCCCAGGTGGAGCAGCACAGAATTTCCATCGACATCGGCAACTGGGTACTGGAAACCGCCATCTCTCAGATGGAGACCTGGCAGGCCCGGGGCCTGAGCGCCGGCATCAGCGTAAACATCAACGCAGTGCATTTGCTGGAGCCGAATTTTGTGCCTTCGCTGCGCCGGCATCTCCGCAACCATCCGGAAGTGAATCCGGCTAATCTGGAACTGGAGATTCTCGAAAGCACCGCCATCAACGACATTGACCGGGCCGCAAGGGTCATCAAAGCCTGCCGGAAGCTGGGCGTCAGCGTATCGCTGGATGATTTCGGCACCGGCTTTGCCGCGCTGGATTACCTCAAACGCCTACCGGCGGACACCCTGAAAATCGACCAGACCTTTGTCCGGGGAATGGACGAGGACGACAAAGGCAACCTGGCCATCATCAAGGGCATTATCGGGCTGGCCAAAGCATTCAGTTTTGATGTCATTGCCGAAGGCGTGGAAACCGCCGACCAGGGCGCCACCCTGATCGAACTCGGTTGCCTGAACGCCCAGGGTTTCGGTATTGCCCGCCCCATGCCCGCAGATAAATTCGAATCCTGGCAGCAGACCTGGGAGCCACCGGCGGCCTGGCAACAGCGCAAAGCCGGCTGAGCGACCCCGCCCTGTTCAGATCAGGTCAGTGCCAGCAGCGCCTCGGCCAGCTTCCGGTCGTCGTACCGTTCAACCTCCGCCTCACTGGCGAGATCCACATCGATCACCTGAATGCCCCACTGATCGCGAATCTGAGCCAGCCGGCTCTCGGGGACATCCAGCAGGCAGGAATCAAGCAGCAAAAAATCAATTGGCGGCCTCTGGCGTTCCGCCGCCTGTTTGCCCGATGACAGATGCCGGGCCAGCACGCGTACCTGATCCGACAACGTCATGCCCAGCGCCTCCAGATCCGTCCCCAGGTTAGGCACATAGACTCTCGGCGCGGGGTTGCGCGCCAGCGCCTTCACCACTCCCTTGGGCAACAGATTGGCGATCAAACTGCTGTAGAAACTGCCGGGCGGGAACACCAGCAACTCGGCGGAGCCAATCAACTGCCGGGTTTCCTTGCACACCTTCGAGGCGCCCAGCGCATCAACGTCATCGGCATCACCGGACAACCGAATCGACCGGACCGGCGAATCAATCTGCGCGGTTTCCTTGCCGGTAAACCGGTGCTGGCCGTGAATGATCCGGCCACTTTCCAGCTCCACCTGCAGTTGCAGATCCGCGTCGGTGGTGGTGCGCACAATACCCCGGGTTTTGATCAGCTGACCAAACAGAAACGCGATCGGATCCAGAGACCGGTTATGCAGCAGATAGCCGCCAGTCAGAATCAGATTGCCGACACTGGCGCCGGCCAGATTGAAGTCCTCCGGCATCTGGCGATAAAAGCCTTCCAGATAGCTTCGGATCAACGACCGCATGGGCTCGGCAATGGCCTTCAAGAGCGGATGCCGGGCCTGCACAAGTGACAGCAACGTGTGCATCAGCTCGTCTTTTTCGGCGTTTGCGTCCAGGCGCAGGGAAAACAGCGCGGCAATGTCCGGGTGGCCGGTTACCGAGTGATCCGCCAGTGACAGCAGCCTGGCCCGCAAATCCCCCACCGCCGGCATCGAGAAAGCCCGCCGCAACTCGGCCGAACTGCCGCCGGAATCGAACGGGGTCACCAAGTGAATGGAATTGTGGGTGTAGTCGGCCAGCACTTCGGAAAAATGCTTCAGGGCCGTGCCACCACTGAAAAACAACACGCGCGGGCCCAGCTCCGGCACCCTTCGGTAACGGGCCAGGCGCAGGTCATTGCCCTGAAACACTGCGCGGGGTACCTGGTAACCGCCGCAATCAAATCGTTTTTTTGTCATACTTGCCGAGCCAATTGTCAAAAAAGCGTAACACAATCGGCATCGGGCTTGCCTATAGTGTCAGCCAATCCATGTATATCGAAAATGATTACCTTGCGAAGAGAGGCAAGCCATTAACCCATCCATTCTGGAGCATCTGTATTTTCTGCGATTTGAAGTAGAAAATCACTGCAAGCTGCTTGAAGATTATGTGACATCCCCGGCCGCCCCCCTGGCCGAGCGACTGTGGGGCCGCCAGGGATACCGCAAGACCCTGCTGGAAAAAGTGGAGCAGGCCGTTGCCCTGGACGTTCAGCGGCGCAAGGTCGATGGCCGGGGATTCCAGCAATCAAAATCGCTGGAATCCGTGGCCCGGTTGCTGGACCAGATTGGCCGCGCCTGCACGGAATTCACGGCGCTGGTTCCCGACCAACCGGCTCTGCCCGCTGAGCCGCCGGCAAAACACTTGGCCGATTACGCCAAACTGATCCGGCGCATCCGCAAATCCCTGTCGCTGGTGGCCATTGACCCGGCCCAAAGCACCACCCGCCAGGGCCTGAAAATAGGCCGCCAGACGGCCAAATCCCTGCGCCGCCTGAACGATCTGGCCACGGCCGACAACCACACTGGCCCGTTCCCGGTGCTGCACTTCCAGATTGCCCGCATGCTTGGCCTGTTAAACGATCTGGCCGATGCCCTGCTGGCCGCCAATTTCGGGCCCGCCGTTCGGTTGCAGAATTACAAGCAGCTGAAACAGGCCGCCCACGCCCTGACATCCGAAGCCGGCAGTTTTGGCGTCGAGCGTCTGGCGCTGACCCGCAGCGGCAGCACCATCGCCGGCCTGACCACCGAGCCGACCGGCAGTGGCGACATCATGGCGGTCTACAAGGAGGGCCAGCCGCACAAGGTGAAAGAAGAGATCGACGGTGTGGATCAATGGAAAAAGGTCTTCCCGAAAGTGGCGCCCTCGGTGCTGTCCCACGATATTCACGCCGACGACCGGCTGGCTTCCATGGTGATCGAACACCTGCCGGGCACCACTCTTGAAGCGCTGATCCTGAACGGCCAGTGGTCGATGGCCAGCCAGCTGCTGAAAAAACTGGAGAAAACGCTGCGCAAGATCTGGAAAGCCTCCCATACCCGGGAGCGTTGCCTGCCCGGCTACATGCAGCAACTGGCAAGCCGCCTGCCGGACGTGCGCCAGACCCATTCATCGCTGTTCAACGGCCGACAGATCCTTTGCGGCTTGACCCGCCCGGGCTTTGAAACCCTGATGCAACAGGCAACCGAACTGGAAAACCGCTGCCCGGCGCCGTTTTCGGTGCTGATTCACGGCGACTTCAACGTTGACAACCTGCTTTTTGACGACGCGAAAAACCGAATCTATTTCATTGATTTGCATCGGGCGTCCTATTCCGACTATGTGCAGGACATCTCCGTGCTGATGGTTTCCGTGTACCGTATGCCGGTTGTCGAGGCGGCTCGCCGGGCACGGATGATGGAGTTGGTGCGCCAGCTGTATCGGTTCGCCCGGCGCTTTGCCCGCAGCCGCGAAGACGACACCTTCGACCTGCGCCTGGCCATTGCCCTGGCCCGTTCATTCGCCACGTCTACCCGTTTTATTTACGACCGGAAATTTGCCGAAAAACTGGCCTTCCGGGCGCGCTATTTACTGGAAGCCGTGGCACAGTTACCGGTGGATGCTCTGCCCCGGTACCAGCTACCCCTGGAGGAAATATTCAGTGATTGAGAAACGGATTGCCGTGATAGGCACACCCGGCAAGTGGTCCACCGAAGTGCTGGCCGACCACCTGCAACGGCTGACCGGCTTCCGCTGTGTGGTCGACATGGCCGAGGTGGTACTGGAACTGGCCAGCGGCCGGCTGCATTACCGGGACCTGGTGCTGAACGAGCTGGACGGCGTGATCATCAAGAAAATCAGCGAGATCTACTCGCCCGCCGCCGATGACCGGGTGCGAATGCTAAGCCAACTGGAAAAAGACGGCGTGCCGTGTTTCAGTCGCCCGAGCCAGGTCGGCCGCCTGCTTAACCGGCTGGAAGGCACCGCTGCCCTGGCCCGGGCCGGCATCCCGATGCCCGCCACCCGGGTAACCGAAAGCACAGACGCCGCGCTGGGCATCGTTAACCAGTTCGGCAAGGCCATCCTCAAACCGCTTTATTCCACCAAGGCCCGTGGCATGGTGGTGCTGGATGCCAGCGATGGTGAGTCCGCTAACACCGACAAACTGAACGCCTTCAAGGTCGAACACGGACTGTTTTATCTGCAACAGTTCGCCGAGCTGGGCGGGCAGGACCTTGGCATGGTGTTTCTCGGCGGTGAATACCTGTGCACCTATGCCCGGGTCGGCGACGCCGGTGCCTGGAACACCACCATCCACAGTGGCGGCAAGTACCGGAATTATGACGCCCCACCGGAGCTGATCGAACTGGGCAGCAAGGCTCAGGCCTGCTTTGACCTGAGCATGACCACCGTCGATATTGCCCTGACCGAACAGGGCCCGGTGGTGTTCGAAGTCTCGGCCTTTGGCGGCTTCAGTGGCGCCCTCAAGGGATGCGGCATCGATGCCGCTGAAAAGCTGTGCCACCATGCTCTGGAAACCTTACGGACATCCGCATGATCGATATTTTTAACGCCGAGGCCATAAGCCGGGCGAAACGCACCTGTCGTGAACAGCTGACTCTGGCCTTTAAGGGCATCCGTTTCCGGCTGCACGCGGATAATCGCGCCATTCTGGATTATCTGGCCCACTATTATTCGGGGCTCGCCTGGCCGGACAGCCCTCAGTCAACGCCGTCCAACACCGCCGAGCGGTCGATATTTCTGCTCGACCAGCCAGCGGATACCTGTGGCGCGCAATGGACATCCGTGCAACGAAAAAAACCAAGCCCGCTGGGGCTGAAAGAGGCTTATGTGGACACGCCGGACGGCCGCTGGATCCACAAGGTGCGCACCGGCATGGTGATGTTTCAGTCGCTGACCGATCTGATGGTGTTCGGCGAGTTGCAGGCCAACCACTCGCAGGTGGTGAATTTCGTCAACAACCAGTTTCTCAACCACTACCAGCAGCAGGATTATTTGCTCGGCCATGCCGCCGCGCTCACTTGCAATGGCCAGACTACGGCTATCGCCGCCAATTCCGGGGGTGGCAAATCCACCCTGATGCTCAAGGCTCTGGAAACCGAACAGGCGCGGTTTCTGTCCAATGACCGGATTCTGTTTCGCCCGGATAACAGCACCACGCGGGTGCTCGGCGTTGCCAAACACCCCCGGGTCAATCCGGGCACCCTGCTGCATTCCCGGCGCCTGGTGTCCATTCTGCCGGAGCCGGAACAACACCGGTTTGCCAATCTGCCGGAGCAGGCACTCTGGGACATTGAGCAAAAGTACGATGTGCCCATTCCGGAGTACTATGGCGCCGGCAAGATTGAGCTTTCCGGCACCCTGAAGCATCTGGTGCTGCTGGACTGGTCACTGGAGTCACCCGCTGAAACAGCCCTGCAGGCACTGCCAGCCGACGCCATTGCCGAGGCCCTGGATGGCCTGCGCAAAAGCCCCGGGCCGTTTTTCCAGGATGCGAACGGCCTCTTCCCACCGGAGAAGGCCCGCTCGCGCGAGGCCTACGCCAGCAACCTGTCCGGTGTGACCGTCTGGCGGATAACGGGCCGGGTGGATTTCGGCCGCGCCGTTGAGCTGCTGAAAATCCGAGGGTTGTTGTAATGGCGGCGCTGGCCTTCATCCGGCACGGGCAATACCACCAACAGCCCGATACCCCGAGCGCGCTGCAGCCGCACCCCCTGACCGGCGAGGGTGAGGCCGAAGTGCGCGGTCAGGCCCAACAGTTCGCCGACTGGCTAGCGCAAAGCGGCTATCAACCGGAGCCGGTTATCCATTGCTCCACGCTGCTAAGAGCCTGGCAAACCGCCGAAATCTACCGGCAAGTGCTGCAGGACCTTTGCCCGGACCCCATGCGAGTACAAAGCGTGTCTGCCCTGTGTGAACGCAGTGTCGGTGCGCTCGCCAACCTTTCGGTCAGCGAAATCGAAGCCATTGTCGAACGCGATCCCCGTCTTGATCCCTTGCCCGACAACTGGAAATCCGACAGCCAGTTCCGCCTGCCGTTTGAGGGCGCGGAAAGCCACCTCGAAGCCGGCCAACGGGTAGCAACACACCTGAAAGCCCTGCCGGTTTTCGATGCAGACCAGGGTGTTCAATTGATTGTCGGGCATGGCGCCTCCATCCGCCACGCGAGCTATTATTTAAATGTCATAAAGTTCAGCGATATTAAACGGCTCAGCATGTTTCATGGCCATCCGGTTGTGTTCGAAAAACAGCACCACGGGTGGGCCCGCCTGTTCGGCAACTGGAAGCAACGCCAGGCCCCGGACCCCATCGACTAGAATCCAGACACCATGGCTGCCCAGACTGTTATCCCCCGGATCGGCAAACCCACCTATCACTCGGCCATTGCCGACCGACTGCCAGAGCAGTGGCAGAGCTGGCCAGACGAGCCGGGGTCGGTCAATGCCGACGACGCCCTGCTCACATTCCGGCACCGGGCCAGCAAACGGGATTTTCGCTGGCCATCCCGCCCGACCGTGTTTATTTCCGATCCCCATGCAGATGCCGAGGCCTTCGAGGCCTCTCTGATTGCTGCCGGCGTGGCCAAGCGTGTGGGCCCCAATCTGTGCGATTACAAGCTCAGCAAAGCCGGCAAAAAAACCGGAATCATCATCGGCGGCGATTGTCTGGACAAGGGCCCCAGCAACCTGGCCATGCTGCGCAGCCTGGCGCACCTGTACAGGCTGAATGCAGACGTCACCCTGCTGGCCGGCAATCACGACCTGCGGTTATTAATGGGCCTGCTCAGTCTGGAGCGGGAAAACGATGTGGGTAGCCAGCACCTGTTCGTGCGCATGGGCAAGAAAGTCATCCCGCTGTTCCGGGAGGTGTTTGACCAATACCTGGCCAACACCCGCTGGCAGTCAGGCATGCCCGACGAAAACGCCTGCCGGGCTCTGCTGTTTCCGGATGATACCTGGTTCGACCGTTTCCCCTATTTTGCCGCCGGCTTTCTCACCGCCGAAGGCATCGACCGGGAAACCCGGAAAATGCGCAAAAAAGTCGATACGTTCGAACAGGAATGCGCCGATGCCGGTCTGTCTTTGCAGCAGGTTTACGCGGCCGCCATCAAATGCCGTTCGCTGTTTCTCGGCAACCGTGGGGAATTCAGCTGGTTCTTCAAAAAAATGCGGTTGCTGAAGAAAAATGGCTCCTTTTTGTTTCTGCACGCCGGCCTGGACGACCACATGGCCGAGCTGCTGGCAAAACAGGGTATCAAGCACGCCAACAAGGCGTTCAAGAAGAACCTGATGACCCAGAACCTGTTCAACTTCTACTACAGCCCGCTGGCCAACGTCTTCCGCACCAAGTATCGCAAGGCCGATTTACCCCTGACGCCAAGGGGTGCCAAAGCCACCCGCAAGGCCGGCATTCATGTGCTCGTGCACGGGCACATCAACCAGCATCACGGCCAACGCATTGCCCTGAAAAACGGGCTGGTACACATTGAAGCCGACATCACCCTGGACGCGCACTCCCGCAGCCGCGAAGGGCTGGATGGTTATGGCATCGGTGCCACCCTGATCGACAAAAAGCGCGGCGTGGTTGGTATCAGCTGCGACTACCCTCGGGCCAAAGTGTTTCATCCGAAAGGAGCTCAACAGTGAAGTCCAAAACGAAATTCAGCCACGACTCGCTGCTGGACCGCCAGACAACCCGGGAGTTACTGGAAACCCTGGGCAAGGCCATCAAAAAAGGCGAACTCGAGTTCCAGGAGGAGGAAGGATGTCTGCGGCTCACGCCAGGCAAGTTACTGGAAGTCGGGGTCCGGGCCAGCGACGAGGGGGACAAGCAGGAAGTGGAGATCAAACTGAAGTGGCGCACCCAGGCCCGGGAAGTGGCCGACAAACCGCCAAAAATCAAATAAACGATGGCAGCCGGGCCCGAAATACCTCCCGGAACCGGCTGCACCGACAGGTCTTCAGATAATGCGCGAGAAGCGCTGGCTGGCGCCTTCCTTGCGGTACAGATCGAAGATCTGGCAGATCGCACGAATCAGCAGACGCCCAGCGGGCTGCACCTGCAGCAGCCGACCATCATCACCAATCAGCTCGTCTTCCATCATCGGCTTCAGGCGCTGCAGCTCGTCGGCGAAATAGCGGTCGAAGTTCTCACCCCACTGGTCGGCAAACTGCTGGCGATCCAGCCGGAACTGGCAGATCAACTGACCGATCACCCAGCGGCGGATGCGGTCATCCCGGGTCAGGTTCACGCCCCGGATGATGGCCAGCTGGCCGGCATCGATGGACTTCTCCCAGGCTTCCAGGTCATGGTTGTTCTGGAAATAGGCATCGTCGGTCTGGCCAATGGCCGACACGCCCAGTGACACCAGATCGCAATCCGAATGGGTGGTATAGCCCTGGAAGTTCCGGTGCAGGCGACCTTCGCGCTGGGCCACCGCCAGGCTGTCGTCCGGCTTGGCGAAGTGGTCCATGCCGATGTACTCGTAACCGGCCTCCAGCAGACGGTTGATGGTGTTGTGCAGGATGGTCAGTTTCTGCTGCGGGCTGGGCAGGGTCTCCGCCTGGATGCGGGTCTGCGGATAGAAACGGTCCGGCAGGTGCGCGTAACTGAACACGGACAGCCGGTCCGGCGACATGCGGATCACCTCTTCCAGGGTTTCAGCGAAGCTTTCCGGGGTCTGGTACGGCAGCCCGTAAATCAGATCCAGGTTGATGGACTGGAAACCGATGCGCCGAGCTTCATCCAGCACGCCCTGGGTCATGTCCTGGGGCTGGATACGGTTCACCGCCTTCTGCACTTCCGGGTTCACATCCTGAACCCCCAGGCTGATGCGGTTGAAGCCCAGATCCCACAGGGTGGGCAGGGTGTCCTGGTCCACTTCCCGCGGATCAATCTCCACGCTGTAGTCGTGGTCATCGCCGGACTGCAGATTGAACAGCTCGCCGTAGCCGGCCATCAGGTGCTGCATCACATCCTTGGGCAGGAAGGTTGGTGTGCCGCCGCCCCAGTGCAGCTGTTTCACCGGCCGGTCGGCACCGAACAATTTCGCCTGGATGGCGGCCTCTTTCAGCAGGCGTTCCACATAAGGCATGGCCTTATCGCGCTTTTTAGTGATCACCTTGTTGCAGGCGCAGTAGTAGCACAGGTGCGCACAGAACGGCAGATGGGTATACAGGGAGATCGGGCCACCGGCGGCCTTGCTGCGCCCGGCCGCTTTCACCATGTCTTCCACGGAATAGTCGCGATTGAACTCCACCGCCGTGGGATAAGAGGTGTAGCGTGGGCCGCTCAAGTCATAGCGGCGGATCAGGTTCTCATCCCAGATGAATTCGGGCAGTTCAACAGTATGTGCGTTAGCAGCGGTATCGGAGGCCATAGTTAACACTCTGAACGTAAATAATATCGGCGTGCGGGAAGGCGGGCATTATGCCTGACCGGCACGCTTGATCGATTGATTCGAATCACGGCAGTGTACCAGTTTGTGCACTGAACCACCCTTGCGCCCATGGCGTATTGTGCGTACCTCTTGTGGATAACCCCAAAGGATAAACCTGAAACGGAGCCGGCCATGGCCAACCTGATTCTTGTTCTCGGCGACCAGCTGTCCCCGGAGCTGTCTGCCCTGGAAAACGCCGACAAAACACGGGACCGGATTGTCATGGCGGAAGTGGCCGAGGAGGCCGGCTACACCAACCACCACAAGAAAAAACTGGTGCTGCTGTTCAGCGCCATGCGGCATTTTGCCGATCAGTTGCGTGACCAAGGCTGGCGGGTGCATTACCAGCACTACCACCCAGACAACCCGCACCAGACCCTCGAAGCCGTACTTGCCGACCAGTTGGTCAACCGCGACTTCGAACGGGTGATCACCACCGAATGCGGCGAATGGTGCCTGCACGAACAGATCCAGCAGTGGCCCGAGCGCCTGGGCGTGCCGGTGGAGATTCGCCCGGACACCCGCTTTATCGCCAGCAAGGACGAATTTGCCAGCTGGGCCAAGGGCCGCAAACAGCTGCGCATGGATTTTTTCTACCGGGAGATGCGCCGAAAAACCGGCCTGCTGATGACCCCGGACGGCGATCCGGAAGGTGGCCAGTGGAACTTCGATGCCGACAACCGGAAAAAGTGGAGCGGCAAACCGCCGGCGCCCGCCCCGTTTCGGATGGAGCCGGATACCATTACCCGGGAGGTGATCGAGCTGGTGGACACCCTCTTCGCCGATCACTTCGGCACCACCGACGACTTCCACTTTGCGGTCACGGCCGAAAACGCCCAGGCCGCCTTGGAGCATTTCCTCGACTTTGGCCTGCCCTGTTTCGGGGATTACCAGGACGCCATCTCCGACAACGAGGACTGGCTGTTCCATTCCATCCTCTCACCGTATATCAACTGCGGCCTGCTGGACCCGTTAACCGTCTGCGAGGCCGCCGCCCAGGCCTGGTATTCCGGACGCGCACCGCTCAATGCCGTGGAGGGCTTTATTCGCCAGATCCTGGGCTGGCGCGAGTTCGTCCGGGGCATCTACTGGCTGAACATGCCCGGCTATGCCCGGGAAAACCGGCTGGGCAATAGCCGCAGCCTGCCCTGGTTTTACTGGACCGGGGACACCAAAATGCGCTGCATGCACAAGGCCATCGACGCCACCCAGCGCAACGCCTACGCCCATCACATCCAGCGGCTGATGGTCACTGGCAATTTCGCCCTGCTGGCCGGCATCAAACCCGAGGAGATTTGCGACTGGTACCTGGCCGTCTACGCCGATGCCTACGACTGGGTGGAGCTGCCCAACGTATTGGGCATGGTGATGCATGCCGATGGCGGCTACCTGGGCTCCAAGCCCTACGCCGCCAGTGGCAAGTACATCCAGCGCATGTCGGACCACTGCAAGCATTGCCACTACAAGGTGCAGGACGCCACTGGCGACAACGCCTGCCCGTTCAACGCCCTGTACTGGCATTTCATTGACCGGCACCGGGACGATTTCGCCAACAACCCTCGCATGGGCATGATGTATCGCAACTGGGACCGCCAGAAGCCGGAAAGGCGCCAGGCACTGCTAGCGCGGGCCGAATACCTGCTGGCGAATATTGACACACTCTAAGCCCGGGATCGGCTTGCAATCCGCAGGGTTCAGGTCAACACTCAAGAGAACATTGAGCACTTGCACAGAACAACAAAAACTTCTTCGACTGCAACTGCCAAGTGGTGCCCATGCCAGATGCCAGCGCTCTTCTTCCCTATGATTATTCGCCGCTGACCATACTTGCCTTTGTACTGGTACTGGCGGGCTACGGTATTGCGCTGTTACGTATGGCGCCCGACCAGCAACCGGGGCCAGTGCGCATTGTGGCCTTCACCCTGGGCGTTCTGCTCTGCTATGGAGTCATGCAGACCCGCTTCGATTACTTCTCCCAGTACATGTTTTTCGTACATCGGGGCCAGCACCTGATCCTGCACCACCTCGGCCCGTTCCTTATTGCCCTGTCCAACCCGCTACCAATCTTCCGCTTCTGGTACCGGGCACTCGGGCTGGCCAACAAACCCTGGCTGGCGCCCGTTGCCTGGCTGTACCGGCTGCTGCAACAGCCGGTGATCGCGGCGGTGCTGTTTGTCGGCCTGATTTACTTCTGGCTCTGGCCCGCCGTGCATTTCGACGCCATGCTGTCCCGGGATCTTTACTGGCTGATGAACTGGAGCATGCTGCTGGACGGCCTGCTGTTCTGGTGGCTGATGTTTGACCCGCGCTCACCAGCGAAAACCACGGCACTGGGCTATGGCAAACGCATCCTCATACTGGCACTGGTGGCGCTGCCACAGATGATTCTGGGCGCCTGGATCGTATTTTCCCGGGACATGGTGTATGACGTTTACGAAGTCTGCGGCCGGGCCTGGCCACTGGCACCGGAAACCGACCAGTTGCTGGGCGGACTGCTAACCTGGATACCACCGGCGATGATGAGCATTCTGGGTATTCTGATTCTGCTGCGCCGGGCCATGCACGCCGATACGCCACGGCCACACCCGGGCCAGCCCCGATCGCTGGTGAATGGAGGTGTTTCATGAAAACCGGACTGGCGGCACTGCTGGCCGCCTTGGCCTTACTGGCAGGCTGCGGCAATAATCAACCCTGGCATGGCAAGGACATCAGCGGGTTGATGCCGGAGCTGGCGTTTGAGCTCACCGGCACCAACGGCCAGACAGTCACCGCCTCGGACTCCGCCGGCCAGCTTCGCCTGCTGTATTTCGGTTTCACCTCCTGTCCGGACGTGTGCCCGGATACCCTCGCACGGCTGCGCGTGGCCATCAATCAGTTACCCGAAGCAAAACGCGAACAAGTGGAAGTGCTGTTTGTCAGCGTGGACCCGAAACGGGATACGCCCGAGCGACTGGCCAGCTATGTGAATTTCTTTGGCGAGCACGTCACCGGCCTGACCGGCACCGAGGCGCAACTACGCGCACTCAGCAAGCGCTACCGCACCACCTTCGGCTATGACGAGCCAGATGAGAACGGCAACTACAACGTCTCCCACAGCAGCGCCGTTTACGTGTTCGACCACCAGGGCCGGGCCAGACTGCTCATGCGACCGGACCTGTCCGCACAAGCCATTAGTGAAGATCTCGCACGGCTGTCCAGGGAGCACACCGGAACCTGAGGGCGCCGGCGCTGATCCTGATGGCCGGGGCCGACGTAGTTCCATTACACTATCGATCATTACTGATCTCTTTTGATCACCACTACCAGCAACCGATCGTGAGCCACAAGAAGCCCCACTTGCCCAGCAAACAATGCCCGGTATGCCAGCGCCCATTCAACTGGCGTAAGAAATGGGCGCGGGACTGGCCTAACGTTCGTTATTGCAGCGAGCGCTGCCGGCGTTCAGCGCGGAGAAGCCTGGCATGACCACCCTTGTCTGGTACAAACGGGATTTACGGGTACACGATCACGGCCCCTTGCATGCGGCAGCCCGGCTCGGAGAGCCGGTGATTTCCCTTTACGTGATTGAACCGGAATACTGGCAACAGCCAGACACGTCCGCCCGCCAGTGGGAGTTTATCGACGATTCACTCAGGGAACTCCAGAATCAGCTGCGCCGGCGAGGCTCGGACTTGCTGGTGATGACCGGCCCGGTGACCGGCCTGCTTGCTCAGTTGAAAGCGGAGCACGGCATCAACCGGGTCTTGAGCCATCAGGAAACCGGCGGGCAGTGGACGTTCGAGCGGGACAGATCGGTTATTCGCTGGTGCCAGGAAGCGGGGGTCGAATTCAGGGAATGGCAGACTTTCGGGGTGGTTCGCCGGCTGACCAATCGGGATCACTGGGATCGCTACTGGTCAGAGCTGATCAAGGCCCCGCAACTACCGGCCCCGAACGCCTTACCACCCTTACCAACCGGCCTTCAGACCACGGACTGGCAGGCGCCGCCTTCGCTCCATGGCCCGGATTGCCCGGACCGACAATCCGGCGGTAGCGCCCGGGGCGAGAAGCTGCTGGCCTCGTTTCTGGACCGCCGTTGCGTGGGTTACCAATACAACATCTCCAGCCCGAACACGGCGGTGAGGGCCTGCTCGAGGCTGAGCCCGCATATTGCCCATGGCACCGTCAGCCTGCGCGACATTTATCAGCAGACGAAGGCCACCGGCCAACATCGCAGTTCCCTGCCTCGCAAACAAAAAAGCCTGACCAGCTTTCGCTCCCGGCTGCACTGGCATTGCCATTTCATACAAAAGCTGGAAGACGAACCGGAGCTGGAATTCCGCGCCATGCACCGGCAACTGGAGCACCTGAAAGCCGCGCCAAACGACACGGAACGGTTACAACGCTGGCAGGAAGGCCAGACCGGCTGGCCACTGGTGGACGCCTGCATGCGCAGCCTGCGGCACACTGGCTGGCTGAATTTCCGGATGCGCGCCATGCTGATGGCGGTGGCCAGTTATCAGCTCTGGCTGCACTGGCGCGAACCAGCGCTCCACCTCGCACGCCTGTTCACCGACTTTGAACCGGGCATCCATTATCCCCAGGCACAGATGCAGTCGGGCCTGACCGGCATCAATGCCTTGCGCATCTACAACCCGGTGACGCAAAGCCAAAAGCTGGATCCGGAGGGCGAGTTCATCCGCCGCTGGCTACCAGAGCTGGCCGGCGTGCCCGCCGGCATGATTCATACGCCCTGGCTGATGACGCCCGCGCAAAAGCAACGCTATGGCGGCAACACCTATACCCTGCCGGTCTGTGACCACGAACAGGCCGCCCGGGCCGCACGTAAAGCCATTGGAGAATTTCGCAAACAACACGTCAGCGGGCCGGAAACCGACCGGGTACTGATGCGGCACGGCAGCCGCAAAGGGGCACCCCGCCGACCATCCGGCAACACAAGAGGGAAGACAGCCGGCAGCGCTCAGACCAACCAGCTGTCTCTGTTCGATTAGCTATCGGGCTTATCCTCGGTTGCCTCAGCCTCACCATCCGCCTTTTCCAGTGACGGCAGCACCAGCACGGTACAGGGAGCATTCACCGAGGCATACTCCACGGTGGCCTTGCGCAAATGCCAGGGGCTACCACTGCCCCGGGACACCAACACCAGTAAGTCCACACACAGCTGGCCGGCCAGGGCCACCAGCTTCTCGCCAATATTGCCGGCCACCACGTGCATGGTAGCGTCCCGGTTCATCGGCAGGTATTTGCGCACCAGCAAATCCAGCTTCTTGTGCACCTCGGCTTCCCTGTCCTCCGGCGCATCCTCGGTCACGTGCGGGAAAAAACCGCCACCACCGGGGTTATACACACTGGCCAGGTGCAGCTCACCGTCTTCATCCAGGAGGTTCAGGCCAGCTTCCAGCGCCCGTTTGCCTTCGTGATCGTCTTCCGGATCAATCGCGATTAACAGCTTCCGGTACATACTCATTCTCCCGTTTCGGTTCGCTCTCGACGGCTTCCACCTCCGGGAAGGCCCGCCCTTTCACCAGGTCTGTCACATCGTAACCCCGGTAATCCGCCCGCAGGGCGCGGAACAGGGACACCGCCATAAACAACAGTAGCAGACAGAACGGCAGCCCCAGCGAGGTGATCACGTTCTGCAGGGCCTCAAGGCCACCGGCCAGCAACAGCGTTGCGGCCACCACACCCTGGGCCGCCGCCCAGAAAATCCGCTGGCGTACCAGCGAAGGCTGCTCCTCCCGGCGGGTCAGCATATCGATCACCAGAGACGCCGAATCCGATGAAGTGGTGAAGAAAATCACGATGATCACCACACTCAGGGCAGACGCCACTTCCGCCAGCGGGAAGGCCTCCAGGAAGGCAAAAATCGCCACGGACGGGTCCTGCTCCACCTGGCTGGCCAGCGCCACCGCACCACTGTTCTCCACGGAAATCGCCGACAGCCCAAACACCCCGAACCAGACCAGCGTGAACGCCGTGGGCGCAAACAGTACGCCGGCCACGAACTCTCGAATGGTCCGGCCCCGGGAAATCCGGGCGATAAAGATGCCCACATAGGGCGCCCAGGAAATGGTCCAGGCCCAGTAGAACAGCGTCCACTGGCGCTGCCAGTCCGTTTCCTTGAAGGTTTCTGTCCAGAACGCCAGCCACGGCAGGGCATCGAAATAATCACCGATGCTTTGCACCATGCCCTCGGCAATGAAAATGGTGGGCCCCACGGCGGCCACGAACAAAATCAGGGTGATGGCCAGCACAATGTTCAGCTGCGACAGCCGGCGCACGCCGTTATCCAGCCCGAGCGCCACCGAGACGGCTGCAATCGAAGCGATCACCGTAATCAGCACCACCTGTACGAAGCCATTGGAAGGCACACCGAACAAATAATTCAGCCCGCTGTTCAACTGCAGCGTGCCCAGCCCCAGAGAGGTCGCCACACCAAACAGTGTGCCCAGCACGGCAATCACATCAATGGCCCAGCCCAGCGGTCCGAACGTGCGTTCGCCCAGCACCGGGTAGAACAGGCTGCTGATGCGCATGGGCAGATCATGCCGGTAGGCAAAATAGCCGATGGCCAGGCCAGGCATGGCGAAGATGGTCCAGGTGTGCAGGCCGAAATGGTACAGGCTGATGGTCATGGCATCGGTGGCCGCCTGTTCCGTGCGTGGCTGCACGCCGTCAAACGGTGGGCTGGCGAAATGCGACACCGGTTCGGCCACACCCCAGAACATCAGTATGGTGCCAATGCCGGCGGCAAACAGCATGGTGAACCAGGTGAGATTGGAATAGTCCGGCCGGCTGTCGTCGCTGCCCAGCCGGATACTGCCATACCGGCTGACGGCCAAACCAAACAGAAAAATCAGCAGGGAAGAAACAGAAAGAATATAGAACCAGCCAAGGTTGCGGGCCACCCAGCCGGTCAGCACGCCGAAGGCATCCGCCACCTGCTTGTCAAAAGGCACCGCCAGGGCCACAAAAACGATAGCCACCGCAGCCGAGGTAAAGAATATTCCGGGTATCGTCTGCAAACCCAGTCGTCGTTGCAGCCGCTCCAGCACAGTAAACTCCCGTCGTTGTCAGAAAAACGAGACTCTAGCATATAACCGGGCGGCCTTCTCTTATGCAGCTATTGACCTTATTGTTACTAAAAGGTTTTCCAATAGTGACAAATGCATTTAATGGAGTGCCCCATGGCCGACACCTGCAAAAACAGCTGCGGCTGCATCAGCAGCCGGAACGAGCCGGAACCCAGAAACGGTCTGACGGAAACCGCCTCCGCTGAATGGCAGACCCGCTACCGCATTCCGAAAATGGATTGCCCATCCGAAGAGCGAATGATTCGCATGGCGCTGGACGGTATAGACGCCGTGAAAGCGCTGTCGTTTGATCTGCAGCAACGCGAGTTGACGGTTATGCACGACGGTGACGCCGGCGTTATTACCGACAAGCTGCAGCCGCTGAATCTCGGCACCGTGCTGGAGAGCACGGAACAGGCCAGCGCTGAAGCCCTCCAAAATGCCCGAAACAGCGCCATTGATCCGGCCAGAGAGGCCGGCACCCTGAAAATCCTTCTGGCGATTAACGCGGCCATGTTCGTGATCGAACTGGCCATCGGCATCCTCGCCCAGTCCACCGGCCTGATTGCCGATTCCATGGACATGTTCGCCGATGCCGCCGTGTATGGCCTGGCGACCTACGCCGTGGGCCACAGCGTGAAGATGCAGGTGCGGGCGGCCCATGTGGCCGGTGTGTTGCAGTTGATTCTGGCTCTTGGCGTGTTGCTGGAAGTAGGCCGGCGGTTCTGGTTCGGCAGTGAACCGCAATCCACGCTGATGATCGCTATGGCGGTTGTCGCTCTGATTGCCAACAGCATCTGCCTGTACCTGATTTCCGCACACCGTAAGGGTGGCGCTCACATGAAGGCCAGTTACATTTTTTCCGCCAATGATGTGATCATCAATCTCGGAATCATCCTGGCCGGCGGGCTGGTGGCGGTGACCGGTTCCAACTACCCGGATCTGATTATCGGCACCGTGGTGGGGCTGATTGTCCTGAACGGGGCGCGGCGGATTCTGGCTCTGAAGAGTTAAGTGGTTGCCCTCTCGTCAGTGGGCGGGTAGGGCTTCCCAAAACACGCTCCTTGCGGCACATCCTTGTGTCGCTTGAGCTCCGCCATCCCTGGCTCCGCACAGTTTTGGGAAGCCCTACCCGCCCACTGACTAACTTCGGAATCGTCAAAACACCAGTGCAATCATCACCGGTATAAATCCCAGGGCAAACAACGTACTAAGAAGCGTCGTCCCCGCCGCCTGCCGGGGCGAGGCGTCCAGCAGTGTGGCAATGACCACGGTATTGGCGGCGATCGGGGTAATGGAGATCAGGAAAATCGCCTGGTAAACGGCGGTGTCGTAGATCCCCAGCCAGTTGGCATCCACCCACCAGAAAGCCAGTGCCAGCAGCGGCCAGGAGACAAATTTGCCGAAGAACGCCAGGCCGGTGAACACGGGGTTGCCCGCCAGCCCGCGAAAGCTGAGGATACCCATGCCGATGATCATCATACCCAGAACACTGTAGGCACCGCGCAGGTTGTCGAACAGCGGCACAAAGGTCTCGGGAATACCCGCGCCCGAGAGGTTCAACACCACCGCCAGCAGAAAGGCGTAAACCGACGGCAGTCTCGCCACCCGTTTCAAGGCATCACGAATACTGTATTTCCCCCGGGCCGCCAGGTAAAAGCCCAGGGAGTTTTCGAACAGTGTGGTGCCAAGCATGCAGACGATATACAGCGCCAACCCCTCTTCCCCGAACAACAGCAAAGCCACCGGAATGCCGAAATAGCCGGTGTTGCCGGTACCCACCGACAGCGGAATCACCGCCGCGCTGCCATCCGACAGCCAGCGCCGGGCGATGGCCAGATGGGTCAGGGCCATGACAGAGCACAAACCGAACACCAGCACCGGCAGCAAGATGACTTCTGTGCTCAGGGGGGCGGCCATAACGCCAGAGAACACCACCGACGGGGTGACGATGTACAGCATGATGCCGGCAATGTGCTTGCCACTGGCCTGCAGGAAGCGGCCGGCCACCCAACCGAGTACCACCGTGACGTACAAGGGAAGCAATTTGATCAACAACGCCAGGGCGGCAGCCATAGGGTCTCCGGAATCAGCAGGTCAGATACGAAAAAATGGAAGTCTAGCACCTACCCCCCTGGAGGTAACTCCCCGGCGCAATGGTGAAATGCCGGTTTCTCTTTGATAATCATCAATAGCATTTCTAATGCATGTTTATATCCTAGTGTGGCAGTCAGGTATTCCAAAAACCAAGGAGAGAGACCTATGGCCGAGCGCTTTACCAAAAGCATGGCCAGGAACATATATCTGGGGGGAAGTGCCTTCTTCGTCCTGCTGTTCCTGGCTCTGACTTTTGACACACAACTACGGGCCATGCCCGAGCGGGACAACCGCAACGAACTCACCGAAGAGGTGGTTCGTGGTAAACACCTCTGGGAGAACAACAACTGCGTGGGTTGTCACTCCATCATGGGTGAAGGTGCGTATTTCGCGCCGGAACTGGCTAACGTGTTTGACCGCCGTGGCGGTGGCGACACAGAAGTCTTCAAGTCCTACATGCGGGCCTGGATGAACTCGATGCCCACCAACATTCCGGGCCGCCGGCAGATGCCGGACTTCAACCTGACCGACCAGGAAATCGATGATCTGTCTGCTTTCCTGGAGTGGACATCGAAGATCGACGACAACGACTGGCCACCCAACATCGAAGGCTGAGGGAACAGATATGAAATACGAATCTCAAAGGGTCGCCATGCCCTACTTTGTCTTCGCCCTGATTCTGTTTGCCGGCCAGATTGTGTTCGGCCTGATTCTGGGTCTCCAATACGTTGTCGGTGATTTCCTGTTTCCGGAAATTCCGTTCAACGTCGCGCGGATGGTGCATACCAATCTGCTGATTGTCTGGTTGCTGTTCGGCTTTATGGGTGCAACCTACTACCTGGTACCGGAAGAGGCCCAGACCGAGCTGCACAGCCCGCTACTGGCATGGATTCTGTTCTGGGTTTTTGCCGCTGCCGGCACTCTGACCATTCTGGGCTACCTGTTCGTCGACTACGCCACCCTGGCGGATGTCACGCTGAACAAGCTGTTGCCCACCATGGGACGGGAGTTCCTTGAACAACCCACGATCACCAAGATCGGTATTGCCGTGGTGGTGGTCGCCTTCCTGTACAACATTGGCATGACCGCCCTGAAAGGCCGCAAGACAGTGGTCAACATCGTGCTGATGACCGGCCTGTTTGGTCTGGCGGTATTGTGGCTGTTCTCCTTCTACAACCCCAGCAACCTGGCCACCGACAAGTATTTCTGGTGGTTCGTGGTGCACCTGTGGGTTGAAGGTGTGTGGGAACTGATCATGGGCGCCATCCTGGCCTATGTGCTGATCAAGCTGACCGGTGTTGACCGCGAGGTGATCGAGAAGTGGCTGTACGTCATTATCGCCATGGCGCTGATTACCGGCATCATCGGTACCGGCCACCACTTCTTCTGGATCGGGCCGCCCGAGTACTGGCTGTGGCTGGGCTCCGTGTTCTCCGCGCTGGAACCCCTGCCGTTCTTCATGATGGTGGTGTTCGCCTTCAACATGATCAACCGTCGCCGCCGTAACCACCCGAACAAGGCCGCCATGCTATGGGCCATGGGCACCACCGTGATGGCCTTCCTGGGTGCCGGCGTATGGGGCTTCCTGCATACCCTGGCTCCGGTGAACTACTACACCCACGGCAGCCAGATCACCGCGGCTCACGGCCACATGGCGTTCTACGGCGCCTACGTGATGATCGTACTGACCATCATTTCCTACGCGGTGCCGATCATGCGTGGCCGTCCGTATGGCAACAGCAATACGGCGCAGATTGTGGAAATGTGGGGTTTCTGGCTGATGACCATCTCCATGGTGTTTATCACCCTGTTCCTGACCGCCGCCGGCGTCCTGCAGGTATGGCTGCAGCGGATTCCCGAAAGCGGCTCCGCCCTGTCGTTCATGGCGGGCCAGGACCAGCTCGCCCTGTTCTACTGGATGCGATTCGTCGCCGGGGCCTTCTTCATGGCCGGTCTGGTGGTGTATCTGGGCAGTTTCTTCGTCAAGGGCCAGGCTGCCCCGGATGAGGAAGTGCGCGGCACACCCACCCAGGACGCCTGAACAGGCTGAACCGCCGGGGCCTTCGGGCCCTGGCGCTCTTCTTCGGCATTCGTCTCCGGCATTCGCTCGTTACTCAATTTAACCCTGGACCAATTCCGTGCATGCGCAAACCGTCAATCCGAAAGACATTAACAACCGGAAGGACACTCTTCAGCAGAAGCGCCTGATCACCCGCAGCGCTTTTTTCCTGCTGTTTCTGCTCGCGCCTGTGCTCAATATTTTCCGTTACGACCTGACCGAAACACGGTTCATTCTTTTCGGCTTCCCGCTGTCGTTCAACCTGAACCTGGACTGGGTCGCCCACAGCACCCCCACCGAGGTTGCCGGCCAGATCCTGTTCTGGTTTGTGATGCCCATTCTGGTGCTGGTGCCGATTGTTCTCTGGATTTCCTTTAAATGGGGGCGCCTGTATTGCGGTTGGCTGTGCCCGCATTTTTCCGTGGTCGAAACCATCAACGACCTGATGACCCGCATTACCGGCCGCCCCACCCTCTGGGAGGCATTGAAAAAAGGCCATACCGGCAAGGCCATTCACTGGGCCGGGCTGATTCTGGTGTGCGGACTCATCGGCTTTTCCTGGGCACTGGCGCTTTTGTCGTACCTGCTGCCGCCCATGCCCCTGTATATTGACCTGTTTACCGGCCAGATCGGCCTGTACCCGGCCATTTTCCTGGCCGTAGCCACCGCCGTGTTTACCTTTGATTTCCTGTTTGCCCGGCATCTGTTCTGCAAATACGGCTGCGCCTTCGGTCTGGTGCAGAGCATTGCCTGGATGACCAACGGCCGTAGCCGCGTGGTGACCTTCGACGCCAAACGCGCAGCCGCCTGCCGTGATTGCACCAAGGCCTGCGATGCCGCCTGCCCCATGCGTCTGCCCACCCGCAGCCACAAGCGAGCGAAATTTTCCTGCACCCAGTGCCTGCAGTGCGTGAGCGCCTGCCGTGAAGTGCAGAAAGACAACCCGGACGGCTCCCTGCTCACCTGGGAGCCGGGTGAACCGGGCAAGCAAACCGTCTTGATTCCGGTGCGCCAGCTGGACACCAGCCCGCGCCAGCAACGCACCTGAAGGAGGAATAAAAATGGAAGAATGGGTCGGACTGAAATGGCACGATTACGTCACCCGCCAGGCCATGGGCGAGTTCCCTGAATACGCCGTGCACCTGAAAGACGAAGCCCGCACCCTGGGCGTGCTGTTCCGCGCCATGGGTGGTGACCCGGCCCTGAGTCTGGTCACCGCCGAGCCCCGTCACTTCCAGATTCGCCGGAAGTTTCTGCAGAAACTGGCCGGCACCCACCGCAAGTTCGAGCTGGCCTGGCGTGACGAAGAAAGCCTGCGCCTGCCGGACCGGCTGGCGTTGTTCCCGTCCCGCAAGGTAAACCGGGACCTCTATCTTTGGCTGGCGGCCCTGGCTTCCCGGGGTGAAATCCAGATCCATAACTGGCTGGAAGGCAACCAGGCCATGGTTCAGGATGTGCTGGCCCAATGGCCGGGCCTGGAGCCGATGTACCAGCGCCTGGTCAAACACACCCTGCAATGGCGGCCAAAGCCCGAAAGCCTGTCGGGCGAAGAGGCCCGGCGCGAGCAGGCCATCCGCCAGGCACTGATCCACCCGGGCAGCGTGACCGACCTGCCGGAAGCCCTGACCGACCCCTGGCCAGTCGTGCTGTGGCTGTACCCGGTGCTCGGGCGTGGCAAGCTCAATGGCCAGGTGATCGGCGATGACAACACCAGCTCCAAACCCGGCGGCCTGGCCAAAAAGCGCAAGCGCCGCCGTGCCGAGCGGGTGGATGCCTTCGACAAAGACCAGGGCCTGATGCTGTTCCGTCTGGAAAACCTGTTTTCCTGGTCTGAATTCATTCCGGTTGACCGGGCCGGTGACGACAGCGAGGAAGACGACGCCGATGCGGTGGCGGACGACATGGACATGATCTCCGTGTCGCAAGACCGGCGCGAAGCTTCCTCGGCCATCAAGTTCGACCTCGACCTGCCCTCGGAAGAAAACGACGACCTGCATCTTGGCCCAGGTATTCACCTGCCCGAATGGGACTGGCGCCGGCAAGGCTATCGGGAGAAATTCTGCTGCCTGCAACCTCTGTTGAGCAAAGAATCGGTGGCCACGCCCCTGCCGGAACGCCTGAAACGTCCGGCCCAGTCCCTGCGCCGGCAGTTCAGTGCCCTGAAGCCGCTGCGCCAGTGGGAACGCCGCCAGCTGGACGGCGAAGAGCTGGACCTGGATGCCTGCCTGGAACGGGCCGTTCAGCACAAGCGGGGCATTGGCGAGATGGATCAGAAACTGTTCCGCCAGTGCAAACAGAACCAGCGGGACCTGGCCTGCCTGGTGCTGGCAGACATCTCCCTGTCCACCGACACCTACATCAACAACCACCAACGGGTGATCGACATTGCCCGCGATGGCCTGACCCTGCTCAGCGAAGCCCTGACCGCCAGCCGCGACCCATTCGCCCTGTTCGCCTTTTCGTCCCGGCGGCGCGACCATGTGCGCTTCCATCACATCAAAAGCTTTGACGAGCCCTACAACGACACCAGCCGGGGCCGCATTGAAGCGCTGGAACCGGGCTACTACACCCGCATGGGGGCGGCCATCCGCCAGTCGATCAAATTGCTGCAAACCCGGCCGGAGCACCAGAAAATCCTCCTGCTGCTGACCGACGGCAAACCCAACGACCTGGATCTGTACGAAGGCCGCTACGGTGTCGAAGACACCCGTATGGCCGTGCAGGAAGCCCATCGGGCAGGGCTGACGCCGTTCTGCGTGACCATCGACGAAGAAGCGAACGAATACCTTCCCTATGTGTTCGGCAGCAGCAACTACGTGGTGATCAAGGACCCCACGCAACTGCCCGCCCAGCTGCCCAAGTTGTACCTGAACCTGACCCGATAGGAGCACGCCATGGCGCACACCGGCGAAGCCACCCGCAAACACCTGCCCGGCGACATCGCCGTCTGGTTCTTCATCTTCGCGGAACTGGCGGTATTCGGCATTCTGTTCATCGGTTTCGGCGTCGCCCGCAGCCTGGACCCGGACACCTTCTCCGCCGGCCGGGCGGCCCTGCACCCCTGGACCGGGCTGATCAACACCATCGGCCTGATCACCGCCAGCTACCTGGTGGCGTTGTCCGTACACCGGTTACGAGAACGCAGAACCGGCACCGCACTCCTGCTCTGGGGTGCCATTGCCGCATCCGCCATCTACACCTTCGGCAAATTGTGGGAATACGCCAACCTGTACGCCAACGGCTACAATCTGGGTACCGACACCTTCTTCATGTTCTATTTCTTCCTCACCTTCTTCCACTTCATGCACGTGGTGCTGGGCCAGATCATCCTGGTGGTTCTGGCGGTTAAGGTGAAAAAAGGCGACTACAACGGCGACGACATGAACGGCATGGAGTCCGGCGCCTCCTACTGGCACATGGTGGACCTGGTCTGGCTGGTGCTGTTTCCCATGCTTTACGTTCTGGCCTAAGGAGAAGCAACAATGATTGCGGTTTATATAGCCTTGATGGTGTGCACCATGACCCCGGTTATCGCCATGCAGGCAGGCGCCGATGCCTCGGTGTTGATCTGGCTGGTGTTTGCACTGGTGCTGGTGAAGGCGCTGTTACTGGTGGACCATTTCATGGAAATGAAGCATGCGCCGGCCGGCTGGAGGCTGGCTACACAAGGATGGGCAGTGGTCGTCGTTACCGTGTTGGCGGGGATTCACGCGGTCGGTTAGGCGGCTTTCGTCTCGGGCCCAAAACCGTTCGCAGACAGTAACGGAGCAAGCGCCAGGATGGGGGAGGCCTTTCCAAAACACGCTCCTTGCGGCACGTCCCTGTGTTGCTTGAGCTCCGCCATCCATGGCTCCGCACAGTTTTGGAAAGGCCTCCCCCACCCTGACGCACCGGGCTTTTCAGTTACATCAGGCTTTTCGGAAAATAAGGCGGCTTCCCACCAATCGCCTGCGCCAGAGCAATCATGCCCCAGAGCACGAACGAGGTGTGCAGAACAATCGCCCAGACAATGGCCCAGGTCCAGAAGTTACCGGTATTGCCCAGAAGGAGCCAGGCAATGCCTACACCAGAGCCAATCAGTATCGCCCCCAGAATGGACATATAAACACCGGCTTTGGCATGAGCCCGGCGAACCACCTGCTCCGGGCGAGCGTTCATGGAAATCATCAACAGCACCACAAAACCAATGATTGGCAAAGCCAGCAGGTTCAACAGGTACCAGACAACCGGGACGTAAGCCCCGGCGGTTTCAGTCTTGGGATTGACCGAATACGGCATACACCACCTCCATCAGGGCATTAACGGTCACGACATCGTCCGACAAGGGTTCGATCATGGCCGCCCGACAGGCGGCCACTGGCGGCATACCGGAGCGGATCAAATGTGCGGTGTGAATCAGCAGACGGGTAGATGCTGCTTCTTCCAGATCGTGGTCTTTCAGGTTGCGCAGGGAGGCCGCCAGACCAACCAACTGTTTTGCCAGGTCCTCGTCACAGCCCGCCTCCTGCTGAACGATGCCCAGTTCCACGTCCGGTTCCGGGTAGTCGAAACTCATGGAAACAAAACGCTGCCGGGTGCTGGGCTTCATGCCTTTGAGCAGGCTTTGATAACCGGGGTTGTAAGACACCACCAGCATGAAGCCGGGAGCGGCCTGCAACAGTTCGCCGGTGCGTTCGATGGGCAGCTCGCGGCGGTCATCGGCCAGCGGGTGCAATACCACCGTGGTGTCCTTGCGGGCTTCCACCACCTCATCCAGATAGCAGATACCACCTTCGCGCACGGCGCGGGTGAGCGGGCCATCCTGCCAGTAGGTGCCATCCGGGCCGATCAGGTGACGGCCGACTAGATCGGAGGCGGTCAGGTCGTCGTGACAGGCCACGGTATAAACCGGCCGGTCCAGTCTTTCCGCCATGTGCCGGACGAACCGCGTTTTGCCGCAGCCGGTCGGCCCCTTGATCAGTACCGGCAGGCCGTTCTCGGCGGCGGCGGTGAACAGTTCCACTTCATTGCCAACGGGCTGGTAAAAGCTCATGGACGGGTTTCCTTTTCTGCAATGGATTCAGGGGCCGCAAAGCGGTACACCCACTCCGGGAAAATCCGGAAAATCTGTCGGTCATGGTCGCGCCGCAAACTTAGCAGCGCATCAGTACAGTGTTTGGCCAGAGGATTGTTATTGGCTGTTGCCGGGCGATACCAGCCGGCTCCGGGCACCGGCTCGCCCTGCCAGGTGATGGCCAGTCCCTGACTTTCCAGCATAGGGCGAACCAGGCCAAGTTCGGAGGCCGCCGCATGGGTATTGTTGTGCAACAAAAGCCCCAAAGCCGAGCTGAAATCCCCCGCTTCATACCGCTGCCCCGGGGTCGGGTGAACACCGTGTCGGGAAAGCGCCTGCAAGGGCAAATCCCGGCCCAGGGCGTCTTCGCTGTCCACCAGAGAGACATCCCGGCCCGCCAGCTCGGCGATTGACCGAACGCCGGCGGTTTTGCGGGTCACCCACACGGGCACGGGGTATCGGCCATCACGGTTCACGGCGGCCAGAACCGGTCTTTCCCCTTCGCTGTCCAACCGGAAGGCCAGATCGCTCCCGGCATCTTCATTAAAATTCAGCTCCACCTGGCAACCTGCCCGCTCCAGCCACGACTGCAAGCGGTTGGCGGCGACAGTGGTGGACCGGGCATCCGTCTCGATGTGCAGCCGGAACACCGGCTCGGCCCGAACCGGACCCGCTGTCGCCAGCACAGCCAGTACCACTGGCAACCAGGGGCGTTTCACACTACAAACCCAGCGCATGGGCCCGGTTGGTGAAGAAAATGCCCGATGGTTTCCGGGCCGGCAGGCGTGCTACTTCCTCCAGGGTCCGGGTGCTGTAAACGGTAATCCGGTCGCTGTCCCGGGACGACACCCAGACTTCCTCACCGCGTGGAGTGAACTCCATGTGCAGCACAGACTTGCCCGGCTCGAGCGTGCGAATGATTTCCCGGGTCTGCGAATCAATCACCTGCACCACATTGTTCTTCGGATGGGCGAAGCTCACCCAGATCTGACGGTTGTCCGGGCTGGCCATGACAAAGACCGGCTGGCCCTGTACCGGAATGCGCTCCACCATGCTCCAGTCCGCCATGTCCGCCACCAGCACCTCGTGGCGACCCACCGCCGGCACAAAGGCGTTACCGTCGGCAATTGCCCAGCCTTCAAGGTGCGGCATTTTGTATACCGGTAAACGCTGCTCACCTTTACCGTAATCCGGAAGGATGGTTTGCACGCCTTGCCCGGGATTCCACAAATCCATCATTGATAATCCGTCTTCACCGAAAAGCCCGGCAATGTAGTAACGGCCATCGGGAGTGATCAGGGCATCGTAGGGCTCCTCGCCGGCATCATGGCGGCTAACATCCGGCGGGGTGGTGAGCATATCCACCGTCCAGATTTCACCGGCTTCGAACAGGGAGAACACAAACCGGTTGCCCGGCGCATCCACCAGCCCCACGGTTTTGGACTGGTCCTGTTTACCTTCCTCATTGACATAGGTCGCTGGAATTTCCGCGACGGTTTCCAGGGTGTCGCTGTCAAACACGTTCACCCCACCCGGCTCATAATTGGACACCGCCACATACTCTCCGTCCTGGGAAATGGCGCCACCAATACTGTTACCGGACTGGATCACCCGCTCGTCGATGGTGCCTGTAAGCAGGTCCACCTTGGTCAAGCCGCCATCACGGCCGAATACATAGCCGTAGCGGGCGTCCCGGGAATAAACCACCGAGGCGTGGGACAGATCGCCCAGGCCTTCCACCCGGTCGAGAATCTCGTATTCGGAATGATCCACCACCAGCACCGACCCGGTTGCCCGCTCGATAATCAGGCCAAGATCACCGGTACCACGGAGCTGGTCAGGCTCCGGAGTCTGCGTGGACTGACAGCCGGCAAGCAACGTGGTGGCAATGGCCAAGGGCAACAATAAACGTTTCATGGGCAATTTCTCCTGGCTTGGCATTCGGTGTGCCGGTCATCAGTCATCGGCAACCAGCGCGCCGGACTTCAGCTGCCGGCCGATCCACAACATTTCGTCATCGCTCAGCAACGCTTTCCAGGGCGGCATGGCGGTGCCATCCACACCCTCGCGGATAATGGCCGCAATGGCCTCCGCCGGCAGTTGCTCCAGATCTTCCGGACGCAGGGGCGGCCCCAGGCCGCCGCGCATGGTCAGTCCATGGCAGGAACCGCAATCCTGGATGACAAAATTCTCCAGTTCGGCTTCATCCACGTTGAGTTCAGCCATCGAAGCCGCCGGCGTCAACCACACCGCCAACACAAACCCGACAAGCGGGCCAACTGATTCACACCGAGCCTTCATTTTCCGTCTCCCGACCACCGGCTACGCTGCTGTAACCACAGTACATCCTGAACATTGATATTGCTTAAATAATTCAGGGGTATCCAGTGTTCTTTCGATATACCCATGGAGGGGTACTCGCTTGAAAAGTCGTAAATATATGACATTAATCAATGTTCAGAATCCCTAACAAGAGAACTCTAGGAGTGCTCTTGATTCCCCAAGGAGAGAACCTGATGAGAGTAACTAAAATGATGATCAAGCCCCTGGCCATGGCTGTGGCTTTTGCGTCTATTGGCGTAATGACCGCCCAGGCCGCCCCGAAAGATGCGGATAAATCTTCCGTTGCCTATGAAGGTACGCCCAGTACCGTTGACCCATCCTCAGCCAAGTCCGTGCGCACACCCGGCGCACCGGACCTGACCGAAGCCGAGTTTGAAAAAGCCAAGCAGATCTACTTCGAACGCTGCGCCGGCTGCCACGGTGTACTGCGTAAAGGCGCCACTGGTAAGCCACTGACTCCGGACATTACCCAGGAGCGTGGCATTGATTACCTGAAAGCCTTTATCAGTTACGGCTCTCCGGCTGGTATGCCGAACTGGCTGACCTCCGGTGACTTCGACGAAGAAACCGTGGAACTGATGGCCAAGTACATCATGCACGAGCCGCCCCAGCCGCCGGAATTCAGCCTGGCTGACATGAAGGAAACCTGGGAAGTGATCGTGCCGCCGGAAGATCGTCCGACCAAGCAGATGAACGACCTGAACCTGGAGAACATCTTCAGTGTCACCCTGCGTGACGCCGGCCAGATCGCGCTGATCGACGGCGATTCCAAGGAAGTTGTGAAAATCATCGACACCGGTTACGCAGTACACATCTCCCGGATGTCCGCCTCCGGCCGTTACGTGATGGTGATCGGCCGTGACGCACTGATCAACATGATCGACCTGTGGCCGGAAGAACCGCAGACCGTGGCCAAGATCAAGGTGGGCATGGAAGCGCGTTCTGTCGAAACCTCCAAGTACAAGGGCTGGGAAGACAAGCTGGCCATTGCCGGCACCTACTGGCCGCCGCAGTTCGTAATCATGGATGGCCAGACCCTGGAGCCGAAGAAGGTAGTCGGCACCCGTGGTATGACGGTAGACCCGCAGGAATACCATCCTGAGCCGCGTGTTGCTGCCATCGTGGCCTCCCATGCGCACCCTGAGTTCATCGTCAACGTGAAGGAAACCGGCAAGATCAAGCTGGTCAATTACGAAGACCTGGACAACATGAGCATCACCACCATTGATGCCGCCCGCTATCTGCACGATGGCGGCTGGGATGCGAGCATGCGTTACTTCCTGACCGCCGCCAACAACTCCAACAAGATTGCCGTTGTTGACGCTCAGGACCGTAACCTGGAAGCCATGGTAGACGTTGGCAAGATCCCTCACCCGGGTCGTGGCGCCAACTTCATTGACCCCGAGCATGGTCCGGTATGGGCAACCTCTCACCTGGGTGACAACACCATCCAGATGATCGGTACCGACCCGGAAGGCCATCCGGACAAGGCCTGGAAAGTGGTGCGCACGGTTGAAGGCCAGGGCGGTGGTTCACTGTTCGTGAAGACCCATCCTGAATCCGACAACCTGTGGGTCGACACCGCACTGAACCCGAACGAAGCTATCAGCCAGAGCATCGCGGTATTCGACATCAATGATTTTGATGCCGGCTACGAAGTGCTGCCGATTGCTGAATGGGCAGACCTGGGCGAAGGCCCCAAGCGGGTGGTACAGCCGGAATACAACAAGGCGGGCGATGAAGTCTGGTTCTCTGTCTGGAACACCCAGGACAAGAACTCCGCCATTGTTGTGGTCGACGATGAAACACGCGAGCTGAAGAAGGTGCTGAAGGGCGACTACATGGTCACCCCGACCGGTAAGTTCAACACTTACAACACCCAGCACGACGTGTACTGATCGGCCACCGGCCCGGAGGAGAACCCCATGCAACTGGATGCAGCAGACAAGGCACTCATCGACAGCTACCAACGGGGCTTGCCGGTGTGTGAACGACCTTACCAGGCCATGGCCCAGAACCTGGGTCTGACCGAAAACGAGGTTATCCGGCGTCTGGCTGCCCTGAAGGAGCAAAAGGTTCTCAGCCGGGTCGGTCCGGTTTTTGAACACAGCCAGGCAGGCGCCAGCCTGCTGGCTGCCGTGGCTGCCTCGCCCGAGCAAATGGACGCGGCGGCAGCCCGGATTAACCTGGCACCCGGCGTGAATCACAACTACGCCCGGGAGCACCGATACAACCTCTGGTTCGTGATGACCGCAGCGGATGAACGCACACTCAAAGGCCGCCTTGACGAGCTGGAACAACAACTGGGCTTGCCCATGCTCCGGCTTCCCATGATTGAGGGTTACCACATCGACCTCGGTTTCCAAATCGACTGGGAGGCGCTTTCATGAGCATGCCGCAGAGCCACAAAGGGCATGTGCCCAAACCCTTTCTATTCAACACAGACTCCATCAGCGCATGGGGTTTGTTACGTTTGCGCCAGCAACTCGAAAACGGCCTGCCGTTAACACCCCGGCCCTACCAGACTCTGGCGGAAAACACCGGCCTGACCGAGCAGCAGGTCATGGCTGCCATCGAGCAGTGGCAACAACAGGGGCTGATTAAACGCCTGGGGCTGGTGGTCAAGCACCGCACCCTGGGCTACAACGCCAACGCCATGGTGGTATGGGATGTGCCGGATGAACAGGTATCACAGCTAGGGAAGACCATGGCATCCATACCGTTCATCACCCTGTGCTACCAGCGCCCGCGGCAACTGCCAGACTGGCCCTACAACCTGTTCTGCATGATTCACGGGGTCAGTCGCGACCGGGTTCTGGCTCAACTCGACACCCTGATCAAAGACCATCAACTCACCGATATTCCCCACGCAGTGCTGTTCAGTACCAAAGCCTATCTACAGCGGGGAGGACGCTATGTCAGTCACGGCTGAACGCCGCAAAAAGCCGGAACCAGGGGCCACCGTTCCGGCCTTCAGCGACACCGAAAAAGCCATCATCAACCGCCTGCAACACGGCCTGCCCCTGACCGCCACCCCTTACCGGGATGTGGCCAGCGAACTGGGTATTGGCGAGCAGGAATTGCTGGACCACCTGAAAGCCATGCTGGCCGACGGCACGCTGACCCGCTTTGGCCCCATGTTCCACGCCGGTGAAATGGGCGGCGGGCTGACCCTGGCCGCCATGCGCATTCCTCCCGAACATTTCGACACCGTCACCGAACAGGTCAACAGCTTCGAGGAAGTCGCCCACAACTACCGCCGGGAACACGAACTGAACATGTGGTTCGTGCTGGCCACCGAAACCCCGGAAGGCATCAGCGAGACCATCGAGCGCATCGAGCAGCTGACCGGCTACCCGGTCTACAACATGCCCAAGGAGCAGGAATTTCATGTCCACCTCCATTTCGAAGTCTGAGCCTGCCACGCTCAGTGAACAGGACCGGGCGCTGATTCTGGCCACGCAGAACGGCCTGCCCCTGGTGCCAGATCCCTGGGGCGAGCTGGGTGAGCAGCTGAACATGAGCGCTGACCAGGTACTTGAGCGCTTCCAGGCCATGCAAGAGAGCGGCGTGATTCGCCGGGTCGCTGCCGTACCCAATCACTACCGGCTGGGTTACCAATTCAACGGCATGACCGTGTGGGACGTGGCGGACGACGCCATTGCCGAGCTGGGCGAACGGGTGGGCGAACTGCCGTTTGTCAGCCACTGCTACCGGCGCCCGCGCCACCTGCCCTACTGGAGCTACAACCTGTTCGCCATGGTGCACGGCACCAGCCGGGACGAAGTGGAAAACAAGGCCGGAAAGATTGCCGACGTGCTGGGCGAGGCCTGCTCCGGCCACACCATTCTGTACAGCTCGGCGATTCTGAAAAAAACCGGGTTACGGCTTAGAAAACAGACAGATAAAAACTAGCCAGCAGCACGGAAACAGACAGAAAAGTACCCCCGATATACTCCATCAAAGGTATGGATTGGCAAGGCACCAGGGGGGATAGTTAATCAAAAGGCTGCTTAAGGGCAGAGAGCCGATAAAGGCCCGCCCGGAGAGGCAAAAGCCACTCCTGATGAGAGAGATACACTATGTTTCGCATGACCCGCTACATCAAAAGCCTGATGAACCCGGCACCGGTGCGCCCGATGCCCGGGCCCAGCGGCCCGGTGGTGATCTGGAACCTGATCCGGCGCTGCAACCTCACCTGCAAACACTGCTATTCCATTTCCGCCGATGTGGATTTCAAGGGCGAGCTGAGCACCGACGAAGTCTACACCGTAATGGACGACCTCAAGGCCTATGGCGTGCCGGTGCTGATCCTGTCCGGCGGCGAGCCGCTGATGCGCCCGGACATTTTCGAGATCTCCCACCGCGCCAAGGAAATGGGCTTTTATGTTGGCCTGTCCACCAATGGCACCCTGATCACCGAAGACAACATCGACAAGATCGCCGCCGTTGGCTATGACTACGTGGGCATCAGCATCGACGGCCTGGAAGCCACCCACGACGAATTCCGGCAGAAAAAAGGCGCGTTCAAGGAATCCATGCACGCCGTGGCCCTGTGCAAGCAGGCCGGCATCAAAGTGGGCCTGCGCTTCACCCTGACCCAGGACAACTACCCGGAACTGCCGGCCATGCTGGAAATGCTCGATGAACACGACATCGACAAGTTCTACCTCTCGCACCTTAACTACTCCGGGCGCGGCGGCCGGAACAAAAAGCGGGATGCCTGGTACGACATGACCCGCGAAGCCATGACCCTGCTGTTCAATCACTGCCACGACGAACTGAAACGAGGCATTGAGCGGGAATACGTCACCGGCAACAACGACGCGGACGGCCCTTTCCTGATCGAATGGGCGAAAGAATACTATCCCGACCAGGTACCGGCTCTGGAGCAGCGTCTGCTCAACTGGGGCGGTAATTCCTCCGGCGTGAACATCTCCAATATCGACAACCTGGGCGTGGTGCATCCGGATACCTTCTGGTGGGACTACAACCTGGGCAACGTGCGGGAAACACCGTTCTCGAAAATCTGGTCCGAAACCACCGACCCGCTGATGCAGGGCTTCCGTCAGCATCCGCGACCGGTCAAGGGCCGATGCGCCGAGTGTAAATACCTGCCCATCTGTAACGGCAACACCCGGGTGCGGGCCTACAACATTTCCCGGGATTTCTGGGAAGAAGACCCCGGCTGCTACCTCACCAACGAGGAAATCGGCGTGATGGACGACATGCCACGGCGGGTGGCGGCGGGTGCCGTCGAAATTCCGGTTCACAACCTGTAAGGAACCACACCATGAATACCAACACACGGAAAAAATGTCTGGTGGAGTTCCAGCTGGCCGAACAGCCCCTGCGCCCCGGTGAAGTAGCCATCGTTGGTGCCGGCCCCGGCGACCCGGGCCTGCTGACCCTGCGCGCCCTGATGCTGATTCAGCAGGCCGACGCGGTGGTGTACGACCGCCTGGTCTCGCCCCAGATCATGGAACTGGTGAACCCCGGCGCCGAACGCATACACGTGGGCAAGGCCAGCGGCTGCCACTATGTGCCCCAGGAAGAAACCAACGAACTGCTGGTGCAACTGGCCACCCGCCAGCGCCGGGTAGTGCGGCTGAAAGGCGGTGACCCGTACATCTTTGGCCGGGGCGGCGAAGAGGCCGAATTCCTGGTGGAAAACGACATCGATTTCCAGGTCGTGCCAGGTATTACCTCCGCCGCTGGCTGCGCCTCCTACTGCGGCATCCCGCTGACTCACCGGGACTACTCCCAGAGCGTGACCTTCGTCACCGGCCACCGCAAGGGCGACCAGAGCCTGGAGCTGAACTGGCAGACCCTCGCCGCCCCTGGCCAGACCCGGGTGTTCTACATGGGCCTGCATAACGCGCCCACCATCGTAAAAGAACTGACCGCCCACGGCGTTTCCGCCAAATGCCCGGTAGCGCTGGTGGAACGTGGCACCACGCCATTGCAACACATGACCGTGACCACCCTGGACGATCTGGTTGAAACCATCGACCGGGAAGATTTCCAGCCGCCAACCCTGATTATTGTCGGCGAAGTGGTGCAACTGGCGGAAAAACTCGCGCGCCCTGCCCAGGCCGGCTGGAACAGCGCACTGGCCGGCCCAGCTGCCGCCCACGCTGGCCGCCGGCCGGCCTGATTCATCCATTATTGTTAACCGGGAGCAGTTGCTGGTGACATTCAGACTCTCTTTCCACAAGCTGGCCGCCACCGTGCTGGCCAGTGCCGCACTGTCCGGCCCACTGATGGCGCAGGACAATAACCAGAACGACACCCACAACCTGTACCTGCAGCAATGCGCCGCCTGCCACGGCCCGGACCGGCTCGGCGGCATGGGCCCCGCCCTGCTGCCGGAGAACCTCGGGCGCCTGAAAAAATCCGAAGCGGAAAAAGTAATCCGTGAAGGGAGGCCCGCCACCCAGATGCTCGGGTACGAGAACACCCTCAACGACCAGCAAATAGCCAACCTGACCGACTACATCTACCAGCCCCCCAGCCACGAGCTGACCTGGGGCGAGAGGGAAATCCGCGACAGCCGCATCGTCAATCACCCGCACGGCTCGCTGCCGGACGAACCGGTGTTCGAGGTGGACGACCTGATGAACCTGTTCCTGGTGGTGGAAATCGGTGATCACCACGTCACCCTGCTGGACGGCGACAAAATGGAGCCCATCCATCGCTTCCCCAGCCGCTTCGCCCTGCACGGTGGCCCGAAATACGGCCCGGAAGGCCGCTATGTGTATTTTGGCTCCCGGGACGGCTGGATCACCAAATACGACATCTACAACCTGGAAGTGGTGGCCGAGGTACGTGCCGGCATCAACATGCGCAACATTGCCGTCTCGGCCGATGGCCAGTACGTGATGGCCGCCAACTACCTGCCCCACACCCTGGTGCTTTTTGATGCCGACAACCTGGAAATGCTCGATTTCATCCCGGTGGAAAACGACGCGGGCGACAGCTCACGGGTCAGCGCCGTGTATACCGCACCGCCCCGGGACAGCTTTATCGCTGCCCTGAAAGACATTCCGGAAGCCTGGGAAATCACCGTGGAGGACGAACAGGCCCGGGTCCGGAGGATGAAATCCGACACCCTGCTGGACGACTTTTTCTTTGATCCCGGCTATGACCATCTGATCGGCGCCGCCCGGGATGGCAAGCATGGTATCGTCATGAGCCTGGATTCCGGCGAGACCGTCGCCGAACTGCCCCTGCCCGGCATGCCCCACCTTGGGTCAGGCATTACCTGGGAATACGAGGGCCGGCGGGTCATGGCCACGCCACACTTCCGTGCCGGTGCCATTTCCATCATCGACATGGACACCTGGGAAGTGATCAAAACTCTGAAAACCGACGGCCCGGGCTTCTTCATGCGCAGCCACGAGAACTCCCGCTACGCATGGGCAGATGTCTTTTTCGGCCCGAACGCCGACAAGGTGCATATCATCGACAAACAAACCCTGGAAATCGTCAAAACCCTGCAGCCGGAGCCAGGCAAGGTCGCGGCCCACGTGGAATTCGACCGCCACGGCGAGAAACTGTTGCTGAGCATCTGGGATGATGACGGTGCCATTATCGTGTACGACGCAGACACGCTGGAGGAGGAAAAGCGCATTCCCATGAACAAGCCTTCCGGCAAATACAATGTCTGGAACAAGATCAATTATGAGGAAGGCACCAGCCACTGACCCCACAATAAACATTTATTTTAAATAAATCTTATTGTGGTAGTATGATTGACCCACATCAACACAACCGGGGTCAATCGATGAACAGCAGGTTCCGCCCGCCAGAAACGTCACCGACCACCGATATCGCCTTGCTGAATGGACTCAGCAGGGCTTTTGGCATTTCCCTGAATGGCAAGCAGGACGGCCCGGACGCCTGCTTCCTCGGCGACCTGGCCCGGCTTTTTCACCCGCATCAGGTCGATGCCGAAACATCGCTGGAAAAGCATGACTCGCCATGGACCAACGTTTATTTGATCGAATCCGGTGTGCTGCGCCTGTTCCGGGAGTCTCCCACTGGCAAGGTTGCCGTGCACCACTTCTTTTCTGAAGGAGACCTGGTATGGCCGGTGTTTGGTCGCAGCCGAACCGTGCGTAACACCCTTTGCCTCACCAGCTCCCTGCCGGCAAAACTGTGGGTAGCGGATTTCAGTGCGTTCCGCGCAGCCATCCAGAACCACGGCGATGGTCGGTGGCAGAAATTTGCCCTGGTGCTGACGGAAGAAATCGCAGAATTGACCAGCATGCGGGAGTATCGCAAACAAACCATGCCCGCAACGCAACGGTATCAAATCCTGCTGGAGGAATACCCGGAGCTGGTTCGCCGGGTGCCAGACAACCAGTTGGCCTCCTGGCTGGGCGTGGTACCGGCAACGTTTTCACGCCTGAAAACCGGACACCGTTAACAAGCGGTTGCAACAAAAAAAGCGGCAGGTTTTACCCTGCCGCTTCAAACCTGAGTTAACACGTCAGTGACTGCCAACAATCAGCCGTGCAGCTTCACCGCCAATTCGGCTACGTGCTTGCCCTGGAAACGGGCAATGGCGGTTTCCTTTTCGCTGGGCTGACGCGACCCGTCCCCGCCGGCAATGGTGGAGGCACCGTAGGGTGTGCCACCGTTCACTTCAGAAATATCGAAAAACTCCGGAATGCCGTAACCCAGCGGCACCAGCACCATGCCGTGGTGGGCCAGGGTGGTCCAGAACGAGCTGATGGTGTGCTCCTGGCCGCCACCGGTACCGGTGGAGGTGAACACACTGCCGATTTTCCCGTGCAGCTTGCCTTCAGCCCACAGACCGCCTGTCTGGTCCAGGAAGGTACGCATCTGTCCGGCCATGTTGCCGAAACGGGTGGGCGTACCGAAGATAATGGCATCGTAATCCGCCAGTTCTTTCGGATCGGCTACCGGCGCCTGCTGGTCGGTCTTGCCGCCGGCATCCAGAAACGCCTGGTCGGCCATGGTCTCCGGTACGCGCTTGATAACCACATCCGCACCTTCAACACTGCGGGCGCCTTCAGCGACGGTGTTGGCCATGGTCTCGATATGACCGTACATCGAGTAGTAAAGCACCAGAACTTTTGCCATCTTGCGATCTCCTTTGTCTGAATTCCGTCATGAATGGCTGTTAGCCTAACGGCATGGTGACAGAGAGGAAAACGGAAGTTTTCCGACAGGTCATTCAGTTTTTCTGATGAAGCTACAAACAACCGTAGCCAAAATCACGGTACACCTGTACGCTGAAAGACCTTATTATTTTATTGCCGCGCACTGGCGAACATCGAAAACGCCAGGCAACGGCACAAACGGGCACTATGACATCAGCAACGCCAACCATGACCGATTCCATCCATCATCGCATTGAAGAATGGATCAACAGCGCGACCCACAGCATCGGCGCGGTGCTCAGCATTGTCGGCACGATTGCCCTCATCATTGGCGCCAGCCGGCAAGGGGATGTCTGGAAGATTGTCAGCTTTGCCGTGTTTGGCGCCTCCCTGGCCCTGCTTTACCTGGCCTCGGCCCTGTATCACGGTTCCCGTAATCCGAAATGGCGAGCGGTCTTCAAAACGCTCGATCACTGCGCCATTTTCTTTCTGATTGCCGGCACCTACACCCCTCTTGTTCTGGTGAATCTGCGCGGCACCACCGGCTGGACGCTGTTTGCGGTTGTCTGGTCACTGGCTCTGGCCGGCGTGGCGCTCAAGATCGCCTTCAAACACCGCTTCAAGCTGGCCCGGGTCGGCATCTACATCGCCATGGGCTGGCTGATCATCTTTGCCGCCTCGGACCTTGCTGCCAACATCAGTGAAACAGCCCTGTATCTGACCATTGCCGGCGGCGTGGTCTATACCCTGGGCGTGGCCTTTTACCTGGCTGACCGCATTCCCTATATGCATGCCATCTGGCATCTGTTCGTGATTGGCGGCAGCGCCTGCCATTTCGCCGCCATTTATGTCGGCGTTCTGCCGCATACGGCCTGAACCGGAGTTTCTGGGCCGGCCTGTAACAAAGCGACAATTGAAGCAACCCTGGGAAACTCAGTTTTTGTCTGCGCTTTCCGGCTCGCAGCCGAGCATCTGCCGGATATCGCTGCCCACGCCCTCTTTCCCGGCACTCAGCTGCAAGGCCAGATCTTTGGTACTCTGGCCTTCATCGTTCCTGATCTCGGGATCAGCGCCAGCCTCAAGCAGCAGGCTTACCAGCTCCGGCGTACGGTTGCGCACCGCCATCATCAATGCCGTTTGCCCCTTTTCAGTTTCCTGAAGATTGGGGTCGGCATCCCGCGCCAGAAGCAGTTCAATAGCCTGCGGCCGGTTACTGATGACCGCCCCCATCAAGGCCGTATAACCGGTTTTCTCCTGGTGGTTGATGTCTGCGCCCTGATCCAGCAAGTAGGAAAGAATATCGGTGTGCCCGCGAGACGCCGCCCGCATCATCGCGGTCCAGTCACAATCATCACCGGCATCCACCCGCGCGCCCTTGCCCACCAGGTCTCGCACCCGGTCGCCGTCGCCTTCTTCGGCAGCGATAATCAAAGGTGTGCGACCGCGACTGTCGCGGGCTTCCAGATCCTCCCCTTCGGAGAAAACCTGCCAGACCAGCAGCAAAACCAGCAAGGCGGCCAGACCACCCAGCACACCCGACCAGCGTTCCACAAATTCCATGCCTATTACCTCTAGAAAACTACCCTGAGCCTTACCATACCCGTAGAATTGCCGGCTCTGAATCAACCCCGGAGCCTGTGCATGTCTGTGGATATGAGTCCTGCCACCAGTTTTGACCAACTCAAACGTATTGAGTCCAGCAAATTGTTCCAGGGCGCGGTGATTGCCATCATTATCCTGTCGGCCCTTACCATCGGCGCCAAGACCTACGAATTACCGGCGTTTGTGGAGCGGTCCCTGCGCGTACTGGATACCGCCATTACTGTATTTTTCCTGGCAGAAATCCTGTTTCGCTTCGTTGCCTGCCCCAACAAAAAACGCTTCTTCATGGATGGCTGGAACGTGTTCGACACCATTGTCGTGATCGGCAGCCTGATCCCCCTGGACAATTCCGAGGCGGTTTTGCTGGGGCGCTTGTTGCGGGTATTTCGGGTCCTTCGTCTGGTCTCTGTAGTACCGGAGCTGCGATTTCTAATCAATTCGCTGCTCAAGGCCATTCCTCGCATGGGCTACATTGCCCTGCTGATGTTCATCATCTTCTACATTTATGCGGCCATGGGCTCCATGTTTTTCGCCAAAGTGGATGAATACCTGTGGGGCGATGTGGCCATTTCCATGCTCACGCTGTTCCGCATTGCCACGTTCGAGGATTGGACCGATGTCATGTACGACACCCTCGAAGTGTATCCCCTCAGTTGGCTTTACTACCTCACGTTCATTTTCCTGACGGCGTTCGTGTTCCTGAACATGATGATCGGGGCCATTCTGGAGGTGATGAGCGAGGAGCAAAATGCCAAAGAAGCCAAACAGGCTCACGACGAGCGGGATGAAATCGCCCGCCAGCTCCGCGCTGTACAGGAACAGCTGCAGGAGCTCAGCAGGCAGGTGGGTGAGAAGCGGGACTAACCCGCCTCTGCTCCGTTAACCGAAGACCGGCTTGGCCATGGCCAGATGGAGAATGGCGCTAACCTGAACCAGCGCCAGAACAGCGCCGGCAATACGAACCGGTTTGCCGAATGCCGGCTTGATCGCAAAGGTGCCTGCGACAATATAACCCACCAGCAACAGAATTTTGGCGATTATCCAGCCCGGCATGGCCGAGATGTAGCCGGCAACAAACAGCAATGAGATCGCCGTGACCAGCAAAACGGTGTCGTTGGCGTGGGGAATCCAGCGCAATGGTGTTTGCCGCCAGCCCGGTTTACCCACCATGTCCAGCAGCAGCCGCAGGGCGAACAGGCTGATGGTCAGGTAGGCGGTGGTCATGTGCAGATGCTTGAGAATCACATAGGCGCTCATAGAGGCTCCCGGTCAAAGTCTGGTTAAGTCGGGCATTGTACGCAAAATACCCCCAAGCAGGTATGGTGATCGTCCGGCTTCACATTTAACATACAACTTAAATGCATGTATAAGGGAGATCCCGATGCCGGCTCATACCGCTACCGCCGAACAGACCAGCGCCAGCGTTGGCCAGTTGTTCGCCTACCCCTTCCGGATTTTCTTCCTGTCCATGACAGTGCTGACCCTGGCGACCATCCCACTCTGGGTGTTGGAAGTATCCGGTGCCTTCAGCCTGCCTCTGGCCATGCCGGGTCTGTTCTGGCACCAGCATGAAATGCTGTTTGGTTTCCTGTCCGCAGCCATTGCCGGCTTTCTGCTGACGGCAGTGTGCGTCTGGACCGGCACCGAACGCACCCATGGCTGGCCTCTGGTTTTGCTCTGGGGTGTCTGGCTGGCTGGCCGTTTGCTTTTACTTATGGGCGCTGGCCTGCCGGACTGGCTGGTTCAGGGCGTAAACCTGGCATTCCTGCCGCTGGTGATGATTGACGCCGGCTGGCGAGTGGTCAAGGCGCGGCAGAAGCGTCAGCTGATGATCCTGGTCGTTCTGGGCCTGCTGTGGGCCATGCAGATCGGTTTTGTTACCCGGCTGGAAATGATCTTCAGCTATGGCGCGCTGGTCATGGCCATGGCGCTGATCAGCATTGTCGGCGGTCGCATCACCCCGGCTTTCACGAACGGCTGGCTTAACCGGAACAGTCCTGACGGCTCGACGGTGAAAATGATTCCGCAGTTGGACATGGCTGCACTGTTTTCAATGATCGCCCTGCTGGTCACATTGCTGGCTGGCTGGCATACCTTGGCTGCCGTGGTTGCGGTAATTGCCGCCGGGCTGATGCTGGTGCGTCTTTACAACTGGAAAGGCTGGCTGGCCCGCCGTGAACCCCTGCTCTGGATCCTGCATCTCTCCATTCTCTGGGTGCCGGTTGCACTGCTGCTGTTGGCCGGCACGCTACTGGCTGACTGGCCGTCCAACGCCTGGAGTCACGCTGCGGGCACCGGTGCCATCGGCTGCCTCATCCTGGGTGTGATAGCCCGGGTCTCACTGGGGCATACCGGCCGTCCCCTGGTTCTGCCCAAAGGCATGGTGCTGGCATTTGTGGCCATACAGCTGGCAGCTGTGATTCGTGTCATCACAGCCCTGAACATGATTCCCTGGCACCCGGGTATTGGTACCAGCACCCTGTTGTGGGTATTGGCCTACGGGCTGTTCCTGGTGCGCTATACCGGCGTTCTGGCACGCCCACGGGCCGACGGAAAACCCGGCTGAACTTGATCAACTCCAAAATCATCCACTAAAGGTCAATAGCTCCAAAGCGGAAAGGCGTTAAAGTATCAGGAAATCATTTTGCAACAGAGAAACAGGCAACATGCATCCTGACCATTTTGACAAACAAGACCTGATCCGCTGCGGCCACGGCGAGCTGTTCGAGGGCGACATGCGCCTGCCGACCGATGAAATGCTGATGTTTGACCGCATCACCCACATCGGCGCGGAAGACGGCGCTTACGGCAAAGGCAGCCTGGTCGCCGAGCTCGACATTGACCCGGACCTGTGGTTCTTCAAAGTCCACTTCAAAGACGATCCGGTCATGCCCGGCTGTCTGGGCCTGGACGCCATGTGGCAGCTGGTTGGCTTTTTCCTCGCCTGGACCGGCGGCAAAGGCAAGGGCCGTGCGCTGGGCGCCGGTGAGGTAAAATTCTTTGGCCAGGTATTGCCCGAGAACAAAAAGGTTACCTATCGCCTCGACATCAAGCGGCACATCCGCCGCAAACTGACCATGGCGATTGCCGATGCCAGCATGGAAGTGGACGGCCGTGAAATCTACACCGCCAAGGACCTTCGGGTTGGCCTGTTCACCTCGACTGATGATTTTTAGGAGTTGATACGATGCGTCGCGTAGTTATTACTGGCATGGGGATTGTCTCCAGCCTTGGCACCAATCAAAAAGAAGTGACCCAGTCCCTGAAAGAGTCCCGCTCCGGCATTGCGTTCAGCCAGGAAGCGAAAGATGCGGGTCTGCGCAGTCACATCACCGGCAAGATCGATCTGAACCTGCCGGAACTGATTGACCGTAAACTCTGGCGCTTCATGTGCCCGGCCTCCGGTTACACCTACCTGGCCATGAAAGAAGCCATCGAGCAGTCCGGCCTGACCGACGAGCAGATCCGTGCCAACAGCACCGGCATCGTGTTCGGTACCGGCGGCGCCTCCACCGTTGAGCTGATCGATGCCATCGACACCCAGCGGGAGAAAGGCATTCGCCGTGTGGGCCCCTACCGGGTACCGCGCACCATGGGCAGCGCCATCAACGCCTCCATTGCCACCGCTTTCGGCATCACCGGCATTAACTATGGCATCACCTCTGCCTGTGCCACCAGTGCCCACTGCATCGGCCACGCGGCTGACCAGATTGCCCTGGGCCGCCAGGATGTGATGTTTGCCGGCGGCGGTGAAGACATCCACTGGACCCTGAGCCTGATGTTCGATGCCATGGGCGCACTGTCCACCAAATACAACGACACCCCGGAACTGGCTTCACGCACCTACGACGCCAACCGCGACGGCTTCGTTATCTCCGGCGGCGGTGGTGTTCTGGCACTGGAAGCCCTGGAGCATGCCGAAGCACGCGGCGCAAACATTCTGGGTGAAATCGTCGGCTTTGGCGCCACGTCAGACGGCGCCGACATGGTTGCGCCGAGCGGTGAAGGCGCCATTCGCTGCATGAAGCAGGCGATGGCCAATATTGATGGCGAGATCAGCTACATCAACACCCACGGCACCAGCACACCGGCCGGTGACATCACGGAGCTGAAGGCTCTGAAGGAAACCTTCGGCGACAAGATTCCGCCGCTGAGCTCCACCAAACCGCTGTGTGGCCACGCCCTGGGCGCGGCAGGTGTTCACGAAGCCATCTACTCCCTGATCATGCAGCGTGAAGGCTTCCTGGCGCCATCCGCCAACATTCAGGACCTGGATGAAGGTGCCGAAGGCTATCCGATCGTGCGCGAACGCCAGGACAACCAGAATCTGGACCTGGTGATGAGCAACAGCTTCGGCTTCGGTGGCACCAACGCCACCCTGATCTTCAAGAAAGTCTGACGGAGCGGTATTCAGCCGGGGAAGTGCCCATCCAGCGCTTGAACGCCCGGCTGAATGCACTGAGTTCCGAGAAACCAAGCTGCTCGGCGATTTCCACCAGCGGCTTGGTTTTATCCTTCATGTAAGCCAATGCCTTTTCACGCCGCACCTGCTCCAACAGATGAGCAAAGGTAACGCCCTCCTGCTTCAGTTTCTTGTGCAACGTATAACGGCTCATATTGAGCTGACCGGCAACCGTTTCCACGCCCACCTTGCCTCGGTCAAGCTGCACCTGAATCAGCGTGCTGACCTTATTGCCCAGTGAGCGCTTTGGAATTTCATGCCCTACAGGCTTTGCTGCCATGCTGTTTTCCTCCTGCAATCAAAACGGGCAGACTATGAGTTACGGCAATCAGCGTACACTTGTTAGCTGAAAAGAATCAATAATACTTTGGCGACATGAAAAATCGGTCACGCCTTCCCAGCGCACCCGAAGTTTTCCATAATAACCGACTGGCTTTTCCCGTTCTGACCAACCCCGGAGACACCATGACCACCCCGGAACTGCTTGCACCCGCCGGCACCCCCGAACACCTTGAAACCGCCTTTGCCTATGGCGCCGATGCCGTGTACGCGGGCCAGCCCCGCTATTCACTGCGCGTGCGCAACAACAGCTTCAAGGACATCAACGCCCTGGCCGGCGGCATCGAACGTGCCCACGAGCTGGGCAAGCAGTTCTATCTTGTTTCCAACATCGCGCCCCACAACGACAAAGTGCGTAGCTATCTCCGTGATCTGGCGCCGATTGTCGAACTTAAACCCGATGCACTGATCATGTCCGACCCGGGGCTGATCATGCTGGTGCGGGAAAACTGGCCGGACCAGCCTATTCACTTGTCCGTACAGGCCAACGCCGTGAACTGGGCCACCGTGGAATTCTGGCGCCGCCAGGGCGTCAGCCGGGTGATCCTGTCCCGGGAACTGGCACTGGAAGAAATCCGCACCATCCGCGAAAAAGTGCCGGAAATGGAGCTGGAAGTGTTCGTGCACGGCGCCTTGTGCATGGCCTACTCCGGCCGCTGCCTGCTGTCCGGCTACATGAACCACCGGGACGCCAACCAGGGCGCCTGCACCAACGCCTGCCGCTGGAACTATAAAGAAGTGGCCCACAGCCACGACCAGACCGGCGACCTGATCGCCAGCACGGCCGACGCCGTTCAGGAATTCGAACCCAAGGAAATCCTGCTGGAAGAACCCAACCGCCCCGGCGGCTACATCCCCGCCTACGAGGATGAGCACGGCACCTACATCATGAACTCAAAAGACCTGCGCGCCGTACAACACGTGGCGGAACTGGTCAAAATGGGGGTTCACTCACTAAAGATCGAAGGGCGCACCAAGAGCACCTACTATGTAGCACGCACCACCCAGGTCTACCGCAAGGCCATCGACGACGCCATGGCCGGCAAGCCCTTCGACATGGGCATGATGGACGAGCTCGAAGCCCTGTCGAACCGGGGTTACACCGAGGGCTTCCTGCGCCGGCACGTGCCCCAGGAATACCAGACCTACGAACAGGGCTCGTCCTTTCTGGGCACCCAGCAGGTGGTGGGCACCGTGGTTGAGCGGGACGACCACTGGCTGACCATCGACGTAAAAAACAAATTCGCCGTCGGCGACCAGCTGGAGCTGATCAATCCCGCCGGCAATCTACGGTTCTCGGCAAATGTCATGGAAAACCGCAAGGGCGAGCCCATGGAATACGCGCCGGGCAGCGGGCATGTGGTGCGCATACCCAAGCCGGACAATTTGCCGGAATCGCTGGCGTTCAGCTATCTGACACGGATTTTGCCTGAAAATAACTGAAGGTCAAAGGAGTGAGCGGGTAGACCTTTCCAAAACACGCCCCGCAAGTACATCCCTGTAGGGCTTGACTGCAGCCATCCCTGGCTGCAGACAGTTTTGGAAAGGTCTACCCGCTCACACCCAGCACGAACTCGTTAAAATGGGGCTATCACCCTGATTAATGTATACTCAGCGCAAGCCCGATTTAATACCTGACTATTTTACTCTGGTATTGTATAATCACTCGCCAGAATGCACGGGATTGGTGACCAAGGCACCAGCCCACGATGAGAGAATAACGGAGCAACGATCATGGCGACCACCGACCAAGAGGTGAATGAGCTGATCAAACGGGAATACGAACACGGCTTCGTCACTGACATAGAAGCCGACACGTTCGAACCCGGCCTGAATGAAGACGTCATCGCCCGCCTTTCCGGCCTGAAGAAGGAGCCGGAATGGATGCTGGAGTGGCGCCTTAAGGCCTACCGTCGCTGGCTCGAAATGGACGAACCGAACTGGGCGCACGTGGGCTACCCGAAAATCGACTACAACTCGATTTCCTACTACTCAGCCCCCAAGCGCAAGGAAGACATGCCCCAGAGCCTGGACGAAGTCGATCCGGAACTGCTGCGCACCTACGAAAAGCTGGGCATTCCTCTGCACGAGCGGGAAAAGCTGGCCGGTGTTGCGGTGGATGCGGTGTTTGACTCCGTCTCCGTGGCGACCACCTTCAAAGAGCCACTGGCCAAGGCCGGCGTGATCTTCTGCTCCATCTCCGAAGCCATCCGTGATTACCCGGAACTGGTGCAGAAATATCTGGGCACCGTGGTTCCCCACAGCGACAACTTCTTCGCCGGGCTGAACTCCGCGGTCTTCTCCGACGGCACCTTTGTCTATGTGCCCAAGGGTGTGCGCTGCCCGATGGAGCTGTCCACCTACTTCCGCATCAACGCCGCCAACACCGGTCAGTTCGAGCGCACCCTGATCATCGCCGACGAAGGCAGTTACGTCAGCTACCTGGAAGGCTGCACCGCGCCCATGCGCGACGAGAACCAGCTGCACGCTGCGGTTGTTGAGCTGGTCGCCCTCGGCGATGCCCAGATCAAATACTCCACGGTACAGAACTGGTACCCGGGCGACGAAGAAGGCAAAGGCGGCATCTTCAACTTCGTGACCAAGCGCGGCGCCTGCCTGGGAGACAATTCGAAGATCTCCTGGACCCAGGTGGAAACCGGCTCCGCCGTTACCTGGAAATACCCGAGTTGCATCCTGAAGGGTGACAACAGCGTGGGTGAGTTCTACTCGGTGGCCCTGACCAACAACTTCCAGCAGGCCGACACCGGCACCAAGATGATTCACCTGGGCAAAAACACCTCCAGCACCATCATCTCCAAGGGTATTTCTGCTGGTCGCAGCTCCAACGCCTACCGGGGCCTGGTCAAGTTCCAGCCCGGCGCGGAAGGCGCGCGCAACTTTACCCAGTGCGACTCGCTGCTGATCGGCGACCGCTGCGGGGCGCATACGTTCCCGTACATCGAGAGCAAGAACAAGTCCGCCATCGTGGAGCACGAGGCCACCACCTCCAAGGTCAGCGACGAGCAGATGTTCCTGTGCCGTCAGCGTGGTATCGACCCGGAGCAGGCGGTGTCCATGATCGTGAACGGCTTCTGTAAGGAAGTGTTCAAAGAGCTGCCGATGGAATTTGCCGTCGAGGCTGGCAAGCTGCTTGAGGTTAGCCTTGAGGGGTCTGTGGGCTGATCCTTTGACTCTGGCCCCGCTGGCTTTGGGGGTAGTCAGCAAGTCTGGTGGCTTTTTACGGGACACGCTGTGAATACATCCATGTACGCTCCACAAAAACATCCATGTTTTTGAGGGTCCCGTAAAAAGCCACCAGACTCACTGACCCGAGCTTCACACGGGCACAGCTGGAATCCAGCTACCGAAATCAGTTTTATTTCGGACAGCAAACACCAAAGTATCGCGGAAGCCGTCGGGGTGGCCCTTCCGGGATCGTCAAAATCAGGGATGATTTTGTCGAGCGTACAGGGACGTATTTACAGCGTATCCCGGAAGGGCCACCCCGACGGCTGACTCACCCAAAGTCGAGGCTAGTAGTCACAAGGGTGAGCACAAGAATTCAGACGGATAAAACGAGAGAGACGCCACAAATGCTGAGCATCAAAAACCTGCACGCATCCGTTGAGGACAAAGAAATCCTCAAGGGCATCAACCTGGAGATCAAGGCCGGCGAGGTTCACGCCATCATGGGCCCGAACGGCTCCGGCAAGAGTACCCTGTCACAGGTTCTGGCAGGTAACGAAGCATTTGAAGTCACCAGCGGCGAAGTCACACTGAACGGTGAAAACCTGCTGGACCTGGAAACCGAAGAGCGTGCCCGCGAAGGCATTTTCCTGGCGTTCCAGTACCCGGTGGAAATCCCCGGCGTCAGCAACCTGCAGTTCCTGCGCACCGCCGTGAACGCCATGCGCCAGCACCGTGGTGAAGAAGAGATGAACGCCGCCGAGTTCATGAAACTCGCCCGCGAAGTCTCCAAACAGGTGGACCTGGACCCGTCATTCCTCAAGCGCGGCGTGAACGAAGGCTTCTCCGGCGGCGAGAAGAAGCGTAACGAAATTCTCCAGGCGCTGCTGCTTCAGCCGAAGCTGGCGATCCTCGATGAGACCGACTCCGGCCTGGACATCGATGCGCTGAAAGTGGTGTCTGACGGCGTTAACGCCCTGCGCTCCGAAGACCGGGCCATTTTGATGGTGACCCACTACCAGCGCCTGTTGAACCACATCGTGCCGGATTACGTGCACGTGCTGGCCGGCGGCAGGATCATCAAATCCGGTGGCCGTGAACTGGCTCTGGAGCTGGAAGAAAAAGGTTACGGCTGGCTGGGCATCAAAGACGAAGAAGACGCCGGCAACTAATCAGGAGACCTGGAATGAAACCTGTACCCAAGCTTTCCAGCGCCTTCCTGCACGCGGCATGCGATTGCATGCCCGAGCCCTTGCTGGCGCTGCGCAAACAACGGGCGAGCGCACTGGTCGACATGCCACTGCCCACCCGTAAAACCGAAAACTGGAAGTACTCCGCCAAGTACCTGAAGCTGTCGGACGACATGGCCATTTCCCTGCCGGCCGACGGCAAAACCGGCACCAGTCTGGCAGTGCCTGGCTACAAGGTGGTGTTCCTGAATGGCGTGATGATCCCCGAAGCCAGTGAGTTTCCGGATCTGGACGGCATTACCATCGAGAGCTTCCGTGATCTGAACAACGATGACGCCACCGCACTGTCCAAAAAACTGGGCGGCACGCTGGACCATGACCAGGCGCAGTTTGCCCGGTTGAACGGCGCACGTTTCGAAGACGGCCTGCTGATTCGTCTGAAACCCGGTGCGGTACTGGACCAGCCCCTGTTCATCATCCACGAGACTCATGGCGACGCCAGTGGCTCCGCCTACCCGCGTGTCTACGTGGAAGCCGGCGCCAACAGCCAGATGACCCTGGTGGAAGAGTACACCTCCGGCGGTGAAGCGCCGGTGCTGGTCGGCACCGTCACCGAGTTCGACGTGGCCGACGGTGCCAACATCACCAGCATTCGTCTGAACATGGAAGGCGAGAACGTACAGCATATCGGCGCCACCGGCGTACTGCAGGCCCGCAGCTCCCGCTTTGAGAGCCACTGCGTGGGCTTTGGTGGCCCGCTGCGCCGGCACGACCTGCAGGTGCGCCTGGAAGGCGAAGGCGCGGAAACCAAACTCAACGGCGTGGTGGTGACCCAGGGTAAACAGCACTACGACAACCACACCGCTATTGACCACGTGGCCGCCCACTGCAACAGCGAGGAAACCTATCGCAACATTGCAGCGGACAAATCCCACGCGGTGTTCAACGGGCGCATTCATATCCACCAGGACGCGCAGAAGTCCAACGCGGATATGAACAACAAGAACCTGTTGCTCAACAGCGGTGCGGAAATCGACACCAAGCCGGAGTTGGAAATCTACGCCGACGACGTGAAATGTGCCCACGGCGCCACCATCGGCCAGTTGGATGAAACCTCGCTGTTCTACCTGGTGTCCCGCGGCATCGGTCGGCGAGATGCCAACGTACTGCTCACCATGGCGTTTATCAACGAACTGGTCGCGCAGATCCCGGTAGAGGCGGTGCGTGAAACGGCCCAGACACGCCTGAACGAATTCTTCGACAAGACCTTCGAGGAGGCCTGAGGTGAGCGATCTGTCCATGGCAACCAAGACCAAAACGTTTGACGTCAACGCCATCCGCCAGGATTTTCCGATTCTGTCGCAGGAGGTGAACGGCAAGCCGCTGGTGTATCTGGACAACGGCGCCTCGGCACAGAAGCCACAGGCCGTGCTGGACGCCATGGACCGTTACTACCGGGAAATGCATTCAAACGTGCACCGTGGTGCCCATACCCTCGGGGATCGGGCCACAACCGCTTTTGAAGGTGCCCGGGAGACCGTTCGGGCCTTCCTGAACGCCGGCAGTACCCGGGAAATCGTCTGGACCCGGGGCACCACAGAGGCCATCAATCTGGTGGCCAATGGTCTGGCGCCTCGCCTGAAGGAAGGCGACGAGATTCTGGTCAGCCACATGGAGCACCACGCCAACATCGTGCCCTGGCAGATGATTGCCGAGCGCACCGGCGCCAAAGTCGTGCCCATCCAGGTGACACCCGAAGGTGAGCTGGACATGGCCTCGTTCACCAGCCTGTTGAACGACCGCACACGCATCCTGGCCATCACCCATGTGTCCAACGTATTGGGTACGGTGAACCCGATTGCACCGCTGATCGAGCAGGCCAAGAAACAGGGCGTGCTCACCCTGATTGACGGCGCCCAGGCGGTGCCCCACTTCCAGCCGGACGTGCAGGCGCTGGGCTGCGATTTCTATGTGTTTTCTTCCCACAAACTGTTTGGCCCCACCGGCATCGGTGCGCTCTACGGCCGGGCCGAACTGCTGGAAGAGATGCCCCCTTACCAGGGCGGCGGGGAGATGATCGAGCGGGTCTCGTTTGAGCGCACCACCTGGAACGTGCTGCCCTACAAGTTTGAGGCCGGCACCCCGGCCATTGCCGAGGCCGTGGGCCTGGCGGCAGCGATTGATTACCTGAACAACCTGGACCGTGCCGCCATGGAAGCGGCGGAAAGCGCCCTGCTCCAACGCGCCAACGAGCTGGTGGAAACGGTTCCCGGCATGAGCATCATAGGAACCGCCAGGCGGAAAGTGCCGGTCATGTCGTTCAAGATTGAAGGCCTGCACCCCAGCGACATTGGCACCCTGCTGGACCAGCAAGGCATAGCCATCCGCACCGGCCACCACTGCGCCATGCCCCTGATGGACTTCTACGGAGTTCCCGGCACAGCCAGGGCATCGTTTGCGTTTTATAATACGCAGCAAGAGGTGGAAAAATTATTCACAGGCCTGCAAAAAATTCAGCGCCTGTTTACCTGAGGAGGTGGAAACATGACAGCCGAAGTCTTCACCCCGAACATCGACGTGAACGTGACCATGAGCCCCGCGGCGGTCAAACACGTGCGTAAGCAACTGGACAAGAAACCGGAAGCCAAGGGCATTCGCCTGGCGATCAAAAAGAGCGGCTGCTCCGGCTTCAAATACGAAACAGAGTGGGTGGAAACGCCCGCTGAAGATGATCGTATTTTCACTATCGACGGTGTAGATGTGTTTGTGAAAGAAGAACACCTGCCGTTGGTGAATGGCATTGAAATTGATTTTGTCACCGAAGGCGTGAACTCCCTGTTCCGCTTCCACAACCCCAACGCCACGGCGGAATGTGGCTGTGGTGAAAGTTTTACGGTGGCTTGAAGACAAATACTTTTTGCCACTAAATCCACGAAAAAACACGAAAAAATTAAATGCTTTTGAGCCACGGACACTCACAGAAAAAAGATAAAAACTGCCTTTTGGTTGTCTGTGTGATTCCGTGGCAAAAATCCCTGGTTTTTTAATCTCTATTTCGTGTTCTTTCGTGGATTTAGTGGCAAAAACATAGCTTTAAAAAGGCTGAGCTAGCATGCAAGAACGGGAAGTCGTCCTGACAAAACGCGAAGTGGAGGCACGGCTGGTGCCGGCCGGCACGGAAATCATGATTCCGGCGGACACCTTCGTGACCATCACCCAGTCCCTCGGCGGCACCTTCACCGTAGCGGTGAACGGTAACCTGGCCCGCATTGAAGGCCACGACGCCGATGCGCTGGGCAAAAAACCGCTGGAAAGCAGCTTCGAGACCCCCGAAGACGGCACGGTGAATGAGAACCAGGTCTGGGAGGCCATGCGCAGCGCCTACGACCCGGAAATCCCGGTGAACGTGGTGGATCTCGGCCTGATTTACGAATGCAGGATTGAAAACGGCACCGAAGACGGCAACCACGTCTACATCCTGATGACCCTGACCGCCGCTGGTTGCGGCATGGGGCCGGTTATTACCGAGGATGTGAAGCGCAAGGTGGAGCATGTGCCCAACGTGGACAAGGTCACCGTGGAGTTGACGTTTGATCCGCCCTGGAACAACGACATGCTGACAGACGAAGCCAAACTCGAACTTGGAATGCTATGACCGCCAGCAAAGACCAGTTTCTGAACAACCCACTGGGCCAGACAACCACTCTGGATGATGTACTCGCCGATTTCGACTTCCTGGACGACTGGGAAGAGCGCTACGCCTACATCATCGACCTGGGCAAGCAGCTACCGGCCTTTCCGGACGACGACCGGGTAGAGGAAAACTACGTGCATGGCTGCCAGAGCCAGGTCTGGCTGATTCATCACTACGATGAAACCAGCGGCAAGCTGTTCCTGCTGATCGACTCAGATGCCATGATCGTGCGCGGCCTGGCAGCCATCATCCTGGTGGCCCTGAATGGCAAGACACCTCGTGAATTGCTGGCCACCGACATTGACGAGCTGTTCGAACAACTCGACCTGTTCCGCCACATCTCCCCGACCCGGGGCAATGGCCTGCGCGCCATGGTGGGCAAGATTCGGGATATCGCGGCAGCCGAAGCCGCCGACTGATCACCAGATAATCGCTATGTCATCCCGCTGGATATTGATCTGGCGACCATCGCTGGGCATGGTGCCATTACTGAAGTCCGGGTGAACATTATCCAGGGTAAGCGACACACCGGCATCCTTTAACTCCGGCGTCGCGCCCAGCGCGTCAAAATATCGCTGACTGCGATACACCGCCAGTTCATCCCCCGGACGCAGGCCTGCGGTTGCGCCAGATTCAAGCGTCACCTTGTTACCGTCCACCCGGGCAATGCGGGCCATGAATGGCTGACAGTTCAGCGTACTGCTCACCTCCATGGCCATCTGGTCCATCACCTGGCTTACCGCCTGGCCCCACTCGGACTTCTCGAAACCGGCGGAGTCAAAACCACCACTGCCATTGCCGTCCGGCTCCCAATCCGCGGACGTCACAAAACGCTGGCGGTGAACCGCCGCGCCACTGAAGCCATCAAACACCATCATTTCCACTTCGAAACGGCGCTCGGTATCCGAGAAACCAATTCCGCGCTGCATCTTGTCGACAATCGAAGAGCCCCAGGCGGTCGGGTCCGCCAGCCCGATGTCACGAATCACACCGGAAACCACAAATTGCGCACCCAGCTCTCTGGCCACCTGAACCACGTTGGTCAACTGGTTGGCGGCTTTGTTGCTGCGGGAGGTTGGCGCATCCGGCAGCCGTTCAAACAGTTGCAGGCGGGAACTGCCCAGCACCTGCATGTTGCCCCTTTGCTGCAAACGGGCCACCAGTGCCTGCGGCAGTTTCTCGCCCGCATCATCAACCGAACGGTTGCCGCCCTGGGCCGTATCCACCATCGGGAAACCGGTCACCGCAACTCGCTTGCGCAAACCTGAGGCCTTGCCTGCCTTGCAATTCTCGCTGCCGGCCTCGGACAACTCACCCCTGACCGTCACACGCAGCAGGTTGCCACTGCGATACTCATCCACCACGGTGGCATTGCGTATGTCGGCCACGGCAGACATCTCGGTTGTCGATGTAACCAGCTCGCCATTTTCCATTTCATCACGGGCGCTGATACGGGCATCGTACTGCAAAGCCAGATCACGCATTGCCGCCTTGCGGGCTTCCGCCCTCGCCTTGTCCAGGTTGTTCTCCTGAATCGTGGCATGGCCCACACCCTCAAGGACCGTTGCCAGTGACAGCGTCGGGACCAATGCCAGCAGAACACTTATCAGAATTTTCATGGGTCTCCAGGGCCTCATAGGGGCAAATCGTCAGTCCAGGTAATACAGTGAGTCGACGGAGCCGGTAGCTTCCATATCGCCCTGCCGGTCGTCGTACGCAGGCATGGGAATCGGGCAGACATCTTTCAGCCTGTCGTCGGCCACGCCTTGGGCGCAGGCTATAAAATGCGGCTCCAGCTTCAGCTCCATCACCGTTTCCACCACGCCGTCACTGTGTTCGGTCACCGACACCGTCCTTGCGCCACGAACATAACTGTCCACATAGGTGCGGAAACTGTCGCTGCGAAGGACAAAATCATGGACGGTCGAGCTGCCGAACACCACAGTGCCGTACACCCGCTCGGCCAGGTTCCGGTAAGCGTCCAGTTGCGAGGCGCGCCGGGCCATTAAGCGCTTGCGGGTATCGGCTCGCTGCTCCTCCACATTCGCATAGGTACCGTAACCGCTTACGCGCACGGTAACCGGCTCGAATTCCTGAACCGCCTGCTCCTGGCCGCCCTGACCGGAAACACACCCGGAAAGTGCCACCGCCAGACACGCCCAAAGGCTCCAGCGCAACATCATCATTCCTTCTCCAACAAAACTTTTACGGCCCCATGAAAGAATCACGCCAGCTCTCGCAAGCTACTGTTTATCGGGCAGTCCCAAGGATACCACTGAACTCGAAGTGCCGCCGGCGGCAAAAAACTGCCAGCGCTCCGGACGCCAGGCGGCAACCTCCCACACCCACAACCACCCGTTAAGCTCTGTTTTCCAGAGGCAAACGGTTTACAATCAGCCCCATGCAAACATATCTGGTAGGCGGCGCTGTCCGCGACAAATTGCTGGGGCTGAACGTCAAAGACCACGACTGGGTGGTGGTCGGCGCCACCCCGGAGGAAATGCTGGAGCGCGGGTTCAAGCAGGTGGGCGCGGATTTCCCGGTATTTCTGCACCCGAAAACCCACGAGGAATACGCCCTGGCCCGCACGGAACGAAAACAGGGGCAGGGTTACCATGGTTTCTCCGTGTATGCCGCACCGGATGTCACGCTGGAAGACGACCTGAAGCGCCGCGACCTGACCATCAATGCCATGGCAGAAACCGAGAATGGTGAGCTGGTCGACCCTTTCAACGGCCACACCGATTTGCGGAACCGCACTTTGCGCCATGTGTCCGACGCTTTCTGTGAAGACCCCCTGCGCATTTTACGCACCGCCCGTTTCGCCGCCCGCCTTGCGCCCCGGGGCTTCACCGTGTGCAAGCAAACCATGGACCTTATGCGCCGGATGGTCAGCGAAGGTGAGCTGGAACACCTGGTGCCCGAACGAGTCTGGCAGGAGATGCAGCGGGCCCTGCACGAACAGTCTCCCACCGTTTTCTTTGATTTGCTGCGCGAACTGGGCGCACTGACCGTGCTCATCCCGGAACTGGCTGACCCTCTCGCCCTGGAAGCCGGCCTGCGGGCACTGGCGTGCATTCACAAACACGAAGGCAGCACTGCCCAGCGGTTCGCTGCCTTGCTGTCCGCTTTGCCAGAGCCTGACGCAGTCCACCGCGCAGCCGCCATGAAAACACCCAACGACTGTCGGGATATGACCCACCTGGTCTGCCTGTTCATGACGGAGCTGGACGGCATCAGCAAAAACGGACTGGCACCTCAACAGGCTCTGGAGCTGCTGGGCAGGGCGGACCTGTGGCGCCGGGCCGAACGCTTCGAGACACTGCTGCAAACACTGGCCTGTACCGCCAACCCTTCGCTTTACCCGATCTTAGAGCAACTACGCGCAGCAGCCGATGCCGCCAGCGGCGTGAACCCGAGAGACCTGCTGGCACAAGGCTACAAAGGCAAAGAACTGGGCGAGGCCATCCAGCACGAGCGCCTTGCCCGTATCACCCACGCACTGAATCACTCACAACAACAAGAAGGATGAAGGCATGGCAAACCCCGTAGCCCTGATTACCGGTGCCGCTCACCGGCTCGGCGCCCACACGGCGAAAACACTGCACCAACGCGGCTGGAATGTGGTTATCCACTACCGCAGCCGGGAAACCCAGGCCCGGGACCTGGTCGAGAATTTGAACCAGGCACGTCCCGGCTCGGCGGTTTGCAAACAGGGAGACCTCGCCCTGAGCGAAGACATTGCCCGGGTTGCCGAGCAGGCCTGCCAGCACTGGGGCCGCCTGGACGCACTGGTGAACAATGCCTCTGTGTTCTACCCCACCCCCACAGCCGAGGCAACTGAAAACGACTGGCAGCAGATCATGGGCGCCAACCTGAAAGCCCCCTTCTTTCTGCTCCAGCACTGCCTGCCGGCACTGAGGGACAGCAAAGGTGGCGTGGTTAACCTGATCGACATCTACAGCGAGAAGCCACTGGCCGACCACCCGCTGTATTGCGCCAGCAAGGCGGGCCTGGCCGCTCTCACCCGCTCATGGGCAAAAGACCTGGCACCGGCTGTCCGGGTTAACGGTGTTTCTCCCGGCGCCATCCTCTGGCCAGAGGGCGAAGACGCGGTAGATCCAACCCACCAGCAGGCCATTCTGGCAAAAACGCCCATGGCCAGAACCGGTCAGCCGGATGACATTGCCGGCGCCATCGCCTATTTTCTCTGCGATGCCCCATTTGTTACTGGCCAGATCCTCTCGGTGGACGGTGGCCGAAGCCTGAACATGTAAGGAGTCTGTTATGCAAGATGTGGTGATTGTAGCGGCCAAGCGCACGGCCATCGGCAGTTTTGGTGGTGGTCTTTCCAGCCTGCGGGCAGACCAGTTGGGCTCGGCCGTCATAAAAGCATTGATGGAAGAAACCGGCGTAGCCTCAGACCAGGTGAATGAAGTCATTCTTGGCCAGGTATTAACCGCCGGCTGCGGCCAGAACCCGGCCCGGCAATCCGCCATCAACGCCGGGTTGCCGTCGTCAATACCGGCCATGACCATTAACAAGGTGTGCGGCTCCGGCCTGAAAGCCGTGCATATGGCTGTCCAGGCCATTCGTTGTGGCGATGCCGACATGGTGATTGCCGGCGGCCAGGAGAGCATGAGCCAGGCGCCCCACGTGCTGCCCAACAGCCGCAACGGCCAGCGCATGGGCAACTGGACCATGATCGACACCATGGTTAACGACGGCCTGTGGGACGCTTTCAAGGACTACCACATGGGCATAACCGCCGAGAACATCGTGGACAAATACGGCATCAGCCGTGAAGAACAGGACGAATTTGCCGCCGCCTCCCAGCAAAAAGCCGTGGCGGCGCAACAGGCCGGCCATTTCGACAGCCAGATCGTTCCACTCAGCATTCCCCAGCGGAAAGGCGAGCCGCTGACGGTTGACCGGGACGAGGGCCCGAAACAGGGCGTGACCGGTGAAAGCCTGGGCAAACTGCGCCCGGCATTCAAAAAAGACGGCACGGTTACCCCCGGCAACGCGTCGTCCCTCAATGATGGCGCGGCCGCTGTCATGGTGTGCAGCGCCGAAAAAGCCAGGGCCCTTGGCCTCACTCCACTGGCCACCATCAAGGCCTACGCCAACGCAGGCGTTGATCCCGCCATCATGGGCACCGGCCCGACTCCGGCCAGCCGGAACTGCCTCACGCGGGCCGGCTGGTCAGTGGACGAACTGGACCTGATTGAAGCCAACGAAGCATTCGCCGCACAGGCCATTTCGGTTAACCGGGATATGGGCTGGGATACCGGCAAAGTGAATGTGAACGGCGGTGCCATTGCCCTGGGCCACCCCATTGGCGCCTCTGGCTGCCGAATCCTGGTCAGCCTGTTGCATGAAATGGCACGGCGCGACGTTCACAAAGGCCTCGCCACCCTTTGCATTGGCGGCGGCATGGGCGTGGCCCTGGCCTTGGAGCGCTGAGGCGTGCTGCACGTTGTGCTGTTTGAGCCGGAAATACCACCCAACACCGGCAATATCATCCGTCTGTGCGCCAACACCGGTTGCCAGCTGCATCTGATTGAACCGCTGGGATTTTCTCTCGAGGACAAGCAGATGCGGCGGGCCGGGCTGGATTACAGCGAATACGCGTCGGTCAGGATCCATCCGGACTACCAGAGTTTCCTGGCCACCGAACAGCCCGCTCGGCTGTTCGGCCTGACGACCAAAGGCTCCCGCCACTATCACGAAGTCGCCTACGAGGATGGCGATTACCTTATGTTCGGCCCGGAAACCCGGGGGTTGCCCCCGGAGGTTCGGGAGGGCCTGGCACCGGAGTACCGTCTGCGGGTGCCCATGCAGCCGCAAAGCCGTAGCCTGAACCTGTCCAATACCGCCGCCCTGGTCGTCTATGAAGCCTGGCGCCAGCTAGGCTTTCCCGGCTCGGTATAGTGTTGGAGCAGGCATAAAAAAACCGGCCGAAGCCGGTTTTTTATCACAGCCAAGCGCTCGACCCGCTATCAGTGGGTCTTCTCTTCCTGCGTTTCGCCTGAGGCCTGCTCCTGCTTGCGCTTGAGCGCCTGGGCATAGATGGCGTCAAAATTGACCGGCGCCAGCATCAGGGCCGGGAAGCTGCCCTTGTTCACGATGCCGTCAATCGCTTCACGGGCATACGGGAACAGAACCTGCGGGCAGTAGGCACCGAGCATGTGGCTCAGTTGCGCGCCTTCCACACCAGACACCATGAACACGCCCGCCTGCTGGATTTCCACCAGGTAGGCCACTTTCTCACCCACTTTGGTGGTCACGGTCAGAGACAGCACCACTTCGTACTGGTTATCGGCGATTTTTGAGTGGGAGGTGTTCAGGTCCAGACTGACCTGCGGCTTCCACTGCTCCTGGAAAACCAGCGGCGAGTTCGGTGATTCGAACGACAGATCCTTCACGTAGATACGCTGAAGCGCAAACTGCGCCTGATTCTTTTCTTCGTTGCCTGCGGCTTGCTGATTCTCAGCCATGTTACATCCTTTATTGTCCTGAGGCGGGCCATGCCCGGTTGTCGAGTGCCATTACATTGCGGCAGATCGACAACCGGATCAAGTCCAATTACTTCTTCACCAGCGGCAGATTCGCGCCCTGCCAGTCGGCAATGCCGCCGTTCAGGCGAACCACGTTGTCAAAGCCCTCGGCATTCAGGTGTTTCACCGCCATGGCCGAGTGCTGACCCATCTTGTCGACCACCACGATCTGCACGTCTTTACCTTTGTGCTTGCTCAGCTCGTTGGCGCGGCTCTTGATGCTGGCCAGCGGAATATGAATGGCACCGGTGATGTGGCCTTCGGCGAAATCCTTGCGGTCACGGATATCCACCACCACGGCCTTGTCTTTGTTCATCAGACTGACCAGCCCCTGGGAAGACACCTTGGCACCGCCACGGCGGGATTCCAGCACAATAATGGCCAGCAAAAAAGCCACAAACAGCGACACCAGAATGTAGTGATTAACAACGAATTCGAACAAGCGATCCATGAAACTACCCTGAAAATTAATTTGGCCGGATTATACACACCCCGGGGCGCTCAAAGAAGGCAGCGCCCGTGGCCTGTATAAATGAAAACGGTTACAATCTGTGCCCTGTTTGATCCTGTTATTTTCGCAACCAACCGGACGAAACCATGACCGAGACGCGCAAGCCCACTGCACTGATCATCCTCGACGGCTGGGGCCACCGTGACCCGGCGGAAGACAACGCCATCTCCAATGCCAACACCCCATTCTGGGACAAGCTCTGGCAGAACCAGCCGAAAACGCTGATCAACACCTCCGGCATGTTTGTCGGCCTGCCGCAGGGGCAAATGGGTAACTCGGAAGTCGGCCACATGAACCTGGGCGCCGGCCGGGTGGTGTATCAGAGCCTGACGCGAATCGACAAGGATCTGGAAACCGGCAACTTCCAGAAAAATGCAGCCCTGTGTGCCGCTATCGACAAGGCCGTGGCCAACGGTAAGGCCGTGCACCTGATGGGCCTGTTGTCACCGGGCGGCGTGCACAGCCACGAAGACCACATCCTGGCCGCCGCTGAACTGGCAGCCACCCGTGGTGCGAAGGAAGTCTACATCCACGCCTTCCTGGACGGCCGTGACATGCCACCACGCAGCGCCCGCCCGTCCCTGGAAAAGGCAGCTGAAAAAATGAAAGCCCTGGGCGTGGGCCGCGTGGCCACGATTGTCGGCCGCTATTTCGCCATGGACCGGGACAACCGCTGGGACCGCATCGAACAGGCCTACAATGCCATGACCCTGGGTGAAGCTGAATTCAGCGTCGGTGACCCGCTGACGGCACTGGACCAGGCCTACGAGCGCGGCGAGAACGACGAGTTTGTCAAAGCCACCCGCGTGCGTGCCGAAGGCGAACCGGAAGGCACCATTAACGATGGCGACGCGGTGCTGTTCATGAACTTCCGCGCCGACCGTGCCCGGGAAATGACCCGCACCTTTGTGGAAGCGGAGTTTGACGGCTTCCAGCGTAAAAAACACCCGAAGCTGTCCGACTTCGTGATGCTCACCGAGTACGCCGCCGACATCAAAACCTCCTGCGCCTACCCGCCCGAGCAACTGACCAACGGCCTGGGCGAATACATGGCCAAACAGGGCAAGACCCAACTGCGCATCGCCGAAACCGAGAAATACGCGCACGTCACCTTCTTCTTCAATGGTGGCCTGGAAACACCGTTTGAAGGCGAAGACCGCATTCTGGTGCCGTCGCCCAAAGTGGCCACCTATGATTTGCAACCGGAGATGAGCGCACCGGAGGTAACCGACAAGCTGGTGGAGGCAATCAAGAGCGGCAAGTACGACCTGATCGTGTGCAACTACGCCAACGGCGACATGGTCGGCCATACCGGCAGCCTGGAAGCCGCCATCAAGGCCGCCGAGTGCCTGGATGAGTGCGTGCACCGGGTAGTCGATGCCCTGGATGAAGTCGGCGGCGAATCGCTGATCACCGCCGACCACGGCAACTGCGAGCAGATGACCGACCCCGAGTCCGGCCAGTTGCACACCTCCCACACCATTGGGCCGGTTCCTCTGCTGTATACCGGCCCGCGCAAAGTCAGCCTGAAAGACGATGGCAGCCTTTGCGACATCGCACCAACACTACTGAAGCTCATGGGTATGGACCAGCCGAAGGAAATGACTGGCCACAACCTGGCAGACATCAACTGATTCGAATCAGGCAGACTGTTTTGCTCCGTTCCGCTGTACTGGCACTGGCTCTCGCTTCGGGAGCCTTGCCAGCCCTTGCTCAGCAAGAAGTCACACCAGCCCAGGTCGAGGCACTGAAAGAGCAGATTGCCAACATTGACCAGTGGCTGACCGAGGCCGAGGAAGACCGTTCGGAACTTGAGCGACAACTGGCAAGCGTTGAAAAGCGCATCAGCACCCTGACCCGCGAACGCCGGCAACTGCGCGAGCAGCAGGCAGAGCAGACCGAAAGACTTTCCAAGCTGACCGAGCAGCAAAGTGAGCTGACCGAAACACTGGAAAACCAGCGCCAGGGTCTGGCAAAACAACTTCGTGCAGCCTGGATGGAAGGCGAAGCGCCGGCGCTGAAAATTTTGCTCAACGAAGCCGAGCCGGGCGAAATCGCCCGCACCATGACCTATTACGAATACTTGTCCAGGGATACCGTCAAGCGGCTGCAGGCCTTCCAGAAAGACCTGCAACGCCTGAGACGGACCCAGCAAGACGTCCGTGCCACCCAGACCCGCCTGGCACGCACGGAAGCAGAACTCGAAGAACGTCAGCAGGCCCTGACCGACACCCGACAGAAACGCGAACAGACCCTCGCCCGCCTGGAAACAGACATCCAGAGCCGCCGCAACGAGCGCCAGGAACTGGCTGCCGACCACGCAAGGCTGGAAAAGCTGCTCAAGGAAGTCCAGGAAGCCATCGCCGACATCCCCTCACCCAACGAACAGCAACCGTTCAAATCCTTGCAACGCAAGCTGCCATGGCCGGGCAAGGGTAAAATCGTCGCCAACTTCGGCAGCCGCTACGCCGATGGAAAGCTGCGACGCAACGGCCTGATCATCAACACTGGCGAAGAAGCCGAAATCAAGTCCGTTCACTACGGGCGCGTGGTATTTGCCAACTGGCTACGGGGCTTTGGGCTGATGACCATCATCGACCACGGTGACGGCTACATGACCCTTTACGGCCACAGCAGCAGCCTGTTCACCGAACCCGGGGACTGGGTCAGCGCCGGCGAAGCCATTGCCCAGGCCGGACGCACCGGAGGCACGGATGACCCAGCCGTGTACTTCGAAATCCGCCACAACGGCAAGCCGGTGAACCCGCGCAACTGGCTGGGCAGTCCCTGAACCGGCCAAGGGCTGACAAACCGGCTGGCGGGCGCCATACTGTGCTGAGCATATACCCGCGCAAACTCCCGATGTGTCTGAACGTCAAAACAAACAGGATAAGTGAATGAAACTGGCCAGCTGTCGTATCCGGATCCCGTCACTGCGTTATCTTGCCCTGACACTCTGTTTACTGGGCACATCGGGAACGGGCCTGGCCCAGGAACCCGAGGCCGAAGCACAACTTCCCCTTGATGATCTGCGCAAGTTCACCGAAGTGTTCAGCCGCATCAAAGACGCTTATGTGGAAGACGTCTCAGACCGCCAGCTGCTTGAAAGTGCCATCAAGGGCATGCTTTCGGACCTGGATCCCCACTCCACCTACCTGGCCCCGGATGATTACGAAGAGCTGGAAGAAAGCACGTCTGGCAAGTTCGGCGGCCTGGGCATTGAAGTGGGCATGGAAAACGGCTTTGTGAAGGTCATCGCTCCGATTGATGACACGCCCGCCCAAAAGGCCGGCGTTCAGGCCGGCGACCTGATCATCAAACTCGATGAGAAGCCGGTTAAAGGCATGTCGCTGGAAGAAGCCGTGAACATCATGCGCGGCGAACCCGGCTCAGTCCTCACTCTCACCATTATGAGAGACGGTGAAAGCGGGCCGATTGAGATTGATGTCACCCGCGACATCATCAAGGTTACCAGCATCAAATCGCGCATGATCGACAACGGCTACGGCTATGTACGCATCACCCAGTTCCAGGCAGACACAGGAACCCAATTCCAGGATGCCCTTCAGTCGCTGGAAGAAACACACGGCGAAGACCTCGACGGCCTGATAATCGACCTGCGCAACAACCCGGGCGGGGTACTCCAGGCGGCGGTTGATACCGCCGATGCGCTGCTCGATGAGGGCCTGATTGTCTATACCGAAGGCCGCATTCAAAGCTCACGCCTGCGCTTTAATGCCAGTGCCGGTGACATCATGGCCGGCACGCCTATTGTGGTACTGATCAATGGCGGCTCCGCCTCGGCTTCTGAAATCCTGGCCGGTGCGCTGCAGGATCATCAGCGCGCAGTGGTCATGGGCACCCAGTCTTTCGGTAAGGGCAGCGTACAAACAGTTATTCCGCTGGACGAGACCCATGCCATCAAGATGACCACGGCCCGCTACTTCACGCCGGATGGCCGCTCTATTCAGGCATCCGGGATCAAGCCGGATATCGAGGTCAAGCCGGCGGAACTGACCGAGCTTGAAGGAGGCCCGCGTTTCTCCGAAGCGGATCTGGACGGCCACCTGCAGGGTGAAAACGAAGGCAAGGCCAGTGAAGACAACAACAGCCAGGCTGGCTCCCCCATCGAAAAGGACTACCAGTTGCGCTCTGCCCTGAACCTGCTCAAGGGCCTGCATATTCTCGGCCGCAAACAGGCCAATGAAGAGCAGGACAGTAACCCGTGACCTTTCGAGCCCTGGCAGTACTGGTAATGTGCCTGGCGCCGGTTGCGGCAAGCGGAGGCGGCTCACAGGAGCGGGGGCACCCGCCCACCATTGCCATCATCATCGATGACATGGGTTACAACCTGCATGAAGGCCAGCGCCTGGCGCGGATGGACCAGCCGCTGACCCTGGCATTTCTGCCGTTTCGCCATCATACGGTGCCACTGGCAAAGCTGGCGCACCGGCACTCCAAGGAAATCATCCTGCATGCGCCCATGGCCAACACCCGCAATATCGGGCTGGGCCCGGCCGGCCTGACGCCAGACATGGACGAACCCACCATGGCCCGGACCCTGCGCCGGGCTCTGCAGTCTATCCCTTACGTGCAGGGCGTGAATAATCACATGGGCAGCCTGCTGACCCAGCAGATTGAACCCATGCAATGGGTGATGAAGGAGCTCGACCGCTACCCTCTGTATTTCGTTGACAGCCGCACCATTGCCACTTCGGTCGCCGGCACCGTCGCCGCAGCCCAAAAGATTCCCAGCCTGACCCGGGACGTGTTTCTGGATCACGAGCAAACCGAGGAATTCGTCGACCAGCAATTCAAGCTGCTGATTGAAAAGGCAAAGGCGAACGGCACGGCCATTGGCATTGGCCATCCGCACACGGTGACGGTGGATTACCTGGAAAAGCACCTTCCGGAGCTGGACGAGCAAGGCATAGCCTTGGCTACCGTCAGTGGCCTGTGGGCCATGCGTAACGGTAACCGGGTGATGTTTGCCGAGGGCGAGAAGGAACCGATAGTGCCTATGGTGGCTCGCAGTAAAGAAGACTAAGGATTTTTTGCCACTAAACCCACGAAAGAACACTAAATTAAAAGACACCAACTTAGTCCCTTTAATCAGCTTTTCGTGTTCTTTCGTGGGTTTAGTGGCTAATAGTCTTTATCTTTTTTCCGAGATGGGATGGTCTCCTCCCCACTCCAAATCGGCGTCGCAATGCGCCAGGATAGATGTTGCTGACACTATCCAACGAGTTAAGGAGGAGACCATGAATAAGAATACCGTGATCGGCATCGACCTGGCAAAAACCTCTTTTGCGGTCATTGAGTTGGGGCGCGGCGGCGATGTAAAGCGCCGGAAAACCTTTCGCCGGGATGGCTTGAAACGGTTCCTGGCGAAGCACGAGCCGGCGACTGTGGCTTTGGAAGCCTGCGGCAGTGCTCATTACTGGGGCCGCTGGTTGGAAGAGCATGGTCACAAACCAGTTCTTTTGCCTCCACAGCACGTTAAAGGCTATTTGCGGGGGCAGAAGAACGATTACAACGATGCACAGGCCATTGCTGAGGCTTGCCTTCATGGTGCGATTCGCCCGGTGACGGTAAAGAGCATCGAGCAACAGGATGACCAGGCGTTTCACGCTATTCGCCGGAGTCTTAAGGTCGAGAGCACTCGGTTGGTGAATCAGATGCGTGGTCTTTTGGCAGAGTATGGATTAACCGTACCGAAGTCTGTCAGCGCGTTTTGTCGGCGAGTGCCAGAATTGCTGGAAGACGCGGACAATGGTTTAAGCACTCGGTTTCGCATGCTACTGAACCGCCAGTGGCGCCGGCTCCAGGCCTTGCTCGAAGAGCAAACCTGGTACGACGAGCAGCTACGGCAACAGGCCAAGGAAGATGATACCTGCCGGCGATTAACCAGCATCCCGGGCGTTGGTCCGGTGGTGGCGAGTGCCCTAAAAGGCTGGATGGGCTCTGGAAATCAGTTCCGGCGAGGCCGGGATGCATCGGCAGCTCTGGGTCTGGTGCCCAAGCAGTACAGCACCGGCGGCAAACAGTCACTGTACGGGATCACCAAGCGAGGTGATGCCTACTTGAGATCCCTGGTGGTACATGGCGCTCGCGCTGTGGTGCGAACAGCCAGGAAGAAGCAAGATGCTTTAAGCCAATGGGCTTTGGCGGTAGAAGCCAGGCGAGGTCACAATCGAGCGGTTGTTGCCGTGGCTAACAAGATAATCCGAATGGCTTGGGTCGTTGTGGCTCGCCAGGAAAACTACAGGCCAGCTGAGAAACAGATAGCAGCGGCCTGAAGAGAAATTAAACAAAACGTTACGAACCCGAAGAAAAGGGCTTTACCCAAGGTTGCGAAGGCAACAGACACATTGATGACATAACAGGTCAAACCGGCGCACCTGAAACCTGTGGAAGAACATGGCACCAGATGCCGCTTCCGTGATTAGGCAGGCGCGCGGCGAATCCTCATCAGGGCCAGAGGCGGCAGCGCCGCCTCGTTAACAGGCCGGATATATGGCAGCAACCTGTCCCTCATCAACGTCTGAGGCCTTGCAAATGGGAGGAGACCATATATGTTCTTCCGTGGCCAAAACAAGTCTTTTCAGTCCCGTACTTCTATGCCTTGGCTTTTCATAAAGGCCTTGGCTTCATGAATGTCATGCTGCCCGAAGTGGAAGATGGATGCCGCCAGCACGGCATCGGCGCCACCCTTGGTGACACCATCGGCCAGGTGCTGAAGCTCACCCACCCCACCTGAAGCAATCACGGGCACGCTCACCGCATCACTGATGGCGCGGGTCAGCTCAAGATCGAAACCGACTTTGGTGCCGTCCCGGTCCATGCTGGTTAGCAGCAACTCACCGGCTCCCAGGTCCACCATTTTCCGGGCCCAGTCGACGGCATCCAGGCCGGTAGGCTTGCGCCCGCCGTGGGTGAAAATTTCCCAGCGCGACTCTTCGCCCTCGCCACTGACCCGCTTGGCATCAATGGCCACCACGATGCACTGGCGGCCAAACCGCTCGGCCGCTTCTTTAACAAAGTCCGGGTTGAACACCGCGGCGGTGTTGATCGACACCTTGTCGGCGCCGGCGTTCAGCAGCTTGCGGATGTCATCCACCGTGCGCACACCACCACCCACGGTGAGCGGGATGAACACTTCAGCGGCCATGCGCTCGACGGTTTCATAGGTGGTATCGCGGCTTTCGTGGCTGGCGGTGATGTCCAGGAAGGTGATTTCGTCGGCGCCCTGTTCGTTATAACGGCGCGCGACTTCTACCGGGTCACCGGCATCGCGGATGTCGACGAAGTTCACGCCTTTCACCACGCGGCCCTTGTCCACGTCCAAGCAGGGAATAATGCGTTTTGCCAATGCCATAGTGCTTCCTCAGTTCTCCAGCGAGTCGCAGTAGGCCTGGGCTTCGCTGACATCCAGGGTGCCTTCGTAAATGGCGCGGCCGGTGATGGCGCCCTGAACGCCCTTGTCGGCCACGGTGGCCAGGCGCTTGAGGTCGTCCATGTTGGTGACACCGCCGGAGGCAATCACCGGAATGCCGCCTTCTTCGGCCAGCTTGGCGGTGGCTTCCACGTTCACGCCCTGCATCATGCCGTCGCGGCTGATGTCGGTGTAGACGATGGCTTCCACGCCGTCATTGGCGAAGCGTTTAGCCAGGTCCACGGCTTTGACCTCGGACACTTCGGCCCAGCCGTCGGTGGCCACCAGGCCGTCTTTGGCGTCCAGGCCGACGATGATGTGGCCGGGGAAGCGTTTGCACATTTCGGTGACAAACTCGGGCTCTTTGACCGCCTTGGTACCAATGATGACCCACTGCACGCCGGCCTTCAGGTAGGCTTCGATGGTTTCGGCGGAGCGAATACCGCCGCCGATCTGGATGGGCAGGTCCGGGTATTTGGTGGCGATTTCCTTGACGATTTCGCCGTTCACTGGCTCACCGGCAAAGGCGCCGTTCAGGTCCACCAGGTGAAGGCGGCGGGCGCCGGCTTCTACCCATTTGGTGGCCATGTCTACCGGGTTGTCGCCGAATACGGTGGAGTCGTCCATGCGGCCCTGGCGCAGTCTTACGCACTTGCCGTCTTTTAGGTCGATTGCTGGGATGATGAGCATGTTGTTTTCCTATCAGAAAGTCAGGCAAATAAATTTGCGCCCGCACTCTGGAGCAGGAAGGCCTTTCAGGGACACGCTGTGAATACATCCCTGTAAGCTTGACTGCAGCATCCATGCTGCAGACAGTCCCTGAAAGGCCTTCCTGCCCCAGAGCGCTACCATGTGCTTGCCTGCTTACTTTCCGTTCCAGTTCGTGAAATTTTCCAGCAGCTGCAAACCCGCCCGAGCACTCTTCTCTGGGTGGAACTGCGCTGCAAAAATGTTGTCTTTCGCCACTGCGGCGGCCAGGTCCACACCGTAGTGGGTGCGACCGGCCATGTCGGCATTACCGGCGGCCTCGGCGTAGTAGCTGTGCACAAAGTAGAAGCGGTCGCCGTCCGGGATGTTATGCCACAGGGGGTGGTCCATGCTGTGCCACACTTCGTTCCAGCCCATGTGCGGCACTTTCAGGCGTTCACCGTTTTCGGTGAGGTTGTCGCCGAAGTAGCGCACCTCGGAGGGAAACAGGCCGATGCCTTCCACGCCGCCGTTTTCCTCGCTGCGGGCCATCAGCGCCTGCATGCCCACGCAGATGCCGAGAAACGGACGGTCTTGTGAGACTTCTTTCACCAGCTCAACCACGCCCAGGCGGTGCATTTCGGCCATGCAGTCGCGGATGGCGCCAACGCCGGGGAGGATGACCCGGTCGGCTTCGCGGATTTTGGTGGCATCGCCGGTCACCAGCACGGAGCAGTTGGGGGCCACGTGCTCCACGGCTTTTTTTGCCGAGTGCAGGTTGCCCATGCCGTAGTCAATTATGGCAACGGTGTTCATGGTCAATCTGTTCCTTTCGGTAACCGGTTACAGGGCGCCCTTGGTGGAGGGTGTAATGCCCGCCATGCGCTCGTCCATTTCGATCGCCACTCGCAGGGCGCGGCCGAAGGCCTTGAACACGGTTTCAATCTGGTGGTGCGTGTTCTTGCCCTTCAGGTTGTCGATGTGCAGGGTCACCATGGAGTGGTTTACAAAGCCGTGGAAGAATTCTTCAAACAGGTCCACGTCAAAGCCGCCCACGGTGGCGCGGGTGTAGGGCACGTCCATCTGCAGGCCGGGGCGGCCGGAGAGGTCGATAACCACCCGTGACAGGGCTTCGTCCAGGGGCACGTAGGCGTGGCCGTAGCGGCGAATGCCTTTCTTGTCGCCCACGGCCTGTTTGAAGGCCTGGCCCAGGGTGATGCCAATGTCTTCCACGGTGTGGTGGTCGTCAATGTGCAGGTCGCCCTTGCAACTAATAGTCAGATCCACCAGGCCGTGGCGGGCAATCTGGTCCATCATGTGTTCAAGGAAGGGCACGCCGGTGTCGAAACTGGACTTGCCGGTGCCGTCGAGGTTGATCTCAACGGTGATCTGGGTTTCGAGGGTATTACGCTCTACCCGAGCCTTACGTTCGGCCATGGAGACTCCGTATGAAAACTGGCTTGATACCGAAAACTTTGTGCACGATTATACCTGCTATCAACGGCTGAGTCTCACGCCTGACTCAATCACCTGCAAAAGGAATTCTTATCATGAAAGCTCTTCGCTATGCGTTCTCTGCGGTTATCGCACTGATCGTGCTGGCAGTGGCCGCCGTCGCTATCGCGATTGCCGTCATTGACCCGAACGACTACAAACCGCAGATCGAAGCCGCTGTGGAGGACAAAACCAACCTGGACCTGATTCTGGAAGGGGACATTGGCTGGTCATTCATCCCGCTGGGGCTTGAGCTGAATCAGGTGGAGGCCACACTCGAAGGCGAGCGGCTGGTGGCACTGGAGCAACTGATTGCGCAGATTGATTTCTGGTCGCTCATTTCCATGTCGCCCCAGGTGAATACCTTTTTGCTGAACGGGCTGGACGCCCGCCTGCAGGTGAATGAACAGGGCAAAGGCAACTGGACTCGAATCATGCCGGAGGCCTCTGCTCCGGCCGAAAGCACGGAGACCGCCCCGGCCTCCGGTGAGGCCAGCGGCGAAACCACTGAGACTCAAAGTGCCGGCGGCGAGCCGCTGAATTTCAATGTCGAAAGCGTGGAAATCAGCGATGCCCGGGTGCATTACGATGACCAGAGCACCGGCCAGTCGGTTACGCTCGAAAACTTCAACGTTTCCGCCAGCAGCATCACGCTCGGTTCCGCGTTTCCGCTGAATATCAGTTTCCGGGTGGAGACGGCTCAACCGCAATTCGCCGTAGACGGCACTATCAGCGCTCAACTGCAGGCCAACCAGGCGCTTAACGAGTTTGCCGTGTCCGGCCTTGAAGCTGTGTTCGACATGAACGGCGAGCCGTTTGGCGGCAAATCAGTGACCGCCGAGCTGGGAGGTTCGCTCACCGCCAACCTGGAAAACGAAACGGCTACGCTGAGCAACGTCACCGCCACCCTCGCCAACCTGGAGCTGAACACCGACCTGAACGTACAGGGCTTTGGCGCACAGCCAGCTCTTGACGGCCGTGCGGAAGTTGGCGAGTTTTCCCTCAAACAGCTGCTGAACGCCCTTGGCCAGCCAGCCATTGAGACGGATGACCCGGAAGCACTTGAACGCATCGCATTTGCCACGGATATTGGCGGCGAACCGGGAACCATTGCCCTCTCCGGCCTGACCATCAAACTGGACGACACCACTTTCAATGGCTCAGGCAGCTACAATCTGGGCACCGGTGGCATCATCTTCGACCTTGACGGCGACAAGCTGAACGCAGACCGCTACCTGCCACCGGCCAGTGAAGAAGCGGAGGATTCCAGCGCAAGCTCTGACGAAACCGCCGGCGACTCCTCCGGAGCCGACACAACCGCCACCAACCAGCCGGAAACCGATCTGCTGCCGCTGGAAACCCTACGCAGCCTGTTGCTGGACATTGATTTCGGTCTGGGCGAACTGATTGTCAGTAACCTGAACATTCAGGACATCAAAGCCAGCACGACCGCTGAGAACGGAGTACTGCAACTGGATGAATTCAGCGGCAAACTCTACGAGGGCGGTTTCAATGCCGATGCCACTCTCGATGCCCGCAGTGACAACCCGAAATGGCGCATACGCTCAGACGTGGCAAACGTGCAAACCCTGCCGCTGCTGACTGACCTTGCGGAACTGGACATGCTCTCCGGTGGCGCCAACCTGGATATAGCCATCGACACCACCGGCAATCGAATTTCCGCCCTGCGTGAAAACGCAAATGGCCAGGTCAACTTCAACCTGGCCGAAGGTCAGTTCCGCAATATGAACCTGACTCGCATGGCCTGCCAGGGCATTGCCATGGTGAACCAGGAGGAACTGACCACCACCGACTGGGGCACGCATACGCCATTCAACGACATGCGCGGCACCCTCGACATCAACGGCAACACACTGAACAACACGGATCTGGTTGCCGCATTGGCCGGCATGCGCCTGGAAGGCAACGGCACGGTGGATCTGGCCCGGACTGACCTGGATTACGAACTGGGACTGCGGATTGTGGGCGAGATTCACCGCGACAACGCCTGCCGCGTGACCGAGTACGTCGAGAACGTGGTGATCCCGGTGGAATGCCGTGGCAACTTCTCTGAAGAGCCGGGCAAGCTGTGCTCATTTGACGGCTCACGCTTCCGCGACACACTCAAGGACATCGCCGCCAATGCCGCCCGCGCCAAAGCCCGGGAAGAAGTTGATCGCGCCAAACAAAAAGCTGAGGACAAAGTACGGGAAAAGCTGGAAGAAGAACTCGGCGGTGAGAGTGGCAAGAAAGTTCAGGATGCCCTGAAAGGCTTGTTTGGCCAATGACAGACCGTTTCGCCGACAAACTGCTCGCCTGGTACGACCAACACGGCAGGCACAACCTGCCGTGGCACCATGACCGCAATGCCTATCGGGTCTGGGTTTCTGAAATCATGCTTCAACAGACCCAGGTCACAACCGTGATTCCCTACTTCGAAGCATTTATGGAGCGCTTCCCCACGGTTCGGGATCTCGCCGAAGCGCCGGTGGATGACGTGCTCAGCCACTGGTCCGGCCTGGGGTACTACGCCCGGGCCCGCAACCTTCACAAGGCCGCGACACAGGTGGTTGACGAGTTTGGCGGCGAATTTCCCGCCAATGCCGAAACCCTCGAAACGCTCACCGGCATTGGCCGCTCCACCGCAGCGGCCATTGTCGCCCAGGCCTTCGGCAAACGCGCCGCCATCCTCGATGGCAACGTGAAACGTGTTCTGGCCCGCCATCACGCGGTGCCCGGCTGGCCGGGCAGAACCGGCGTACTCAGACAGCTATGGGAGTATGCCGAAGAGCACACCCCAGACGAGCGGGTGCGCGACTACACACAAGCCATCATGGACCTGGGGGCCATGGTCTGCACTCGCAGCAAGCCTGAGTGCAACGCCTGCCCGGTGAGCGACACCTGCCAGGCTTTCGCACGCAACGAAACCCACCTTTACCCCGGCTCCAAGCCGAAAAAGGCCAAGCCTGAAAAAACAACCTGGATGCTGATACTCGAGGACACCGAGGGCCGCGTACTGTTGGAGCGTCGCCCACCCAGCGGCATCTGGGGCGGCCTGTGGAGTCTGCCCGAGCTTGATCCGGCCCATGGCGCGGACGAGCTCCAGCAGGCCTGTGAGCGAGAGCTGGGGCTTGAATGCCATGAGCCGGAGCTGATCAGCGGCTTTCGCCATACATTCAGCCATTATCACCTGCATATCCAACCGGCACGCCTGAGCGTGCAGCGCCAGAAAGGTGTTGCGGAGTCCGGTCGCTTCCAGTGGTTCTACCCCGACCAGGCGCTCAACATGGGACTACCCGCCCCCATCCGTACACTGCTGACAGAACCGGAACAGACCGCGCTGCTTTGATCTTCTGCCAACACAAGCCAGAACGGGTAACCGTCTGTTATCATCCGGCCAGATTCAGATTTCACAGGTAACAGGAGCCACCATGAGCCGCACCGTATTTTGCCGAAAGTACCAGAAAGAAATGGAAGGCCTGGACTTCCCGCCCATGCCCGGCGCCAAAGGCCAGGAAATCATGGAAACCGTTTCCAGGCAGGCATGGGAAGAGTGGCAGAATCAGCAAACCATGCTGATCAACGAGAAACACCTGAACCTGATGGAGCCCACCACCCGCAAGTACCTGCAGGCACAGATGGAGCGCTTCCTGAACAACGAACCCTTTGACCAGGCTGAAGGCTACGTTCCGCCGGAAAAATAACCAGCATAAAGCTGCTGACTGCAGCGACTGGTCAAGGCATGATCAACCCTGAAATCTTTCAGATTTTTTTGCAGACCGGCCTTGACTCAAAGGGCCTAAACCGGTTTAATAGCGCCCCGTTGCACAGCAGCACCGCAACACGCCCGGATAGCTCAGTTGGTAGAGCAGGGGATTGAAAATCCCCGTGTCGGTGGTTCGATTCCGCCTCCGGGCACCATTTTTACCCTCCCCCAAATATCGTAACCCCTTGTCTAAAAAGCAAAAATCGACACCCTGATCTGTCGTGATTGCCATTTTTCTTGCTTCTCGTAACCCTCTGATTTTCCTAAATTTGGAAAAATCAGGTAAAACCAGTCACGACAAAATCACGACTGCACCACCCTCTTCCTAATATTCCTCCGACCGTAATTTTTGGGCGTACGAGCCCAACCACTGGCCGTCGCATTCGAGTTTTCCGATGCATGGAGGGATATCAGTGGCTAGCTTCAAAAAAACCGCCACCGGTTGGCGAGCGGATGTTTTCAAAAAAGGTATCCGGCGCTCCAAAACTTTTCGCGCCAAGCGAGAAGCCGTTGCCTGGTCTAACCAGATCGAATATGAAATCGAACAAGGCCACCACGATACCGGTGCAGCACCACCCAATGCGACCATGTACCACATACTGGAACGCTACCGGGATGACGTCTCCCCCAAAAAACGAGGCGCAAGATGGGAGGTGACGCGCCTGAATCAAATGATGCGGGATCCGCTGCTGGCCGACGTAAAACTATCGGACGTTGGCCCCCGGCATTTCTCGGCGTGGCGTGACAAGCGCTTGAAGGAAGTTTCCGGCTCTACCGTGAATCGAGAGTTCAATCTTCTAACTCACGCCTGCAAGCTCGCATGGAGGGAGTGGCAGTGGCTCAAAGAGCACCCAATGGCCGGGGTTTCGCGACCACCCGAGAATAAACCGCGAGACAGGGTCATTACCGATGCTGAAATCGAATCCTACGTCGAAACTAGTGGTTTCAGTTTCAAAACACCACCAGCAACGGTCCTCAGCCGCGTTGGTGCCATGTTTCTGTTCGCCTCAGAAACGGCAATGCGGGGCGGCGAAATCTGCAAAATGAAAAAAACAGATATCGATTTCAACAAACGCGTGGTTTATATCCCTGAAACCAAGACTGGTGTACCAAGGTGGGTTCCGCTATCAACAAAGGCCATCAAGATACTCAACCATGTGTTGGACTACACCAAAGGCACACCAACAGTATTTTGCGTAACGGCCAGCCAGCGAGACGCTCTCTCACGGAAAATCATGAAGAAGGCCGGCCTTGAGGGCATCAACTTTCACGACACCCGTAGAACGGCCCTCACGCGGCTATCGCAAAAGTTCGGGCCGATGGAGCTTGCCAAAATTTCTGGTCATCAGGACCTGAAGATCCTGCAGTCAGTTTACTACGCGCCGGATCCTTCCGATTTGGTGGAAAAACTCGAATAGCCCCAATGAGTTAGTAGCAATTAGTATTTCGCGTTACTAATTGCTACTAAAGAAGATGAAACCGTTCAGGCAACAAGCGCCCAGTCTAAAACTCTGCGATCCGTACCCTCCTCGAATAGATACTTCGAGGAGGTCAAAATGAGAGAGATTTCCCAGTTCGAGCCTGAAACTAACGCCATCCCTCAAACTTTAATACAACTCACTCAAGTGCTAGAAAAGCTGCTGGAAAAGACTGAGTCGGACACTGAGGAGCGACTCTGGACTCCCGCAGACGTAGCCAATTTTCTGCAGGTCAGTGAGGCGAGTGTGATGAAAAACTATTATTACATGCCGGACTTCCCGAAAGGATTCCGGTTGCCCTCCAAGAAAGGCATGGGTAGCCGCCGGTGGTATCCAAGCGACATCAAAAAATGGTGCGAGCGGCAAAAATCCTTCTGAACGATGAGGTAGAGCGTGATTCACCCCATGTTGATTGTTGCTGCAGCGTTGGTGATTGTGGGATTAACGGGCGCAGTGCTGTATTTAATCGCCAAGAAGAAGGAGTAGCCTTCTCTTTGTGTTCTGCTGACTCCTGCGAGGAACGGGATTATCAAAGGGTGGCGAACGGAGTCACCACCCGAAACCCGTACCGTCACCCCGCTTTCCAGTAGAAAAATCCTGATTCTTTCCCCAGAACGGCCACCGATGAATGTGCATCACAGGGTTTATTGGCCAAGCCATAACAGACATGCAACGGCAGCAGGTGTTCTTCCCGGGGATGGCAGAACCTGGCATGGGGCGCCTGTTCCCAGTGAACCAGGCGCTCCTCCCGCTCCGATTCGCTCATGTTGGGGTCGCCACAGGTTTCCTCGAGCCAGTGCTTAAACGCCTCATTGCGCGCCTGAATCTCCGGTGTCTGGGGCGCGAAGAACGCCCGCATGTTGTGGAAGGAAAATCCCGAACCAATCACCAGCAGGTTGTCATAGTCCAGGGCCTGCAAAGCACGGCCGATGGCCAGGTGAGTGCCGGCGTCCAGGCTGCTTACAAGCGACAGCTGGATGCACGGGATATCCGCTTCCGGGTACATCAGTTTGAGCGGCACAAACAGGCCGTGGTCAAAACCACGTTGGTCATCAAGCCGCGCCGTGATCCCGGCTGCCTCCAATGCATGGTATACCTGCTTCGCCAACTCGGGCTCCTCCGGGCAGGGATACTGGATTTCGTAGGCCTCCGCGGGGAAGCCGCCGTAGTCATAAATAAGCCCGGGATTGGCTCCGGAGGTGATCGTCGGCACCGACGCCTCCCAATGGGCGCTGATCACCAGTATCGCCGACGGTTTGTGGAGCTTACCGGCAAGCTCGGTGAGTTTTTCCACCATCTCACGGTGGTCCGGATCGCCCAACAGCGGCATGGGCCCGCCACCATGGGAAAGGAACAGCACATCGGTTGTTTTCGTTATGACTATGCCTCCTCCGTTCAGAGCTTGCCCGGCCCCGCCGGAACAATGCCGCTCGGGTTCAGGGCCTTGATGGAGTAATACCCGGCCTTGATATGGTCGAGATTCACCGTATCTGCAATACCCTCCAGCGCCAGGATCCGATGCATGTAACCGTGCAAATGCGGCATGGCTTTCAGCGTGTTCCGGTTACACTTGAACAGGCCGTGGTAAGCCGCGTCAAAACGCACCAGCGTTACAAACAGGCGAACATCGGTTTCCGTCAGTTGATCCCCGAACAAAAACGGGCCACCCGCTGCCAGGCGTGACTCCATGGCATCCAGCGCCGCAAACACCTTTTCATAGGCTTCGTTGTAGGCAACCTGACTGGAGGCGAAGCCGGCCTGGTAGACCCCATTGTTCAGATCTGTGTAGAGGTATTCATTGAGGCTGTCGATGTCCTCCGCCAATGCCTGCGGGTACAGATCCTGGCCTTCATCCACAATGTCGGTGAAAGCGCTGTTGAGCATACGGAGAATATCCGCAGACTCGTTATTAACAATGGTCCCGGCCTGTTTATCCCAAAGTACCGGCACCGTGGCGCGGCCAGAGATGTGTGGATCGGCCCTGGTGTAAAGTTCGTGCATGTAACTCGCACCGTTTAGGGTGTCCTCTTGCGCGCCGGGGTAGCCGCCGAATTGCCAGCCCTGGTTCGTCAGGCGTGGGTTAACGACCGTTACCCCGATGATGTCCCTGAGTCCTTTAAGCTCACGAGCAATCAAGGTTCGTGATGCCCAGGGGCAGATGTAGGCCACGTACAGATGATAGCGCCCCGGCTCTGCCTTGAACCCGCCCGTCCCGGTAGGCCCCGGGGCGCCGTCCCTGGTGACCCAGTTTCGGAAGGAAGAGGTCTGGCGGATGAAACGTCCCTGTTCATCCTTCGCCTGTACCGGTTGCCAGTTGTCTTTCCAGACGCCGTTGACCAGCATGATTCAGCCCTCTTTGTAAAACAGATTGTCCACTGCAAACCGGCCCGCGCCCTGCATCGCCAATGCCACCGTGACAACCAGCAAGGTCAAAGCGTACTCATAACCATTATTCGACATGAACAAACCGTTGCCGATATGCACTGAGAATATAGCAACCAGCATGGTAAACGCTGCAACCAGTGCCGCCGGCCGCGTCAGCAGCCCAAGCACCAGTGCCAGACCGCCAAAGAACTCGGCACCGCCAGCCAGCAAGGCCATCAGGTACCCCGGCTCAAGACCAATGCTCGCCAGCCACTGCCCGGTGCCTTCCAGACCGTAGCCGCCAAACCAGGCAAAGAGTTTCTGAGCACCGTGGGCTGCCAGAACCAGACCAACCGGTACCCGCAGTACCAATGCCGCATAGCCGCCATTGGAGCGAAACAGTCTCTGTGCAAATTGCGTGTTCATAATCGTCACCTCGAATTTTTCTCTCATTGGTTTATCCCGCCGCTCCCGTTTGAAGCGATGAACCCACTTTACTATCACCAATGGAGCAGACTAAGACGGATACTGTTGCTTTATTATCAACTTTATATTGATAATCAGATAACACCCTCAAACAGGACAGGCCAATGGATCGCATCGAGGCCATGCGTGCCTTCGTGGCTGTGGTCAATGAAGGCACCTTCACCCGCGCCGCTGACCGGCTGGACACCTCACCACAGCTGGTCAGCAAATACGTCTCCCAGCTTGAAGCACACCTGGGTGTGCGGCTGCTGAACCGGACCACTCGCCGAACCCACCTGACGGAAGCAGGCACTCACTACCATCAGCGAGCCCAACAGGTCTTGGCCGACATTGACGACATGGAAAATCAGCTCGGCAACCTGCAAACCCAGGCCCAGGGGCTGTTGCGCATAAGCGCACCAGTCTCTTTTGCCATTCGCCACATGGCACCTCTGCTGAGTGAATTCCAGAAAGCGCACCCCGCGGTGGGCATCGACCTGCAGCTGAACGACCGGAAAGTGGACATCTTGGAAGAAGGATTCGACATCGCACTCCGAATTGGTCACCTGAAAAACTCCTCTTTAATTGCCAAGCGACTTGCACCAGTCCGACTAGTGCTTTGCGCCTCGCCCGACTATCTAAAGCAACACGGCACGCCACAGAGCCCTGAAGAACTGAGCCATCATCGCTATCTGCAGTACAGCTACATGGACATTGGCCCTGGCCATCCACTTCAGAAATGGCTGCAGACCCAGGGGCGAAAGAGTGATGGGAGCATGATCAGCAATAACGGCGATGTGCTGGTGGAGTCGGCCATTGCAGGAGCCGGTGTAGCCCTGCAGCCAACCTTTATTGCTGGTGACGCCATCAAGGACGGAAAATTGCAGGTGATCCTTCCAGAGTACGAACCGCAACCGATGGCGCTTTATGCGGTCTACGCCCATCGGCAGCTGCTGGCCAGCAAGGTACGAGGTTTTATCGACTTTGTTGATGGTTTCTTTGGCAAAACACCTTATTGGGATCAGTTCTAAGCACCTACGAACGTAGAAGTAACAGAATCGGCAACGGGAATGCTGGAAGCAATGCGAAGATCGCAAGTTGCCCAACCAGCGCAACACCAGACCACGCCGCCAGAGACATGACAAATACCGTTGCCGTTTGGCACAGCCAATACATAAAAATCGTGAAGCGTCAATTTTATTGAACATCTCTGCCAAAGAGCTCTGTTAGCTTCAAAGATCGATATACGCTAAAATTTATAGTTAGTACGCGTATCGTTAATTAGCTTATAGAGTCAGCCTTTTCATACAGGGTTATGGCCTCATCCCTCTCAACCCAAACCACCTTCGATTGCATGCCTCGATCCTCATTATTCGCAACCATTGTTTTTTTAGCATTCACTCACAACTCTGCGCCCGCCAGCGCTGATGTTATTAATTTTTCCTGGGATAACGACCTTTTCCTCGGCAGTGATCAGGGGTACACCAATGGCGGGCGAATTTCCTACCTGAACACCCCGTCCGAGGGGCCTGAACGGGAATCTTCAGGTTTCGCCGCAGCTGTTAGGGACCACCTGGCATTTCTGCCTGGAATAGACGACGAATCAAATCAGCACGCAACCAGTTTCAGCCTGCGTCAGCTAATTGTTACGCCCAAGAACATTTCAAATCCTGAACCGCAATATGACGACCTTCCCTACGCGGGCTATCTTTCCTTAAGCAGCTCGCTTTGGAGCTGGCGTGCCGATCAAATCACCGGCGCTGGGTTACACCTGGGAGTTGTTGGGCCAGAGAGCGGTGCAGAAGCTACGCAGAAATGGGTGCACAAAGTAACCGGCAGCGAACGTCCAAGAGGATGGGAGTACCAACTCGGTACTGACGTGGTAGGTGGCGTGCAGGCTATTCATGGCCGGAAACTTCTGCAGCTGGGAAGCAAGGGGGAGGTCGAGCAACAGGTATCTGCGATAGGCTCGGCCATGCTGTCAACATTCCAGACCTCTGTGCAGACCGGCCTGATATGGCGTATCGGCCACAACCTGCCAATGAACTTTGCTCCGGACTACGCAGGGAGCTCCACCTCCATTGCCCTACCGGGGTCATTCAGCAATACAGAAAGCAGCTGGTCTGTGTTCATAGGAGCCGGGGTGGAATACACCCCCTATTCCTACATTGAGGAGCATGCCGCCCCTTACCGATTCGACAATGACCCCATTATTAGCCAAATCGGAGTGGGGGGCACCTGGCAGTGGAACAATCTGCAAGCCGCCCTGACACTACGCACTACCACAGGAGCAGGAGATCAACACAAAGACAACTTCAGCTTTGGAACGCTCTCTTTATCCTGGACTTTATGAGCCAGATTCCACGTTGTCAGCACAGACCGTCAGCCAGCAGCAATCTTGCAGTTTTCACCTTCCAGAGAACGCTCGTCAATATCGTAGTCAATCTCGCTTCTGGCCTGCTCCAGCTCGTGCCGCTGCAGCTTTCGAACCTTGCGCCGCAAACGCCCCTCCAGGAAACGGCGAATCTCTTCGTCACTTTCGAGTAGCAGCCCTGGTATAGCTTCGGGAGATTTTGTATCTCTATTCAAAGCAACCATGGTGAAGTAAGACGTGTTGGTGTGACGAATAACGCCCGTCTGGAAGTTCTCAGACTCCACCCGAATACCAATTTCCATCGATGACTTGCCGGTATAGTTCACAGACGAGTACAGGGTCAGAATCTCCCCCACTTCCACCGGGTTCAGGAAGTCCACTTTATCGACCGACGCCGTGACGCAATAGCACTTGGAATGCGAGGCCGCGCAGGCGTAGGCGATCTTGTCCATCAGGGACAGCACCACCCCGCCGTGAACCTTGCCGCCAAAATTTTCATAGGAAGGAACCATCAGTTCCTTAAGTACAATCTGAGACTCGCTAACAGGGCGAAATTCGCCACTTTTACTCATTAGAATCCTCTCGGGAAATTTGGTTAACCCAACAGCTTGATCATCACACCCGCTGCCACCGCAGAGCCAATCACACCGGCCACGTTCGGCCCCATGGCGTGCATCAGCAGGAAGTTCTGCGGATTGGCCTCCAGGCCCACCTTGTTGGACACCCGCGCCGCCATGGGCACGGCGGAAACACCGGCCGAACCGATCAGCGGGTTGATCTGCTCCTTGGTCAGCCTGTTCATCAGCTTGGCCATCAACACACCGGTGGCGGTGCCGACACCGAAGGCAACAATGCCCAGGCCCAGGATACCCAGCGTCTGGGCGTCCAGGAACTTGTCGGCCATCAGCTTGGAACCCACGGACAGGCCCAGGAAGATGGTCACGATGTTGATCAGGGCGTTCTGGGCGGTGTCGTTCAGACGCTCCACTACGCCACACTCGCGCATCAGGTTACCGAAGCAGAACATGCCCAGCAGCGGTGCCGCGTCCGGCAGGAACAGCACCACGGCGATCAGCACCACCAGCGGGAAGAAGATCTTCTCCTTGCGGCTGACCGGGCGCAGCTGGTTCATCTTGATGGCGCGCTCTTTCTGGGAAGTCAGCGCCTTCATGATCGGCGGCTGAATCATCGGCACCAGCGCCATGTAGGCGTAGGCCGAGACCGCAATCGCACCCAGCAGGTGCGGGGCCAGTACACTCGATACATAGATAGAGGTGGGGCCATCCGCGCCGCCAATGATGCCGATGGCCGCGGCTTCCAGGATGGTGAAATCCAGGATGCCCAGCCAGTCCAGCAGTGCCGCACCGATCACGGTACCGAAGATACCGAACTGGGCGGCCGCGCCCAGCAGCAGGGTTTTCGGGTTCGCCAGCAGCGGGCCGAAGTCGGTCATCGCCCCCACGCCCATGAAGATGAGTAGCGGGCCCACGGTACTGCCAATCACCACCGAGTAGAAGTTGTACAGCATGCCGTTGCCATAGCCGTAATCCTGGGCAATGGCATTGGCCATGGCCATTTCGGAGTAGCTGGC
>NZ_FOSC01000002.1 GCF_900114155.1 Marinobacter persicus
TGGATATTGCCCAAACCGCGGAACACCTGCGATGGGTGTGGCCGGAGCTTCGCCAGCAACTGCTGAGCGGCTCCTACCAACCACAACCCGTTCGTCGGGTAGGCATCCCGAAACCGGACGGCAGTGAGCGGGAACTGGGAATCCCCACCGTCACCGACCGTCTGATTCAACAGGCATTGTTGCAAGTGCTGCAACCTCTGATTGATCCCACCTTCAGCGAGCACAGCTACGGCTTCCGCCCGGGCCGCCGGGCCCACGATGCGGTGCTGGCTGCGCAACGCTACGCCCAACAGGGTCGCCACATCGTGGTGGACGTTGACCTGTCGAAGTTCTTCGACCGGGTTAACCACGACATCCTGATCGACCGCCTGAAGAAACGCATAAACGACCCCGGAATCATCCGGCTGGTGCGTGCGTATCTGAACGCGGGCATCATGGATGGCGGTGTGGTCATGGATCGGCATGAGGGCACGCCGCAAGGCGGGCCGTTGTCGCCGTTACTGGCCAACGTTCTGCTGGACGAGGTGGATAAAGAGCTGGAACGCCGGGGGCACTGCTTCGCTCGTTACGCCGATGACTGCAACGTTTACGTTCGCAGTCACAAGGCGGGAGAGCGGGTGATGCGCCTGCTACGCCGGTGTTACGACAAACTGCGCTTGGTGATTAACGAATCCAAAAGTGCAGTCGCCAGCGTGTTCGGTCGCAAGTTCCTCGGCTACGCTCTGTGGCAAGGGAGGGATGGAGACGTTCGACGCGCGGTATCGACCAAAGCGTTACAGGCGTTCAAGCTCAGGATCAGGCAACTGACCCGGGGATCAGGTGGTCGCAGCATGGCACAGGTGGTGGAGAAGCTCCGCCGTTATCTGCTCGGCTGGAAAGGGTACTTCAGGCTGGCACAAACGCCTCGCATCTGGCGATCACTGGATGAGTGGATACGTCGCCGCCTGAGAATGCTCCACCTCCGGCACTGGCGACGGGGCAAGACGATCTACCGGGAGCTGATCCGCTTAGGCGCGAGTTCCTGGGTTGCTGAATCCGTGGCGGCGCTGAGTCGTCGCTGGTGGCATAACAGTCGCTCTGCCATCCATAATGTGCTGACCATTGCCTACTTCGATCGGTTGGGAGTGCCGAGACTCTCGTGAAACCTCAACTTCTCGAACCGCCCGGTGCGGACCCGCATGCCGGGTGGTGTGGGAGGGGCGGAACCTATTGGTTCCCCCCTATCCCGATTTTGTTGGGTCAGAATTCGGAGCTCAGGGGCAAAGCCACCCAAAACACCGTCCCCTGGTCCACCTCTGAATCGAACCCTACATCACCGCCCATGGCCGCCATCAGTTCTTTGGTGATCGCCAGACCAAGGCCGGTGCCTTCCTTGCTGCGGGCGGAGGAGCTGTCGGCCTGGGCGAAACGCTGGAACACTCGTGGCTGGAATTCCTCGGGAATGCCTGGCCCCCGGTCTTTTATGGTCATCACGGCCTGCTTGTCCCGTTCCTGAAGCTCCACTTGCACGGTTTCACCGTCCGGTGAAAATTTCACGGCGTTGGACAGCAAATTGGCCAGTGCCTGTTTCAGGCGCACGGGGTCGAAGTTGGCGCAAATATTGGCTTCGGGTAACTTTGCTTCAACGCTTATATTACGTGGAGCGGCGTAGGGCCGGATATCCTCGATGGCAGCCTGAATGGTTTCGGCCAGTGGCTGGGTCTGGTTATGCATGACCATTTTGCCGCTGATCAGTTTTTCGATGTCCAGCAGGTCATCAATCAACACGCGTAACTGGTTCGTGTTGCGCCTGGCGATGGCGAGCATTTGCTCGGTTTTATCGGGAAGCGGGCCGGTGGCACCGCCCATGACCAGTTCCAGGGAGCCGGCAATGGAGGTAAGCGGGGTTCGCAATTCATGGCTAACGGTGGAGATGAATTCGTTTTTGATCTGCTCCGTTTTCCGATAATGGATCACATCTGCCACCAGGTCATGCAGCTGAATCTCTCGCTCCACCATGTCTGCAAAACTGCGCAGGTTCTCCCGGTCCTGCGCGGAGAAAGCCCGTGGCGTGCGGTCAATCAGGCACAGCGTGCCCAGACGCAGGCCGGTGCGGTCAGTCAGGGGCGCGCCGGCGTAAAAGCGAATGTCCGGGGCGCCGGTAACCAGTGGGTTGTCGGCAAAACGCTCGTCTTCCAGGGCGTTCTCCACCACGAAGAGGTCTGGGCCCAGAATGGCGTGGCCGCAAAAAGAGATATCCCGGGCAGTTTCCCGAACGCCCAGCCCATAGCAGGACTTGAACCACTGTCTCTCTTTGTCGATCAGCGACACCAGGGCAATGGGAACGTCGAACAGCTGAGCGGCCAGGCGGGTGATGCGGTCAAACCGTTCTTCCGGTGGTGTGTCCAGCAGGCCGCTGGCTTCCAGTGCCCACAGCCGTTGTCGCTCTTCTGTTGGATGTGCCGGGATTTTCATGGTGCATCGTCCTTTTTGCTGTTAGCCAGCGGCAGCTCAACCCAGAAATGGGCGCCGTCGCGGTAATAATACCCAACCTGGCCATTCATCAAATGCGCCAGCTCCTGGCAGATGGCCAGGCCCAGTCCGGTGCCGGCCTTGGCGCGGCTGGAGCCGGATTCGGCTTGGGCAAAGCGGTGGAACAGGCGAGGCAGGAAGTGCTCCGGCACACCGCTGCCTTCATCACTGACGATGATTCTCGCCCCATGCGGGCCCTGTTGCCTGGCGCTCAGGCGGACAGTGGCGCCTTCCGGGCTGAATTTGCAGGCGTTGCTGATGAAGTTGTCCAGTATCTGCTGCAACCGGTGCGGGTCAGCCATGACTGAAAGGCCGGGTGTCGGCTCTACCTTCAATGATACGTTGTGGTTCTGGGCGTAGGCACGGGCCGCGCTGGAGGCATTTCTCAGCGTGGCTTCCACCGGCTGCGGTGCAAGGTTCACTTCGAGTTGACCGGCCACGGCCTTGTTGAAATCGAGAAGATCGGAAATCAGCCGCTGCAACTGTTCGGAATTACGCAGCGCCACGTTCACCAGTTTGTCGGCTTTTTCCGGCAGCTCGCCGGTCTTGCCGGAGGCCAACAGTTTCAGGGAGCCGTTGATGGAGGTCAGCGGTGTGCGCAGTTCATGGCTGACATTGGAGACAAAGTGGCTTTTCAGGTTATCCAATGCCTCCCGCTCGTCCATCAGATGGTTGAAGGCCCGCGCCACGCTGCGAATTTCCGGTGCCCCGCGTTCATCCAGGCGGCCGGGGCTGTCCATGTGGTCGGTCATCCGGCGCATTTTGGCGGCCATCAGTTCCAGCGGGCCGGAGACGGTGCGCGACAACGCCAGAACCAGCATCGCCATGACCAGCAGCACCATCACACTGATGGCGACAAACTGGGTGAACGAGGCCCGTGCCGGTGCCAGGGCTTTTTCGTAGGGAGCCGCTCGCAGGAATAGCCAGCCTACCCGTTCCAGATGGCGGGTGGCGTAAATCCATCGCTGCCCGTCGGTTTCTACCACCACGCCGGAGGTGATGCCGGACAGGGCCGCGTCGATCAGTTCGGATTGGCCGGGGTGGGGCAACTCTGGCATCAGGTTGTCCGGGTCGATGGTATCGACCCGGGTGAAATACTGGGTGTCGAGCACCTTGAACACGGCTTCGCCCTGGAACTCACCGGGGTCGGGCAACAGGTTGGTCCGGGCCAGGTCAATGCTGCCGCCGGCAAAGCCCAGCAACAGACCGTCATCGTTGTGAATCGGGTAGATAAAGGAAACCAGTGGTGTGCCGGTGGTGCGGCCCATGATCGGTTGGCTGATGTACGGGCTTTCGCTTTCCAGCGCTTCCCGGAAATGCGTGCGGTCGGCATAGGACGTGCCCAGCCGGCCTTCGACAAAACGGTCTTCGGCGATGGCCACGGCATCGGCATCAAAGACCAGAAGGCCCAGGTCGAAATACTCGGCCAACAGGGTTTGGCGGCGCAGAATGGTGTCCAGTTTATCCGGGGGCAGCAGGTGTTCGCCGTCGGTCAGTTGCGCCGCCAGGGCACCAAGCGCGGCCAGGCGCACCTGCAGCCGCTGATTGACCCGGCTGGCGTAGGTTTCGGTTTCCAGCTGCTGGCGTTGGGTCAGCACTTCTTCAAAATCCGCCACCAGTTGCTGGTAGGCCGAAGTGGCCAGCAGGGCGACGGTCAACACCGTGCTGCAGACGGCAATTACCGCAAAGCGGCTGCCAAAGGACAGGTTTTTCAAGGCTAACCCCAAGTGATTATGGCACCGGTTGTTCAAACGTGTTTTTATGGGCCGGAGAATAGAGGATTATATCAACCAATCCAAACGAAACCCGGATAGAACAATGATCAAGGATTCAGCAGCCTCCGGCGATGTGTCATCCCGTCTGGCGGATTTGCGCGAGCGATTCGCCACCCGGGCTGCCGAAGATCTGCAAGAGCTCGAACGCCGGGCACAAGTCATGCGGGAACAGGGCTTTGACCAGGCCGTGATGGAAGATGTCTGCGCCCGCCTGCACCGGTTGGCGGGTTCGGCAGGCACTTTCGGTTTTCCGGAGTTGGGCGAGGCGGCCCGCAGTCTGGAGAAAATGCTCAAGGCCCAGGCTGCCAGCGGCCAGGGGCCGGTTGTCTCCACTCTGGCGGTAGAGAAAATTCTGGCCCTGCGGACCATGCTGGAAAGCCCGCCCATGCCCGTTGCCGAAGACGAGGCCATGGCTGAAACCACCGAACGCCTGGAAGGTAGTCATGGCTTGAGAGTGGCGGTGCGAATTGTGCCCGCCCGGAATACCGATTACGAATGGCTGGCCGGCGCATTGGCTGCCTACGGTTTCGACTGTCGGGTGATGGCCGGTACCGATGCAGAGATTATCCAAACGCTGGCTACGGAAACCGGCGTTGCCACCGTGATTCTGTGTGCGGATGGTCGTATTGCCGGCATCATGGAACAGCTCGATGCCAGTGTGCAGGAGCCTGTCAGGCGTATGCCGCTGGTCTGTCTCAGTGAAGACGTGTCTTTCGACAGCCGCTATCAGATGGCTGCACTTGGCGCAGATGGCTTTTTCGGTCGCTCACCGGATTTGCCCGAGCTGGCCGAGCGCATCGAATACCTGGCGCTGGAACGCAGCAGCCGGGTTCAGGGCCGCGTGGTGCTGGTGGAGGATGACCCGGAACTGGCGGAGCACTATTTTCTGGTTTTGCGCTCGGCCGGTATCGATGTGTGCTGGGTAAGAGACCCCATGCGGCTGATGTCGGAGTTGTCCAGCTTCCGGCCGGATATCCTGTTGATGGACGTGCAGCTGGGTCCCTACTCCGGCGTGACCCTGGCGCGCATGGTGCGGTTTGATCCGCAATGGCTGAGCCTGCCTATTATCTATCTGTCCTCTGAAGACAACCGGGACAACCAGTTGGAAGCCCTGTCCCGGGGGGCGGATGAGTTTCTGACCAAGCCCGTGTCTGACGGTTACCTGGTGCGGGCGGTGCGCATCCGCTGTTTCCGCGCCCGGCAGTTGTTCCGCCTGATGAACCGAGACAGCCTGACCGGCCTTCTCAAACACTCGCTGATCAAGCTCGAAGCGGAGAAAGAACTGGCTCGTTGCCGTCGTGATGGCCATCCGGCCAGTGTGGTGATGGTGGATCTGGACCATTTTAAAGAGATTAATGACACTTACGGTCATCGGTACGGCGACATGGTGATCAAGGCCCTGGCCAACACGCTGCGTAACCGCTTGCGGGAAACCGATATGATCGGCCGCTACGGCGGTGAGGAGTTCCTGGTGGTGCTGCCGCACTGTGACACGGAAGCGGCGCGCCGGTTGTTTACTGATATTGCCGATGCATTCAGTCAACTGACTTTTAATGGTAACAACGAATCCTTCGGCGTAACCCTGTCGGCCGGTGTGGCTGCTATCAATAACTATGTGACTGGCGACGACGCGGTGGACGCCGCCGACCAGGCCTTGTATCAACGCAAGCGCGCCGGGCGTAACGGTGTTACCGTGTTTGGCGACGACGAACGGAATTCTGGACCCACGGTATGAACGTACTGGTACTTGAAGACGATGAACTGGTGGCGGAGTTGCTGGAAACAGTGATCGCCAGTGCCTACCCCGGTGCCACGGTTGAGCAGTTCCGGACCGTGGAAGACGCCATCGCTGGCGCCAACGGCCAGACGTTTGAGCTGGTGATTACCGACTGGAATCTGCCGGATGGCTCTGGTCTTGAGCTGGTCCGGCACTTGCGCGAACGCGACAAGGACTTGCCCATCGTGATGGTTTCCGGCCGTTCAGACCGGGAATCCGTCCTCAAGGCAGCCCACTATGGCATCAGTGGCTATATCACCAAGCCCTTCAGCGTGGAAATGGTGCATGAACGGTTGGCTGCCCTGATTGAGCCGGGCCCGGTGGCTGAAAACGAGCTGAACCTGCAGACGATGCTCGAGGAATCCCTTGAGCATGTCATCCAGCTGCCCGGCGAACAGGACCCGGCGGAGATCATGGAGCTGATTGCCCGGGCTGATGAACTCTCGCCGGCCAACCTGGCTGAGCGCTGGCGTGAACAGCCGGCGCTGGTGACCCGGCTGCTGGATGTCGCCAACGGCAGCTCGTTCCGCCGCACCGGCAAACCGGTAGAGACGGTGAAAGATGCCATCAACCTGATGGGCGTGCCCATGGCGCTGAACCAGGCCCTGGCCATGTCGCTGGATGTGGGGCGCAAAATCCAGTCGCCGGAGCTGGCAAAACTGGCCTCGGAGTATCAGGAGCAGGCGCTGAAAGTGGGGCGCGAGGCCCAGCGCATCGCCCTGTCTATGAAAAAACGCCCGGAAATGTTCCAGAAAGCCGGGCTGTTAAGCCGGGTGGGCGAGCTGGCGGTGATTTCGGTGATCAACCAGTTTGTCGGCAAGGGCGGTAAACTTGAGGAAGACCAGGCCGAACAGTGCCTGCAGGAGTGGGCACAGGCCTATGGCAACCGCCTGAAAGTGCAGTGGCGCCTGTCGCTGGACCTGCGTGAGTTGATTGGCGCCGTGCATTTTTTGCAGAAAGACGCCGTGCGCAATGACCGGCTGATCATGCGCGCTGCCGCACTCATTGCCGAGGGTCGTCAGGACGATGAAACCTGCCAGAGCCTTCTTGAGCGCCTGGGAGTGAACGTCACCAGCAAGACCGAACCGGCGGAGGAGTAGGGCATGGCCAGTGAAGCGCTGAACCGGATTCTGTATGTGGAAGACGACCCGGACATCCGCGCCGTGGCGGAACTGGCGCTGGTGGATGTTGGCGGTTTTGAGACGTGTTTGTGCGAATCCGGCCAGCAGGCATTGGCGCAAATTGACGACTTTGAGCCGGACCTGGTGTTGCTGGATGTGATGATGCCGGGCATGGATGGCCCGCAAACCCTGCAGGCCCTGCGCAACCGGCCAGAGGGTCTGAAAGTGCCGGCGGTGTTCATGACCGCCCGCCTGCAACCGTCGGAGGTGGAGGAATACCGGGCCATGGGCGCCATTGGCGTGATCCCGAAACCGTTTGACCCGATGACCCTCGGGGACCAGATTCGTGCGTTGGTGAACTGCCAGCCGGATGCGAACTCTCTCGATTTACGGTAGTCTGCGCGCCGGAAAACTCAGGTTAATCGAGGTCAACATGTCATCTGCCGAATCCCCGGAAGAACTCAAAGCCAAGCTCAATCTGGAAACCTCCCGGATCAACTGGCACGAGCTGCAAACCTACTACGCCCGTGGTCAGGTGGTGCGCGTGGCGCCGGAGCTCGACCTGCTGAATGTCGCCGCCCAGCTGTCCGCCGACAACAAAGCCCAGTTTGAACACTGGCTGAGTGCCGGCCAGGTGGGTGAAGTCTCCCCGGACCTGGCCCGCGCCTGGTATGACCGCAACGCCGAGCTCTGGGCGGTGGTCATCGCTCCCTGGGTGCTGGTGCAGGACCGCTCCGGCGAGAAACTGCACTGAATTTCCCGCCTGTCCACATCCTTTTCTCGAGGTCGTCATGCTGACCGGTGCCCTGTTGATTCTGGCGCCCCTGTTTCTGGGGTTTGCCATTGCCCTGACCAACCGCCGGCTAATGACGGTGATCCACTACACTGTCGAAACCCTGGTGTATTTCATCCTTGGCCTGCTGGGTCTCGGCCTGGGCCAGATGCAGGGGCTGCTGGACCAGTTGGGTGCCATGGCCACGCAGGTCACCAGCCTGGTGCTGGTGTTGCTGGTGGCGAATGTGGCGGGCCTGTGGCTGTTCCACCGCTGGCAGCCCATGTCGGTGGAAGCCGGCAGCGATACCGCCCGTCCCGGCTATCGCCGGCTGTTTCTGGCCGGCCTGAAGCCCTTGCTGGCGGTGCTGGCCGGCGTGTTGCTCGGTTATTTCCTGTTCCCCCAATTGCCAATGGTGGAGGACGTGGCCACCTGGGCGCTGATGCTGTTGCTGTTCCTGATCGGCCTGCAGCTGCGTAATGCCGGGTTGTCACTACGCAAGTTGCTGATGAACCGTCAGGGCCTGGGCATTGCCCTGGTGCTGGTGGCCAGCTCCCTGCTGGCCGGGCTGGCCCTGGTGCCCTGGCTGGAGATGCCCTGGCACCAGGCGCTGGCGCTGGCCTCCGGCTTTGGCTGGTATTCGCTCTCCGGTATTGTCATTGGCGATGCCCTGGGTCCGGCCTGGGGCGGCGTGGCTTTCCTCAATGACGTGTTGAGGGAAATCATCGCTCTCGCCTTGATTCCGCTCATCATCGGTACTCGCCCGGCCGTGGCCATCGGCTATGGTGGCGCCACCGCCATGGATTTCACCCTGCCGGTGATCCGCAGCTCCGGCGGACTCACCTGTGTGCCGGTGGCGATTGCCTCCGGTTTCCTGCTGTCTTTCCTGTCTCCGGTTTTGATGGGTGTGTTTCTGTCGTTCGGCTAAACTTCTCCGGGGCTGCCCATCAGAATCTTGCAAATTGATGCGGTGCAATGCCTTGGTCACATAGTCAGTTATAGTGATCCGGTTTATTATGTGTCGAAACGCTACGGATGTGGCCTGTTTTCCCCCGGAGCAATGAATGCACCGCCGATCTTTTCTACAACTCTCGCTGCGGCTGTCTCTGGCCGCAACCATGGCCGGCAGTCTGGTTGGCTGTACTCAAAAAACGCCGCTGAAGACCGGCGTCCACCCCTGGATTGGCTATGAAACCCTGTACCTGGCCGAAGAATTTGACTGGTTGCCAGAGTCGGTACAGCTGAGCAAGGGCCAGTCCGCGAAAAACTCGATCAGCGGCCTGCTGTCCGGGGAGCTCGATGCCGCCGCCCTGACTCTCGACGAGGCCCTGCGCGTGTCCGCCGGTGGAGTGCCGGTGCGCGTGGTGGCGGTCACCAATGTCTCCGTTGGCGCCGACATGGTGCTGACTCGTCCGGGAATCACGCAGCTGTCCGACCTGGTTGGCCGCTCTGTCGGGGTCGAGCTGGATGGCGTTTCCGGGGTGATGTTGCTGGCCATGCTTGACCAGGCCGGTTTGAGTACAGACCAGATATCCATCGTGGATTTACCCGTCAGCGAGCATCTGCGGGCCTGGAACGAGGGTGTGATCGACGTATCCGTCAGTTACAAGCCGATAGCCTCGCGCCTGGAAGAAGCCGGAGCCGTACGCCTGTTCGACAGCAGCCAGATACCCGACACCATCTTCGATTTGCTGGTGGTACGCCAGGAGGTGGAGAGGAAACATCCCGAGGCGGTGGCAGACCTGGTGCGCGGGCATTTTCGTGGGCTGCGTCACCTTGTGCGTAACCGGCACGATGCAGTCTATCGCATTGCCTCCCGTCAGGGCGTCTCGCCGGACGCGGTGCGCGAGGCCATGGCCACGGTAATGCTGCCGCAACTGGCTGCCAATCGCCGCTACCTGGCCCCCGGCGGTCGGGTGGAGTCGGTGGCCGGCCGTCTGGCCCACCTGTTGAAGAATGAAGGCCTCGTTGAAGTAGTGCCGGACCTGGACAATCTGTGTAGCCGAGATTATCTGCCCCGGGGGCCGGTATGAAGCGCTGGTTTGGCGGTTTACTGATCTCGCTGCTATTGCTGTCGGGCCCGGTTTTGCAGGCCAAAGCCGTGATCCCGGGGGCATCAACACCGCAAGCGCGGGAGTCTCTCACCCTGGCGGTGCTGGATTACCGTTCAGACTCCCGCATGCAGGACCAGTACGCACCCCTGGTGAGCTATCTGAGCGACCGTACCGGCATTGATATAGAGCTGGCCGTGCACGACCAGGAAGCCCTGAACCGCGCCATTGCCACCAACCAGGTGGACCTGTTCCTCACCAATCCCAGTCATTTCCTGCTGATCCGCAGCGAGCGCAGCCTGACCGGCGTGCTGGCCACCCTGCTGCGTGACTGGCAGGGCCAGAGCACCAGCAGCATCGGCGGGCTGATATTTACCCGTGCCGACCGGGACGACCTTGAACAGCTGGAAGACCTGCGTGGTGCCAGCATTGCCACCCCCGGTATTCACTTTATGGGCGGTTATCAGGCGCCGGCCCTGGAGCTGAAAACGGTGGGCATTGATGTACGGCGCAGCAGCAAGGTGCTCTACCTGGGCAATCATGACCGGGTCATTCGCGCGGTGGTCAATGGCGATACCGATGTAGGGTTTATCCGTTCCGGGGTCCTGGAAGACCGCATTGCCCAGACGCCGGAACTGGCCGGCAAGCTCAAGGTTATTAATCCGCAGAATCTCACCGGTTACCCTTTCCAGGTTTCTACCCGTCTCTACCCGGAATGGCCGCTGGTATCCCTGCCCCATGTGGATGGCCGGCAGGTCCGGCGCATTGCCTCGGCACTGTTTGCCCTGGAGCCGGAACACCCGGCGGCGCGGGCGGCAGGCCTGGCGGGGTTTTCGCCACCGGCGGATTACCAGTCGGTGGAACACCTGGCCCGGACCTTGAGAGTGGCGCCCTACGACGAGGCTCCAAAGATCACCTGGGTAGATGTATTGCATCAGTACCGGGTGTGGGTCATTACCGTGTCCGTGCTGTTTGTACTGCTGGTGTTTACCAGTATCTGGCTGGGCCGCAAGCGCCGGCAACTGGCCCGGGAGGAGCGTCGCCAGCGGGAACTGGTCGCCAACTGGCCACAGCCCATGCTGATGCTGCGGGGCACCGAACTGGTGGACTGCAATCGTGCGGCCATCGAGTTGTTGCGCTATTCCGGTGAGTCTTCACTGCTGGGCAAAACCCTGGCCGCTTTCTCCCGCGATACCCAGCCGGATGGAGACATTTCCGCACAAAAAATCGATGGCCTGTTACGCCGGACCCAACTGGGCGACGTGGTGAACGCCGAATGGGTCTTTGTCCGCTCCGACGGCTCCGATGTCTGGGTCGACATGACCCTGGCACCGGTTTACGAGCATGGCTTTGATGTACCGTTTATTCTCTGCTCCTGGTATGACATTACCCGCCGCAAGGAAGCCGAAGACCGTATGCGTCTGGCTGTGCAGGTGTTCGATAATGCCCGGGAAGCCATATTCATTACCGACTCCCACGGTGTGGTGATCGATACTAATGAGGCCTATCAGCAGATCACTGGCCGCGAACGCAGTGAGTCGGTTGGCAGCCTGCCGCCCATGCCGGTGGATGAGGGTAGTGCCATTCTGGTGGCGGCGCGCAAGCACGGGGTGTGGAGCGGCGAATTCCGCAGTCGCAGTCGTGACGGGCAACGGCTGATTCTCAACCTGACCCTGAGCAGCGTGTTCGACGACAAAAAACAGCTTAGTCATTTTGTCGGTGTGTTCAGTGACATCACCCGCCTGAAGGAATCCGAGAAAAAGCTTCGCACCATGGCTCACTACGATGCGCTGACCGGCCTGCCCAACCGGGTGCTGTTTGCCGAGCGTCTGCACCAGTCCATGGCTCAGGCCCGGCGGCATGGCTACCAGCTGGGGGTGATCTATATTGATCTGGATGAATTCAAACCGGTCAACGATGCTTTCGGTCACGACGCCGGTGACGAACTGCTGATCGAGATGGGCCGGCGCATGCGTACGGTACTGCGTGAGGAAGATACGCTGGCCCGGCTGGGCGGCGACGAGTTCGCCGCCATTGCTGTCAATGTCGACGGTGACGACGCCCTGCAGGCGCTGCTGGAACGTCTGTTGAAGGCCGTGGCGGAGCCGGCCTGGGTAGCCAGCCACAGTGTCGAGATTTCGGTCAGCGTGGGCTATACCCTCTACCCGCAGGCCGAAGAGCTGGATGCCGACCAGCTGCTGCGGCAGGCCGATCAGGCTATGTATCAGGCCAAGCGCCAGGGCCGGAACCGTTACTGCGGGTTTTCCGAGAACCTGTTGTGATCGTGAAAGTCCCGGTTGAGGAGGTCGGTGGCTGAACGCCAGTGCAGGGACTTGGCCCACTGGTCAGACAGCCGGCGAACACCACTCAGGGTATCCAGCATCTGCTCGCCGGGCCCGGCGGCGCTGGTGTGGCGCACCATCAGCTGGAGGGTTTCACTCTTCAGCGCCTGATAAAGCTGTTCGGCCCGGGCCAGCACTTCCGGTGCCGGCTGCTCGGAGGTTACCAGGTCCCGCAGAATATCCAGGTACTGCTGGTGGGTTTCTTCCAGGCTGGCAAAATCGGTGCGGTTGCTCAGCCGGCGCATGGCCAGCAGCTTTGGCGCCAGATCCGTGGCTTCGACCAGGTAACGGCAGGTGCGCAAACTGATCGCCATGGCCTCGACAATGGAGATCTGCATTTTTTCCGCATTCAGCCGGCCGATGTAATCGGTGATTGCCGCGTTCAGGTTGCGAATAGCGTCGGCCTTCGGGCCGATCTGGGCCTCGTTCAGCGCTTCCCGGTCCAGGCATACTCGCAACAGGCCCCGGGTGTGGCGGATCAGCCGCTTCATTTCCTGGTCCACCGCGCCAATGGCCAGTTCCGGCGTGGTGATCAGGGTGTCATCCAGGTACCTTGGCTGCGCGTTATCCTCTTCCTTGCTGCGGAACAGCCGGCCCAGAAAACGGGCGAAGGGCGCGGTGAACGGCAGCATGACCGCTGCCCCCAGCACGTTGAACAGGGTGTGGAAAATGGCCAGGGACACCGCCGGGTTGGATTCCAGCTCCAGCAGGTCGGTCACCGCCCCCACGGCCCAGAGCATGCCCGGCATGATCAGCAGGGCAATGGCGCCGGTCACCAGATTGAACAGGATATGGCCGATGGCCAGCCGGCGGGCGTTGGCGGTGGCTTTAAGAGCCGAGAGTGCCGCTGTGGAGGTGGAACCCAGGTTGGCACCGATCACCGCCGCAGCGGCGTCTTCCAGCCCGATCAGCCCACCGGCGGCGGCCGTCAGCACAATGGCCAGCGACGCACTGGAAGATTGGGTAAGCACGGTGGCCACCAGGCCGATCAGCAGGAACATAGGCAGGCCATAGTCGCTTGTGATCATGCCGCCATCGGTGAAGCCGCCGGCGGCACCTTCCAGGGCGGTCTTGAGAATCGACAGGCCGAGGAAAAACAGCGCGAAGCCGGCCAGCGACTCCCCCAGAAACTGGTTGCGCGGCACTTTGCTGATCATGCGCAGGCCCACACCGGCGGCCAGCAGGGGCAGGGCCATCGCTTCAATCTTGAAGCCAAAACCCACCAGGCTGACCAGCCAGCCGGTCATGGTGGTGCCGATGTTGGAGCCGAAAATGACCCCCAGCGAATGCTTGAGTGTTAGCAGGCCGGCGTTGACAAAACCGATGGTGGCCACGGTGACCGCACCGGAGTGCTGCACGATACCGGTAATCACGGCGCCGGCCATCAGCCCCCGGATCGGGGTTTTGGTCCAGGTGCCGAGCAGATGGCGCAGCTGATGGCCGGCGGCGTTTTTCAGGCCGTTGGTCATCATTTCCATGGCCAGCATGAACAACGCCAGGCCGCCGAGGACCTGGAAAATCGATGAGATCATGGCATGTTCCCTTTTGTTATTGGCTAGTGTCGATCCTGACCGGGTGGCCTGCTGACGGGGCGGCGGGTTATGCCGCCGGGAAGAACGTTTTCAGGCTATTCAGGTACGTCTGTTGAATGACCTGCTCCAGCGGGAGCTCCTTTACCTCGGCAATTTTCTCGGCCACGAAGGGCAGATAGAAGGGCGCGTTCTCCCGGCCACGGTAGGGCACCGGGGTCAGGAACGGCGAATCGGTTTCCAGCAGGATCTGTTCAATGGGCGCCATGCGCACTATATCGCGCACGTTCTCGGCCTTGTTGAAGGAAGTGATGCCATTAAAGCCCAGGCACCAGCCCTGGTCCAGCGCGTACTGTGCCAGCTCCGGGCCCGAGGTGAAACTGTGGATGACGCCGCGCCGCTTCAGGGTGCTTTCGAATTCGCCCAGAATGGCGATGGTATCGTCGTCCGCCTCGCGGCTGTGGATAACCACCGGCTGGTTCAGGTCGCAGGCGATCTGCAACTGGCGGCGGAATACGTCTTTCTGCACTTCGCGGTCGGCGTGATCGTAGAAGTAATCCAGGCCAATCTCGCCAATGGCGACAATTTTCTCATCGCTGCCGTGGGCGCGAATCTCTTCTTCTACCGCGTCGGTATAGGTTTCCGCCTCGTGCGGGTGAATGCCCTGAGTGCCGTATACCCAGGGCTCGGCCTGGCTAAGCTCTCGCACGGTGGCCAGGTTGTCCGGCGACACGGCAATGGTGATCACCCTCTCAATATTCACCTGGCGAGTGCGCTCCAGGGTCTCTTCCAGAGGGCGGTCTTTCAGATAATCCAGGTGGCAGTGGGTCTCGATGATCGGATGCTCGAATACAGGGATTTCGCGGCGTTTTTTGCTCATGTCCAATTGCCTGGGTCAAAAAAATCAGCGTTTAGAATGCTATTGTGTACGTTTTCGGGGCGGATTGTATCAGTTTGGCCCATATCAGATGTTAAAGACAGCGATAGGGAGTTTCCTTGATGAAGTATTCGGAGTTTGCAAAGTCCTGGTTTCTTGATCCTGACAAGCCGGGATTTGACCAATACCCGACCTTTCTCGACGATGATCGCAAGGTACCCAAACTGGAAGCCAGCCTCGAGGAAATCGGGGAATACCAGCGCCGCCTTTGGGCCAACCAGAAGCAGGCCCTGCTGCTGGTGATTCATGGCCCGGATACCAGTGGCAAGGACAGCCTGATCCGCACCCTGGCCACCTACGCCGATCCCGGTGGCTTTCATGCATGGTCATTCAGTCGCCCGAATGCGTTCGAAGCCGCCCACGATTTTCTCTGGCGGGTAACGCCCTATCTGCCGGCGTATGGGCAGATGGTGGCCTTCAATCGCAGCCACCACGAGGCGGTGATTGGCGAGCGGGTATGGCCCGTACGCGATGTGGAAACGTATAACTGGGGAGCTCGTTACCGGGCAATCCGGGATTTTGAGCATCACCTGATTAGTGAAGGCACCTGCGTGATGAAGGTGTGGCTGAACATGTCCGAAGACGAACACAAGCGTCGGCTGCTCAAGCGCCTGGACAAGCCGCGCAAGCGCTGGAAGTTTGACCCGTCCGACATCGAGGGCTGGAAGAAGCGTGAGGTGTACCAGGCCTACGCTGAGGAAGCCCTGGCGGCGACCCACACCGATGAAACGCCCTGGTACATGATTCCCGGCGACCGAAAGCCCCAGGCCCGGGCCATTATTGCCGCCTTGCTGGCGGAGAAGCTCAAACAGCTGGCACCGGAGTATCCGAAAGAATCGCCGGATGTGCTGGCGGAATACCGTGAACTGTTGGCGAAAAACGGCGTCAAATAGCCGGAGAACGATGTTCCGGACGCCGTTCTAAGGAGGTTGCCATGCATGTGCTTGTCATTGGTGGTGGTGTGGTCGGTGTTACCACGGCCCGGGAACTGGTGCGCCGGGGCCATGAAGTCACGGTGCTGGAGCGCCACTCGGTGGCCGGCAATGAAACCAGCAAGGGCAATGCCGCGCAGCGCTCCTACGGCGTGGTCTATCCCTGGGCCGATCCGCACATCATGTTCAAGGCGTTGCCCTGGCTGGTGCAAAAGGACGGTCCGCTGAAGCTGGGCGTGCCGCCGTCACTGGCGGCCCTGCGTTTCATGTTCGCCACTTTCCGCTACGCCACGTCACCGGGCCTGTTCGGGCTGAACAAGCGCGCCATGCTGCGCCTGGGCATATACAGCCGCGAGCGGTTTCTGGCGTTGGAGCAGGAGCATGATCTTCGGTTTGATGGCGATCACAAGGGGCTGTTGCACCTGGCCAGCACGCCCGAGGCCATGGCCGAGTACCGGGAGCTGCACCTGCTGTTGAACGAGATGGGTATTGAGGCCAGCCTGCTGACTCCTGAACAGGTCAGAGAGGTGGAGCCGGGCATGATCGGCAACGGCCCCCTGCACGGCGCCATCCGCTATGATACTGACGGCACCGGCGACTGCCACTTGTTCTCCCGGGAACTGGCGGCGGTGTGTGAGAATCTGGGCGTGACGTTTCGCTACAACGTCGAGGTGCAAAACCTGCTGGCCGATCACCGGCGGGTGCACAGCGTGCGCCTGAAGAACGCCGAGGGTCAGATGGAAACCCTGGCCGCCGACGCCGTGGTGGTCTGTGCCGGTTGCTGGTCGCCGGAGCTGGTGCGGCCGCTGGGGGTGGATATTTCCATCTACCCCGTCAAGGGTTACAGCCTGACGGTGCCTTTGAGTGATCCGGCGAAGGCACCCACCAGCACCATTCATGATGACCATTACAAGGTGGTTTCCACTCGACTGGGGGATCGCTTGCGTGCCACCGGCTTTGTCGAGCTGGCGGATTTCAACCGGGATATTCCGGAGTCCCGGTTGGCCACCATCAAAAAATCCGTGCAGTCCCGTTTCCCGGGCTGTGCCGATCTGGAGGCGGCCGAGAGCTGGACCGGTTTCCGCCCGATGACGCCGGACGGGCCAGCGATCATCGGCCGCGCCGGGCGCGAGAATCTGTACCTGAACACCGGCCACGGCACTTTTGGCTGGACCCTGTCTGCCGGCAGTGCCTCGGTGATTGCCCAGGTGATCGAGGGCGAGGAACCGGCAGTCCCCCTCGACCCCTTCCGCCCGGACCGTTTCTGATTATGGTGGGAGGCGAAGCGGGTGAAGAGCTGGGCGGGCCGGACCCTGATCTGCAGCAACGCTGGCAGCGACTGGATGGCTGGTTGAAACGGCACGAAGCGCTCTGGCGACCGGTGCCGTTCATGCAGCCGAATCCCGGGTGGACAGCGCCTTATCCGGAACTGGCCGATTGGTTGATGCAGCTGCCGGACGAGCTTTGTGATCACTGGCAGGACAATCTGGCGGAATTGGCCTCGCAAGCAGCCGTTTACTTACCGGAATTGGGCCAGTGGTCTGACCTGGTGCATTTGCCCGAACTGACGGATGAAAAAGGCATTCAGCAAACCGCTCTGCCGGAAACCCGGGCGGTGGACATGCCCGGGCGCAAGCGACTGCAGGCCGGCGCTTTTGCGGCGGCCGCCGGTCCGTTGCTTGGTCCGGTCCTGGACTGGTGCTGTGGCAAGGGGCATCTGGGCAGAACCCTGGCGGCCCGGGGCGCACAGCCAGTAACGGGGTTTGAATGGGATTCTGCTTTGGTGGCGGATGGCAACCGGCTGGCCGAACGGTACCAGGACCCGGTCACCATCGGTCTGCAGGATGTCATGGCCGATGATCTGCACTGGCCCGCCGGTTATCAGGGGGTGGCGCTGCATGCCTGCGGTGATCTGCACCGGCAATGGCTGGTGCGGGGCAGCCGGGCCGGCGCGCCCCGCCTGGTTCTGTCTCCCTGCTGTTACCAGCGAACCCGGCAGCCGGTTCACCAGCCTTTATCCGGCTTTGTCAGGCAGCAACAGGACCGGCTGGTTCTGGATCACGGAGCGCTGAAACTGGCGGTACAGGAAACGGTCACCGCGCCTTTGCGGGAACGCCGGCAAGGGGCCAGGGTGCGAGCCTGGCGTCTGGGCTTTGACGCCCTGCAACGGGAATTGCGCGGTGTGGATGAGTACTGGCCGGTGCCGTCTCACCCGGCCCGGCTCAACCACGAGGGTTTTGAGGCTTTCTGCCGCTGGGCGGCCGGGCAAAAAGGGCTGGTCTTGCCCGCTTCGGTGGACTGGCGACACTGGCGGCGTGAGGGTGAGCGGCTGTGGCAGCAGGTGCGGCGACTGGAGTTGCTGCGCCATCTGTTCCGCCGGCCGCTCGAGCTCTGGCTGGTGCTGGATTACGCGCTGTTTCTGCAGGAGCAGGGCTATCGGGTGCGCCTGGGCACATTTTGCCCCCGCTCGATGACACCGAGAAACATCCTGCTGGATGCGGTCAGGCAGGTTGCCTGAGGCTCGAACTAACCTGAGCTACAAACAACAAAGGCGCCCGAGGGCGCCTTTGTCACTTTCTGGCCGGAGCCATCCGGGTGCGGGATTAACGCAGCACCTGGATGCGGGCTTCCACACGACGGTTCTGGGCGCGGCCAGCGTCGGTTTCGTTGCTGGCAACCGGCTCCGCTTCGCCGTAGCCGACGGCCGATACCCGGTCTGCCTCAACGCCGTGGACATTAACCAGGCGATCCGCCACGGATTGGGCGCGGCGCTGGGACAACTGCTCGTTGTAGTCCGCGGCACCCAGGCTGTCGGTGTGTCCGGCAATCTCGGCGACGGTTTCCGGATGCTCTTCCATGTGTTCGGCAACGGCACGGATTTCAGCATCGTAAGTGTTACCAATCTCGGCGCTGTTCAGCGGGAACTGAATACGCAGGTTGATGGTTTCCACGGTTTCGGTCACACCTTCGCAACCTTGCTCATTCACTTCAGCACCCATGGTGGTGTTCGGACACTCATCTTTGCTGTTGACCACGCCATCGTTGTCATTGTCCAGCTCACAGCCACGGCTGTTCACTTCCACGCCAGCCGGCGTACCCGGGCACTGGTCGTTGGCATCGGCCACGCCGTCACCGTCGGCATCCGCCGGTTGCGGGTCGGAGGTGGTGCGGTGGAAGGACAGGCTCAGGCCCACGGAGGCCAGGGTGTCAAAGGTGCTTTCGTCCACGCCGTGGAATTCACGCAGATCGCCGCGGACCGACACCATGTCGCTGATGTGGTAACGCACACCGCCACCAATGTTCACGCGGGTTTCGTCGTGGTCGGTGCCGGCGTGGGCGTAACTGGCGGTGTCGTCAATGCCGAAATCGGCATGGCCGACACCGGCGGACAGGTACGGGGTCAGCGCTGCGTCCGGGCCGGCGAAGTAGTAGGTGCCGTCGACACGGATCTCTTCGAACTTGGACTCACCGCCCACGTATTTGCGGTCAGCATCGGCGCGGGAGTACACGGCTTCCACCGCCCAGTTCGGCAGGAAGCGGTATTCAATACCGATGCCGTAGGTGGCGCTTTCGTCCAGATCCCGTTTGTCATCAAACAACTGGTAACCGGCGAACGGGGTCAGGGAAATGCTCTGCTGGTCTTCGGCCAGGGCAGGCATGGCGATGGATGAAGCAAGTACGGCCGCAGCGGCCGGGCGCATGATGTTCATGCTGAACCTCCTGTCTGTTTTTCGTGACCTGATGGTGTCTCTGCTCAGGTCCTGTCGATATTTCCGGTAGATGAGGCCTTACCGGAAAGGTAGTGCAGTAAGCCAAAAATGGTAAATAATTGATAGCTTTCAAACGCTGGGGATTGTACGGAGATCAGGAGGTTGCTGGATCACCCGGCAGGGAAAAGTATAAATGGGCGCTTTTTTTGCTGAAATTCAGGGTGTCGCCCTTGTCGAATTTTACCTCGAAGGAGGTCTGGTCTTCGCTTTGTACCTCACCGGCGCCGAATACCGCGTGTTGCACCCGATTGTGCTGCCATACCGGCTTGTGCTGGTCTGTTGCCGGTTGCTGGCTGCCTTTAAGGGTTACGCCCTCGCGCTCGGCGTAGCGCTGGCTGACGGGGGTAAGCGGTACTTTCAAGGTCAGCGGCTGCTGGTTTTCCGGTGCCCGCTGATCCAGTGTACTGCCCAGCTCCTGGCTCAGCTCGTAACAGATTTCCGGCACGAACCGGCTTGGGCCCTGCTCACCGTCCAGGTGCGGGCGGGTACTTTCGGGGCGGGTAATAAGATGCAGGGCGTGCTTTGCCCGGGTCATGCCCACGTACAGCAGGCGCCGTTCGCTTTCCAGGATGGCCTGGGTGTTTTCCGTGGCGCGCGGGCTGTAGGGCAGGTATTTTTCCTGCAGGCCGGGAATGATCACCACTGGCCATTCCAGCCCCTTGGTGCGATGGATGGTGGACAGCAGCACGCCTTGGTCGCGCTTCTCGCCGGCCTGCTGTTTCAGGGTGTGCAGATGATCAAGGGCGCCAGCGGCGTCCACGTCCAGGCTTTTCAGATAATCCCGGAACCCTTGAACTGTGTCGATGCGCTCCTCGGCGGCATCGTGGGTCAGCGCCAGGCTGCGGATGCCCTCGTACAGGTCGGTGTGCTCGGCATACACGCTGATCAGGCCGGCCACCGGGCCCTTGTAGCTGCGCAACTGGCCCAGCACTTCGCCGAGTTTGCGTAGCTTGCGGGCGGCCATGGGTGCCAGGGCGTCGAAATCCATGGCCAGCAGGCGCTCGTGCCAGTCGCCGTCGAAGCTGGCGAGGAACTGGGCGAGGTTTTCCAGTTCCGGCTCTTTCAGGCCCACGTGGGGAAAGCGCAGAATCTGGCGGGCCAGTTCCAGGCGGTCCAGGTCCGGTAATTGTCGGGTTTGTCCGGTCACGATCCTCAACAGCGCGGTAATGGCCTGCACCTCGCGACTGAACAGGGCGCCCTTGCCGGCGTCGATGCGGTAGGGAATCTGGCGGGCCAGCAACTTCAGCTCAATGGGCACGCTCTGGCTCCAGACCCGGAACAGGATGGCGCTCTGGCTGTTCTGTTCGGCGGTTTGTTTGAGCAGAATGTTCAGCACGGTTTCGCCGTCGTTGTCGCTGCGATGCAGGCTGGTTTCCGTACCCGGCGTGGTCGGGTGGGAATGACAGAGTACGTCCTTGCGGCCGGTGTTGTGGTGGATCAGGTGGTTGGCCAGCAGCGCCACCCGGTGGCCGTAACGGAAGGTGTAGCTCAGGGTCTGTTCCAGCGGGCTTTCGAATTCGTCGATGAAGCGGCGCAGGATGAACTCAGGCTTGGCGCCCCGGAATTCGTAGATGGTCTGGTCGGGGTCGCCCACCACGGTCACCCGGGCCCGGTCGCCGGCCACGTAGCGCAACAGCAGGTGCTGGATTTCGTTGGTGTCCTGGTATTCGTCCACCAGGATCAGATCCATCTTGTTGCCCACCAGTCGCTGCAACGGCGGGTTCTGGTGGATGGCCATCACCGGTTCGTAGAGCATGTCGGCGTAGCTGATGCGGCCCTGGCGTTTTCGCCATTGCTCGAAGCTGTGGAACAGGTCCACCAGGTATTTGTGTTTGTCGGAGTAGCCCAGCTCTTCGAAGACAATTTCGGCCGGGGACAGGGTGGTTTTCACTCGGTCGATGAAGCCGGTGGCGGTTTCCACGAATTCTTTCTTGTTGCGGCGGATCTCGTCGGCCAGGTCTTCCGGGGCCAGGCGTCGGGTCAGCAGCCAGGCCTGGTAGCTGATTTCCTGTTCGGTGAGGATTTTCTCGGAGAACCCCGGCAGGTAGCCTTCGCGCACGAAGCGCTTGTACAGGCGCAGGCCCATGGCGTGGTAGGTGCGGATCTCGGGGATCGCCAGGCCTGACTGGTGACACACGGATTGTAACTTGCGCTCGAAATCGACCCGGGCGCTGCGGTTGAACATGAGGACCAGCATGCGGTCCGGGTCGTGGCCCTGGGCCAGCAGGTAGCGGATGCGCCAGGCCAGGGTGGAGGTTTTGCCGCTGCCGGCGACGGCGGTGATCACCGAGTGTTCGTAGCCGGCGGTGATGATGTCGCGCTGCTCGTCGGTTAGGTAGTCCGGCAGGAAGTCGGTGTCTGGTGCTTGGGGTTGGCTAGGCATGGCGGTATTGTACTTGGCTGCTGGCAGTGGGAGTAGGCGTGGCTCATAATTGTCTGAAGTTTACCGGTCATTTGGCTGACGTATTAGACATCGGCTTTGCATCGGCGTTGCTTCTGGCCTGACTAACCTAATAGTGGGGTGCATTTATTCCCGCATTGGGCCGGGTAGGCCTTCAAAAAAGCGCTCCTTCGGCACATCCATGTGGCGCTTATGCTCCGCCATCCATGGCTCCGCAAATTTTTTGAAGGCCTACCCGGCCCAACGCTTCTCTCGGAGTTAATGAGTCCTTATGCCAGCTTTCCCAAACCTGAATTGGCAGCATTTCATTGAGCAAATAGCCCGTCTCGGCCAGCGTCGCCTTGTGCTCGTGGAGGGCGAACCGTCGTGTTGCCTGGAATGGGTAACTGATCAGCTCGAGGGACTGCAGACCGCCTGCGGATTGTGGGTCGGGGCCAGTGACGATGCTGCCAGAGCTGGTTTGCCGGCGATTGCCGCGAAGCAGTACAAACGCTGGCTGGGGCAGGAGCTGGATGTGCTGGTGTGGGATGGCTGGCGGGGGAACTCGCCGGATGGGTTTGCGGCGTTGGCGGGTACGTTGAGAGCCGGCGGGCTGGTGTTCTGGTTGATGCCGCCGCTGGCGCGTTGGGGGGAGTTTGCGGACCCGGATTATCAGCGTATGGGGCTGGAGCAGGCACCATGGCATGGGTTTGCGGCGCGTCAGGCGCGGGTTCTTGCGGAGGCTTCGGGCGTTATTCGGGTATCTGCAACGCGTGTGGAAGATCAAAAGAAGGCTGCACATACCGAGTTGCCAGCGTTGCCTGAGCCGCAAGAGGGTGAGGTTTTTTGTGTCGGTGCCACGCCGGAGCAGCGGGTGCTGGTAGCGCAGCTGGTTCGTTTTGGTCAGGGCCGTCGGCGCAGGCCGTTGGTGGTGACGGCAGATCGGGGCCGGGGTAAGTCGGCGGCGTTGGGCATGGCAGCGGCTGAGTTGTTGCTGGCGGGGCGGGAGCAGGTGGTGGTGACCGCTCCCGCATTCGAGAATGTGCGTACGCTGTTTGAGCACGCCCGGCAGCGGCTGGGGGATGAGCTGGCCGAAGAGGGGGAGCTTTGGCTGCGTACTGTCGATGGCCATTGTTTGAGTTTTTGGCCGGTGGATGAGCTGTTGGCCGGGCGGCCGGCGGCGGAAGTGGTCATGGTGGATGAGGCAGCCGCCATTCCCGCCTATTGGTTGCGCGAAGTGCTTTTGGGTTGGCCCCGGGTGGCGTTTGCCAGCACGGTGCATGGCTACGAGGGTACCGGCCGGGGCTTTACTTTACGTTTTCGGGAGGTGCTGGATCGGGAAACGCCCCATTGGCAGCAGGTTACACTCAGCCAGCCGATTCGCTGGGCCCGGGAGGACCCGCTGGAGGCGTTGATTTTCCGGCTGTTTTTGTTGAATGCCGGTGAGACGCCAGCAGCGGACAGGTTGTCGGCCGAAGGGGTAACAATTGAAAGCTGGCGGCCCGCCGACGCCAACGAGGCAGAATTGGCCGAAGCATTTGGTTTGTTGGTAAACGCCCACTATCGCACCAGGCCTTCGGATTTACGCCAGTGGCTGGATGATCCGAACGCACAAAGCTGGCTAGCCCGCTGCGGGGGGCGGATTGTTGGCGTGCTCTGGGCAACGGTAGAAGGTGGCTTGCCGGAAGCGTTGGCGCAGCAGGTGATGCTGGGCAAGCGCCGTCTGCGAGGACATTTGCTGGCGCAATCTCTGGCCTCTCACGGAGGTTTTGCCGAGGCGGCCAGCCAGTGCGGGTTGCGTATCGTGCGGGTTGCTGTATTGGCCCAAAGCCGGGGGCAGGGCGTGGGCAGGCGTCTGGTTGAGGCAGCCCGGCGTTATTGCCAGCAGGAAGGTCTGGATTATCTGGGCACCAGTTTTGGTGGTGAGCCGGGTTTGCTTCGTTTCTGGCGCCATTCTGGTTTGCAGGTGGTACGCCTGGGGCTTCAGCAGGAAGCCTCTACCGGTGAGTTCCCGGTACAGATGCTGGAAGGGGTGTCTCGGGCTGGCATCGAGCTCGCCAACAGTCTGGCGGCCCGTTTCTCCGGGCACTGGCAGGTGCTGTTGCCACGGCATTGGCAGGCAGTTTCCGCGGAACTGTTAATGGAGATTGGTCGGGATTTGCCGGCCACTCAACTGCTGTCCGGGGACGACTGGCGGGATTTGCACAGTTTTGCCCATGGTTTTCGGGGCTTTGAGCTGGCTTTGCCCGTACTCATCCGCTTGTCTGCTTCGAAAAGCTTTATGGGCTGGCTGGCTGGCAGGGACGAAGCGGATGTCTGGTGCAAGGCGGTGCTGCAGGGCTGGGATTGGCAGTCCCTGCGTCTGCAGGGATTCTGCCAGGGACAGAAAGCCGGTGAAGCCGATTTGCGGCAGCTGGTTCAGGCTTATCTGGCGGACTTCGGTAAAAACGGCCGGCCAGTTTAACTTAGCCCTGTTTCACTCAGCGCTGTTTAACTTAGACCCATGGGATCGTTGGAATCATCCCAGACTGGTTGGAAATGTTGTTCGATCACTTCCTGGGGGACGTCGGCCACCGACGGATAAGACCAGTGCGGGTTTTTGTCCTTGTCCACGAGCAGGGCGCGGATGCCCTCGGCCAGGTCTGGCCGGCGGGTACATTCCATGGCAATGGCCAGCTCCATCCGGAACATGTCTTTCAGTGACATCTGCTGTCCCTTGCCCAACTGATGCCAGACCAGCCAGGGAGTGACCGGGCAGCCGTTGGCCAGGTTTTCGATGCAAGTCTGCCACCAGGCGTCATCACTTTTATGGGCCAGCAGCCGGTCGACAATGGCTGGTAAGTCGCTACCGGTGGCCAGCTTGGCGATGGTTTGTTCGTGCTGTTCGAGATGCCCTTCAGGCAGGCTGCGGTAATCCACCGCTTCCTGTTCACTCAGCAGGCGGAACAGCTGGATGTCATCGTGTACCGGCTCGCCGGACCAGCTTTGTTCCTGCAGGAGCGGCAAAATGCCTTCCCTTTGCTGGTGCTCGATAATCAGGTCGGCAAACCCCACGCGCATGGCATCGCTCACGTTCAGGCGGGCGCCGGTCAGGCCCATGAACAGGCCGAGGCGCCCGGGTAGCCGGTTGAGAAACCAGCTGGAGCCGGCGTCCGGGAACAGGCCAATGGTGATCTCCGGCATGGCCAAAGTGACATCCGGTGTTACTAGTCGGTAGCGACAGGCTGCCAGCAGGCCCATGCCGCCACCCATGATGACACCGTGGGCCAGTGCCACAACCGGTTTCGGGAAGCGGTGCAGGGTGTAGTCGAGCCGGTATTCGTGGGTGAAGAAGCGACCAGGCGCGTCGGTGTCGCCCTCGCCGGTCATGCCGTCGTACAGAGCGCGTATATTGCCGCCGGCACAGAAGGCTCGCTCGCCACTGCCCTGCAGAACCACCAGGCAGATGCGCTCGTCGTCTGCCCAACTGTCCAGTGCCTCCTGGATCTGCCTGACCATATCTTCGGACAGGGCGTTCAGGGTTTTCGGGGAGTTGAGGGTCAGCACGCCGATGTGCCCTTCCCGGCAAGGCAGTTCCTGAACATCTACGGTCATGTCGCTGTCTCCAGAATGGTTTGCTGTGGTTTATCCGTACTGTCTTTTACATCTTTCGGGAGTAAAACGGGACTATAGTCGCACGGGTGTACTTGATAAATCGCATTTGAGCCATTGAGTTGCTGTGCTATAAGTGAAACTTACATATACCGTCTGGCTTTGGGCCAGTCTGTACTTAAAAGAAAATGAAAAAGAGAGGGTGACCCCTATGAGCATCAAAACTTATGCAGTAGCTGGCCTGTTCGCACTGGGTGCAATGGCTCCGGCGGCTTCCATGGCGGCAGACGCCGAAGCCGGCAAGGCGATTTCCGGCGTGTGCGTGGCTTGCCACGGTCAGAACGGTATCTCCCAGGTGCCGATCTACCCGAACCTGGCTGGCCAGAAAGAAAAGTATCTGGCTGATTCCATGAAAGCCTACCGCGATGGCAAGCGTTCTGGTGGTCAGTCCGCTCTGATGATTCCGCAGGCGAAAAACCTGTCAGACGAAGATATTGCCAACCTGGCGGCCTACTACGCCAGCCTGCCGGCTGGCGGTAAGTAACCTTCAGCCTGTTACAGCAGTGCGGCTCAGGCCGCGCTGCTGACAATCCGGTAGCTCGGCCGGTAGGCAGACGAGCCGGGTAGCTTCATCCGGTTCTGTGCCACGAACTGCTCCAGCATCGCTTCCAGTGGTTTGATCAGGGTCGGGTCGCCGGCAATCTCGAACGGCCCCTTCTCCTGCACCTGTTTGATACCACTCTCTTTCACGTTACCCGCGACAATACCACTGAATGCCTTGCGCAGATTCGCGGCAATCATGTGCACCGGCTGATCCCGATGCAGCTGCAGTGCCAGCATTTTCTCGTGATTGGGCTCGAACGGCATCTGGAACACCGGATCGATTTTCAGCATCCAGTTGAAGTAATAGGCGTCCTGCATGGCGCGGCGGAAGGTTTCCACGTCCTTGATGCCAGTGCGCATCACCTGTGCCACTTTCACCGGATCGTCGATGATGATCTGGTACTTTTTCGCCGCTTCATCACCCAGCGCGTTGCGGATGAATTTGTCGATCATGTCGAAATATTCGGCGTTTTCCCGGGTGCCGGTAAACACCACCGGGAACGGCAGGTCGGCGTTGTCCGGGTGTAGCAGGATGCCCAGCAGGTAGAGAATTTCCTCGGCGGTACCCACGCCGCCCGGGAACACAATCACCCCGTGGCCACAACGCACGAACGCCTCCAGACGTTTCTCGATATCCGGCATGATCACCAGTTCGTTGACGATTGGGTTGGGGGCTTCGGCGCCGATGATGGCCGGTTCGGTAATACCCACGTAGCGGCCGTTTCTGACCCGCTGCTTGGCGTGGCCAATGGTGGCCCCTTTCATCGGGCCTTTCATGGCGCCGGGCCCGCAGCCGGTGATAATGCTCAGGTTACGCAGGCCCAGTTGATGGCCCACTTCCTTGCTGTACTGGTATTCCTCCTGGCCAATGGAATGGCCGCCCCAGCACACCACCATGTCTGGCTGGCGGCCGGGTTCAAGCACCCGGGCATTTCGCAGAATGTGGAACACCAGATTGGTGATGTCTTCCGGGTTGTCGCCCCGGAAACCGGCAATGGTCTGCGGAATGGAGTGGGTGTACACGATGTCTCGCAGTACCGAGAACAGGTGCTCGCGCATGGCTCTTAGTAGTTCGCCATCGACAAAGGCATGGCCGGGCGCGTTGATCAGCTCCAGTTTCAGGCCCCGGGGCTGCGGCACCAGGCGCACGTCAAAATCGGCATGGGCTTCCATCAGCGATTTGCAGTCATCGGATTCCACGCCGGTGTTCAGTACCGCCAGGGCGCATTGGCGAAACAGGCGGTACAGACCGCCTTCGCTTCTGTCCTTGAGCCGGTTTACCTCGTGGGCGGAAAGGATCTCCAGTGAACCTTCGGGGGAAACCAGAGCGTTGATTTTGGGTTCAGTCATGTAACGGTGAAACTCCTGATGTTTCGGCAATGCCCGATTTTAAGGCAATCCTGCAAATAAGGTAGACTAAAGGCTTTATCTTTAATACGCCATCCGACAAAGCTCCGATCTATGAAACTGCTTATTCGTCCCGCCGCTGAAGTGGCCATCAAAAGTAAACCCGTTCGCCAGCAGCAGATGCGTCAGCTGCGCCAGAACATTCGTAAACTGCTGCGCCGGGTGGATGAAGACATCCGCGTGGAGGGCAGTTGGGACCGGGTGGATATTGAAGTGCCCGCCGGCCGTGGCCTGTATTCGCCGGTGATAGACGAATTGTTGCGCATTCCCGGTATTTCCACCATTCAGGAAATCGAGGTTTATCCGCTGCAGTCACTGGACGACGTGGCGGAAAAAACGGTGGTGGCTTTCAAAGGCCGGCTTGCAGGCAAAACCCTGGCGGTTCGGGGCCGGCGCATTGGTAAACACGATTTTCGTTCCATTGATCTGGAACGTACCGTGGGCGCGGCCTTGCTGAAAGCCTACGACACCGCCGGAGTGGACTTGAAATCACCGCAGGTGGAAGTGCGGGTGGAAGTGAAGAACGACAGCTTCCACGTGGCCACCCGCCGGCATGAGGGCATGGGCGGCTACCCGGTGGGCTCGGTGGATACGGTGATGACGCTGATCTCCGGCGGTTACGACTCCTCCGTGGCGGCCTACCTGATGATGCGCCGGGGCCTGCGCAACCACTACCTGTTTTTCAATCTCGGGGGCACCGCCCACGAGGTTGGGGTGCGCCAGGTGGCCCATTACCTGTGGGAGCGTTACGGTGCCAGCCACAGCGTGAAATTCATTTCCGTACCGTTCGAAGGGGTGGTGGCGGAGATCATGCGCTCAGTGAATAACCGCCATTGGGGCGTGGTGCTCAAGCGCCAGATGCTGAAAGCCGCCACCGAAATTGCCGAAACCCTGAATGTGTCGGGCCTGGTGATGGGCGATGCCGTGGCCCAGGTGTCCAGCCAGACCCTGCAGAACCTGAACGTGGTGGATCGCGCCTGCGAGCGGGTGGTGCTGCGCCCGCTGATTGCCATGGATAAGCAGGAAATTATCCGCATAGCCCACGACATTGGCACCGAATCCTTCGCCCGGAACATGCCCGAGTACTGCGGCGTGATTTCACAGCGCCCGGCCACCCGAGCCAAACTGCACAAGGTGGAGGGCGACGAGGCGGCCATGGACCCGCAGGCCCTGGCCAGCGCCATTGAAAACCGGGAAGAAACGCCGATCGCGAAGCTGCTGGACAGCACCGTGACACCGGAAGAAGTGGAACTGGTGCAAACGCCGGCGGTGGATGACGTGATCATCGATGTGCGCCACCCCTCGGAGGAAGAGCGCGATCCGCTGACCCTGACCAACAATGACGTGTTGAAGATTCCGTTCTATGAGCTGAACCAGCAGATCGAAGGGTTGCCGAAGAACCGGCACTACCTGCTGTACTGTGACCGCGGCACCATGAGCCGTATGCATGCCGGCCACCTGAAAGCCGAGGGGCATGACAACGTGAAAGTCTATGCCCCGGCCTGATCCGGTTTAGCTTTCAATGCCCTTGAAGAACTCGTTCACGTTGGTGGTCAGGGCTTCCAGATCGTAACCGCCTTCCTGAATCACCAGCGTTGGCAGCCCCAGCTGACGCACGTGGGTACTTAACCGGCAGAAGCCCTCGGAAGACACCGATACCTTGGCCTGCGGGTCGTTTTTGTAGATGTCGAACCCGAGGGTCAGGATGATGGCGTCCGGCTGATACAAACGGATCGCGGCCAGCGCTTCATCCAGTTTGGTGAAGAAGTCTTCCTCGCTGGAGCCGTGGGGCATCGGCATGTTGATGTTGTAGCCGTAACCTTCCCCTTCGCCACGCTCTTCCTCGTAACCACTGACCACCGGGTAGAAGTTGGTGGGATCGCCGTGGATTGAGATATACAGCACATCGCTGCGGTCGTAGAAAATCTCCTGAATGCCCTGGCCGTGGTGCATGTCGGTGTCCAGAATCACCGTACGCGGGAACCGGCTCTTCATGTGCTCGGCGGCAATGGCGGCGTTGTTCAGATAACAGAACCCGCCGGCAGCATCCTTGCGAGCATGGTGACCCGGCGGGCGGCAGACCGCATAGGCGTTGCGCTCACCGGCCATCAGCGCATCGGCGGCTCCCAGAGCGGTCTGCGCCGACCAGTAGGCGGCCTTCCAGGTTCCTTCACCAATCGGGCAACTGCCGTCGGCCTGATAACGGCCGGCTTCGGCCAGAATGCCTTTCAGGGCGTTGGGCGAACGTACCCAGATGTTCGAAATCACTTCATCGCCCCAGTCGCCCATCTCCATCCAGCGCCGGTGGGCCGACTCCAGAAAGCGCAGGTAGCCCAGGTCGTGCACCTTCGAAATCGGTGCTGAGCCCTGGTCCGCCGGCTGCAGCACGGAAATGCCCATGCTTTTGAGCCCCTCCAGCATCAGCTCCGTGCGCGCAGGCACCTCTTGTGGCTCGCGCATCTGGCCACGGGTGAAATACGTCTTCGGAACATGCAAATCCTGATGCGGGTGGAAATACGCTTTCATGCAGTCTCTCCCCGGAAAATTACCGGTAACGTGTTGATTTGGGACTATTCGAGTATAGGCAGTGTCTTGGCCCGGTCAAAAAAACGAGAGTGACTTTACAGGCCGGCACTCAGGATCCACTATGAAAGACATTATTCACTGACGCAACCGGTGCCGCGCCCGCGCGCACCATAATGGAACAGGAGCCGAGATGATCGAGTCACCCCTGCTGGAAAAACTCACTGGTTACATCGGCGGTCGCTGGACAGACAGCGCCGACGGCAACACCTTCGATGTATTCAACCCGGCTACGGACGAAGTGATTGCCAAAGTCGCTTCCATGCCTGAGCAGGACATTCTGGATGCGGTTGAGGCAGGCAAATCGGCACTTCGGCTGACCAGCCCGTACTCCATCGAAACCCGCCGAAAGTGGCTGGAAGACATCCGCGATGCGCTGAAGGAAAACCGTGAGGAAATCGGCCGCATCCTGTGCATGGAACACGGCAAACCCTGGAAAGAAGGACAGGGCGAAGTCGAGTACGCCGCTGGCTTCTTTGATTACGCAGCCAAGCACGTGCAGGCACTGGACTCCCACACCATCCCGGAAAAACCAAAGGATTGCACCTGGACGGTTCACTATCGCCCGATTGGCGTAGCCGGCCTGATTGTGCCCTGGAACTTCCCCATCGGCATGATCGCCAAGAAACTCTCCGGCGCCCTGGCGGCCGGTTGCCCGTCGGTGATCAAACCGGCCAGCGAAACCCCGCTGACCATGATTGCCTTCTTCAGCATCATGGACAAACTCGACCTGCCGGACGGCATGGTCAACCTGGTGATGGGCAAGGCCAGCATGATCGGCAAGGTGCTGTGTGAACACAAAGACGTGCCCATGCTCAGCTTCACCGGTTCCACGGAAGTGGGCCGCCGCCTGATTCTCGATACCGCCGAGCAGGTGAAAAAGCTGTCGCTGGAGCTGGGTGGCAACGCGCCCTACATCGTCTTCGACGACGCCGACCTGGATGCGGCTGCAGACAACCTGATTGCCAACAAATTCCGTGGCGGCGGCCAGACCTGCGTGTGCGCCAACCGCATCTTCGTGCACGAGAAAGTGGCAGATGCCTTCGGCGAGAAGCTGGCCGAGCGAGTCAACAAAATGACCGTGGGCGACGGCATGAAGGAAGACACCGACATCGGCCCGCTGGTGAACCAGCCCGGTTTCGACAAGGTCAAACGCCATCTGGAAGATGCCCTGGAAAAAGGCGGCAAACTGGTGGCCGGCAAGCAGCCGAGCGAGTTGGGCAATGGCCTGTTCTTCCCGCCCACCGTTGTGTTGGGCGTGAATCGCGAGATGGCCTGCTACCAGGAAGAAACCTTCGGCCCGCTGGTGCCCATGGCCCTGTTCCGCACCGAAGAGGAAGTGATCGAAGCCGGTAACGACACCGAATTCGGCCTGGCTTCTTATGTGTTTACCTCCGACGCTGAGCGTGCCCAGCGAGTCGCTGCCGGCCTGCGGTTCGGCCACGTTGGCTGGAACACCGGCACCGGTCCCACGCCGGAAGCGCCGTTCGGTGGCATGAAAGCCTCCGGCATTGGCCGTGAAGGTGGTCTGGAAGGGCTGTTTGAATTCGTGGAGCCGCAGACCGTGCCCAGAGGCTTTTAAAAAGCCTTCGCCCAAAGTGAGATAGCGCAGGGGCCGGTACTCCTCTCCAGGACTGTCTGTGGCCAAGGATGGCCACAGTCAAGCGCACAAGGATGTGCTCGTAGCGTGTCCTGGAGAGGAGTACCGGCCCCTGTGCGTATACTCTGAACTCGAGAGCCGAGTTTCGAGTGACTAACCCCGCCCAAAGAAATCCCGCTTTTCAGCTGTTATACTTCCCACCTGTTTATTTAACCAGTAGCGAACGGATTTTTATGGACGTTTCCCACATCATCGATCCCCTGAACGACGCCCAGCGCGAGGCCGTGACCGCCCAGAACGATCACCTGCTGGTATTGGCCGGCGCTGGCAGTGGCAAAACCCGCGTACTGGTGCACCGCATGGCGTGGTTGATGGGTGTGGACAAGGTGCCGCCCACGTCCATCCTGGCGGTGACTTTCACCAACAAGGCAGCGAAGGAAATGCGCTACCGGGTGGAGCAGATGATGAATATTCCCACCCGGGGGCTGTGGATCGGTACCTTCCACGGCATTGCCCACCGGCTGTTGCGGGCGCACTGGAAAGACGCCGGGCTGCCGGAGAACTTTCAGGTGCTGGACAGCGACGACCAGTTGCGGCTGATCAAGCGGGTGATGCGGGAAAACCAGATTGACGAGAGCCAGTGGCCGCCCAAGCAGGCCCAGTGGTTCATCAGCGCCCAGAAAGACGAAGGCCTGCGGGCGGATCACATCCAGGAAAATCCGGGCGACCATTTCACCAGCACCATGCTGAAAATCTACCGCCAGTACGAAAAGCTCTGCCAGCAGGGCGGTCTGGTGGATTTTGGTGAACTGCTGCTGCGTTCCCACGAGCTCTGGCTGCACAAGCCAGAACTGTTGGCCCATTACCAGCAGCGCTTCCAGCACATCCTGGTGGACGAGTTCCAGGACACCAACACCATCCAATACGCCTGGTTGCAGATACTGGCCGGCAACCGCGTGCCGTCCACCATCGTCGGCGACGACGACCAGTCCATCTACGGCTGGCGGGGTGCCAAGGTGGAAAACATCCAGCAGTACCAACGGGATTTCCCCAACGCCCGGCTGGTGCGTCTGGAGCAGAATTACCGTTCCACCCAGACCATCCTGAAAGCTGCTAACGCGGTGATCGCCAACAACACCGGCCGGTTGGGCAAGGAATTGTGGACCGATGGGCCCCAGGGCGACCCCATCAATCTGTACGCGGCTTTCAATGAACAGGACGAAGCCAACTACATCGCTGACACCATTTCGGCCTGGGTGCAGGACGGCAATCTGCGCAGCGAAAGCGCCATTCTCTACCGCTCCAATGCCCAGTCCCGGGTGCTGGAAGAATCTCTGATGCGCCAGGGCATTCCCTACCGGGTCTATGGTGGGCTTCGCTTCTACGACCGCCAGGAAATCCGCAATGCTTTGGCGTACCTGCGCCTGGTGCAGTATCACCGCGACGATGCCGCTTTCGAGCGGGTAGTGAACGTTCCTACCCGTGGCATCGGCGCCAAGAGCCTGGCCGAATTGCGTGCCTATGCTACCGAACAGGGCATTTCCCTGTGGGAAGCGGCCGAGCGCATGCTGGCGGCCGGGCAGGTAAAAGGCCGGGCGAAGACCGGCCTGCAGAAGTTCATGGAGATCATCAACACCCTGTCTGAAATGGTCGAGCACGCCTCACTCCAGGGATTGATGAAACAGGCCATCGAGTCCAGTGGCCTGAAGGATTATCACGCCAGTGAAAAAGGCGAGAAAGGCCAGGCCCGGGTGGAGAACCTGGAAGAACTGGTGAATGCGCTGTCGGATTTCGAGGTGGAAGAGGGCGTGGACCCGTTGGCGGAGTTCATCGCCCAGGCGGCTTTGGATGCCGGCGAATCCCAGGCCGAGGACCATGAGGACAGCGTGCAGCTGATGACCCTGCACTCGGCCAAGGGCCTGGAGTTTCCGCTGGTCTTCCTGGCCGGTATAGAGGAAGGGTTGTTCCCCCATGGCATGTCGCTGGAAGAACCCGGCCGCATGGAGGAAGAACGCCGTCTGGCCTATGTGGGCATTACCCGGGCCATGAAGCAGTTGGTGCTCACTTACGCGGAATCCCGCCGCTTGTACGGGCAGGAGAAGTTCCACGCGGTGTCACGCTTTGTGCGGGAAATCCCGAGCGACTGCATTCAGGAAGTGCGCTTGCGCAATACTGTTACCCGCCCGGCCATGGTGGGCCGCCCTAACGACAGCCTGTTCAGCCAGGATTCCGCCGAGCAGTCCGGCTTCAGTCTGGGCCAGCGGGTTCGGCATCCGAAGTTCGGTGAGGGCATCGTGATGAACTGCGAGGGCACCGGGCATCATACCCGGGTTCAGGTGAACTTCGATGAGGGCGCCAAGTGGCTGGTGCTGGCCTATGCGCCTCTGGAAGCTTGTTGACCATTATTAAACCTTGATCAGGGAGTTTGAAGACCGTGCTTGAAGTGTTGATTCTTGCAGTAGCGCTGAGTATGGATGCGTTTGCCGTTTCTATCGGGTTGGGATCGAAGCACCAGAGAAAAGTGGCTTCTCTTGCGGTTATGGCAGGGGTGTATTTCGGACTGTTTCAGGGCTTGATGCCGCTCCTTGGTTACCTGGGCGGTAAAGGGGTTCTGGGCTGGGTGGAGGCCTATGCGCCCTGGATTGCGTTCATTTTGCTGGCGCTGATTGGCAGTAAAATGATCTACGAAGCCTTCTCTGAAGGGGTGGAGGATGATATCTCCATTATCACCCACCGAGTGATGCTGATGTTGGCCATTGCGACCAGTATTGATGCCATGGCTGCCGGGTTTGCCCTGACCCTGCTGGACGTGGCGCCGTTGCTGGCCTGCTTGATTATCGGGGTGACGACTTTGCTGTTCAGTATGGCCGGGGTTTTTGTTGGCAACAAAAGCGGCGCCTTCCTGGAGGGCAAAGCAGAGTTTGTTGGCGGAGTGGTCATCGTACTGATCGGGTTAAAAATCCTGTTTATGTGAACCCGATCAGTTCGGAAGTTGCAGCTTATAACCAGCCTTTGCGTTTGAAATACCAGTAGGGCGCGAACGCGGCCAGGACCATCAGCCCCAGTGCCATGGGGTAACCCCAGGGCCAGTTTAGTTCCGGCATATGCCGAAAGTTCATGCCATAGATGCTGGCAATCAGGGTGGGCGGCAGAAATACGACTGCAGCAATGGAAAAGATCTTGATGATCTGGTTCTGTTCGATATTAATGAAACCCTGGGTAGAGTCCATCAGGAAGTTGATCTTGTCGAACAGAAAGGTGGTGTGCGACATCAGGGTTTCGATGTCCCGGTTGATTTCCCGCAGTGTTTCGCGGATATCGCCTTCCTGTCGCAGGTGGCGCAGCAGGAATGACAGATTGCGCTGGGTGTCCATCAGGCACAGACGGGTTTTCCCGTTGCTATCCTCGAGCTTGGCCAGCTGGCCAATGGCATCATCCAGTTCCGCTTCTTCATCTTCCAGAACCAGATAACTAACATCTTCCAGTTGCCGGTGCAGGTCTTCCAGGCCATCGGCGTGGTTTTCCACTTTCTGTTCCAGAATGGTAACCAGCATTTCCGAGACCGTGAGCGCTTCAACCTGTCCACGGCGAGCCCGCATGCGCAGAAGCCGGAAATCAGCCAACTCTGTCTCGCGAATGGTGATCAGGCAGTTTTTCTGCAGGATGAAGGCCACCGAGACCGTGCTATGACGCCCTTCTGACAGGTTCAGAAACAGCGAGTGCACGTGAATGCCCGCGTGGTCGACAAAGCAACGGGCGGAGGCCTCGATTTCCTCAACGTCATCAAACTCGGGGATGTCGCTTTTCACCAGACTCTGCAATATCTGTCGCTCATCCTCGGTGGGTTCGCAGGCATCAATCCAGTCGGCCTGCTTGAGGTAAGCTCTTTCCTCACCTTCGGGGACAGGCAGGTCCTTGATCAGGCCGTTCTCTATTTTGTAAAACCTCAGCATGAATGCTCTCCCCGTGTTATCAGCAGGTTAGGGAACTCAGTCTATCAGCATCGCGTAAATCACGATGGCCAGCAGAATCCGGTAAATCACGTATGGCCACATACCAACCTTGTTGAGCCACTTGAGGAAGAAGTGGATGGCGGTGATGGCCATGATGAAGGAGGTTGCACCGCCGATCAGGAAGCCACCCCAGTCCACTATCACATCGGAAGTGGCCACTTCCAGCAACTTTACCGCTGCAGCTAGCACAATAATCGGAATCGCCAGTAGAAATGAGAAGCGGGAGGCGGTTTCCCGGCTCATCCCCAGAAACAGGCCGGCGGTGATGGTCACGCCGGAGCGGGACGTGCCGGGCACCAGGGCCATGGCCTGGGCGAGGCCGACGATCAGGGCATCTTTCCAGCTGAGGGAATCCAGGGTGCGTTCGCGCCGGGGCAGCCAGTCGGCAACACCCAGAAGAAGGCCGAACACCAGAGTGGTCACGAGAATAACCCCGGCGCCGCGCAGCTCGTTGTCGATCATGTCCAGCAGCGCCAGCCCCGCCAGGCCCGCCGGGATGGTGCCGATGACCAGGTACAGCGCCAGCGCGCCCTGTCCAACGAGCCTGCGCTGGCCCATGGAAATCAGGCCGTCTTTGGCGATGCCGAACACATCCCTCCGGAAGTAGAGCACCACCGCCAGCAGCGTGCCCACGTGCACCGACAGGTCAAAACCCACGCCCTGGTCTTCCCAGCCAAAAAACGCGGGCGTCAGGATCAGGTGGGCGGAGCTGGAGATGGGCAGGAATTCGGTCAGTCCCTGGAGTAGGCCAAGAAACAGGGCTTGGTAAAAGTCCATTCTGTGGTGGTCCGTTTGAGTCAGAATTCAGGGTGGTAAGAGTCGGCAGCGATCTTAGCAGGGCGGCTGCGGGTTGAACAGACGAGTTGAGTCGTCAGTGATGATACTGAATGCGTCAGTTGCCCGCTTTGTCATCGTTTCCTGTAAACCGGTAGCCGACGCTGGGCTCCGTCTGAATGTAATGTTGCTCGGTTGGGTCGTCGCCCAGCTTTTGTCTCAATCTTCCAATAAGAATGCGCAGGTAGTGTGTGTCTTTGGTGTGCGTCGGACCCCAGATATCTTTTAATAGCTGCGATTGGGTCACGATTTTCCCGTCTGCCAGCATTATAGCTTTTAAAACGGCAAATTCTTTTGGGGTGAGTTTGATGGGGGTGTCGTTTACCACGATTTTTCGAAGGGAAAGATCGATGTACAAGGTGCCGTCGTCAAACACGACCGGGGCTTCCGGAGTGGACGCATTTTGTTGCTGCTGGCTGCGCAGCTGGGTTCGAACCCGGGCCAGCAACTCATCGACGCCAAAGGGCTTGGTGACGTAATCATTGGCACCCAGGTCCAGAGCCTTCACTTTTTCCAGTTCCCTGTCGCGGACCGACAGAATGATGACCGGCGCGGACGACCATTCTCTCAGACCAGCCAATACTTCCGAACCGTCCATGTCCGGCAGCCCCAGATCCAGAATCACAAGCTCCGGTGAATGTCGTGCACATAGCCCCAATCCGGTTTCACCATTCTCCGCTTCGAGTAGCTCGTAGCCTTCGGTTTTCAGGCTGATGCGCAGAAAATGCCGAATTTGCGGTTCGTCGTCGATAATCAGAACGCAGGGTTTTTCCCGGTTTTGTGCTGGCACTGTCATTCACTGGCTTCCTGATGGGTCTCTTGTCCAGGGGATTCTAGCAGGGGTAATGCCATCTCGATGGTGGCGCCCCGACCATTCGGGCCGGCCAAAGCCTGAATGCGACCGCCATGGGCAGCGACCATGCCATGGCAAATGGCCAGACCAAGTCCACTTCCGTGAGGGCCCCGGTCGCCCTCCCCTCCTGTGAAGAACATATCGAATACCTGATCGCGTTGATCCTCCGGAATGCCCGGTCCTTCGTCCGAAATGGCGATGATCAATTCATCATTCTCCCGGCGGGCCCGGATGTTCAGAGTTGAACCATCCGGTGCGAACTTGGCGGCGTTTTCCAGAACATTGACCAGCGCCTGCTCAATAAGAGCCGGGTGCACAAAAAGCAACGGCAGATCCTCTTCTACCTCTCGCTCAACACGGACTTTCGACATCAGGTTCCGGGTCCGCCTCAGCGCTGAGGAAAGAATGTCGGTCAGGGCGATCCAGTCCCGTTCAATCTTCAGCGTACCGTGGCCCAGTTTGGTCATATCCAGCAGGTTCCGGATGTAGCGGTCCAGACGTTCGCCTTCGCCGAGTACAGTATCCAGAAGGCTTTCGCGATCCTCATCCGACAGTCTGTGGAACATGGATTTCAGGGTGCTGGCGGAACCAATCATGGATGAGAGCGGTGTGCGCAGGTCATGGGAGATGGAAGAAAGCAGGGCAGAGCGTAGCCGCTCGGTTTCTTCGGCTACCCTTGATTCGGACAGGTTCGCGGCCAGGCGGGTACGAAACCACGCCAGGCCTAGCTGATGCACGTAAACGCTGATGGCCAGGCCGCGATAATACTCCGGGCTCATGTCGTCTACCCGCAGACCGAGCACGCCATATACGTCGCCGTCGGCTTCGATGGGTTCAAAGCGCCATGGAAGGCTGTTCAACGTGTCAGAAAAAGCCCCACTGGGTTTGGCGTTTTTGATGGCCCAGTCAATGGCGGATCGATCTGAATCGTTTAACGGATGAGAGGGTCCGCCCAGGGTCACGACTTCAATCGCCTCGTTCTCTGGGCTCCGCTGCGCGATCACCAATGGTCGTTTCAATTGCCCATATAGAGCCTCGACAGCTTCTGTCTGAACCGATGTAATATCAGGTGCGGATGCGAGGCGACGGGTAAACTCCAGTTGGTCGTCGGTGAGGTCGTTTGAGGCACGCAACATTTGAACCTGGTCTCGCAATCGGCCGGCAAGGTTTCCACCGGTGACAGCAATAACCAGGAAGAACACGACAGTCAGAAGTTCATCAGTATCGGTCATCTGGAAGGTCAGCCGGGGATCTGTAAAGAAGAAGTTGTAGGTCAGAAAACTCAATATCGCCGTGAACAGTGCGGGCCGGATACCGGTGCGAGCCGCCACCCAGAGTACAGAGGTCAGAAAGATGAGTGAAAGGTTGCCCAGTGGCAGTATGTTTTCAAGTCCCATGGATATCACTGTGGCAAAGCCAACACTGGCCACGGCCCACGCATAGTCTTTCCATTGGAATGGCTGGCCGGACAATGCAATCAACCGACGGCGCTGCTTTCTGGGTACTGGAATAAAGGTGACTTCAAAGGCTTCCGCCTGTTGCAGAAGTGCGCGGCTGGTGGACTTTTTAAAGTGCCACCAGCGATTGTGGGAGCGCCCGAGAATCAGCGTGGTAACGTTCTGGTCCCGGGCAAACGCCAGGATCTCTTCGGCCACGTTGTGCCCTCGAAGGGTTTTGACCTCAGCACCCAATCGGGAAGCAAGATCAAACGTTTTTTCCAGTCGTTGCCGCTCGTCCGAGCCCGCCCGGCCATTGTCCACGGTGACCACCGTCCAGGGCGCCTTACGTCGTTCGGCGAGCCGCCGAGCTGCGCGCACCAGGGCTTCACCCTGACCCGATCCGTCCACCGCAACCAGCATCCTGGCTCGAATGTGCCAGGGGCCTTCGATCCCTCGGGAGTGCATTGTATCCCGCACATCGGAATCCAATCGCTCGGCAATGGCCTGAACCGCGAGCTCTCGCAGGGCCGCCAGGTTGGATGGCGAGAAATATCCATCCATCGCGGCCCGGGCCTGCTCGGGGACATAGACCTTCCCTTGTTTTAAGCGCTCCAGGAGTTCCGAGGGAGCGAGATCCACCAATACAATGTCCCGGGCGCGCTCCAAGAGGGAGTCAGGAACGGTTTCTCGCATCCGCACCCCCGTGATACTGGCAACCACATCCGATAGACTTTCCAGGTGTTGGATGTTTATCGCCGTCCAGACGGTAATGCCCTGATCCAGCAGTTCTTCTATGTCCTGGTAACGTCTCGGGTGACGGGTTCCCGGGATATTCCGATGAGCCAGTTCATCCAGCAGCAGCACGTCTGGTTGTCGTGCCAGGGCGGCATCGAGATCGAATTCCCGAAACCGATTGCCAGCGTATTCGATCTCTTTTGACGGAATCTGCTCAAGTCCTTCGCACAGGGCCAGAGTGTCGGCCCTCCCATGGGTTTCGGCTATACCGACTACAACATCGACACCTTGCCGCTTCAGCTCATGGGCGGCCTGAAGCATCTGATAGGTTTTGCCGACACCGGGGGCGGCTCCCAGAAAGACTTTTAGCCCCCCGGCCGATTCACGCTCCTGAGTCTTCAGGAGCGCGTCGGGGTTGGGGCGATGATAGTCGCCGTTATTCAATCAAAAGACTCCTTTCCATCCAGTGCCAGGTTAATCCTTAGAACATTGACTCGACGCTGGCCGAAAATACCCAGTGTGGGACCTTCAGTGTATCTTGCAATCAGCTCGTTTACCCGGGAAACGGGAATGTCCCGGGCTTTTGCGACACGCTCAGCCTGCACAATGGCTGATTCCGGTGAGATGTGAGGATCTATGCCTGAACCTGAGGCTGCGAGCAAATCTACAGGAATTGAGTCAGGGGCAACACCTTCCCTTTGCGCAATGCTGTCAGAATCCTCGGCGATGCGGCTCCGCAAGTCGGGATTGCTGGCTGCGTAGTTCGAGCCCCCGACGGAAAATGGATCGTAGTTTGCTGCGGAGGGCCGACCGTGAAAGTATTCCGGGGCTGTGAATGGTTGTCCAACCAATTCGGATCCTACTGCGATATCGTCAACAATAATCATGCTGCCAAAGGCTTGATGCGGAAACATCACCTTGCCAGCAGTCGTGACCAGAAGGGGGTATAACCCTCCACATAGCAAGACGAAGACAATGGCCGCTCTGACAGCAGTAAGCCAGGAAGCAGAGCGGTTAGCGGCTACAGAATTTGATTCAGTCATGATGTTGGTCTCCTCAAACGACCACGGTAAGCATCAGGTCCAGCGCCTTGATGGCCGCGAACGGCAACAACAGCCCACCCAACCCGAAAATCAGAAGGTTACGACGCAGCAGCTGCGTTGCGCTGGCCGGCTTGAACTGGACACCTTTCAACGCGAACGGAATCAGAACCGGTATGATCAAGGCGTTGAAAATGGTTGCCGCCAGCACCGCGCTCATCGGATTCGAGAGGTTCAGTATGTTGAGCGCGTCCAGTGCCGGCAGGCTCGTTACGAACAGTGCAGGCAGGATGGCGAAGTACTTGGCTACGTCATTGGCCAGGGAGAAGGTAGTCAGTGAGCCTCGGGTGATCAGAAGCTGTTTGCCAATTTCCACCACCTGCAGCAGTTTGCCGGGATCGGAATCCAGATCGACCATATTGCCCGCCTCCCGTGCTGCCTGAGTGCCAGAATTCATGGCGAGCCCCAGGTCGGCCTGGGCCAGGGCCGGGGCATCGTTGGTGCCGTCACCCATCATCGCCACCATGCGGCCCTCAGCCTGCTCTTTGCGGATAATATCCAGTTTCTGCTCCGGGGTGGCCTCGGCGACGAAGTCGTCAACGCCGGCCTCGGCAGCAATAGCGGCGGCAGTCACCGGGTTGTCACCGGTAATCATCACCGTTTTAACGCCCATTTCCCGTAGTTTGGCGAACCGTTCCTTGATCCCGGACTTGATCACATCAGACAAGGCGATAACGCCGAGTACGCGATTGTCTTCAGACACCACCAGCGGGGTTGCACCGTTCTTGGCGACCCGGTCTACCAGGCGGTCGGTTTCCTGCGGATAGTGTCCGCCATTCTCGGTGATGAATTTGCGAATCGCATCCGTGGCGCCTTTGCGAAGAATCCGACCGTCGGGCAGATCCACACCGGACATGCGGGTGTTGGCGGAGAACTCGATGAACTCTGTACCCTCTGAAGCTTCAGCGTCTGAGCCTTTGTCTCGCGCCAGGGCGACTACCGATTTGCCCTCAGGGGTCGGGTCGGCCAGGGAAGTCAGCAGTGCCGCATCCCTCAAGGTGCCAGGCGCTACGCCCTGAACGGCTTCAAAGGCGGTGGCTTTGCGGTCGCCCAGCGTGATGGTGCCGGTCTTATCGAGCAGAAGGGTATCGATGGAACCGGCTACCTCAACCGCCTTACCGGATTTAGCGATCACGTTCGCGCGCATGGCACGGTCCATCCCCGCGATACCGATGGCCGGAAGCAAACCACCAATGGTGGTTGGAATCAGGCACACCAGCAGTGCGACCAGAACCGAAAATGAGGGAGTGGCCCCCACAAATCCGCCGAAGGGCACCAGAGTCACCACCACAATCAGGAACACCAGAGTCATGGCGGCAAGCAGAACCGACAGTGCCAGCTCGCTTGGGGTTTTCTGACGTTTTGCGCCTTCAACCAGGGCGATCATGCGATCCAGCAGCGAGTTACCGGGGTCTACCGTTACCTCAACCACAATCTCGTCGGAAAGCACTTTGGTTCCGGCACTCACGCCGCTGTTGTCCGTGCGAGCCTCCCGCAGTACAGGCGCGGATTCGCCGGTTACCGCTGATTCGTTGATGGTCGCAGCGCCGGTGACAATTTCACCGTCGGCGGGGATCAGCTCGTTGGGTTTCACCAACACGCGGTCGCCCCGTCGAAGGTCTGTCGCTGCGACTTCCTTATGCTGGTCACCGTCCAGCTTGCGGGCTTTCAGATCTTTCCTTGTCGCCCTGAGTGCGCCTGCCTGGGCTTTCCCGCGAGCCTCGGCCACGGATTCAGCGCCATTGGCAAACAGCACGGTAAACAACAGAATGGCGCAGATGGCGAAATCAAGCCCGGCGGGTTCACCCTGGGCCAGGTGGGTAAGGCCCAGAAGGAAGGTAACCAGGGTGCCGACACCGACAACCATCATGACCGGATTTCGGGCCAGATCCTTCGGCGAAAGACGCTTAATTGACTGGCCAACAACGCTGCCCAGATCAAGCGAGTCAGTCATTTTAGGGGTTTTCTTGGACATCATCGTTCTCCACTCAGGACATCAGAGCCAGGGCTTCAGCGATCGGGCCTAGAATCAGCACCGGCATAAAGCTCAGCAGGGTAAACATCACAATCACCGCCAGAGTCATCAGCCCGAAGGTGGGCGTATCTATGCTCAGGCTACCGCGACCTTCAGGAGCGGAACGCTTGGCCGCGAGAGAGGCTGCAACCGCCAGTGGTGCCAGGATGGGGATGAAACGACCGAGAGCGAGATTGACCGCGCAGGTCACGTTCCACCAGACGCTGTCATCGCCAAGACCCTCAAAACCGGAGCCGTTATTTGCAAACGCTGAGGTGTACTCGTAAATAACCTGACTGATGCCATGGAAGCCCGGGTTGGAGTTACCGGTCAGTGCCGGGAAGGCCACCGTGATGGCGCTGAAACCCAGGATCAGCAGGGGCTGGATTAACAAAGCGATACATACCAACTTCATTTCCCTGGTCTCCAGGGCCTTACCGGCAATTTCCGGTGCCCGCCCGATCATCAGAGAGCCAAGAAAGGCGGCCAGTAACAGGAATAGAAGGAAGCCAATAAGCCCGACGCCAATACCACCAAAGGTGACGTTGATGAACATGTCTATCATCGGAATCATGCCGCCAATGGGATTGAAGCTGTCATGCATGCCGTTGACGGAGCCATTGGAGGTCTGCGTGGTCCAGCTGCCCCAGAGCGCAGTAGCAGAGGCACCGAAACGCACTTCTTTACCCTCCAGGTTCGGACCCTCCGCAGCCAGACCAGAAAACGCAGCGTTTGGCTGGTTTTCCGACCAGATGGCAACGGAAGTGAGCGAGACAGACATCACCACCATTACACCCATCACCACCATGGCCAGTCGGCGACGGCCGGTCATAAAGCCAAGGGCAAAGACCAGAGCTGCGGGAATCAGGACGAGGGAAACCGTCTGTACAAAGTTGCTGACAGGGGTGGGGTTTTCCAGTGGCACGCTGGAGTTGGGGCCATACCAGCCACCGCCATTGGTGCCCACTTGTTTGATAGCGACCATGGGAGCTACCGGGCCGATCGGAATATTCTGTTCCGTCATGCCAGCGGTCTGGTCCAGCGGGATCGCGGTACGGGCACCTTCATAACTGTTGGGAACACCCTGCGAGGCGATAATGAGGGCCACAACCGCTGCTACAGGCAACATTACACGGACAACGGCGCGGGTGATGTCCTCGTAGAAATTACCGACAGACACGGTGCCATCGGAAGAGGGCTGACTTTTCTTGTCAGAGCGCCCCAGCAAGGTGCGGACAATCGCAACCAGCGCCGCCATGCCTGCTGCCGGCGTTACCACCTGGAGCGTAACAATGCCGAAGGTATGTGCCAGATAGCTCAGTTGCGCCTGGCCGGAATAATGTTGCTGGTTGGTGTTGGTCAGAAACGAGACCGCCGTGTGCAGCGCCAGGTCCCAGCTCATGCCGCCAATACCGTCAGGGTTAAGGAAGAGCAGCCCCTGAGCCATCAACAGCCCGAATATGATCAGCACCAGTACCAGATGCAGTTTAAGCAGGGCCTTGCCGTAACCCTGCCAGCTCATGGGCTGCGAGGGATCTACCCCGAACAGCCGATACAGGCCACTTTCAACCGGCAGAAAAACAGCCCCGGCTGTTCCTTTTCCGCCGTTGAAAACGCCCGCAATGTACTTGCCCAATGGCCATGCCAGTAACAGCGTGACCGCATAGATAATGATGACCTCGTTCACAGCCGTTCCTCCAGATCAATGAACAGGAAACACAGGCCAAACAGCCCCAGAATGATGCCGATACCGATAAGTGCCATGATCAGAACCTCTCGGGCCAGAGCAGGGCGGCGACTAGGTAGCCGCCGACTGCAACAGAAACAATTAACAGGAAAATAGACACGCTCAATCTCCTTCTGTGAGTTCGCCTTTCCATGGTGCTGGGGCCGGGCGTAAAAATTCGATGACCAAATCAGGGGCTGGGCGTAAAAAAGGCGTTAAAAATTCGACACAACGCCCCACCTTTCTATTGCGGCAGGGTAGACTTCTCGACGTTTTGCGTTGCCCTTCAGAGGTGTGGAATGTTCGCGTTGTTACGAAATCTGTTCAGTTTCTTTTGGCGTTGGCGCTTTTGGAAAACATTATTGGCCAGCGTTCTGACTTTGGCGTTGGCAGGGTGTAACCAGCCGCCCGGTCTGACCAAACTCAGTGGTCCCGCCCAAGGGACGACCTGGCACGTTAGCTTCTGGCAGCCGGATGGCGCAGACAGCGAAACCATTCAATCAGAGATTGTCTCGGAGCTGGAGCGACTTGATGCATTGATGTCTAACTACCGCTCGGACAGTGTTATTGAACGGTTTAACCACTCCGAAGCATCTGAGCCGGTGGAGGTAGGCCCCGAAATTGTCAGCCTGATCAATCGCGCGCGGGAGGTGAGCTTGGCCAGCCAAGGGTGCTATGACCTCACAGTCAAGCCCATTTTCGATCTTTGGGGGTTTAGTGGCCAGCAGGTTTCTGTTCCAGAAGAGGCTGAGCTCCACAACCGGCTGAAAGACATCGGGATGGATCGTTTGGCCACGAGATCCACCACAGAACTCATTAAGTCCGCGCCAGGGCTTCAGGTCGATCTTTCTTCAATCGCTCAAGGGTACACCGTGGATAAAATGGCTGAAGTACTCGAATCCGCTGGCATCGAACATTATCTTGTAGAGCTGGGTGGAGAGTTGAAGACTCGGGGTCACAAGCCGGGCGGGGAGCCCTGGAGGGTTGCCATTGAAAGGCCGGCACCAAGCGAACGATCGGTTCACAAGGTGGTCACTATCCATCGTGATACGCCCTTATCTGTGATGACATCGGGGACCTACCGTCATTACTTTGATGATCGGGGCCAACGCTACAGCCATGTGCTGGATGCCCGGACCGGCTGGCCCGTGGATCACTCCACAGTGTCGGTAACGGTCATTGATGGAGATCCCACCTGGGCAGATGCGTGGTCCACAGCTTTGCTATGCCTGGGAACCGAGGAAGGTTCCGCTGTGGCCGACCGGAACGACATTGCGGCACTGTTTATTGAGCAGCAAAGTGGTCAACTCCATGAAACTACCACCGAGGCTTGGAACGCCCTCAAGAGTGTCGAGGTGGACTGAGCCTCTGTCAGTTTTGCGGTGGTTTAACCTACCGGGAACTCAGTTTTCGCATAGCGCACACGGGATTTCCTGCGCACTGTCAGGGTATAACCCAAAGTAAGTGGGCCGAGACGGCCGATCAACATGATTGCCATGATGATCAATTGGCCTGCCGTGCCCAGTTCGCTGGTTGTGCCTCGGGAAAGGCCAACGGTACCGAACGCGGAAACCACCTCGAAGGCGATATCCAGAAACTCATCTTCAACCAGAATGCTCAGTGACAGAACACCCAAAAACACGACTGCCATCCCAATGGTTGCCGTGGCGAGAGCCTTAAGCACTGTTTCGCTGCTGAGGGAGCGCTTGAAAAAACTCACATTCAGGTTACCCCGCAAAAACGAACGGGTTGCGGCGAGCATAATGACAAACGTGGAAATTTTGATGCCGCTGGCTGTAGAGTTCGGCGCACCCCCTACGAACATCAGGAGCAGCATCAGTACGCTGGTGCCGGCCGTTAACGCGCCAATATCGAGAGTGTTGAAGCCCGCTGTGCGTGGCGTCACGCCCTGAAACCAGGCGGCCAGGAGCTTGTCCCAGAAACTATCCAGCGCACCAAGAGTAGCGGGGTTGCCAAATTCAAGTAGCAGAATGGTGCCGGTGGCAAACAGGTTCAGCAGCAAGGTGGCCAACAGAATGACTTTGACGTAAACCGACAGTCGCGACCAGCAGCGCTTGTCGAAGAGCTCCATGACGACGATATAGCCCAGGCCGCCAGTGATAAATAGAGCCGTCACTGACAGACTGATGCCAGGATGTTCAACGTAGGCAGAAAGGCTATCTGGTGACAGAGCAAAACCGGCATTGTTAAATGCTGAGATTGTGTAGAACAAGGCCTGGTAAAGACCCTCGGTCCATCCCAGTTCCGGGACGAAAAACAGGCCGAGCAACACAATACCGATGGCTTCGGCTGTCACTGCAAACAGCGCAATGGAGCCGCCTGCACGTCTGGCCGTTTGGAGGGAAATTTCGTTGAACGCTTCCTGTGCGACCAGTTGGTGTTCCAGACGCAGCTTGAAACCCAGAGCGAGGGCGGTGAGCACGGCGAATGTCATTAATCCCAGCCCGCCAAGCTGTATCAGCGCCAGTATCACCAACTGCCCAAACAAGGTGTATTGACTGCCGGTATCCACAACCACGAGGCCAGTGACGGTAACTGCAGAGGTGGCGGTAAAGGCCGCTTCCATCCAGGTGACCGGCTCAACGGCGGCGAACGGTAGCTTCAGGAGGCAAGCGCCCAGCCCGATCAGAACCAGAAAAGCCTCTAGCAACAGCCGAGGAGGATTTATGCCTTTAGCGTTTGGTGTTGTCCCGGGAGTTTGGTGATAAACCAAATCCAGAAAGTGTATCTTCATAGGTGGTTGACCAAATCTCTCAGGTCATCCAGCTTTCCACCCAGCACAATTCGGTCGCCATTCCGGATTTTCCAGGTGTGATCCGGGTGGGGGTGTGCTTCCGCCATCCGCTTTACAACAAGTGCCTCGACAGGCTCGCCATTGATCACCTCGCCGATTGTTTTGTCAACAAGATCCTCGGTGGTGTGAAAATCAACAATGAAATAGTCATCATCAAGCCCGAGATAGTTGTGAACCATCGGGTAATTCAATTCCTGGGAAATCCGTACACCCATCTCAAACTCTGGGGCAATAATTCGCGTTGCGCCAAGCCGCTCCAGGATTCGGTGGTGTTGGTTGGTGAGCGCTTTTGCCCAGACTTTTTTGACGCCGAGCTCCCGGAGTTGAAGCGTGGCGAGCATAGTGGCTTCTACGTTTCTGCCAATGGCTACAACGGCGGCATCGTAACTGCCTGCGTTCAATTCGATCAGCGAATTTTCATCGGCAACATCGGCAATAACGGCATGGGTAATGTCTTCTGCCAATCGGTCGACGCAATGTTCGTCTGAGTCGATACCCAGTACTTCATGTCCCAGCCGAGTCAGTTCCCGGGCGATTGTAGCGCCGAAGACGCCAAGACCGATGACAATAAATTGCTGTTTTTTGATCATTAAGGTGATCCAGATCCCGTCGCTTTTCTCAGTAAAAGAGTGTAGCTCTAAACGTTCGGGGCCTGGTATTCAGTCGGCACGAGAGGCCGTAAAAATGCCGTAAAAATTGCAGTTATGTAGTCCTAAATTCTGTGGGATTATGGTTTCCTTACGACCTTTCACCCGGGGCTGCCTAACCGCAGGGGGGGGGCAAAAATGGGGTTGTCTGGTTTCAAGCAGGGTATGCTGAGCCACTTGGTTCTCGCTCTTGCGTGGCTTGGTTTCTTGGCGATTGCTAATAGACAGGCTGCGCAGCCGGTGCTGTCTATTTTCCCTTATATGGCACCTGTCGTATTTTTTGCCTGGGTACACAGTGCGAAATGGGGATTCCTATTGGCTGGGCTGGCAACCCTTGCCGCGTTACCGGGAGATTACATGGTCACTCATTCAACGAAAGATCTGCTTTACGCCGGTTTTTCTACCTACGTGCAGTTGAGCGGTGTCGTCATAGGCTGTGCGGTGGCGAAAATGATCCGAGAAAAATCAGGAAGATCCTAAACTATGGCACTGTTTAACTTGCGGCCTGTAATACAGATTCTGGGTTTTTTGCTGATTCTGCTCAGCTTTCTGATGACGTTGCCCGTGAACCTCTTGATGCTCGGTGAAACGCCTGACTGGCTGGCCTTTGTCAAATCGGCATCGATCTGCTTTGTTGTGGGTCTGACGCTTTTTTTGAGTGTTGGCCGAAAGCGTCATCCGCTCAAACAGCGGGAAATGTTCATTCTGACGGTGTCTTCCTGGGTTGTGCTTCCGCTGTTTTCCAGTTTGCCGCTGTTGCTAAGCGACCTGAATCTGAGCATTACGGACGCTTTTTTTGAGAGTATCTCCGGGGTCACAACCACCGGCTCCACGGTGATGAGTGGTCTTGATCACCTGCCCGGAGACATTCTGCTGTGGCGTTCCATCATGCAATGGATGGGCGGTATAGGCATCATCGGCATGGCGGTGGCGATTCTGCCGTTCCTGCGAATTGGTGGTATGCGGTTGTTCGCGACCGAATCGTCAGAGTGGACAGAGAAAGCAGTTCCCCGGACCAATCGTTTGGCCCGCGGATTGGTCTTCAGCTATTTCACGCTGACGTTCGGCTGCATTCTGACTTACTGGCTTCTGGGTATGGATCTGTTCAAAGCCGTGAACCATGCCTTCACGACGGTGTCGACAGGTGGTTATTCCACTTCCGACAGTTCCATGGGGCAGTTTGAACAGCTTCCCATTCTATTTGCGTCCACCCTCTTCATGATGCTGGGCGGCATTCCGTTTTTTCTTTTTGTCAGGTTGTTGAATGGCCAGACCGGGCCATTATTCAGGGATAAACAGGTCCGGTTCTTCCTGAAATTCCTGGTGATCGTGGCAGCAACGATTGCGGCGTATCGGATCATGAAAGAAGAGGCCCCGGCTGTCGATGCCTTTGTGCATGCCCTCTTTAACGTGACATCCGTGGTCACCACCACCGGCTACGCGTCCCAGGACTATTCGCTATGGGGGCCGTTCGTGGTGGTGTTGTTCTTTTTCCTGACGTTTGTGGGCGGGTGCTCCGGGTCAACCAGCGGAGGCATGAAAATCTTCCGTTTCCAGCTTTCCATGCTGCTGTTGCGGGAACAGGTCATTCGCCTGCTGCATCCCAATGCGGTGATTGCCCGGCATTACAACGGTCGTATCATCAACGATGAGATCGTGGCCTCAAGTGTGGCCTTTTCATTTATTTTTCTCGCCACACTGGCGGTGGTAGCGGCCATTCTGGCGTTTCTTGGGTTGGATCTGGTGACCAGCCTGACCGGTGCCGCCACCGCCCTTGCCAATGTAGGGCCCGGGCTGGGTGACACCATCGGGCCCGCCGGCAACTTTCAGACGCTGCCGGATGCCGCGAAATGGGTGTTGATGGGGGCCATGCTGCTGGGCCGGCTGGAACTGCTCAGCGTGTTTGTCCTGTTCTCTCCGCATTTCTGGCGGGGCTGAGCCGCCAACCAGCCAATTTCTAGGCGGGGAACTTATCCCGGGTTTTGTTGGCGATTTTTACCAGTGCCAGCATCAACGGCACTTCCACCAGCACACCCACCACCGTGGCCAAAGCCGCACCGGACTGCAGGCCGAACAGGGCGATGGCGGCGGCCACGGCCAGTTCGAAGAAGTTGCTGGCGCCAATCATCGCGCCCGGTGCGGCGATGCAGTGGCGCACCTTCCACAGCCTTGCCCAGCCGTAGGCCAGCAGGAAAATGAACACCGTCTGGATGATCAGCGGCACGGCAATCAGGGCGATGTGCAGCGGGTTTTCCAGAATCACTTCGCCCTGGAAGGCAAACAGCAGCACGAGCGTGACAATCAATGCACCCGGGGTGACCGGGCCAATGCGCTTCATGAACACGTTGTCGTACCACGTTTCCCCGTGACGGGCGATCAGCACGCGGCGGGTCAGGTAGCCGGCTGTCAGCGGAATGACAATGTAAAGCACCACCGACAGCAGCACGGTATCCCAGGGCACCTGGATGTCGGAAATGCCCAGCAGGAACACCACAATCGGCGCGAAGGTGAACAGCATGATGATGTCATTGAGGGATACCTGAACCAGGGTATAGGCGGCATCACCTTTGGTCAGGTAGCTCCAGACAAACACCATGGCGGTGCAGGGCGCTGCGCCCAGCAGGATGGCGCCGGCCAGGTATTCACTGGCCAGTTCTGGTGCGATCAATGGCTCGAACACCACCATCAAAAAGAACCAGGCAATGGCAAACATGGTGAAGGGTTTGATCAGCCAGTTCACTATGGTGGTAATGGCGAGGCCTTTGGGTTCTTTTCTCACGCCCACGATGGCGCTGAAATCAATCTGCGCCATCATCGGGAAAATCATGGCCCAGATCAGAATGGCGATGGGGATCGACACCTGTGCGTATTCAAAGCGCGACAGGGTTTCCGGTACTACCGGGGCCAGTTGCCCCAGGGCCACGCCGGCGACAATTGCCAGAGCCACCCAGACCGACAGATAACGCTCGAAAAAGCCCATGCTGTTCTCTTCCTTTACTCATTGGCTGAATGATCCTATTATGCACAAAAACAGATATTCATGAAAACGAATATATGGAAAATCGTATGAAGCGCCGAGTCCTGTTTGTTTGCACTGCCAATAGCGCCCGCTCCCTGATGGCCGAAGCAGTGCTCCGTGATATGGCGGGTGACCAGTTTGAAGTAGCCAGCGCGGGCACTGACCCAGCCAAACCGAATCCGCTGGCCCTGCAGGTGCTGGAAGAAGCCGGTATTGATACCGCCGGCCTGCACAGCAAACAGCTGGCCGATTTGCAGGAGCAGCCCTGGGATTACGTGATCACCCTGTGCGACAAGGCCGCCAGTGAGTGCGGCGTGGTACATGCCGGAGCCCAGCAGATTCACTGGGATTTTCCGGACCCGGCCGCCACCAACCGGCACGCCACCTTCGCGCTCACACTTAAAGAGCTGAAGGAACGTATTGGCCTGTTCACTCTGGTCCACCAGAAGGAAACCGGGCTGAAGCCGGTTGAATTCAATCCGGTATCCGTCTTCAAGGCACTCGGCGATGAATTGCGTTTATCCGCCCTGTTGCTGATCCGCCATCAGGGCCGGTTGTGCGTGTGTGAGCTGACCGAAGCCTTCGAGGTGTCCCAGCCAAAAGTCAGCCGCCACCTGGCCACCTTACGCGACGGGGGTTTGCTGGATACCGAAAGGCATGGCCAATGGGTCTATTATTACCTGAACCCGGCCCTGCCGGAGTGGGTGCGACGGGTGCTGGAAGAAACCGCTATTCACAACGCGGCGCTGATTGATGCGCCTTTGGCAAGGCTGGAAAGCATGGCCGACCGGCCGGTGCGCTGTTCCTGATTACTCGACTGAATGCGAATCTCGCAAGGAGAACACCATGAGCAAGATCAAGGTAGGTATTAACGGTTTTGGCCGCATTGGCCGGCTGGCATTAAGGGCAGCCTGGGGCTGGCCGGAGCTGGAATTTGTGGCGATTAACGATCCGGGGGCGGACGCCGCCAGTCTCGCCCACCTGCTGAATTTCGACAGCATTCACGGCCGGTGGAGCCATGAAGCCAGTGCCGAGGGCGACGACATGGTGATCGACGGCCAGCGCATTCGCGTGACTCAAAACCGGGCCATTGCCGATACCGACTGGTCCGGCTGCGACCTGGTGATCGAAGCCAGTGGCGTGAACCGCAAGGTGGAAGTGCTGCAGGCCTATCTGGACCAGGGCGTGAAGCGCGTGGTGGTGACCGCGCCGGTGAAGGAAGCGGGCGCAAAAAACATCGTGCTGGGTGTCAACGAGGACATCTTCGACCCGGCCAACGACCGCATTGTCACCGCGGCCTCTTGCACCACCAACTGCCTGGCACCGGTGGTGAAGGTGATTCACGAGAAGCTGGGCATCAAGCACGGCTCGCTGACCACCATTCACAGCCTGACCAACACCCAGACCATCATCGATGCGCCCCACAAGGACCCGCGCCGGGCCCGGGCCTGTGGCAGCTCGCTGATTCCCACCAGTACCGGTTCGGCCACGGCCATCATCGAGATCTTCCCGGAACTGAAGGGCCGGTTGGATGGCCACGCGGTTCGGGTGCCGCTGACCAATGCCTCGCTGACCGACTGCGTGTTCGAAGTGGAAAACCCCACGGATGTGGAAACCGTCAATCAGCTGCTGAAGGAGGCGGCCGAGGGCGAACTGAAAGACATCATGGGCTACGAAGAGCGCCCGCTGGTGTCCATCGACTACAAGACCGACCCGCGTTCTTCCATCGTCGATGCCCTGTCCACCCTGGTAGTCAATGGCACCCAGGTGAAAATCTACGCCTGGTACGACAACGAATGGGGCTACGCCAACCGCACCGCCGAGCTGGCGCGCAAGGTAGGGCTGGCCTGATATGAGTGCCGCCATCCGTCAGTACCTGGTGATCACCGGTAATTATTGGGCCTTCACCCTGACGGATGGGGCCCTGCGTATGCTGGTGGTGTTGCATTTCCACCAGCTGGGCTATTCGCCGCTGGAAATCGCCCTGTTGTTCGTTTTCTATGAATTCTTCGGGGTGGTGACCAACCTGGTGGGCGGTTATCTGGGGGCCCGCATGGGCCTGAACCGGACCATGAACATTGGTCTGTTCCTGCAGATTGTCGCCCTGGCCATGTTGGCGGTGCCGGCGGCCATGCTCACCGTGCCCTGGGTGATGGCGGCCCAGGCGTTGTCCGGTATTGCCAAGGATCTGAACAAGATGTCCGCCAAGAGCGGCATCAAGCTGCTGGTGCCGGACACCGAGCAGGGCAAGCTGTACAAGTGGGTGGCCATTCTCACCGGCTCCAAGAATACCCTGAAAGGCGTGGGTTTCTTCCTGGGCGGTGTGCTGCTGATGGCCGCCGGTTTCAAGGGTGCCGTGATTCTGATGGCGGTGGCGCTGGCGGTGGTCTGGCTGGCCAGCCTGTTCCTGCTGGGACAGGACCTGGGCAAGAGCAAGGCCAAGCCGAAGTTTACCGATATCCTGTCCAAGAGCCGGGCCATTAACGTGTTGTCGGCGGCCCGAATGTTCCTGTTCGGCGCCCGGGACGTCTGGTTCGTGGTGGCCCTGCCGGTGTACATGGCCACCGCCTTCGGCTGGGACCACTGGCAGGTGGGTGGCTTCATGGCCAGTTGGATCATCGGCTATGGCTTTATCCAGACCATTGCCCCGCGCATTACCGGACAGACGGACGGCCGCAGTGGTGCGGTGCTATGGGCGGCCGCGCTGGCGTTGATTCCGGCGCTGATTGCCGGTGGTTTGATGGCCGGCTGGCCGGCTCAAGCCATTGTGATCGGCGGCCTGTTGTTGTTTGGCGTACTGTTCGCCATCAACTCCTCACTGCACAGCTACCTGATTGTCAGCTATGCCCGGGGTGATGGCGTATCGCTGGACGTGGGCTTTTACTACATGTCCAACGCCGCCGGCCGCCTGCTGGGCACCATTCTTTCCGGTTGGGTGTACCAGGCGTATGGGCTGGAGGCCTGCCTCTGGATTTCGGCGGGGCTGGTGGCCACTGCGGCGTTGCTGTCATTGATGTTGCCGGAGCGGCGGTTGGTGGAGGCGTGATACTGGCAGGCACCGGCCAGGCGCCGGTGCCTGCTCTTTAGGGCCAAGACTTCAGCCTTTGAGCCATTCGGCGATGGCGTCACTCGTGGGAATCGAGCCACTGTGAACCACCTGCCCATCCAGCGCCACGGCCGGGGTGGACATCACCTGGTACTCCATGATTTTGGCCGGGTCGGTGATTTTTACCACCTCGACATCCTGCCCCAGCTCACTGGCCATTTTTTCGATTTTCTCGGCGGTATTTGTGCACTTCTTGCACCCTGTACCCAATACTTCAAACGTTTTCATCGCGTTCTCCTTTCATCGTTTACCCGGTTGGGTTTGTTGAGGCAGGTCAGCTCCCGGCAAACAGCCAGGGGCCAATAGCATTGATCACCCAGCCGACCACCATGAAGTTGGCCAGCAGGATGGCAAAAATGATTGCCAGCAATCGGAAGGTCATCACCTGTTTGAGCATGATGAACTCCGGGAAGCTGGCGGCCACGGTGCTCATGCAGAAGGCCAGGGTGGTGCCTACCGGCAAGCCCTTGACGATCAGGCTTTCCATGACCGGAATCACCCCGGTGGCGTTGGAGTACAGGGGCAAACCCGCGAACACGGCGGCCGGTACGCTCCACCACTGGCCGGATCCCAGGTTCTCGGCAAACCAGCCGTCCGGCACAAAACCGTGCAGGGCCGCGCCCAGGCCAACGCCGATCAGCACCCATTTCCAGATGCGTCCGACAATTTCTTTCAGTTCGTCTTTGGCGAAATTGTGCCTGTCTTTAAAGGTCAGCTTCGGGGCTTCGGGTACTTCAACGTCGTGCGGTGAATCATGAGCCTGCTCCGCCGCCTTCTGGTAAGCCTTGGCGGCGAAATCCTTCAGCCAGCGTTCGCCCTTGATGGCATCCAGAATCATGCCGCCGATCATGCCCACGGCCATGCCGATGACGATGTAGGCCAAGGTGAATTTCCAGCCCAGCAGGCTCCAGAGCATGATCACCGCCACCTCGTTAATAATGGGCGAGGTGAACAGAAACGCCATGGTGATGCCCAGCGGAATGCCCGCGCTGGTGAAGCCCAGGAACAGGGGAATGCTGGAACAGGAGCAAAAGGGGGTGATGGCGCCGAAGCCGGAGCCGAAAAAGTAGCCTACCGTGCGATTCTTGCGCTGGATGTAGGCGCGCACCCGATCGAGGTTCAGGGAGGCCCGCATCAGGGCGATGACGTAGATCATCACCACCAGCAAAAACAGGATCTTGGTGGTGTCTTCAATGAAGAAATGGATGGAGGTGCCCAGTTTGGTCTCCGGACTCAGCCCCATCAGGGTGTAGGTGAGCCAGTCGGCCAGTTGTGTGAAAATCGCCAGCATAGTCGGGAAGCCCGTTGTCTGATGGATAAAGAATAGAGGGTTATCCATGAAGACGACCGGCCACCCAAAAGGATGCGCCTTTTTTCAAAAAAAATGAAAAACCGGGGTTTGGCGGCAGCCAACACCCGGGCAGGTTACAATGACTGCCAGGTTTCATAATCCATTCACCGGGGTATCCTGAGCGGCATGGCGTTTGAGTGTGTACTGCAAGCCTGGGAAGACCATCAGGCAGAACTTCGTCATTTCCTGATCGGCCAGCTGTCGGATCCGGCGACGGCGGATGATTTTCTGCAGGATGTGTTCTTCAAGGCCATGAGGGCCGGACGAACCTTCTGTGAGCTTACCAGCCCGCGTGCCTGGTTGTTTCAGGTGGCCCGTAACGCGCTGACCGACCGGTATCGGTTGCGCAAGCAGTGGGTGCCGGTGCCGGAACAGTTGCCGGATGAGCGCGAGGTAGATCGGGCGCCAGTGGATGAGCTGGACCAATGTATTCACAGGACTCTTCCGCTGCTGGCCGACACGGATCGAGACATTATCGAGGCCTGTGATCTGGGGGGCATGTCTCAGGTAGCGTATGCCGAGTCTCACGGTCTGTCACTCCCCGCCACCAAGGCACGCATTCGTCGAGCCCGGGAGCGGCTCCGGGCAACCCTCGCCCGCCGCTGTAACGTGGAGACCGACAGCAGCGGCCGGATTTGCTGTCATAAGATGCACAGCTGACAACAAAGATAACAATAATGATCGAATTCTTGCGGCGTTATCCCTTGCCGGTGATTGTGCTGGCACAACTGTTTGGCACGTCCCTGTGGTTCAGCATCAACGGGGTCTGGTTGTCGCTGGCCGGTGAGCTGGGGCTGCCCGAGTCGCAATTGGGCAGCCTGACACTGGCCGTGCAGGGCGGTTTTATTGCCGGCACGCTATTGATTGCCGTGACCGGCTTGGCTGATCGTTTCGGCGCCAGTCGTATTTTTGCCGTTGCCGGTTTGTTGGGGGCGCTGGTGAACGCGGGTTTTGTGCTGGCGGCCAGTCAGCCCACCTTCGGTTTTATCCTGCGCTTTGCCACCGGGCTCTGCCTGGCCGGCATCTACCCGCTGGGCATGAAAATGGTGATCGCGTGGACACCAAAATATGCGGGTGCCGCGCTGGCCTGGCTGGTGGGCATGCTGACCCTGGGCACGGCGCTGCCGCACCTTATGCGTGGGGCTACGTTGGGATTGCCCTGGGAATGGCCATTGCTGGGTTCCTCGGTACTGGCGTTCATTGGCGCGGCGCTGGTGTTATTACTGGGAGATGGCCCTCATCTGCCTAAAAGCACCGGCCCGGTGCCGCTGCGCCATGGTCTGGCAGCCCTGCGAGTGCCGCGTTTTCGAGCGGTGGCGGGCGGCTATTTCGGGCACCAGTGGGAGCTTTATGCCCTCTGGACACTGATTCCATTGCTGGCTGGCCGCGAATTATCCCGCCTGGGCCTTGGCAGCGGCTGGGTGCCCTGGCTGGCCTTCGCGGTTATCGGCATTGGTGCGCTGGGCTGTATTGGTGGCGGCTGGCTCAGTCGCAGCAAGGGCAGCGAGTGGGTAGCCCGCTGGGCCTTGCGAATATCCGGGGCACTGTGCCTGCTTTACCCCTGGCTGAGTGGTTTGCCGCCACAGTGGTTGATCGGCTTGCTGTTTGTCTGGGGGCTGTCGGTCATTGCCGACTCGCCCCAGTTCTCGGCACTGGCGGCCGAGACCGCCCCAAGGGCGTCCATCGGCTCTTCGCTGGCGGCCATGAACGCTGTCGGTTACGGCCTGACGCTACCCGCCATCTGGCTGACGACGAGTCTGTGGAGTAGCTGGGGGGTGTGGGTGGCGCTTCTGCTGGCGCCGGGCCCGGTGCTGGGGCTTTGGTCGCTCGGACGCACGTCAAAAAGACACTGAACATCATCAGCGCAATGAGTGCCAGCATCCCGCTCTTCCTGGAACAGAAACCGAACCGAGGCAGAACAAATACGATGGTATCTCCCAAATATGAGAAGCCAAGGATTCTTTTGTTGTCTTCTTACGATGCTGCCAGCCACCGCCGTTGGCGGGAGCAGCTGGTGGCGATGTTGCCGGATTGCCAATGGCACACCCTGGTACTCTCGCCCCGGTATTTCCGCTGGCGCATTCGCGGTAACCCGCTAACCTGGCTGAACGAGCCCTGCTTTCAGGAAAAGTGGGATCTCGTGATCGCCACTTCCATGGTGGACCTGGCGGCGCTCAAGGGCTTTCATCCGACCCTGGCGGGAGTGCCCTGCCTGTTGTACATGCACGAGAACCAGTTTGCCTTTCCGGTATCCGCCGGACAGCATGCCAGTGTCGACCCGCAGGTGGTGAACCTGTACAGCGCCATCGCTGCCGACGGGGTGATGTTCAACAGCGCCTGGAATCGGGACAGCTTCGTTGAGGGCGTTGGGCAATTCCTGGGCAAAATGCCGGATGGCGTGCCGGAGGGGTTGATTTCGGGGTTGCATGAGAAATCCCGGATAATTCCGGTGCCCATTGAAGACCGCTTGTTTGTTGGTCGGCAGCAAACACTGGATTGGCAATGCCCACATCTGCTCTGGAACCATCGTTGGGAATACGACAAGGGGCCGGGCCGGTTATTGGGCCTGCTTGAGGAGCTGGAACGGCGCCGGTTGCCTTTCCGTCTGAGCGTGGTAGGGGAGAGCTTTCGCAAGTATCCACCGGTGTTCGACACCATTCGTGAGCGATTTGGCCATCGACTCGTTCATTGGGGCTTTCTTGAAGGGCGGGCGGATTACGACCGGCTGCTGGCTCGGGCCGATGTGGTCCTCTCCACCGCCCTGCACGATTTCCAGGGGCTGTCGATGCTCGAAGCCATGGCTTCGGGCTGTGTGGCACTGGCGCCGGACCGGCTCGCCTATCGGGAATACGTGCCGGCCGATAACCTCTATGCCAGCCATGAAGCCGACCCGGGAAGAGAAGCGCGGGCCGCCGCCGATGGTCTTGAGCAGCTCATGGCCCGACAACCCGCCCCCGTTCAGCCCGATGCCTGGCGAGCCTCGGAGCTACAGGGGCATTATCAGGACCTGTTCGAGTCCGCGCTGGCCGGTGCCGGTCGATTTTCCTGATCGGCTCTGGTAGAATCCGCGCCCTTCTTGGGGCCCTACCTCTTTTTAATCTTCATCGACGAAACCGAAACCAACTGTGACGATTCTTCCGCCCTAGCATTCAAGCTAACCCCTCTGGTACCCGCGAGCGGCCCATTTCGCCGGCGTTTTCGCCTGGCTGACGGCTTCGTTTGTCGTGTGCCCCGGTCACAGTACCTTTTCCTGCAATAAACCCGTTAGAAACTGTGGCGCTGATCGGTCTCGATCTGTGCGTTCGCTGTTTTATGACCTTCAACCGGATTGACTGAACATGCTGAAAAGTCTGCAAACCAACTGGTTTTCCAACATTCGTGGTGACCTGCTCGCCGGTATCGTGGTGGCGCTGGCGCTGATCCCGGAAGCCATCGCCTTTTCCATCATCGCCGGGGTGGACCCGAAAGTGGGGCTGTACGCGTCCTTCTGTATCGCCGTGGTGATTGCCTTTGTCGGTGGCCGGCCGGGCATGATTTCCGCCGCCACCGGGGCCATGGCACTGCTGATGGTAACGCTGGTGAAAGAACACGGCCTGCAATACCTGCTGGCGGCCACGCTGCTGACCGGCGTGTTCCAGATTATCGCCGGCTACCTGAAGCTGGGCGGACTGATGCGTTTTGTGTCCCGCTCGGTGGTGACCGGTTTTGTGAACGCGTTGGCGATCCTGATTTTCATGGCGCAGCTGCCGGAGCTGACCGACGTTACCTGGCATGTGTACGCCATGACCGCCGCCGGCCTGGGCATTATTTACCTGTTCCCCTACGTGCCGGTGGTGGGCAAGGTGCTGCCCTCGCCGCTGGTGTGTATTGTGGTACTGACCGGTGTGGCCATGGCCGTTGGCCTGGATATCCGTACTGTGGGTGACATGGGCGAGCTGCCGGATACCCTGCCAATTTTCCTGTGGCCGGATGTGCCGCTGAACCTGGAAACCCTGATGATTATCCTGCCGTATTCGCTGGGTCTGGCCGTGGTCGGTCTGCTTGAATCCATGATGACCGCCACCATCGTGGATGACCTGACCGATACCACCAGTGACCGTAATCGTGAGTGCAAGGGCCAGGGTGTTGCCAATATCGGCTCTGGTCTGCTTGGAGGCATGGCCGGTTGCGCCATGATTGGTCAATCCATCATCAACGTGAAATCTGGCGGTCGTACCCGGTTGTCCACCCTGACCGCCGGCGTGTTTCTGCTGATTATGGTGCTGGTTCTGGACAAGTGGCTGGTACAGATTCCCATGGCCGCGCTGGTGGCGGTGATGATCATGGTGTCCATCGGTACCTTCAGCTGGGGCTCCATCAAGAATCTCAAGGAACACCCGCTGTCCACCAACATCGTGATGGTGGTGACCGTGGTTGTTGTGGTGGCCACTCACAACCTGGCGTTTGGTGTGCTGGCCGGGGTACTGCTGGCGGCGCTGTTCTTCGCCAACAAGGTGGGCCACTACATGGCCGTTACCTCCGACTACGACAAAGAAACCGATACCCGCACCTACAAAGTGGTGGGTCAGGTGTTCTTCAGCTCCTCGGAGAAGTTTATCGAGGCGTTTGATTTCAAGGAGGCCGTTGATAACGTGGTCATCGACCTGAGTCGTGCCCATTTTTGGGATATCACCGCCGTGGGCGCCCTGGATAAAGCGGTCATCAAGTTCCGCCGGGAAGGCGCGGATGTGGAAGTGCTGGGGCTGAACGAAGCCAGCGCCACTATCGTTGACCGCTTCGGGGTACATGACAAACCGGATGCCGCTGACAGCCTGATGGGCGGCCACTGAGACACTGCCGATAAAAATATCACGTCGAATTTTGGTTATTCAGGGGTCTGTAACAAAGCTGTCACAGCCCCCTTTTAGGATGCAGTCATCGGTAAAGCACATCCGACCCAACGTCTAAACCAAATAACGGAGACTCGACGTGATGAAACTGAAAGCTGCGCTGACATCTGTCGCCCTCGCCGGCAGCATTGCTGCGGTATCGACCCCGGCCATGGCCCGCGACACCATCAGCATCGTGGGCTCCTCCACGGTGTACCCGTTCGCAACCGTGGTAGCCGAGCGTTTTGGTACCAAAACCGACTTCGCCACTCCGAAGCTGGAATCCACCGGTTCCGGCGGTGGTCTGAAGCTGTTCTGCCAGGGCATCGGTACCCAGCACCCGGACATCACCAACGCTTCCCGCCGCATGAAGCCGTCCGAGTACGATATGTGCCAGGGCAACGGCGTTACTGACATCACCGAATTCCGTATCGGTTCTGACGGCATCGTGATCGCCAGCTCCAACAATGCTGAAAACCTGGACATCTCTCTGGAGCAGCTGTTCCTGGCTCTGGCCAAGGAAGTGCCGAACCCGGACAACGAAAACGAGCTGATCGCCAACCCGTACGACAAGTGGAGCGACATCGATTCCAGCCTGCCGAACGTGGCTATTCAGGTAATGGGTCCGCCGCCGACTTCCGGTACTCGTGATGCGTTTGTTGAGCTTGCCATGCAGGGGGGCTGTGAAGACCTGCCGGCGGTTGCCGACATGAGCGAAGATGACATGGAAGGCGTTTGTCACAGCATGCGTGAAGACGGCCCGTTCATCGAAGCCGGTGAGAACGACAACCTGATCGTGCAGAAGCTGATGAGCGACTCTGGCATGTACGGCATCTTCGGCTACAGCTTCCTGGAAGAAAACGCCGATCGCCTGCAGGCTGCCCGTCTGAACGGCATGGTGCCGACTGTTGAAAACATCGCCGCAGACCAGTATCCGGTTGCCCGCTCCCTGTTCTTCTACGTGAAGAAAGCCCACGTTGGTGTGGTTCCGGGCATCAGCGAGTATGTGGAAGAGTTCGCCAGCCAGGCCGCCATGGGCCGCAACGGCTACCTGAAGAGCGTTGGCCTGATCGTGCCGCCGCGCGACGCTCTGATGGACCTGCAGGACAAGGCAGCCAGCATGCCGAACCTGCAGAAGAGCGAACTGCTCTAAAGAAATCAGCAACTTGAAAAAGATTTGCTGACGAGGGTGCGGGCTTTTGGGGCTCGCACCCTTTCGTGGTTTAAAAGCGGCCTTGCCGCGCAATTGAAGTGCCAGACAGGATAATTCATGCAACCTGCCAATCTATTCATACTGACCCTCGCACTGGCGGTGGTCGCCTATGGCCTGGGCTATGCCCGCTCCCGGTCGTTGGCGATGCCCATGGGCGGGATACGTCATCTCAAGTCTCTGCCGTTTTATTATGGGGCGCGGGCCGCGCTCTGGTGTGGCATCCCGGCGTTGTTGGTTCTGGGCCTTTGGGTCGCCTTCCAGGGTAAAGTGATTCAGATGCTGGTAATCGGTTCACTGCCCGCCGACATGATTCCTGACAGTGAAGGCGCCGCCAGTTTGTTGCTGAGCAAGATCAGCAACGTGGCCAGTGGTGCCTTGCCTCCGGCGATGGTTGACGGCCCAATCGCCAATGCGGCTGAAAGGCTGCAGGCCTTGAGGGGCCAGAGTCGTTTGTACATGAATGCGCTGGTCATTTCGGTGGCGGTGTTGGCGGGCTTTCTTGGTTGGCTGCGGATTCGCCCTCGTCTGAACGCCCGGGCACAGGTGGAAACCATCCTCAAGTGGATTTTCTTCGCCTGCGCAGCGCTGGCCATTCTGACCACCGTGGGCATTATCTTTTCGGTGGCGTTCGAGACCTTCCGCTTCTTCCAGAAGATTTCGTTCATCGACTTCATTTTTGGTTCCCAATGGAGTCCGCAAACCGCACTGCGCGCCGACCAGGTGGCGGCCGAGGGCGCCTTCGGTATGATTCCGCTGTTCACCGGTACGCTGTTGATCTCCTTTATCGCCATGGTGGTGGCGGTGCCGGTGGGGCTTTTATCTGCCATCTATCTGTCGGAATACGCCAGTAAACGGGTGCGCAGCACCGTCAAACCGCTGCTGGAAATGCTGGCCGGTATTCCCACCGTGGTTTATGGCTTTTTTGCCGCACTTACCGTGGCGCCTTTCATCAGCGACCTGGCTGCCTCGCTGGGTATCGAAGCTTCGTCCCAGAGTGCTCTGGCCGCCGGCGGCGTGATGGGGATCATGATTATCCCGTTTGTGTCATCGCTCTCTGATGATGTGATCAACGCCGTGCCGCAAACCCTGCGCGACGGCTCTCTGGCTCTGGGCGCCACCCAGTCCGAGACCATGAAAAAGGTCATCTTCCCGGCTGCGTTGCCGGGCATTATGGGCGGCATTCTGCTGGCGGTGTCCCGCGCCATTGGCGAGACCATGATCGTGGTGATGGCTGCCGGCCTGGCCGCTAACCTGACCGCCAACCCACTGGAAACCGTGACCACCGTGACCGTGCAGATCGTCACCCTGCTGACCGGGGACCAGGAATTCGATAGTGCCAAGACACTGGCGGCGTTCGCCCTGGGGGCCATGTTGTTCCTGTCCACCCTGTTGCTGAACGTGGTCGCCCTTAAAATTGTCCGCAAATATCGGGAACAGTATGACTGATCAAACTTCTCAGGCGGAACTTGTCCGCCAGTCACTCAAGCGGCGCTACCGTAAGGAGCGCCGGTTTCGGGCCTATGGGGTCATTGCCATTGCCATTGCCCTGTCGGCGCTGGTGATCCTGTTTGCCGACATCATTGGCAAGGGCTCGGCCGGCTTTATGAAAACCACGCTCAACCTTGAGGTCGAGCTGGATGGCGAAATGATGTATCTGGATGACGCCACTGATGAGCGCCAGATCAAGATGGCTGATTTCGTCGAGCCGCTGATTCAGGCTCTGATGAAAGAGCTTCCGTCAGCTTCCGAAAGCGACCGGTCGGCGGTGCGGGACCTGATCAACCCTTACGCGTCGGTCACCCTGCGCGATGCGCTGAAGGAAAACCCGGACTGGCTGAACACCAGCCGCTCCATGACCTTTCTGGCGCATACCGATGTGGATGTGTTTGTAAAGCACGCCGGTGATTCGGCCTACTCGATCAAGCTGACCGAACAACAGCGTGACTGGGTGAACCAGCTGGTTGAGAAAGGTGTGGTGGAAACCTCGTTCAACGACACCTTCTTCAAGAACGGCGACTCCCGGGATCCCTCCAAAGCGGGTATTCTGGGTGCGATGATCGGGTCACTGCTGACCATGGTGGTGACGCTGGCGCTGTCCTTCCCGATCGGGGTGGCCGCGGCCATCTACCTGGAAGAGTTCGCGCCCCAGAACAAGCTCACGGATTTCATTGAAGTGAACATCAACAACCTGGCCGCGGTGCCTTCCATCATCTTTGGTCTGTTGGGTCTGGCGGTGTTCATTAACCTGTTTGGGATGCCCCGGTCGGTGCCGGTGGTTGGTGGTCTGGTGCTTACCCTGATGACCCTGCCCACCATCATCATCTCCAGCCGAGCGGCCATCAAAAGTGTGCCGCCGTCCATCCGGGAAGCGGCAGAGGGCATTGGTGCCTCGAAGATGCAGGTGGTATTGCACCACGTGCTGCCACTGGCCATGCCGGGCATGCTGACAGGCTCCATCATCGGGATGGCCCAGGCGCTGGGCGAAACCGCGCCGCTGCTGCTGATCGGCATGGTGGCGTTTATTGTCGACGTGCCCAATGGCTTTTTTGATTCCGCCACGGTGTTGCCGGTACAGGTATTTCTGTGGGCAGGCAGCCCGGAGCTGGCCTTTATTGAACGTGCCTCGGCCGCCATTATGGTGCTGCTGACCTTCTTGATCGGAATGAACGCATTGGCTATCTGGTTGCGCAAGCGCCTTGAACGCCGGTGGTGAGGAGAATCTCCATGAATACGATGAATGCAACCGTAACCAGCGAAGCAGATATGAGTGAAACAGAAAACACGCCGCTGCCGGAGACCAAGCCGGCGGAAGCGACCATTGAAGAAGGCGTGACCGTCGGTCAACCGTTTGCCGACGACGCCAAGTTCCAGCTGCGTAACGTCGAAGTGCTGTACGGCGAAAACCGGGCGATCAAGAACATCAGCCTGGACATTGCCCGTAACGAGGTGATCGCCTTTATCGGCCCGTCCGGCTGCGGCAAATCCACCTTTCTGCGTTGCCTGAACCGCATGAACGACAGTATTGATATCTGCAGCGTGAAAGGCTCACTGCAGCTGGAGGGTCAGGATCTTTATGACCCCAAGCGTGACGTGGTCGAGTTGCGCGCCCGGGTGGGTATGGTATTCCAGAAGCCCAACCCGTTCCCCAAGTCGATCTACGAAAACGTAGCCTACGGCCCGCGTATTCACGGCCTGGCCAACCGCAAGTCGGACCTGGACGATATCGTGGAAAACAGCCTGCGCAAGGCCGGTCTGTGGGAAGAAGTGAAAGACCGGTTGGATGCCACCGCCACCGGCATGTCCGGCGGCCAGCAGCAGCGCCTGTGCATTGCCCGCGCCATTGCCGTGAGCCCGGAAGTGGTGCTGATGGACGAACCCTGTTCCGCGCTGGACCCGATCGCCACCGCCAAGGTGGAAGAGCTGATCGCCGAGTTGTCCGAGAGCTACACCATCGTAATCGTGACCCACTCCATGCAGCAGGCGGCCCGGGTGTCTCACCGCACCGCCTATTTCCATCTGGGCCACCTGGTGGAAGTCAACGATACCAATAAAGTGTTCACCTCGCCGGAACACGAACTGACAGAATCTTACATCACCGGCCGCTTCGGCTAAGCGCCGGCGGTGTTTTGGAGGCTATTGCAATGACAGATCAGAAGGACGACGTATACGGGGATCACATTTCCCACAAGTTCAACAGCGAACTGAACGAGCTGAAAACCGAGTTTCTGAAAATGGGCGGCATGGTGGAAGCCCAGGTGGAACAGGCCGTCAAATCGCTGATCGATAGCGACGCGGAGCTGGCTGAGAAGACCCGCTTGAAGGATAAGGAAGTCGATAAACTGGAAAAGGCACTGGATGAAGAAGCCACGCTGATCATCGCCCGTCGTCAACCCACGGCCCGTGACCTGCGCCTGGTGATTTCCGTGATCAAAATGGTGGCCGACCTGGAACGGGTGGGCGATGAAGCCAAGAAAATCGCCAAGCTGGCGCTCAAGCTGAGCGAAGAAGGTCAGGCTCCGAGAGGCTATGTGGAAGTGCGGCACATCAGCGAGCACGTGCTGCACATGTTGCATGACTCGCTGGATGCTTTTGCCAGACTGGATTCGGTGCAGGCCCTGCAAATTATGAAGGAAGACAAACGGGTTGATGAGGAATATCAGGCGGCCGCTCGTACCCTGCTGACGTTCATGATGGAAGATAACCGGAACATCTCTCGCTGCATGTCGGTGATGGGTGTTTTGAGGGCGCTGGAGCGTGTGGGTGACCACGCCTGCAACATCGCCGAGAATGTGATCTTCATGGTGGAGGGCGAAGATGTTCGCCATACGCCGGTGGAGGAAGCTGAGAAGATTGTTGGTGGCTAGGCTTTAGGCAGGGAGTTTGTCGGCGGAAATTAGACTTCGGGGAGGTGTCCGCTGTGCGGTATCACCTTCCCGGACACGCTCAAGCCCTCCATGGGCGCTAAGCTTTGGCCATCCATGGCCAAAGATTGTCCGTCCAGGTGATACCGCACAGCGGCCACTTCAACTAGTGTGCGGCCCGCACAAGATTAAGCAAACGGGCCGGTGAGACTTTCCGGGACTATCTTTCGCCAGGGATGGCGAAAGCTAAGCGCGCATGGATGCCTTGAGCGTGTCCCGGGAAGTCTCACCGGGGCGGTTGCGACTCCCTGGCACCAGATTGTTTAGGCCTGCTTCGCGTGCTCGGTATACGGCGGCCAGCCAAAGGGCTTGCCGGCCAGCAGGTGCAGGTGAATGTGGAACACGGTCTGCCCGGCATTTTCGCCACAGTTCATCACCGTCCGGTAGCCATCTTCTGCAAAACCCATCTCTTTCGCCAGCTTACCGGCCACCCAGTACAGATGCCCCACCAGCTCCCGGTCACCTTCTTCGATGTCATTGATGGTGGCAATTGCCTTTTTTGGGATCACCAGCAAATGCACCGGCGCCTGCGGATTGATGTCCCGGAACGCCAGGGCGGTGTCGTCTTCGTAGACGATATCGGCGGGAATTTCCCGGTTAATGATCTTGGTGAAAATGGTGTCGGACATGTGTTCTCCTGCAAATGGATGAAAAATTCAGGACTTCTGGCCAAACAGGGAATCGAAGCCGGGCAACCGGCTGGCCAGTTGGGCCGGGTTGAACGCCGGGGGTTCTTCCAGCCCCATGGCATAGCGTGCCACCCGGTTGCGAGCGAAGGGCAGGGCGCGGGCGGCGCCCAGGCCCAGGTTGCGCAGCAGGTGTACCGGCGGAATTTCATTACTGAACAGGTGGTAGAAGACATCCATGGTCAGCATCATTCGCCGGTTGGCCGGGCGGCGCTGTTGTTCGTACTGCGCAAGCAGCGATTGGCGGTCCGGGTCGGTGCCGTTCAGCCGGGCTTCTTCCAGCAATGTTTGCAGACACCAGGCATCCTGGAACCCCAGGTTCACACCCTGGCCGGCCAGCGGGTTGATGGTGTGGGCGGCATCGCCGGCCAGCACCACGCGGCCACTGTAATACTGGTTGGCGTGCTGGCGGGCAATAGGAAAGCAGGCGCGGGCATCGATGTGGGTCAGTTTTGGCAATGAAGCCGGGAACTCATGGCGCAGTTCCATCATCAACTCCCTGTCATCCATGGCCATGAGTTCTTCGTGGCGCGCCGGGCTGTCGTACCACACCAGCGAGGCCCAGGTTTCACCGGGGTGTTGTTCACCCGCGCCGTGCAGGGGCAGGAAGGCCCGGGGACCACTGGGGTAAAAGCCCTGCCAGGTGATGTCTTGCGGCTCGCCCCGGTAGCGCACGGACATCACCATGGCCTGCTGCTGGTATTGGTCACGATGGGTACCGATACCGGCCAGCTCCCGCAGTTGCGAGCGGGCGCCATCAGCGCCGATGACCAGCCGGGCGTGTAATTGCGTGCCATCTTCCAGACCGATCGTTGCCATTTGGTCGTTTTGCGACAACGAGCTAATGCCTTGCCCGGTCAGCAGGGTGACATTGTCCTGCTGCTGTGCGGTTTGCCACAGGGCCAGGCGGGTCACGGAATTTTCCACGATGTGGCCGAGGTGACTGGTACCCAGGTCATCGGCGTTGAACTCAACGTGATTCAGGTCTTCGGGCAACCGGTCGGTGATCGGGTGGTTGGCGGCATCCCACACGCCCAGGCGACGGTAGGGCGTGGCCCGCATCGCCGGAATGGCGGTCCAGGCCCCCAGCGACCGCAGGTAGTCTTCGCTGCCAGCACTGAGGGCTGAAACGCGGATGTCTGGGCGGGAGTGTGGGTCGAATGGTGCGGGCTCGGCCAGGTCAATCAGGGCAACATGATGGCCCTGCCGACCCAGGCCGGTTGCCAGGGCGGCGCCAACCATGCCGCCGCCCGTGATAATAATGTCGAAGTGCTGGGTCATAAACACCGGTTCCTGTCTGCTTGCCCTCAGAGGCTACCTCAGTTTACGCAAAGCGGCGAAGCAGACAAGCGACCGGGGTCAATCCCGCAGGTGGTCAGGGTCATTCTTCCCTGATGATGTGCACGTCGCGTTGCGGAAAGGGAATGGAAATGCCCTCGGCATCGAACGCTTTCTTGATTTTCTCGTGCATGTCCCAGTAAACCGGCCACAGGTCGTCGGTTTTGGTCCAGGGGCGGACGATAAAGTTGACGGAGTTATCGCCCAGAGAGCCAATGGAAATCCGTGGTTCCGGCTCCGGCAGTACGCGTTCGTCTTCATCCAGGCAGCGCTTGATAATAGCGCGGGCCTTGTCGATGTCGTCGTTGTAGCTGATGCCGAAGGTCATGTCGCAGCGGCGGGTGTCGTAATAGCTGACGTTGGTCAGGCTGGCGTTCGACAGGCTGCCGTTGGGAATGACCACCCGGCGGTTATCGAAGGTATCCACGATGGTATACAGGATGCTGATTTCCCGCACGGCACCGAGGAAACCCTGCGCTTCAATGGTGTCGCCGACCTTGAATGGCTTGAAGATAAGAATCAGTACGCCACCGGCAAAGTTGCCCAGGCTGCCCTGCAGGGCTAGGCCAACGGCCAGACCGGCGGCACCAATGATGGCCACAAACGAGGTGGTGGCAATGCCAACCATGGAGGCCACAGAGATCAGCAGGAGGATTTTCAGGATAGCGCTGAGCAGGCCACACAGGAAGCTGTTCAGAGTCGGGTCTTTCTTGCCCAGCTTGCTGTCCAGGACTTTGACAAAGCGATTGATCAGCCACAGGCCGACAATCAGGGTAATGATGGCCAGCACCACTTTGGGAGCATAGGTCATTACCAGACTGATAGCCTGATCCATAAGCTGGGATGCCTGACCGTTGGCACCGAAGAGATCGTCCATTGTGGAACTCCTTGTTGAATAAAACGACGTAGTATGAAGATGTATAGCAGATGCGCAAAGATCCGGTGTTACGGATCAGTTTTTTATGCAGATCAGCTCGGGTGTTCGGTGCCGGCGTAATCAATGATGTCGTCCGGGTTGCCACGGACCACAATGCGCCCCTGTTTCTGGCTTAGCTGGTAATCGTACATGGGGTCGTAGTAATTCCCCAAAAGTGCCTCAATCCAGGCGTTGTGGGCCTCGGTTGAGCCGGTTACGGCCTGGTGCTCAAGCGCCTGTTCCATCAACCGGCGCAGGCGCTGGTGGCGCTCGCCACCCAGGCGTTTGCGGATGCGGTCGAGGGCGCTGAGCAGGTAGTCGCGGAAATTGAGCCAGCCGGCCTCCGAGCCGTCGCGGGCTACGTAGTCGGCCAGCATGTCCTCCACATAATCAGCCCGGATGATGTCGATGCGCTCGGTCATGGGCCGTTCAAGAATCATTAGCGGTGCCTCGCCCATCTTTTCCCGCAGGCTTTCGGGCAGTGAGCAGCGGCCGATCAGCCGGCTTTCATCTTCCAGATACATGGGACCGCTGAGTTTGTGGTGTGCCTTGAGCATCGACACCGCCAGCCGGTTTTCAAAATCGATTTGCGAGGGCTGGGGCGTGACCTTTCGGCCGAAGCTGGAGCCGCGATGATTGGCCAGGCCTTCCAGGTCCACCGGATTGGGCAGGCGGTGCAGTACCCGGGTTTTGCCGGTACCGGTGCGACCGCTGAGGATGCGGAAGCTGGCAGTGGTGATGATGTCTTCCAGGCTGTCGATCAGGAAACGGCGCAGCGCTTTATAGCCACCCTTGACCAGTGGGTAGTCGATGCCGGCATCGCGAATCCATTCCTGGGTCAGCCGGGAGCGCAGTCCGCCCCGGAAACAGAACAGATAGCCTTCGGGGTGTTGGGCGGCGAAGCGTGTCCAGGCCTCGATGCGCTGGGCCTTGAGATCACCGCTGACCAGCTGGTGGCCCAGTTCGATGGCCTTGTCCTGGCCTTTTTCCTTGTAGCAGATACCGACCCGATGGCGTTCCTCGTCGTTCATCAACGGCGCATTGACCGCCGAAGGGAAGCTGCCCTTGCTGAATTCGACGGGGGCCCGTACGTCCATCAATGGTATGTCATTGAGGAACAGGTTCAGGTAATCGTCGGTGTCGGGTCTACTGGCCATGTTCGGGAGTCGCTGTTGCTCTGGATGAGCAGGCAGTATAAAGAGAGGGGCAGAAACAATGAAGGGCAACCCGTGGGCTGCCCTTGCAGTGTGCTGAATCGCCATCCTGGCAGTTCAGGCTTCGGAACAGGTTGGCGCGTCCTTGCGCTAGGGGCAACCGCCATGTTGCCGGATCCTTAATCCTCTCCCTGGTGTCGGCCGTCCGGGCCAACGCTCCAATGTTTCCCTCAAGCGGGGCTTCCATGTGTCCTTGCTTCCCCCTGCTGTCCGTGCACGGGTGTTTCCTTTCAGTCCTTTTCCTGACGTCCCTGATGACTAAACTATAGCAACGCTGATTAGACAAAAACGTGACAGAAATCCCTCGTTTTTATGGAGAAACTATTGGCCTGATAGTTTTTTCTTGCAAATCATGCAGGTGGATTTTTTGTAATGCGTGTCGCCGTCGCTGCGTACGCAAAGTATCCGAGATTTCCTGCACCCCCGTAAGAGATATCTTACAAAGGTGGTGGCGAATGTCGTACATAGCGACTGCGCGCCGTTGTTGGTCGACCTGGCCGGGGCGGCTGCCGAAGCCGGCTGGACATGATATGCTTCGCCGCCCGTTTTCATGGCAGCAGAGGGTCATTGTTGATGCTCAAGGGTAACTTTTTCCACGGGCTGGGCTACCTGGCCGAAGGTTTCCGGCTGATCCGCCAACCCGGTCTCCGGCTGTTTGTCATCATCCCTCTGGTGTTGAACGTGCTGCTGTTTGGCCTGCTGTTCTACTTTCTGGCCGAATTGTTCGGCATTCTGATCGCCATGGTTATGGGCTGGCTGCCGGACTGGGCCTGGCTGCAGGCGCTGGACTGGCTGTTTTGGCTGCTATACGGCGCAGTGATCCTGCTGATGCTGGCCTACGGCTTTGTCATCATTGCCAACCTGATTGGCTCTCCTTTTTACGGCTACCTGTCCGAACTGACCGAGAAGCATCTGACCGGCCAGGAAGTCAGTACGGACGGCAGTTGGGCCGCCATCATCAAAGATATTCCCCGCGCGCTTTGGCGTGAAGTTCAGAAAATCGCCTATTACCTGCCCCGGGCCCTGGTGTTGTTTATCCTTGGCCTGATCCCGGTAGTGAACCTGGTCGCTGCTGTGCTCTGGTTCCTGTTCAACTGCTGGATGATGTCCCTGCAGTATGTCGACTATCCTGCGGATAACCACAAGGTCAGCTTTCCCGCTTTGCGTCGGCAGTTGGCCGGTGTTCGGCTGTCGGCCATGGGCTTTGGTTTGCCGGTTGCCCTGGCGGCCATGGTGCCGGTGCTGAACCTGTTTGTGGTGCCAGCGGCGGTGTGCGGGGCAACCGCCTTCTGGGTGCGGGAAAACGCTTCGAATTCTCAATCATCTGTTAGCTAGCGGAGGTTTCTTGGAAACATCGGAATTTGTCATTGGCCAGCGTTGGGTCAGCCACAACGATAATGGGCTCGGCCTGGGAATTGTTACCGAGATTTCCGGGCGCCGGGTGACCCTCGGCTTCCCGGCCGCCGACGAAGAGCGCACCTACGCCATCGACAACGCGCCCCTGTCCCGGATTGTTTATCAGCTGGGCGAGGAGATCGAAACCTTCGGCGGCGAAAAATACATCGTGCGGGCTGTCGAGGATATTGACGGTGTTCTGATGTACCACGCCGATGACGGCGAAAATATCCAGCCGATTTCCGAGGTAAAGCTGGCCGGTACGGTGAATTTCTCCGCGCCCCACCAACGCCTGTTTGCTGGCCAGTTTGAGCGCAACGGCGCTTTCCGTTTGCGGGTGGCAACCCTGCAGCATCTGGATCGCCTTCGCGCCTCGTCGGCCCACGGTTTGATGGGCGCGCGCACTCAGCACTTGCCGCACCAGATCTACATCGCCCACGAGGTGGCCCGGCGGCACGCCCCCCGCGTTCTGCTGGCCGACGAAGTGGGCCTGGGCAAAACCATCGAAGCCGGCCTGATCCTGCATTACCAGCTGCAAACCGGTCGGGCCCATCGGGTGTTGATTGCCGTGCCGGATTCACTGGTGCACCAGTGGCTGGTGGAAATGTTGCGCCGCTTCAACCTGCACTTTTCCATTATCGACCAGAGCCGTTACGACGCCCTCAAGGACGAAGAGGACGATGTGGATGCGCTGGTGAATCACATCTTTGGCGATGATGAAGATGCGGTTAATCCGTTTGAAACTGAACAGCTGGTGCTGTGCAGTCAGGATTTCCTGGTGAACAGCGAAAAGGCCCGCAAAGATGCCGAGGCGGCAGGCTGGGACATCATGGTGGTGGATGAGGCCCATCACCTGGAGTGGTCGCCGGAGCAGGCCAGCCCGGAATATCAAATGGTTGAGCAGCTGTCCGCCGCTAGCCAGGGCCTGTTGTTGTTGACGGCAACGCCGGAGCAGATGGGCCTGGCCAGCCATTTTGCCCGCCTGCGCCTGCTGGACCCGGCCCGTTTCCATGATCTGGAGGTCTTCCGCGAGGAAGAGCAGGACTACGAGGCAGTCAATCAGGTGGTGCGCCGCTTGCAAGCCAACCCGGACACGGTAGCCGAAGACGACAAGGCCGTGCTGAAAACCTGGATCGGCGACGATCTGGACGAGCTGCTGGCCCGGGATGATCATCACGAGGCCGTCATTGATGCCCTGCTGGATCGCCACGGCACCGGCCGTGTGCTGTTCCGCAATACCCGGGCGGCCATTCAGGGCTTCCCCGAACGCCAGCCGCTGCCAGAACCGTTGCCGTGGCCCACGCTGTACGAAAACGCCCGTTATGGTCTGGAAGGGCTGCATCCGGAAACCACCGTGCCGGATGAAGAGCAATGGCTGGCGGACGACCCCCGGGTGGCCTGGCTGCAGAAGAAACTGGCCAGCTTGCGCCCGGCCAAGGCGGTGGTGATCTGTGCCAATGCCAGCACGGCCATGGCGCTGGAGCATTACCTGCAACTGCGCGCCGGTATTCGCAGCGCCGCCTTCCACGAGCATCTGAGCTTGATCGAGCGGGACCGGGCAGCGGCGTATTTCGCCGATACAGAGCAGGGCGCCCAGGCGCTGATCTGCTCGGAAATCGGCAGCGAAGGCCGCAATTTCCAGTTCGCCCATCACCTGGTGCTGTTTGACCTGCCGGCCAACCCGGATTTGCTGGAGCAGCGCATCGGCCGTCTGGACCGCATTGGCCAGACCGAAACCATCCGTATTCATATTCCGTACCTCGAAGGCACCAGCCAGGAAGTGCAATACCGCTGGTTCCACGAGGGCCTGAATGCCTTCGCTGAGAGCTGTTCGGTGGGCGTGGCCGTGCAGGAGCACGTGCAATCCCAATGGCAAAAGGCCCTGGAGGGCGATGCGTCGGTGATGGATTCGGTGATCAGCGACAGCGCGGCGGAAACCGAAAGGCTGAAAACCCTGTTGCACAACGGCCGGGATGCGCTGATCGAACTGAACTCCTGCCGCCGCGAGGTGGCCGATGAGTTGATCGGCCGGATTGAGCAGGAAGAAAACTCCACCCAGGTGCGGGATTACATGCTTCAGGCCTTCGATATTCTTGGCGTGGACATGGAAGACCACAGCGAGCATGCCGACATCCTCAAACCGGGCGAGCAGTATCGGGCCGGTCATGTGGAAGGCTTGCCGGAAGACGGCCTGACTGTTACCTGGGAACGAGAGCAGGCCCTGCAACGTGAAGACATGGCATTCATGAGCTGGGAGCACCCAATGGTGTCCGGCGTAATGGACTCGGTCGCCAGCTCCGGACTGGGCAAGGCAGCCCTGTCGAATCTGTCGGTGAAAGCCCTGCCGCCGGGCAGCCTGCTGCTGGAAGCGGTGTTTGCCGTGCACTGTCCGGCGCCGGAAAACCTGCAGCTGACGCGCTATCTGCCGGTGTCGCCACTGCGCCTGGTGGTGGATGTGAATGGCCGTGATCTGTCCGCAGCCTTGCCTCACGATAAGCTCAACGAACTGTGCTCCAACATCCGCCGCCGCACCGCTCAGGCCATCGTGCCGCGCATTCGCGCCGAGGTGGAAACGATGGTGGATCACGTCGAAGGCCTGGCCGAGCCACATCTGAAGCCGTTGCGCGAGCAGGCGCTGGCGCGGGTGGAAGACAGCTTTGTGCCGGAAATTCATCGTCTTCAGGCGTTGAGTAGGGTGAACCCCGCCATTCGCCAGGAAGAGCTGGATTTCCTCAACAGCCAGCTGGAAGCCGCGCGGGACGCGGTCAACCACGCCAGCCTGGCGCTGGAGGGGATCCGGGTGATTGTCACCTCCTGATCGGTGGCTTTCTGTTGTGCTCACGGACATCTGTTGGAGTCCTGGGCCCGTAAGCAGCTATAGTCAGAAGTCTCCGGGGTAACCGGAGACTTTCATCCACGGAAGAAGACAGAGAGAGTTGGCAATGACGTTGATCCTGTTTCTTGTAGCCCTGGCCGGACTGCTGTTCGTAATGCGCCGGGAATCCGGAGCCAAGTCCGCCATCGGCGTAATGGCCGTTGTTGGTGTGTTGGCCCTGTTCATGGCCTCCGGCTGGCTGGCGCTGTTGCTGTTCGCCGGGGCCATAGCCACTGCCGCCGCCGGGCTGCCCCAGTTTCGCAGTAAATGGCTGACCCCACGGGTGTTTGCCATGTTCAAGAAAGTGGCGCCGAAAGTCTCCGATACCGAAAAGGTGGCCCTGGAAGCTGGCACCGTGGGCTGGGACGGCGAGCTGTTCACCGGCCGGCCGGACTGGCACAACCTGCTGATCAACCGTCATACCGGGCTGAGTGATGAAGAGCAGGCGTTTGTTGATGACCAGTGCACCCAGGCCATTTCCATGTGCAACGCCTGGGATATTGCCGTCGAACAGGCGGACTTGCCCCAGGAGTTGTGGGATTTCCTGAAGAAAGAAAAATTCTTCGGCATGATCATCCCGAAAGAATACGGTGGCTTGGAGTTTTCCGCCAAGGCGCAGACCGCCGTGTTGCAGAAGCTGGCCACCAACGAGATGCTGATGGTGACCGTGGGCGTGCCCAACTCTCTTGGCCCGGGCGAGCTGCTGGTCAAGTACGGCACAGACGAGCAGAAGAACCATTACCTGCCGCGCCTGGCCGATGGCCGGGAAATTCCCTGCTTCGGCCTGACCGGCCCGCGCGCGGGCTCCGATGCCACCTCACTGCCGGACACCGGCATTGTCTGTAAGCAGGAAGTGGATGGCGAGGAAGTGTTGGGCCTGCGCCTGAACTTCGAGAAACGCTGGATTACCCTGGCGCCGGTGGCCACCGTGGTGGGCTTGGCCTTCCGCATGTTTGACCCGGACGGTCTGTTGGGTGACACCAAAGACTACGGCATTACCTGCGCGTTGATTCCCCGCAACACCGAAGGCATGGAGATCGGCCGCCGGCATTGCCCGATTGGCTCGCCGTTCCTGAACGGCCCGATCAAGGGCAAGGACGTGTTCATTCCTCTGGATTACATCATCGGTGGCCAGGAAATGGCCGGCCAGGGCTGGCGCATGCTGGTTGAGTGCCTGTCGGTGGGCCGTTGCATTACCCTGCCTTCCGGCGCGGCCGGGGCCGCCGCCTTTGCCACCGGCACCGCTGGCGGCTTCACTCGTATTCGCCGGCAGTTCAACACGCCGGTGGCGGACATGGAAGGGGTGCAGGAGCCATTGGCGCGCATCGCCGGTAAAACCTATATTGCCCAGTCGGCGGTGAACCACACGGCCAACATGATTGATAACGGTGAAAAACCGGCGGTGCCTTCGGCCATCCTCAAATACCACCTGACCGAATTCCAGCGCGGCATCATGACCGATGCCATGGATGTGCACGGCGGTAAGACCGTCACCCTCGGCCCGCGCAACTACCTGGGCATTGGTTACAGCGGATCGGCGGTGTCCATTACCGTGGAAGGCGCCAACATTATGACCCGTAGCCTGATGATCTTTGGCCAGGGCGCGATCCGTTGCCATCCGTATGTGTTGAAAGAGCTGGCGGCCAAGGACAACGATGACATTCGTGCCTTCGACAAGGCCTTCTTCGGCCATGCCGGGCTGATCTTCGGCAACGCTGCCCGTGCCTTAACCCAGGCGTTGGGTCTGGGTAAGGCGGATGTGCCGTTTGACAGTGCTTCGCGCAAATACGCGCAAGCGGTGGCCCGCTTCAGTGCCGCCTTCGGCCTGTGCTCCGATGCCGCCATGACCACCCTGGGCAGCGAGCTGAAAATGCGCGAGCTGATTTCCGCGCGCCTGGGCGACATGCTGTCCAACCTGTACCTGGCTTCCATGGTTCTGAAAAACTGGTACGAAACCCAGCCGGTGGGCGGCGAGAAAGAGCTGATGCAATACAGCCTGGCGTTGTTGCTGCATCGCACCGAGCAGGCGCTGGACGAGTTTCTGCGCAACCTGCCCAACCGTGCCGTGGCCATGAGCCTGCGAGCCATTACCCTGCCGCTGGGTCGTCGCTGGGGTGCGCCGGACGATGAACTGGCCCGCCAGTTGGCGCGTTCCATCTCCACCGATACACCGCTGCGCCACAAGCTGATTGCCAGTATCTGGACCACCGACAGCGAAGGCACGGTGGAAAATCCGGTGGCTCGCTACAATGGTCTACTGAAAGACTATGACAAGGCAGAAGCCCTGTACCGCAAGGTGAATAAGGCCTACGCCAAGGGCGAATTGCCGGCCACCGCGTTGCATCCGGAAGAGCGTTTCGAGGCAGCGTTGGAGGCGGGTATCTACAGCAAGGAGGAAGCCGACTTCATGCGCCAGTACGAACAGGTGGTGCTGGAAATGCTGACCGTTGACGACTTCTCCTTTGATGCCTTTGCTCGCAATCCCGAGGCAGTCACGCTTCACAATACGGACTGACTCCCATGTGGCTGTCTGTCGTTGCCGTTAGTGTTGGCGCCATCATTGGCGCCAATCTGCGTTGGGGGCTTGGGCTCTGGTTGAACGCCAGCTACCACGCGGTGCCCTGGGGCACGCTGGTTGCCAACCTGGGTGGCGGCTGGCTGGTGGGGTTGCTGATGGCGTTTTTCACCCAGACCAGTGCGCTGGCCCCCGAGTGGCGGCTGTTTGCCATTACCGGCCTGTGTGGGGCGCTGACCACCTTCTCCACTTTCTCTCTGGAAATGTTTGCCGCTCTGCAGGAGGGTAAATGGGGAGTGGCGCTGGTGGGCATCCTGGCTCATGTGCTGGGCTCCATCCTGATGACCTTTGCCGGTTTTTACACCTTTACGCTGCTGCGTCTTTAAAGCCCTTTTTCGGTGCTTTCCCTGCACCTGAAAAGGGCGCCCAACTCTGTGTATCTTTACCTATAAAATTTCTTGAAATTGTTCTTGGCAAGCCCGGGGTTCTTGAGTAGAGTGGATCTTGTAGGAAAGATAAGTAAAGCAGTTCATGAATAAGACGTACCTCCGCTGTTAGTAGTGCCGTCCTGTTTTTGATCCCGCGAGTTCTGTTTTTCCGTAACACGCCGACCAGTTCCACAATGGCTTCTGGCGGTAGAAAAAATGATTGATTTCAGGAAGTTTAAGTATGTCTACTACTACCGGTACTGTTAAGTTCTTCAACGAAGCAAAAGGCTTTGGCTTTATCACTCGTGAAGGCGGCCCGGACGTTTTTGTTCACTACAGCGCTATTCAGGGCAGCGGTTTCAAAACCCTGGCAGAAGGCCAGCAGGTTGAGTTTACCGTTACCCAGGGCCAGAAAGGTCCTCAGGCGGAGAACGTTGTTGCTCTCTAATCCCTGATGGATTAGGCAATAACCGCCAAAAAGGCAGCTTCGGCTGCCTTTTTTTGTGTCTGCAGATTACTCAGCGAATATCTCCTCGTAAAACGACAGGGTGCCTTGCCATGCGCGGCGGGCGGCGTCTTCGTTGTAGCCTACGGGCATATCAAATTTTTCGGCGATTCGATCCGCACCGGGGTTGGTAAATGAATGCTGCACGCCGGGGAAGGACACCAGTGTCAGGTCCACCTGCGCGTTGTGCATTTCCTCCACCAGGCCCGCAACCTGTTCGGCGGGTACCATCGGGTCGGCACCGCCGGTATAGACCTGAACTCGTGCGCTGATCTCGCCAGCTTCTGCCTGTATCGGGCTGGACAGCGAGCCGTGATAACTCACCACACCGTCCAGATCCATCCCCATGCGCGCCATGTTCAGCACTACCGAGCCACCGAAGCAGTAACCCTGGGCGGCAATGCGATCGGGGTCCACGCTGTCGTGGTTCTGTAGCAGCTCCATGGCCTTGCGGAACCTCTCGGCGGTCTGGTCCAGATCCCTGGTGGCTTCCCTGGCAAATTCTCCGGCCGTGTCCGGGTGGTCGGCCTGTTTGCCGGAACCATACATGTCCAGGGCAAACGCCGTGTAGCCCGAGGCGGCCAGCTTCTCGGCCTGTTCCCGGGCAAATTCATTGTGTCCCCACCATTCGTGCACCACCAGCACGCCGGGTTGCTGGTGTTCGGCCTCGTCGTCCCAGGCCATGTAGCCGGTGTAGGTTTCACCGTTGACCTCGTAATCCATGGTTTTGGTCTGCAGCTCCGCCAGTGTGGCTGGTGCTTGCAGGGCTAGTGTCAGGGTAACTGCGGTGGCAGCCAGGTATCCGGGGTTAAGCATGGTGCGGCTTCCTTTTCCTGATGTACTGGTATGAATTGGTGAGAATCTGAACAAAATACTTTCAACTTGCGTGTCATTGACTATAGTCAATATTACGAGCGGTAGTTGATCCGGATTTATCGGGTACCGTACTTGTGAATACCAACAACAGCAAAATGAGGGGGTGATCCCATGCTCCTGTCGCACGCGTTTGGTCTCTTTTCCCATCCAGATCAGGAATGGGCCAGTATCCGGAAAGAGCATGAAACTCCTACCCGGCTCTACATAACTTATGTCGTGATTCTTGCGGCCATTGCGCCGATCTGCGCTTACATCTCCACGGCCCATTTTGGTTGGGAGGTTGGCGCTGACCGGCTGATTAAGCTCACCGAAATCAGTGCGGTACAGCTCAGTGTTCTGACTTATCTGGCCATGCTGGTGGGTGTTTTTGCTTTGGGTTACGCCATTAACTGGATGGCCCGCACCTACGGTGCCAAGGAGGAACATGTGCCCTCCAATGGCATTGCCCTGGCGGCCTATTCCTGTACGCCGCTTTTCCTGGCGGGCTTTGCCCTGCTTTATCCGGAGCCCTGGTTCAACGCCATCGTGTTCCTGGCTGCCGCCTGCTATGGCGCCTGGTTGATGTTTGATGGCCTGCCCATTGTCATGGGCATCGAGAAAGAGCAGGCGGAGCTGTACGGGGTGTCGCTGCTCACTGTTGCGCTGGTGATTCTGGTGTCCACTCGAGCGGGTTCGGCTATCCTGTGGAACGTTGGTTTTGCGCCGGCGTTTGTCAGTGGTTGACGACTTTTGCGAAACATCATCAGACGGGAGCTTCGGCTCCCGTTTTTTATGTGGCCGGGACCCGGGCTGGCTTCAGGGCAGCCCGCGAGTAATCACCGATGGGTCGCCACGACCTTCCACGGCGGCCAGCTCGGCACTGGACAGCCATTCGCCGGGTGGTTTGTCCAGCACGGCGGCGCAGGCCGCCAGGGCATGGCCCCAGGTGCAGCGGTTGGCGAACAGCATGCCGCTTTCGTTCAGGGTGCCACCCCGGTTGATATAGCCCAGCACCCGGGAGTGAATCGGGTGCGGGAACAGGGTATGCATATGGCCCCGGAACACTTCCGGGCGCATGTGGGTCAACGCCACGCGCCGCTGCATTCGATGGGGGAACAGCCGCTCTCGCTCGAATTCGGTCAGGCAGGCGGCGGCCTCCATGCCATCCCGGGGCTGGCGAAAACGCCCGGGTTCCTGCACATACACCAGGCGGAAGGGTGTACCGGTCTCGCGCAACCGCTCACAGGCCCGAATGGCCTCAGATAGCTGATAGGCGCCACTGGCAATCAACAGCACCGGCTCCTCGCCGGCCGAGGTGTCCTCATCCACCACCAGGGCACCGTGTTTGGCAAGGGTTTGGGCCTCCCCGGCGTTGAACACCAGTGGCCGTTCGCGTTTGGGAACCACCATGCAGCTGATCCGGCCCCTTTCGGTGAAGACCGACGGCAGTACTGCGAGCGTGCTGTTGTAATCGGCTGGAAACAGTACCCGTGAGACATCGCCCATTTCCCCGAACATGGCCTCGCAGAAGGTGGTGTCCTGATGGGAGTGTTCGTTTTTGCCGTTTTCCCAGGTATGGGAAGTGGCAATCACCGGGAAGCCCAGCCACCGGGCGGGACGGCCCACTTCTTTCTGGTTGCGGGCAAAGATCAGTTCCTGGCGGATGGCGCCGAGCATTTTCACACAGAAGGCTTCGTAGCTGGCCACCAGATTCAGGCCGGCCTTGTTGGCCAGGCAGGCCGATACCACGGCCTCTTCGTTCAGGGCGGTGATGATTTTGCCGTGCACGTCTTCCTGCTGGTTTTCCGGCTGGTTGACCCGATGCTTGAGATCTTTCAGGACACCGGTCAGCCGGTTGCTGGCCAGCTCGTCGGGGTTGCCGACCCGGGGCCGCAATTGCGGGTTGTCGGCCACCAGGGCCCGGAAAAATTCATCCACCGCGCTCATGGGCGAGGCCTGATTCTGGCCCCAGGGTAATGTCGGCAGATTGGGCTCGGCGGGATTGCGCAACGCCAGCGGGTGGTCTTTCTCCAGTGGCCTTTGCTGCTGCTGGTGTTCGTTCAGCAGGCTGACCGACAGGCCCAGCTCCCCGGATTCCACCCACAGTGGCTGGATGTGTTCGTTGAACAGGTCCCGCGCCCTGGCATCCAGCCGTGGATTGCCCGGTAACGGCAGATTGTGGGCACTGTTTTCGCCAGCGCCGTAAAAACCATAACCCTTGACGGTTTCGGCAATGCCGTAGGGAATGCGAGCCGGATAGTGCTGGTTCGGCCCGGTTTGCTCGGTCAGAGCCTGTTCCATCTCGAACAGTGCACAGACAAACGCGGCCGGGTCTTTGCCGTCAAAACGGAACGGGGCAAAGCCTCGGGCATGCAGGTGCTCTTCGAACCGCTCCAGCCCCGCCGGCGTGCCCAGCTCGGTGCGTTGCTCGATGCGCCGGCCATTGGCGATCATCACCGGCAGCGCCAGCCCGCAATCCTCGGCTCGCCACCAGCGGGGAATCCAGTCGCTGCCTCGTTGCTCTTCGGCGGCGCCGTCTGACAGGAATGCCACCAGGGATTCGCCGGGCAAGGGCATGTGAGCGTATTGAAGCTCGGCAAAGCCGAGGTAGCCACCTTCCAGAATGCCGCCGGCTGTGTGCGAGTTAACGTGGCTGCCCAGGGGGGCGGCCATGGAGCCATCGGGCTTTTGCTGGTAGCTGTAGAAATCCGACGCCAGTCGTGACAGCCCATCGGCGGTCAGGTACCGGCTTTGTTGCTCCGGGTGCAGGTTGCCGGTCAGCACGTTCACGGCCTCGACCGCCGCCACGCAGTGCCCCTGGCCCATCAGCCAGCTGCGGGTCTGCCCGGTCAGGTTGTTCAGGGCCAGATAGGCCGCGTAGGCCGGTACCATGTTCAGGGCGCCACCGGTATGGCCCTCGGGGGTGGTTTTGAAATCCGGTGGGGCCAGTGGTGCACCGGCGATATCCACCCGCTTGCAGTAACTCATGTGCACCACCAGCCACAGGCCGGCGCTGGTCAGCCGGTCCAGGGCGGCGAGCTTGCGGTAAACGGTGTCGGTGTCCGGCTGATAACCGCCGGACACCAGCCGTTCGGCCAGTGATTTTACTCGGGTGGCCGTGTGCCCGGAGTGCTGCACCACACCATAACCTTGCTGCCAGTGTCGAAAGGCATTGCTGTTTTCTTCAGGCGAAGCAGTGGGGTCGGGCGATGACATGATGGCCTCCGGCGGCGGAAAATGATTGATGAAGTGTAAAACGCTCCCCGGCCGGGTTGGTTGATGCAGGTCAGTCGCCTTTGCATATTTTTGCATGCGTCCGGTGCCTGCCGGGAAGGGTGATCTGTACCGGAAAAGGGTAAACTGGTGTGCTCGATTCACCGAACAGGGGAGCTGGCATGATCCAGATCTTTACCACCGGCGGCACCATCGACAAGGTGTACTTTGATGCCAACAGTCAATTTGAAATTGGCGATACGCTGCTGCCCGAGTTGCTGGCGGAGTCCAACGTTCATGAAGGCTACGAGGTTGCCGGGCTGATGCGCAAGGACAGCCTGGAGATTACTGACAGCGACCGCGAGCTGATTGTGCAGGCCGTCGGTGGCTGTAACCATGAGCGGGTACTGATTACCCACGGCACCGATTCCATGGCGAAGACGGCCGAAGCCCTTAAGCCGGTTGCCGGCGAGCGCACCATCGTTTTGACCGGGGCCATGCAACCGGCCCGTATGCGCCGGTCTGATGCCGTTTTTAACGTCGGTTTTGCCTGGGCGGCGCTTAAGCTGTTACCGGCTGGTGTTTATATTGCCATGAATGGCGAGGTGTTTGAGGCGGGGAAGGTGCGCAAGAATCTTGGTGCGCAGAGGTTTGAGGCGTCGTCGTAGAATCAGGTGCCATGAGCGGAGCGGGTAGGCCTTTCCAAAACACGCTGTGAATACATCCCTGTAACGCTCGAGCTCCGCCATCCTTGGCTCCGCACGGTTTTGGAAAGGCCTACCCGCCCCGCTCAGTCCTTGACCAGTGTTTTGGCCTCGCGCTCTGTCAGCTCCCGATACTCGCCAGGTTGCAAGGCATCATCCAGAGCCAGCGGGCCGATGCGATGGCGGTGCAACGCCACCACCCGGTTGCCCACGGCCGCCAGCATGCGTTTGACCTGATGGTAGCGGCCTTCGTGGATGGTCAGGTCAATCTGTTTATCGCTGATGGCGGCCACCTCGGCCGGGTGCGTGGGGCTGTTTTCGCCTTTCAGTAATACGCCCTGTTCCAGCTGCGCCCGGGCAGTATCGGTCAGGCTTTCGGCCAGGGTCACGCGGTAGGTCTTTGGGCACCGGTGACGGGGCGAGGTAATCCGGTGTGACCACTGGCCATCGCTGGTCAGTAGCAACAGGCCTGTGGTGTCTTTATCCAGCCGGCCGGCGATGTGTACACGGGCGGCCAGGTCGGTGGGCAATAAATCCAGCGCGGTCGGTTGATCGCTGTCGGTAGTGGCGCTGATCACCCCGGCGGGTTTGTGCATCATCAGGTAATGCTCGCCCGGCAGGATGACGGGCTTTCCATCCAGCCAGACGTCATCGTTTTCAGAAACCTGCTGTTTGGCTTGTTTGCAGGGCTCACCGTTAACCCGCACACGGCCGGTACCGATAGCCCGTTTGGCGTCTTTTCTGGACAGGCCGGTGCTGTTGGCCAGGTACTGGTCCAGTCGCATCAGCAGCCCTCGCCCGGTCCGGGCAATGACAGGGTGGACAGACACAGAACCGGTGCCCGGCCGATGATCCGGGCCCACAGCAAATCGGTGGCGTTTGGCTGCAGGGCCGGGCGGGGCAGGCGGGTGCTGCCACGGGGCAGTAGTTGGTCATCGGTATTTTCGGCCACCACAAAGGTGAACGGATGGGCCCCGGGAATACCCAGACGGATATCGGTGGCCGTTATGTCGTTTCCGTTCTGGTTGTACTGCATAAAGCCGCCGGTAAACCATTCCAGCCGCTGCACCTCTGGCAGTGCCAATAGTTGCTGGCGCAGTTCCGGATTGCGCGGAAAGCGCTCCAGGGTCAGCGGACCGTCACCATCCAGAAAGCCGGTGACAATCTCCACTCGGGTGTCATCGGTGAGCGCCGTGGCCCGCCAGAGTATGGTGTTGAACGGCATGGGCTGAACCAGCAGTCGGTAATCTTCCAGCCCCGCTTCGGCCAGAGCCGGTTTCACCCGGGCGGTCATGATTTGTTGTGCCGCCAGACTCCAGCCCAGGTAGGCGGTGGAGACAATCAAGGCGCCGGCCATGACCTTCATCGCCGGTGGCCGCGCCAGGAAAAACACGCAGCCGGCCAGCAACGGCAGGGTGTACAGCGGGTCAATGATGAATATGCTGCTGATCGCCAGCGGTGGCGCGATTGGCCAGAACAGTTGGGTGCCGTAGGTGGTGAAGGTGTCCAGAATGGGGTGGGTTACCAGTATCAGCCCGGTCAGCGCCAGCCAGCGCGCGAGTGAAACCTGGGGCCGCCAGTGCCAGAGCAGCCCGGCGAGGATCACCGCCAGGGGCACCAGCACAAACAACGAGTGGCTGAAGCCCCGATGCTGGGTGAAGTTGGCCACGGCAGTGCCGTAGTCAATCACCACATCGAGATCCGGCAGGGTGCCAAGCACCGCCCCGGTCAGCAGGGCGGACCGGCCCAGCTGTTTGCCGGCAACGGCGCCGGCGATGGTTGCGCCCAGGGCGGCTTGGGTGATGGAGTCCATGGTTGTCGGCCCGCGGGTCTCAGCTGTCTGACGGTTTGTCGATGCCCACCACGTTCATGTCTCTCAGCAGTGTCAGGTTCGGAAAACCGTCGGCAATCATGTCGCGTTCGCTCTGATACTGGCGAACCGCCTTGCGGGTTTTTCCGCCCAGAATGCCATCGGGTTCACCGCTGTCGTATCCCCGCTCGTTGAGGGCCTGTTGCAGTTGCATGACCTGATCGCGGGACAGCGCCGGTTGGTCTTCCGGTGGCGGCGTGTGCAGGCCGCCGGCACCGGCAATGCGGTCGGCCAGGTGGCCCACGGCGATGGCGTAGAATTCCGAACGGTTCCAGCCCATGATCACCCGGAAGTTGTCATAGACCAGGAACGCCGGACCTTCATGGCCACTGGGTACCACCAGGGCGGCATCGATCGGCTCGTCGGGTACGCCATGTCCCCAAACGTCGGTAATGCCCTTGGCTCGCCACTCATCCAGGGAAAGCCTGCGGCCATCGGCCAGGCTGTAATCAAAGTCGTCCGGGAGCAGGACTTCACGGCCCCAGCGGTAATCGCCGTCCCAGTCCATGGACTGGAGGAAATTACCGGCCGACATCATGGCATCGGGCAGGCTGTTCCAGAGATCCCGACGCCCGTCGCCATCGGCGTCCACGGCGTGTTTCAGGAACACCGTGGGCATGAACTGCACATGGCCCATGGCGCCGGCCCAGGAGCCTTCCATTTGTTCGGGAGCAATTGCCCCCTCATCGATAATCCGCAGGGCCGCCACCAGCTGCTGGCTGAAAAACTCGCTGCGACGGGGATCGCAAGCCAGCGTGGCCAGTGAGCTGGGCACCTGCATTTTGCCAAAATAACTGCCGAAGTTGGTTTCCAGCCCCCAGAACGCCACCAGGTAGGGAGCCGGCACCCCGGTTTCTTCGGTGACTTCGGCCAGAAGGTCGCGATGCTCGCGCAGCAACTCACGTCCCTTCTGGATGCGCTGGTCATTGACCCGCCGGTTCAGATAATCGGCGAAAGTGGTGGTGAACTCCGGTTGCCGGCGATCCAGCTCGATCACCCGTTCAAGGTACTCAGCGCCGGCCATCACCTCGGTGGCCACGGCTTCGCGGACACCGGCCTTCACCGCACGTGCCTGCAGCTGCTGTTTGCACTGGGCAAATTCCTCGTCGCTGAGAAAGTCCATGGCTGGTTCGTTCTGGGCACTGGCACTCTGGGCCAGCACTGCCAGGCCAGCGGCCAAAAGAATGCGGCGGAGCGGAAAACGTGATGTCGAAAGGGCCACAGATCACCTCGCGTGGTGGATAAAAACCGGAATGTTCATGGTAGCGCGTTTTGCCGGCCGGGGAGTACCGCCGGGCAACGGTTTGTCGTCTTTTGGTAGCAAAGGTTCCAACGCGCGGGCATGAATGTTCTATAGTTCGTACTATCTGACTTAGACGGAACAAATGGGCAGGCCTTTCCAAAACCGTGCGGAGCCATGGATGGCGGAGCTCGAGCGGGACATGGATGTCTTTACAGCGTGTTTTGGAAAGGCCTGCCCATTTGTTCCTGCACGGACTAGTGACCCTGGAGTGAACGTTTTATGGCAACCCTGAAAGCGCTGGTGGTGGACGACGCCAGCTTTGTGCGGGATCTGGTTAAGCGAACGGTACGCCAGCGCTTTCCGGTGATCGAAACCACCGACGCCCAGAACGGGCGCCGGGCGCAATCACTGATGTCGCGCACCACCTTCGATCTGGTGCTGTGCGACTGGGAAATGCCCGAAATGTCCGGCCTGGAGCTGCTGCAATGGATGCGCCAGCAGCCCCATTACGAAAAAGTGCCGTTCATCATGATCACCAGCCGTGGCGACAAGGATCACGTGGTGGAAGCAGTGAAAGAGGGCGTGTCGGAATACCTGGGCAAGCCGTTCAGCCCGGAAGGGCTGAGCAAGAAAATCATTAAAGTGATGGGCCGCAAGCTGCAGGACAGCATGAGCCGCAGCGGCAAATCCATGGATGGCCCGGCCGATGCGTTCAAGGAATCGGCCGCCCTGCTCACCCAAAAGCGTGAAGCACCACCCGCCAAACCCGAGTCGCCGGCCCAGCCCGCTGCCGGCGACAACCCGCTGATGGCCGCCGCCCGCTCCAACCAGGCGCCTGCGAGCAGCAAACCCTCGGGCCGGGCGCCCATGAGTGTGGCGCAGGTGCGTTTTTCCGATAGCACGCTGAAGTCCGTGGTCAAGGACATCAATCTGACCGAAGTTCGGGTGATCGCCAAGCGCGACCAGGTGTTCCCGGGCATTCTGGATCAGGCGGTGGTGGATATGGAGATCGGTAACGACAAGACCGCCCGCCTGAACGGTTATGTGCACCAGCTGCAGGCGGTGGATCGCCGCCAGGACAGCGATTTTGTCAGTGTGACCGTGCGCTTCGTGGATGACGACCCGCAGAAAATGGAAGACCTGTCCCGCTTTATTGCCACCTTCCGGGCCGGCAACCGCTGAGCCGGGGTGGGCCTCAGTCCCCGGCCCGTATCGGCTCGGGGCTTTTCTCCACCAGGCGCTCTTTCGGGAAATGGCAGATGAATTCGCTGCCCTCGCCAATGTGGCTGCGAATCTCCAGATTGCCGTCGTGGTTGATCAGCACGTGTTTGACGATGGCCAGGCCCAGGCCTGTGCCGCCGGTATCCTTGTGCCGGCTGGGGTCGGCCCGGTAGAAGCGCTCGGTCAGCCGGGGAATGTGCACCGGATCAATGCCAATGCCGGTGTCTTTTACCGATAGATGCGCGCCGTCCCGGTTGGCGCTCCAGGACACGGTGATACGCCCGCCCGCCGGTGTATACTTCACTGCGTTGAATATCAGGTTGGAAAACGCACTGCGCAGCTGGCCTTCGTCGCCTTTCAGTAGGCGAGCATCGGCGATGTCCACGCTGATTTCGTGGTCCTGGTCGCGGCTGAGGGTGCGGGCGTCCTGGCAGATCTGGCGTAACAGCGCGCCGGGGTCGGTAAGGGTGTCGTCGGCGGTGTGTTCGCCGGTTTCAATGCGCGAGAGCAAAATCAGGTCGGTAATCAGGGCTTCCATGCGCGAGGATTGCTCGGCCATGGTGTTGATCGCCCGGCGCCATTTCGGTGGCAGCTCGTCACCATGATCCACCAGGGTTTCCAGGTAACCACTGATAACGGTCAGTGGTGTGCGCATTTCGTGTGAGACGTTGCCCACGAAATCCCTGCGCATCTGCTCAAGCTGGTACAGGCGGGTGACGTCCTTGGCCACCACCAGGCGGTCGTCATCACCGAACAGGCTGATCTGGATCTGTAGCCGTAGGTGCGGACGCGCCGGTGAATTCAGTTCAAGTGGTTCGCGGTAGTCCCGGGCATCGAAATAGGCCTTGAAGGCCGGGGTGCGGATCAGGTTATGAATGTACTGACCCTGGTCGGTACTGCGCCTGAAGCCCAGCAGCTGTTCCGCCGAGCCGTTCCACCACTCCATCACGCCATTGGCATCGGTCATGATCACGCCGTCGCGCATGGCGTTGGTGGATTCCTGCACCCGGTTGATGCGCGCTCGCAGGCGGTCTTCGGCCAACAGATGGTTGCGGTGAAGTTTGTGCAGTTTGTCGAGGATATCGCCCCACAGGCCGATGCTGCGGGGCGGTTCGTCGGAGGCGGCGGGGTTGGCCAGCCAGTAATACAGACGCCGGCTCTGAACCAGGGTCCAGCAGAGATAGCCGGTCAGCCCGAGCAGCAGGCCATACAGGGGGTAGCCGAAAATGAGCCCCGCCAGTGTGGTGCCGGCCAGGCCGATCAGAATGACTCGCAGATAACGTGACCAGTTTTGTTGCATCCGATATGACCTTAACGGGTAGTCCCGGTTGCTTGGATGTGCCGGCGGTTCAGGCGGCTTTGGTCGAGAACCGGTAACCGGCGCCCCGGACTGTCTGGATCAGGTGATCATAGTCGGTACCTAATGCTTTGCGGAGCCGGCGGATATGCACGTCCACGGTGCGTTCTTCCACATACACATTGCCGCCCCATACCTGATCCAGCAGTTGCGAGCGGGTATAAACCCGTTCCTGATGAGTCATGAAAAACTGCAGCAGCCGGTATTCGGTGGGGCCGATGGCGATTTCACCAGCGTTAGTGAATACCCGGTGGCCGATCGGGTCCAGGGTCAGGCCCTGCACTTCAATGGGCGTATCGACACCGGGCGGGGTGGTGCGTCGCAACACGGCTTTCAGCCGAGCTACCAGTTCGCGGGGGCTGAAGGGTTTGGTGATGTAATCGTCGGCACCCACCTCCAGGCCCTGGATCTTGTTGTCTTCCTCGACTTTGGCGGTAAGCATGATGATCGGAATATCCGCCGTGGCCTCGTCTTTCTTCAGGCGACGGGCCAGTTCCACGCCGCTGGTGCCCGGGAGCATCCAGTCCAGCAGGATCAGATCCGGCTGTTTGTCCACCACCAGGGCGTGGGCTTCGCGCGCATCGGCGGCTTCCAGGTAGTCGTAATCGGCCATTTCGAGGGCGACCGCAATCATTTCGCGGATGGCGGCCTCATCATCGACGATCAGGACGGTTTTTCCAGTCATGAGCTTCAACCTGTATCTGGCCTGCAAATTCCGGCAGGCATTCCGGGTTTTGTTGCCGGGTCATTACAGCGCGTACGTGTTACAAGTATATGACAGCGTTGACGCTTTACAGCCCCAGGTCCAACGCCAGACCGATGAACACGGCGAAGCCGGCCCAGTTGTTATTCAAAAAGGCCTTGAAGCAACCGGCCCTGGCCCGGTCCCGAGCCAGAAACTGCTGGAACACGAATAGCGAGGCCATGGCTGCCAGGCCCAGGTAATAGAAACTGCCCAGTTCCGCCTGGATGCCAACCATAATCAGCACGATAACCACCAGGGACTGGAGCAGGCCGATGATCACCCGGTCGGCGTCGCCAAACAGGATCGCGGTGGATTTGATGCCGACTTTCAGATCGTCGTCCCGGTCGACCATGGCATAGAGCGTGTCGTAGGCCACGGTCCAGAGCACGTTGGCGGTGAACAGCAGCCAGGTCAGCTGGCTCAGCTCGCCGGCTTCGGCCGCCCAGGCCATGGGAATGGCCCAGGAAAAGGCCGCGCCCAGAAACAGCTGGGGCAGATGGGTGTAGCGCTTCATGAATGGGTAGATGAAGGCGAGCAGGGCACCGCCGAAGGACAGGTAAAGCGTCAGGGTGTTGGTAAACAGCACCACCATCAGGAAAGACACCAGACACAGGCCGGCAAACAGGGCCACCGCCTCCCAGGCCTGGATGCGGCCGGTGGTCAGGGGCCGTTCTTTGGTGCGCTCAACGTGCCGGTCCCAGTCCCGGTCGGCGAAATCGTTGATGGCACAGCCGGCCGCACGCATGAAGAAAACCCCCAGGGTGAAAATAATGAGGTTGGCGATGGATGGCATGCCGTCGGCGGCCAGCCACAGTGACCACCAGGTGGGCCAGAGCAGTAACAGGCTGCCAATGGGGCGGTCGATGCGCAGCAGGCGGGCGTAGTCGACCAGGCGGGTGCGCACGTGTGCGGGAACGGCGTTCTGCAGCATGAGTGTTCTCATCCATGGTTTGGAGGCTGGTGCTGCGCCGATTATAGCCAGCTCACTGGCTGGGGTGAAATTGCCCTGTTAGCGGTAAAGCTCGGGCAGCAGGTATTCGCACACCATCAGCCTATGGTGATGGCGATAGAACAGAGAGCGCCGGGCCAGGCGCGGTTGGCCATGATCCGGTTGCAGGGTGATACCGGTTTCCAGCTCGCCACGCTGCCATTGCCGGCTGCTGAACAGGAAGACTCCCAGGGGTTTGTTACCCAGGTGACGCAGGGCCCGGCCCCGGCCTTGCAGGCAATCCAGTGGAATCACGGTGCGGGCCAGCACCCAGGGCCGGCCGTCGCCCACCAGCCGGACTTCGCGGATCCAGGCCAGCTGCCGGTTGGCCAGGTTCAGTGTGTTTGCCTCTTCGCGGGAGGGCCGGCCAAAGCCTTCCCGGCAGACATCCACCTGAAAATCGAGCTGGCATTGCTGTTTGAGGGCACGGGTGAAGGAGCCCGGTACCTGCAGCCAGTAGCGCGCCGGCCCCAGGGCTTCGGGCCGGTGCAGCCCGGCGGCGGGCAGGGACCGGTACCAACGGGTGGCGGGCAGGTTCAGGCCGCGGCCCTGGTCAAAGCCCTTTGACAGCATAAATGCCCGGCGCGTTGCGCCAGTAACCTTTGTAGTCCATGCCGTAACCAAACAGGAAGCGGTCTTCCACTTCCAGGCCGGTGAAATCGGCTTTCAGGTCCGGCTGGGCCTTGCGATCGTGTTGTTTGTCCACCAGAACGGCCGTCAGCACTTCCTTGGCGCCATGGACCTGGCAGTAATCCGCAATGGCACACAGGGTCGTACCTTCGTCCAGAATGTCATCGACAATCAGTACGGTACGGTCTTTGATGTCGGCATCCGGGCGCAGCTTCCACTCCAGAATGCCGCCTGTGGTTTCCTGGCGGTAGCGGGTGGCGTGCAGGTACTCGGCCTGTACTGGAAACTTCAGCCGGGGCAGTAGCTGGCCGGTCAGGATCAGCCCGCCGTTCATCACGCAGAACAGCAACGGGTTGCTGTCCCTCAGGCGTTCGGTAATGCTCTGTGCCATGCTGTCGATGGCGGCATGCACCTGTTGTTCGTTGACCAGGCAGTCAGCGTCTGCCATGACCTGGTTCATTTCAGCGACGGTGTCGGTCATAACGGTCGGTCCTGTCGTAAAACGGGCGATTATACCGGACTGGTAGGCCCGAAGGGAGGGGCTGGCTGCAAGCGGTTGTCTGTACTTGTGGCTATTGGCAGGATAACTTGGATTCCGGTCGATAATGAAAATTGCGTCATCGCAAAGCATGTGACGGAAGTGTGGGGAGAGGCCTTATGAGAAAATGGCAATGCACGGTGTGTGGGTTTATCTATGACGAAGCCGAGGGCTGGCCGGAAGACGGCATTGAGCCGGGCACCAAGTGGGAAGACGTGCCGGACGATTGGGAATGCCCGGACTGCGGCGTGGGCAAGGCGGATTTTGAAATGGTTGAAATCGACTGATTGACGGAGCATGCCCATGGCAGACCAGGCCCCGATTGTGGTGGTGGGCACCGGGCTTGCGGGCTATTCGTTGTTGCGGGAACTGCGCAAACACGATCCCGACACCCCGGTGGTGATGCTGACCGCCGACGACGGCACCAGCTATTCCAAGCCGATGCTTTCTACCGGCTTCACCAAGAACAAGGATGCCGACGGCCTGGCACAGGCCAGCGCGGAGAATATGGCCGTGCAGTTGAATGCCGAGATCCGCACCCACGTCCGGGTGGTCTCAATCGAAGCAGACCGCCACGAACTGGTGGTGACCGGTGAGCCGGCCGGTGAGCAACGCCTGGTCTACAGCAAGCTGGTGCTGGCCTGGGGTGCCGAACCGGTCCACCTGAACCTGGCGGGTGATGGCCAGGATCGGGTGTATTCCATCAACGACCTGATGGACTACCGTGCCTTCCGCAAGGCCGTGGATGGCGCGCGGCGTGTCGCGATCATGGGCGCCGGGCTGATTGGTTGTGAGTTCGCCAACGACCTTCGCAACGGCGGCTATGAGGTGGATGTCATCGCTCCGGATCACCGGGTAATGCCCGGGCTGTTGCCCGAAGCCGCCGCCGCTGCGGTGCGCTCGGAGCTGTCCGCACTGGGCGTTGGTTTTCACCTCGGTACCGTGGTGGAGCGGGTGGATGCCGTTGGCGACGGCGTGAACCTGACGCTGGCCAGTGGTGAGCAGATAGCGGCTGACGTGGTGATCTCGGCGGTGGGTTTGCGACCGCGCACGGAGCCGGCCGAGGAGGCCGGCGTGCAGACCAACCGGGCGATTGTTGTGAATCGGGCGCTGGAAACCTCTGTGCCGGATATTTACGCCCTGGGCGATTGCGCCGAGGTGGATGGTCATGTGCTGATGTATGTGTTGCCGCTGATGGCCTGTGCCCGGGCCCTGGCGAAGACTTTGGTCGGTGAGCGCACCGAGGTGCGTTATGGCGTGATGCCGGTGATGGTGAAAACGCCGTGTTGCCCGACGGCCGTCTATCCGCCACCGGCCGATGCCGAGGGCCAGTGGCAGGTGGAAAGTGAGGGCAGGGACGTGCGCGCGGAATTCCGCTCGCCGGTGGGTGAAACGCTTGGATTTGCCGTTACCGGTGATTATGCGGTGGAAAAGCAGGCATTGGCGCGCAAGGTGCCGGCGATTCACTCTGAATAGTCGGAGCAGAGGCGTCCATATGCGGGCAGGCCTTTCCAAAACTGTCTGCAGCCAGGGATGGCTGCAGTCAAGCCCTACAGGGAAGTACTCGCGGGCGTGTTTTGGAAAGGCCTGCCCGCATATGGGCTTACTCCAAAATGTGCAGGCTGGGATGTGTAGGCGGCTCATTGCCAAAACTGCGCAGCTCAGGTAAAAAACGTTCGTAAGCGAACTGCCGGCAGGGCAGGCAAACGGGTTTCGGAAAAGAGGCAGGCATGCAACAAATAACACGAGAACTGGTGGAACTGCTGGATCTTTCGCCGCTCGGCGATGACCACTTCCAGGGCGACAGCGAGGATCTGGGGTTCCCCCATGTGTTTGGTGGTCAGGTGCTGGGGCAGGCATTGATGGCGGCCAGCCGCACCGTGGAAAATCGGCTGTGCCATTCCCTGCACGCCTACTTCCTGCGCCCCGGCAATCACAGCATGCCCATTGATTACGAGGTGCAGCGGGTGCGCGACGGTGGCACCTTCTCCGTTCGCCGGGTAATCGCCCGTCAGGAAGGCAAGGAAATACTGACCGGCTCCATGTCCTTCCAGGTGGCGGAGCAGGGTTTCGAGCACCAGTTGGACATGCCGGAGACCACGCCGCCGGAAGAGCTGAAATCCGAGCAGGAGTGGGGCCGGCTGCTGTCGGAGCAGGCGCCCCGGCAGCTTCGGGAAATGATGACCCGTGAACGACCCATTGAAATTCGCCCGGTGAATCTCGTTAACCCGTTCAAGCCGGAAAAGCACCCGCCGCACCACCAGAACTGGTTCCGGGCCCAGGGGCCGTTGCCGGATGACCCGGTGCTGCACCGGTGCTTGCTCACCTACGCCTCGGATTTCACCTTCCTGGGTACCTCACTGGCGCCCCATGGACGCAGCTTCCTGAGTCCGGGCATGCAGGTGGCCAGCCTTGACCACGCCATCTGGTTCCACGACGACTTTCGCATGGACGAATGGCTGCTGTACGACAAGGACAGCCCCAGCGCCGGCGGTGGCCGGGGCTTCAATCGGGGCAACTTTTTTACCCGGGATGGCCGCCTGGTGGCGTCCACCACCCAGGAAGCGCTGATCCGCGAGCGCCAGCGCTAAGGGATTCTTCTTGTTTTCAGAGGCCCGCCGCCCAGGTTTTTGCCCAGGGCGCGGCCTCGGCTTCCGGCTCCATGGTTTCCAACGCGTCGATCTTCAGTGTTTCGCCCACTTTCCGGGCCGCGGTTTCCAGAAGCGCCTCTTCCATCAGGTCACCGGCGCCACAGAAAGTGTCGCCGTAGGAGCTGTCACCCAGCACGACAATGCCAAATGGTCGCCCCGGCTGCTGGGGCAGTTGCTCGCGCAGGTCGATGTAAAAAGGCAGCAGGTTGCCCGGAATTTCACCGTCACCGGTGGTGGAGGTGCAGACCAGCAGCGCGTCTTCATTGTCCGTAATATCCGAGAGCTCCGGGTTCTCCAGAACCACCACCTGGTGGCCTTCGGCTTCCAGTTCTTCCTTGATTTTACGGGCGGTCATCAACGCGCCACCGTACACGCTGCCCGTCAGAATGCGGATTGCTGCCATGGTCTCGCCTTTTTTGAATGAGTGATGGAAATGTAATGGTGGCCGATCATAGCGGGGGCGGGCCAACGGCTCAAGCCGCCGGTTAGTTGCAGTTTTGTTTCAATTCTGTGGCAAAAAAATTATAGTTTGCCGCGCTGAATTGCTTCAATTCATCCGCATACAAGAGATCTCTGGTTATGGCCCGCTCTTCCGGTTTTCTGGATACCCTGCTTACCGCCCCTTCCACCGAACGATATCGAATTGGTTTCAGTGTTCTTTTCCTGCTTGGCGTCTGGCTGACCGTCGGCACGTTAAGCCAGGATCTGCCGAACAACATGTTGCTGATGGCCGCCGCCGTGATTGGCGGTTACATGGCAATCAACATCGGTGCCAACGACGTTGCCAATAACGTCGGCCCCGCCGTTGGCTCCGGTGCCCTGTCGCTGGGTGCGGCAGTCTTGCTGGCGGCGGTATTCGAAGCGGGCGGTGCGATCATCGCCGGCGGCGATGTGGTGTCCACCATCAAGGGCGGCATTATTGACCCGACCACGCTGGAAGATCCCCGCGCGTTCGTCTGGCTGATGACCGCAGCACTGCTGGCTGGCGCCCTGTGGCTGAACCTGGCCACCTGGATGGGGGCGCCGGTCTCGACCACCCACTCCATTGTTGGTGGTGTACTTGGCGCCGGTATTGCCGCCGGTGGCTGGGGCATTGCCGACTGGGCGGTGATGGGCAAGATTGTCGCCAGCTGGGTAATCTCGCCGGCTCTTGGCGGCATGTTGGCGGCGTTGTTCCTGTTCTTTATCAAGAAGACCGTGTTGTACCAGTCGAACCTTATCGATTCTGCCCGCCGCTTCGTGCCGCTGCTGGTTGCGGTGATGGCCTGGGCGTTCGGCACCTACCTGATGATCAAGGGTGTGAAAAAGGTTGTTAAGGTGGATTTCATGCAGGCGGCCCTGATTGGTCTGGCGGCTGCCGCAGTGGTCTTTTTTGCCATGCGCAGCCTGGTTTCCCGCAAGGCTGCGGCCATGGAAAGCACACCGCATGGGGTCAGTGAACTGTTTACCTGGCCGCTGATCTTCGCCGCCGCGCTGCTCAGTTTCGCCCACGGTGCCAACGACGTGGCCAACGCCATTGGTCCGTTGGCGGCTATTAACGATGCCATCCGGGCCGGTGGCGATGTGGTGACCGCGGCCAGCATTCCGCTCTGGGTGATGATGGTCGGCGCCCTTGGCCTGGCGGTGGGCCTGATGCTGTTTGGCCCTCGCCTGATCAAGACCGTGGGCAGCGAAATCACCGAGCTGGATAAGACCCGGGCCTTCTGTATTGCCCTGTCGGCCGCGCTGACCGTGATTCTGGCCTCTCAGCTGGGCTTGCCGGTCAGCTCCACCCACATTGCCATTGGTGGTGTGTTTGGTGTGGGTTTCCTGCGTGAATACCTCAAGCGCAACTATGCCTCTCAGCTACACAAGATCATCGAGCAGCACCAGCCGGAAGAGCGTGAGCGCCTGCGCCCGTTCCTGGAGGATTTCCGGAATGCCTCGGTGGAGGAAATGGAGAAGCTGCTGCAGCAGGCCAAGAAAGACAAGCAGCAGGTGCCGCTGGCCAAATCCGAGCGCAAGCGTCTGAAGAAGATTTACCGGGAAGAGATGGTCAAGCGTTCGCATCTGGTGAAAATTGCTGCCGCCTGGATTATCACCGTGCCGGCTTCCGGCCTGATGGCCGCGATTCTGTTCTTTACCCTGCGGGGGCTGTTTGTGAGCTAAGTCGCGGGGCTGGTGAGATTTTTCCAGTTCAGCCATACTGTAGGCAAGAAAGCGGGGCCGCTGGCCCCGCACACAGACACTTTTCAGGAGTAGGGCATGGGTACATCCAATGAGGGCCGTCAGGCCAAGATGATTGAAGAGCTGCGGGTGTTCATCAAGAAGGTGATGAGCGATCCGACCATTGCCGTTAAATCCATGGAAATCGCCCGCAAGTATCGCGGTGAGCCGAACGCCGACGAGCTGGTGGCTCGCGAGATCAGTGCCAATACCACGATCCGGATTCCGGAGAGCTGGAGTGAGGCGGATAAGATGTTTCTGGAGATCCTGCACGAGGTGTTGGATGACGAGGAAGCGCTTTATTGAGGTCTGACCTGGATTAACAAGATTGTGAGTATGTGCCGGTTCTGGAGCAGGAATGCCTTTCCAAAAAGCGCTCCTCCGGCACATCCTTGTGGCGCTTATGCTCCGCCATCCATGGCTCCGCAAATTTTTGGAAAGGCATTCCTGCCCCCGAACGTCTAACGCTCGGAGTTAACGCTTTTATCCTTCTGAAGTTTCCTTTTCTTTAAGCACCGTCTCCGCCAATTCCTTCACGATCGCCATTTCCTCGGCAATGCCGCTTTCCCGTGCCAGTTCTTTCTGTTCGTCCAGGATGTCCATGAGGATGTCCGGGGTGGTCAGCGGGTTGGCCAGCACCACGCGGAAGACGATGCAGGGGAAGTGGGTGTAGCGGGCCGGCTCCAGGCGGGTCCGGGAGACAAACGCCTTGCCCCGTTCGCGCTGGGTTTTCTGCAAATACTTGGTGATGCGGTTCAGGCTGGTGTTAATTCGCTCGGCCTGGCGTTTGTTGGCCACGGCCAGGGCCTGTTGCACCACCGCCGGGCAGTAGCGGTAGGTGAGGATGTTCAGTTCCGGTTTGGTGACCAGTTCGAAATCCGCGTCTTCGGTAATCATCTCGGCGAAGGTGCGGGCCTTGTTGATGCCTTCGTCGATGAGGATTTCGTAGCCCTCGCGGCCGATGATTCTCAGGCCGGAGTGGATCAGCATGGACATGCCCGGCCGTGAGCCTTCCAGGGTGGTGCTGCCCAGGTCCTTGGAGCCCTTGCGGATGATGTACTGGGCGTGGTGTTCCACGGCGCTGGCCAGCCCCGGGGTTTTGAACACCACCAGGCCCACGCCCATGGGCACGTACAGCTGTTTGTGGGCGTCGAAGGTGACGGAATCGGCCTGTTCAATGCCGCGCAGCAAATGCTGATGGGTGCGGGAGAACAGGGTGGGCCCGCCCCAGGCGGCGTCCACGTGAAAGTGGGCGCGGAATTCCCTGGCGATGTCGGCCATGGCGTCCAGGTTGTCGACGTTGCCGGTCTCGGTGGTGCCGGCAACGCCGCAGATGGCCATGACTTTGATCTTCTGTCTCTGCAGTTCCAGGCACTTGTCCCGCAGTGCATCGATCTGGATGCGGTTCTCGTCATCCGTGGGTACCGGGACCAGGGCGTCGCGGCCCAGGCCCAGCACGTCGGCGGCTTTGCGCAGGGAGTAGTGGCCCCGGTCGGAAACGAGGATGGCCGCACCCTCGTAGCCGTAGTATTTCAATGCCCGGAACAGGCCTTCCTGATGCAGGCCGCGAAAGCTGCCTTCGGCGGGGAAGGCCCGGTTGCGGGCCACCCAGAGGGCGGTCAGGTTGGCCACGGTGCCGCCGGAACACACCGCGCCCAGGGCGTGGCTGGGGTCGTGCATCCATTTACGGTAGAAGGCACCATCCTGTTGGTAAACCAGTCGGTGGATCATGCCCAGGACCTGGCGTTCGAGCGGGGTGAAGGCCTTGGAGGTCTCGATTTTCACCAGGTTCTGGTTCAGGGCAATCATGATCTTGGACAGCGGCAGCATGAAGTAGGGCAGTGCCGAGGTCATGTGCCCGATGAATGCGGGGGAGGCCGTATGAACGGAGTCCGCAACCAGTTTGTCGAGCAGGAACTGGGTCTGCTCGGAGACAAAGACGGGCTTTTCCGGAATGGCAGAGTCGGAAAAGTTTTTTTCCACGTCGGAAAGATCCCGTTCAACCGCGACGATGTGTTCCTGCAGGAAGCCGGCGAGGTTGCGGGATATGTTCTGGTCGATGCGGCTCAGAGTCGAGTCCGGTGCCTCGGGCACGGTGAAGACTCGATACATGGCCTCGATAGAGGCCTGAGCGGATGGTTTCTTTCCGGTCATAGGCGCCAATTCTCCAAGGCGGCGTAGTATAAAGCTTGATCGGGTGTGACGCTATGCCCGGTCGGGCTCAGAGTATTTCCCGTTGTACGTCGAGAATGGCGGCATCGATGCGGCTCTGGATGTCTTTTTCGATCTGGTCCAGACGCTGGGTGATTTGCTGCGGCGAAGCGCCCAGGGCGGCGACGGTCCAGGTGGCGCAGTCCAGTGCCTCGTGGTCGCCGGTTTCCGCGACGGCCAGGTCGGGTTCTTTGCCCCAGACGGCTTTCAGGGCGGTGAAGACTTTGCGCTTGGCTTTCAGGTCGTCACACGCGTAGAGCTGGAAGTGCAGGGTGAGCAGGCCCACGCTTGGGGTGATGGTGGGCTGCTCTGGGGTGTTTTGGGCTAGTAGCTTTCTGAGTGCTTCTGACATCGTTACTTCCAGACATGGTGCGGGAACCGGCGGGGGATGGCTTTCCAAAAAGCGCTTAAACCCGTCCATGGGTCGCTTATGTTCCGCCCCTCAGCGCTTATTGCTCCTGCGTCGCGCTGAGGGTCCAGGGCAGGCCATCCTTGGCCAGCCCGTAAAGAGCTATTCGCTCTTTACCCTTGGCTCCACAAATTTTTGGAAAGCCATCCCCCGCCGGTTCGTGAAGCTTGCAGTGGGCATCCGCATGATCGGGATTTGGGAGCGCCTCACTTGGTGGGGGTTAGCCTACTACAGGCGTCGCCCGTTTGATAATGGCCGCCGGGTTGGTGCCGGTGGGAAGGTTGCCATAGTTCAGGCCGCCGTGGTTTTGCAGGCGGGTGGCACAGAAGGCGTCGGCAACGTTCGGGTCGCTGTGTCGCAGCAGCAGGGAGGCCTGCATGACCAGGGCCAGGCGATCGACGAGGTTGCGGGCGCGGTACTGGATATCGCTGAGGTCGGTGAAGTCTCGTTTTAGCTGTGCCAGGAACTGGTCGAAGCGGCGGTCGGAACCTTTGGCTTTGGCGGCTTCTTTGAAGAAGGCGTCGAGGGTTTCGGGTTGTTTTTCGATGGCGCGCAGGGTGTCCAGGCACTGGACGTTGCCGCTGCCTTCCCAGATGGCGTTGACCGGGGATTCCCGGAACAGTCGGGGCATGATGCAGTCTTCCATGACGCCGCTGCCGCCGATGCATTCCATGGCTTCGTAGGCGTGGTTTGGGGTGCGTTTGCAGATCCAGTATTTGCCCACGGGCGTGGCGAGGCGGGCGAGCAGGCGTTCGTGTTCGTTGTTTTGGTTGTCCAGGGCGCGGGCGATGCGCAGGGCGTAGGTCATGGCCGCTTCGCTTTCGATGGCGAGGTCGGCCAGTACGTTCTGCATCAGCGGCTGGTCGCTGAGCCTGGCGCCGAAGGCGCTTCGGTGGCGGCAATGGTGGCTGGCCTGGGCGAAGGCCTGGCGCATGCCGGCGGCGCTGCCGGTCATGCAGTCGAAGCGGGTCATGGCGACCATCTCGATAATGGTGCGTACTCCGCGGCCTTCTTCACCCACCATCCATGCCAGGGCGCCTCGCAGTTCGGCTTCGCTGGAGGCGTTGGCGACGTTGCCCATTTTGTTTTTCAACTGTTGGATCTGCCAGGGATTTTTGCTGCCATCGGGCCGCCAGCGGGGCATGAGAAAGCAGGACAGGCCGGCGTTGGTCTGGGCCAGTACCAGAAAAGCGTCGCACATGGGGGCAGACACGAACCATTTGTGGCCCACCAGTTCATAGGCCTGCCCCGGGCCTGGCTGGCCGACCGGGTAGGCGCGGGTGGTGTTGGCCCGGACGTCGCTGCCGCCCTGTTTTTCGGTCATGGCCATGCCGATGGTGACGGAGGTTTTGTCGCTGTCCGGAATATTCCGGGGATCGTAGCTGTTGGCCAATATTTTCGGCATCCAGAGCCTGGCCAGTTCGGGCTGATGCTGGATGGAGGGAATGGCGGCAAAGGTCATGGTGACCGGGCAACAGTGGGCAGCTTCCACCTGGGAGTGCAAGTAAAAGCGGGCAGCTCGCGCTACCTGGGCGCCGGGGCCGGGTTGGCGCCAGGGCGAACTGTGCAGGCCGCTTTCCAGGGCGACCCGCATGAGTTCGTGGTAGGCCGGGTGAAAACTGACCTCATCTATCCGGTGACCGTAACGGTCATGGGTGCGGAAGGCCGGTTTGTTGGCGTTGGCCTGGTGTCCAAGGTCAATGGTTTCCGCCTGGCCGGCCCATTGGCCATATTCATGCAGTGCGTCGTGGACTCCGCTTGTGCCTTCACGTTCGACGGCTTCTCGCAGGGCAGTGTCCTGTTCGTACAGGTTGTAGTTCTCCAGCGGTGCGGGTTGATTGAGCACATCGTGAGTGCTGGCCAGGTAGCGTTCGGAGCGGTTTGACATGGCGATAACCTGCGGATGTTTTTTGTCATTATCAGCCCGATATAGACCAACTTTAAACATTACGCAAATTTAATTTGATCGCGATGGCGAGATTGAAAAATCGGGATTATAAAGAGCGCAAGACGGGCCCTATGGGCTGTCAGTCGAGACCCGGTGCTGTCCCGGCCAGGCCTGGCGCACCCGCAGTTCGGTTTTCGTTGATAGGAGAATCTTATGAGTGATTTCGACGAAAGCGCCCTGGACAATGCTGGCAACTGGAGTGCCGACGCAGAGGATACCCATTCACCGGCCGGCCGTGCGCGGGTGAGAGCCCAACTGCAGGCCGATATTGAAGCCTTCCTGCAAAGCGGTGGCCAGATCCAGGAACTGGATACCCATTTCCAGTCCGGTGCCTCGCGCAAGGTGGAGGTCGGTTTCAACAACCGCTCCATGTAAACCTTCCTACCCGTTCTCCCTCCGGGTGCCTGGCCGGGCACCCGGTTTTTGTCATTGCGCTGTCATGAATTGACCTCACACTCGGCCCCGATTGCCTTCGGGGTGTATGATGGAGCCATTTCCCAGGGTTATTCATCTTCAGGAGGTATGTTGTGACCCAGCCGAGCCTGTCACTTTCCAATCGCAGCTTTCCGCACACCCGCTTGCGCCGTAACCGTGCCAGTGATTTTTCCCGTCGTCTGACGCGGGAAAATCAGTTGTCCGCGGATAACCTGATTTACCCTGTGTTCGTGCTGGAAGGCGAGCAGCAGCGTGAAGCCGTGCCCTCCATGCCCGGCGTTGAGCGTTTAAGTGTGGACCTGCTGGTGGAACATGCGGCCGAGTGGGTTGAACTGGGGATTCCGGCACTGGCGCTGTTCCCGGTGGTTCCTGCCGGGAAAAAGGACCTGGCCGGCTCTGGCGCCTGGGACCCGGACGGGTTGGCCCAGCGTGCGACCCGTGCCCTGAAAGCCGCGTATCCGGAACTGGGTGTGATCACCGATGTGGCGCTGGACCCGTTCACCACCCATGGCCAGGACGGCATTATTGATGACAACGGGTATGTGCTGAACGATGTGACCGTTGAAGCTCTGGTCAAACAGGCAGTGTCCCATGCCGAAGCCGGTGCCGACGTGGTGGCGCCCTCCGACATGATGGATGGCCGGGTGGCGGCTATACGCGAGGCGCTGGAAGCCGGTGGCCATGTGAACACTCGCATTTTGTCCTACGCCGCCAAATACGCCTCCAGCTACTACGGCCCGTTCCGGGATGCGGTTGGTTCTGCTGCCAATCTCGGTAAGGCCGACAAGGCCACCTATCAGATGGATCCGGCCAACAGCGACGAGGCCATGCATGAGGTGGCGATGGACCTGGCCGAAGGCGCCGATATGGTGATGATCAAACCGGGCATGCCTTACCTGGACATTGTCTATCGGGTGAAAAAAGAACTTCAGGTGCCTACCTTTGTCTATCAGGTCAGTGGTGAATACGCCATGCACATGGCCGCCGCCGAGAATGGCTGGCTGGATGGCGACAAGGTGATGATGGAGAGCCTGATGGCCATGCGCCGCGCCGGTGCCGACGGGGTGCTGACCTACTTTGCCGTGCGTGCGGCCCGGTTGCTCAAACAGTAATGAATGGCGGACAACCTGGCCGCCGGAACAACCATGGAAAAGGATGGTAATGACAAGCTCTAACGCAAACATCGCGGGCGGTGCCAAGCAGGCAGTGCCGGCACCAGTAGACCTGCCGCCCGTGGATGAGGCGGTCAATATTGATGCCACCGAAAATTACTTCAACCGGGAACTGAGCCAGCTGCAGTTCAATTACCGGGTCCTGAAGCAGGCACTGGATACCACCCATCCGTTGATCAACCGGCTCATTTTCAGCTGCATTTTCAGCAGTAACATGGATGAGTTTTTCGAGATCCGGGTGGCGGGCCTGCGCGAGCAGCTCAAATACGGCCGGGAGAAGATCGGCGTTGACGGCATGCAGCCGGAGCAGGTGCTGGCGGAAATCAGCCGCATTGCCCACGAGTACATTGCCGAGCAGTACGACATCCTCAACAACGTGTTGATTCCCGAGCTGGAAAAGGAAAACATCCACTTTGTCCGCCGTCGGGACTGGACCGAAGCCCAGGCCGAATGGGTGCGCAATTATTTTGAGGATGAAGTCCTGCCTGTGGTCAGCCCCATCGGGCTGGACCCGTCCCACCCGTTCCCGCGCCTGGTGAACAAGAGCCTCAACTTTATTGTCGAGCTGGATGGCAAGGACGCCTTTGGCCGGGAAACCGGCATGGCCATTGTGCCGGCCCCGCGCTCGCTGCCGCGCCTGGTGCGTCTGCCGGATGAGATCTGCGAGGGTGGCGACAACCTCGTGTTCCTGTCGTCGATGATTCACGCCCACGCCGACGAGCTGTTCCCCGGCATGGAAGTGAAGGGCTGTTACCAGTTCCGTCTGACTCGCAACGCCGACCTGGAATTGGAAGACGATCTCGAAGACCTGGCTTCGGCCTTGCGCGGTGAGTTGCTGAGCCGCCGGTTTGGCGATGCCGTGCGCCTGGAAGTGGCCGATAACTGTCCGGAAGAGCTGATGAACTTCCTGCTGCGGGAATTTGGCCTGACCGAACGTGACCTGTACAAGGTCCACGGCCCGGTGAACCTGACCCGCCTGATGGCAGTGGGCAGTCTGGTGGACCGCCCGGACCTGACCTATTCACACTTCTCGCCCTCGATTCCGCGCCAGATCCGCAGCAAGGATTCGATGTTCGACGCCATTCGCAAGCGTCCGATACTGCTGCTGCATCCCTATGAGAATTTCAGCCCGGTGGTGGATCTGCTGCGTCAGGCCGCCAAGGACCCACACGTACTGGCCATTCGCCAGACTCTGTACCGCACCGGCGCCAACTCGGAAATCGTCGAGGCCCTGGCGGATGCCGCTCGCCGTGGTAAGGAAGTCACCGCCGTGATTGAGTTGCGCGCCCGGTTCAGCGAGGAGGAAAACCTGGAACTGGCCAGCCGCCTGCAAGAGGCCGGCGTGATCGTGGTGTACGGCGTGGTGGGTTACAAAACCCACGCCAAGATGATTCTGATCGTGCGCCGGGAAGAGGGCCGCCTGCGCCGTTACGTGCACCTGGGCACCGGCAACTACCACGCCGGCAACGCCCGGCTGTACACCGACTACAGCTTCATGACCTGCGACGAGTCCATTGGCGACGACGTCAACAAGCTGTTCCAGCAGCTGACCGGTATGGGCAAGGCGCTGAAAATCAAGAAACTGTTCCACGCACCCTTTACCCTGCACGAGCGGCTGATCAGCCTGATCGAGCGGGAGGCCAGCTACGGTGAAAAAGGCCGTCTGATCTTCAAGTTCAACGCCCTGACCGAAGCACAGGTGATCAAGGCACTGTATCGGGCGTCCCAGGCGGGGGTTAAAATTGATCTGATCATTCGCGGTATCTGTTGCTTGCGCCCGGGCGTGCCGGGGCTGTCGGAGAATATCCAGGTACGTTCGATCATCGGTCGTTTCCTGGAGCACACCCGGGTTTACTATTTCGGTAACAAGGGTCGGCCGGAGGTTTACTGTTCCAGCGCCGACGCCATGGAACGCAACTTGCTCAACCGGGTGGAAACCGCGTTCCCGGTGGAAGACCCGGCACTGATCGGCCGTTTGCGCGAGGATCTGGATACTTACCTGGCGGACAACTGCCAGTCCTGGGTGTTGCAGCCTGACGGCAGTTACCTGCAGAATCATCCGGGCGAAGAGGAAGAGCCGGTGGCCTCGCAACTGGTCCTTCTTGAGCGTCTGACCAGCAGTGCCGGTTGATCCGGAATTGGCGAAGGAACAACAACGACATAAGGAATGGAACCTTGAAATTCAATAAATGGATAGCCGCTGGCGCGGTATTACTGGTGGGTGCCGGCGCGGCGCCCTGGGGTGTTGGTTATGTCACTGAGCAGCAGTGGCAGCAGGCCACCGATGAAATGAACACCGCCCAGCCTTTTGTGCGCGTCAGTACCGATGATTACCAGCGGGGTATTCTGGGTGCAGAGACATCCGGCACCCTGACCATGGTGGACCCGGCCACCGGCGACAGCCGGCAGATCAAGTTCGACGCCACCGTCAGTCATGGCGTGACCGGCAGCCTGATGGACTTCCGCCCACGCAATGGCTGGCAGCCCGAAGGAGCCGACTGGTTTCCCGAAGAAGACCCCAGGCTGACGCTGGAAACCCGGGTGTGGGGTAGCGCCACCATTGAACTGAATGTGCCGGTCATCGAGTTTGATGACACCGTTAACGGCGAGAGCTTCCGCAGCAGCGGCGGCCTGGCCCGCATCGATGTGGGCAACATGGGCGAGCAGGCTGACATGCTGGTGGTCTGGCCGGAAGTGGCCCTGACCACGCCGCAATCCGACATCTTCCTGGAGGACATTGAACTTGAGCAGGAAATTGCCCTGCTGAAAGGCAGTGTCTGGACCGGACGCGGCACCCTCAGTCTGGAGCGCCTGGCGCTGCAAAGCGCGAGTGCACCGTCAACGGTGATGGAACAGCTGAAGATTGGCAGCCAGACCGAAGCGGTCAATGACAACCAGCAACTGAACTCCGAGCTGAACTTTGACCTGGCCTCGTTGACTGTCGAGGGCGAGGCATACGGGCCGCACCATCTGGGCGTGTTTGTGGATGGTGTGAACGTTGACAGCTGGAACGCCTTCAGCGAAACGCTTAACGAAATGCAGCGGCTGGCCCTGCAGGACTCCGCCAACAATTTCGAACAGCAGATGCGCCTGATGCAGCGTGTCACCGGCTCTTTGCAGGATCTGGTCGGTGCCGGTCTGACGGTGGGGGTCCGGGAACTGAGCCTGAACACCCCGGACGGTGAGGTGCGGGGTGATCTGGAAGTGTCTCATCCGGCGCTGTCCCAGGGTGAACGCCGTGACTTGCTGATGGTCATGCCCCGGCTGACCGGCAATTTTAACCTGAGCCTGCCGGTGGCGCTGGCTGAAAACGATCCGGACCTGCGAATGCAGGTGGCCCCGCTGGTCAAGCAGGGCCTGCTGGTTCAGGACGGTGAACGGCTGGTGATGCGTGGCACCCTCAATGAAATGGTGCTGGATGTGAACGGCACCGCCATGCCGCTGCCACCGCTGTTGTAGCGGCCGCAGTCGCCGGGCCGGTGGTTGTTCAGGTGTCCTGGAATTTTTTCTCCAGGGCGCGGGCAACCGCCGGGTCAACAAACTCGCTGATATCCCCGCCCAGGGAGGCAATCTCCCGGATTAGTGTCGACGAGATGTAGGACAGGTGGTTGGCCGGTGTCAGGAAGACACTTTCCATGCCTGGTGCCAGGCGACGATTCATGTCGGCCAGCTGGAACTCGTATTCGAAGTCCGACACGGCCCGCAGGCCTCGCAGAATGATGCTGGCACCCTGTTCCCGAACAAAATGGGACAGCAGGTTGCTGAACCCGGTGACACTCACATTGGGAATGTGGGCGGTGGCCTGGCGCACCAGTTCGCAGCGTTCGTCCAGATCCAGCAGCGGTTGTTTTTTCGGGTTGTACGCAACCCCCACCACAATCTCGCCAAACATGCGGCTGGCCCGTTCGATCAGATCGGTGTGGCCGTTGGTGATCGGGTCAAAGGTACCGGGATAAATCACTTTGGTCATGGGGCAGCTCCTGTTCTCGAAGCGGCTCAGGATACCAGCATTGCCAACTTCATCGCCAATTTCTCGCTGTTTCTGGCTGCCAGGGCGTACACCGTCAGTTGCGGGTTGGCGCCGATGCTGGTTGGAAACAGTGAGGCATCGTGGATGCTCAGGTTGGCCACGTGATGGTGTTCGCCAAAACTGTTGGTGACCGAGTTTTCGGGCTTGCTGCCCATGGCGCAACCGCCCATTTGATGGGCGGTGAACAATCGTGTGCGGTGAACCTGCATGGGCAGTGCGCGAATGGCCTCCCGTGCGTCACGCCAACGGGTGTACCAGCGGGCGTCCATGTGAATGGGCTGAACCGCCCGGGCACCGGCGGCAAACTGGAGCTCTGCCATGGTGAGATACGCCTCGCGCAGGCCTCGCCAGAGATAGTCGGTCAGTGGGTAGTCGAGTACCGGGCTGCCGTCGTCTCGCAGATGTACTGTGCCACCAGGGCTATCCGGATGAAAACCGTCACGCAGCAGGGCGATCAGGGCCTGCATGTGGGGCAGCTGTTTCAGGCTTTTGTATTGTTTCCGGCCGTGGCTGGGCACCACGGCGGCGGCCAGGGCCGGGTGCAGCGGCGGTACTTCCAGTTTGTAACCGGCGGGCCCGGTGACACCGTCGCGGAAATTGAACGTGTCGCAATAAACGGATTGGGGCGCGCCATAGTAGGGTGCAACCGTTTCGGGCATGCGTGCGACACAGGCATTGACCGGGTGCAGGAAGGTGCGCTTGCCCACCTGTTCGAAAGGGTCGGGTAATTGCGAACGCAGTAGCAGCGCGGGTGTGCCAAGGGCGCTGGCGGCCACCACGAAATGCCGGGCTCTCAGGGTGACCGTTGCCCCGTTCGGTGTCAGTCCGTCGCTAGCCAGTGCGCTGGCCTGGAGATGGGAAATGTGATCCTGCTGCATCACCAGCCGTTCGGCACGCAGGCTGTGGTATAACGTTGCCCGGTGGTTCAGCGCACCGGGAATGCAGGTGAGTAGCGTGCCCTGCTTGGCATTGGTGGGGCAGCCGACACCACAATAACCGAGGTTCCAGCAGCTTTTGACGTTGCGGGGTATCACGCCCCAGGCATAGTCCAGCGCCTCGCAACCCCGGCGCAGAACATCGTTGTTGGTGTTGGGGGGTATCCGCCAGGGCGCCACACTGTGGCGCTGCTCACGGCTGTCGAACCAGGGCGCGAGGGCTTGCGGGCTCAGGTCTTCCAGGCCGAAACCTTGCTGCCAGTGGTTGAGGGTTGGCTCGGGCGTGCGAAAGCTACTGGTCCAGTTGACGGTGGTGGAGCCACCCACGCACCGGCCCTGCAGTATGGCGATGCTGCCATCGGCGGTCATCCGGCTCATGCCTTCCTGGTACAGGCTGGCATAGGCTTCGTGTTCGTCCATCCGGAAATCTGGCTGATGATACAGCCGGCCTTCCTCCACCAGTACGACCCGCAGACCGGCTTCGGCCAGAATTTCGGCCGTGGTACCGCCGCCCGCGCCGGTGCCAACCACCACCACGTCGCTTTCCACCGTCTGGTCGCCGGAAAGCGTGCTGGCGTCGGTGATTCGCCAGCCTCTGGCGATGCCTTGTTCAATGGGGTCAGTCATGCCGATTCCGCCGGTTGTGAAATTGTGGCAGGGCACTGACCGCCCAGGCCGGCGGCCCGGGGTAGCCACTGGCCGGCCAGTGTTCCCGGGCGCCATAAAAAGCCACGTTGGTCAGTTTGCTCAGGGCAATATAGCCGCTATTAAGCAAACCGAAACGACTGTCGCGCCAACGCTGCAGGAACGCATGGGCCTGTTCCTGACTCACTGTTGACCAGTCCCGCCAGATGCCCGCCAGGGCTATGCGACCGGGCGCGAGGTTCAGCAGGTCGAACAGTTTGCGCAGTTGTTGCCGGTTGGCCGGGCTGAACGCGCTGATGCCCTGGTCAATGCGAATCAGGGTGTTATCCATCGAACGTTGGTAAGGCTCCGGGCTCGCCGGTAGCGCGCCGGCGAGCAAAGCCGGCAACAGGGCCTGGAAAAGCACAATGTCCTGGCGGGAGAGAAACTGGAAATCATGGTCGGGGACTCTGGCTGCCTGGCCTTCCGGTTTTCCGGCCGGGGCGTTGTTGTAACCGCCAAGGTGCACACCGAGCCCGGCCGCGCCCAACACCAGGGTGCCGCCAAGCCCAAGTTTCAGAAAGCCCCGGCGATTCATGGCGGGCTCAACGAATAAACAGCTTGTAGACGAGCCGGTGAATCAGCCCGCCATGGGGCGGATAAACAAACCGGCCACTGTTGAATTTCTGGCGGATGAATACCGCCCGCTGGTGGGAGAAAGTCAGAAACCCCTCTTTGCCGTGGTAATGGCCCATGCCGGAATCACCAATGCCGCCGAACGGCAGGTCTTCCTGGGCCACGTGCATCAGCGTGTCGTTGATGCAGGCGCCGCCGGAATGGGTGCGCGCCAGCAGTGATTGCTGCAGCTCCTTGTCGTAACTGAAGAAGTACAGGGCCAGTGGGCGCGGGCGGTCGTTCACGTAGTTGATGGCGTCATCCACGGTGGTGTAGGGCACCACCGGCAGGATCGGCCCGAAAATTTCTTCCTCCATGACAGCCATGCCTGGCCGGGTGTTCAGCAGCAGGGTGACCGGCATCTTGCCGTTGGCTTGACGGAAGTCCTCGTTGGCCGGATTGATCTCTAGGGGCTGCGCGCCCTGGTCACAGGCTTGCTTTAATAATGCCTGTAAACGGTGGTACTGGCGCTCATTGATGATGGCGGTGTAATCGGGGTTACTGCCCAGGCTCGGGTACATTTTTCCGAATTGCTTGCGGAATTCCGCCACAAACTCGTCCACCCGGTGGGCCGGGCATAACACGTAATCCGGTGCGACGCAGGTCTGGCCGGCATTGAGTGCCTTGCCGAAGGCAATGCGACTGGCGGCGTCGGCCATGGGGACATCCGGTCCGATGATGGCCGGCGACTTGCCGCCCAGTTCCAGGGTCACAGGGGTCAGGTTGTCGGCGGCGGCTCGCATTACCAGTCGGCCAACGGTGGTGGAGCCGGTAAACAGCAGGTGATCGAACGGTTGTCGGGAGAACTCGGCGGCGACATCCGCCTCGCCGGTAATCACGCACACCTGCTGCTCGTCAAAGTAACGGCCGACCAGCTGCTGGAGCAGCGCCGAGGTATGTGGGGTGAATTCCGACATTTTCACCATCACCCGGTTACCGGCGGCCAGTGCGGCCACCATCGGGCCGATGGCCAGATACAGCGGATAGTTCCAGGGCACAATGATGCCCGCCACGCCCTTGGGCTGATAAATCACGAGGTTCTTTGCCGGGCGGAACAGCGCGGAGACCCGCCGGCGGGGCGCTTTCATCCAGCGGCCCAGATGCCTGCGGGCGTAATGGATAGCTTCGAGGGACGGCAGGAGTTCGGCAATCCGGGTTTCATCCGCCGAGCGGCCGGAGAAATCCCGGTCAATGGCATCAACAAGCTCGTGCTGATGTGTCAGCAAGAGCTGCCTGAGCGTGGCCAGCCGCTGCCGCCGCTCGTCCGCCGCCGGCGCCGGGTGGGCGCGGAATGCTTCCCGCTGGCGGGCGAACACCCGGCGGGTGCGCTCAAGACCGCTCTCAGCCGGCATCGTCTGGTGCCTCCAGCCAGTCAGCCAGCGCCTCCCGGCATTCGTCGACACCGCGTTTGGAGGTGGCGGAGAACATGATCAGATGCTCCACGCACTGGAAATCCTTAAGCTTTTTGGCGATGCCCAGCATGCTGGTTTTGGCCTGGCCGAACTTCAGCTTGTCGGCCTTGGTGGAGAGAATCATCAGCGGCAGTTGATTGTGTTCGCACCACTCCACCATCATCTGGTCAAATTCGGTGAGTGGGTGGCGAATGTCCATAACCAGCACCAGGCCACGCAGGCAGCGCCGCTCGTTCAGGTAGTGGCCCAGATGCTGCTGCCAGTCGTCCTTCATGTCCCGGGAGACCTTTGCGTAGCCGTAGCCCGGCAAATCAACAAGATGCATGCCAGGTTTGTTCAGGCTGAAAAAGTTGATCAGCCGGGTGCGGCCGGGGGTTTTACTGGTACGGGCCAGTTTGCCGTTGGCGGTAATGGCGTTCAAAGCGCTGGACTTGCCGGCGTTGGAGCGTCCGGCGAAGGCTACCTCGGCGCCGTTGTCGGGGGGGCATTCCTCCAGACGCGATGCGCTGATCAGAAAACGGGCGCTGTTGAAAGAGAGGCTTTTTTGAGTCAGGTCAGAGTCCACGACGGTTCGCGTTCCTTTGGATTTCAGTTGCTGGCGATTAATGTATAATGCTACACCAATTTCCGGTGGAGCGCTGTGCGCTGCCGCTGTCAGAAACAGTTTCCAGCCTGATGGGTCAGTGCCTACCGGCTGAACAATCAAGAACATTATCTAGTTTCAAAGATGAGAGAAGCGGAGCGAGCATGAAAAGACTGATCGCAGGAGTTGTTCTCGGAGTTGGCCTTGCAGCGACGGCTCACGGGGCTGGAGATCCGGCAGCAGGTGAACAGAATGCAGCGGTATGCACAAGTTGCCACGGCCAGGGCGGTGGCAAGCCGATCATGGGAAGCTATCCAAAACTGACGGGGCTGGGTGAGCGTTACCTGTACGACCAGTTGGTTGCCATTAAGGAAGGCGATCGCGCCATTCCGGAAATGACCGGCCTGCTGGATAGTATGTCTGACCAGGATCTGCAGGATCTGGCTGCGTACTTCGACGATCAGGAAATGGTCGTGAACCAGGCTGACCCGGACCTGGCCTCCCAGGGTGAAGCCCTGTTCCGTGGCGGCAACATGGCTTCCGGCGTGCCGGCTTGCTCCGGCTGTCATTCGCCCAACGGTAACGGCAATGCGCCGGGTGGCTATCCAGCCATCGGTGGCCAGAATGCCGAATACCTGGCTGCTCAGTTGAAGGCTTACCGTTCCGGTGAGCGTGCAGGCACCTCCAATGCCCAGATCATGGTGGATGTGGCAACTGAGTTGACCGACGCTGAAATTGAGGCAGTGGCCAGTTACATCTCCGGCCTGGAGTGAGGCGCGAAGATTCACCGGCACAACAGGAACCCCGCTTAATGCGGGGTTTTTGCTGTTTACGGTTCCGTAAGGTTTTATGACCGCTGCGCTGTGGAGCTTTGGTGCTGCGCTGGGCCATAATGAAATTTGAATCTATTTATTTTTTCGGAGACCCCTGATGATCAGAACTTTTGGTGCCGTTGCCCTTCTGGCCGTTTCGCTGTTGTCATCTACCGCCGTCCATGCCCAGTCCTGGGAAGACGGAACCCATTACCGCACCCTGGACAATCCGGTGCGTACAGCATCGGATGAAGGTGTCGAGGTTGCGGAGGTGTTCTGGTACGGGTGTCCGCATTGCTACAACTTCAAGCCGCTGGCGGAAAGCTATGAGGAAAACGCGCCGGATTATGTCAACTATGTGCGTTTGCCGGCGGCGCTTGGTCGTAGCTGGGAGCCTCATGCTTACGCATTCTATGCCCTGGAAGCCATGGATGAGCTGAGCCAGGACGTTCACGATGGCCTGTTCGAGGCCCTGGCCGGTGAGCGACGTCCGCTGAACGATGCCGAATCCCTGGCCGATTTTGTCGCTCAGTACGGTGTTGATGCCGAGGAGTTTGTCAGCACCTACAACAGCTTTGGCGTTCGAGCCCGGGTGCAGCAGGCCCAGTCAAAAATCCGGGGCGCACGCATTACCGGAACGCCGACCATGCTGGTGGATGGCAAGTACGTGACCAGCGCATCCATGGCCGGTGGCCACGAAAATGTGCTGAAAGTGGTTGAGTATCTGGCGGAGAAGGAAAACGCCGAGGAATAAGCCTGTTCCAGTGCCTCGGCCTGGGGCCGGGGCCGGGGGAGCCCGACCATGTACAAGCGGATTCGCAGCCAGCTTGACGAACTTCTGAAGAATCGGGAGCGGCCGTGCAGTACCTGTTCGGGCAGCGATCATGTGCCGGAATTCGAGCCGCATCGGCACATCCGTTTGCTTACCTTCAACATCCAGGTGGGCATCAACACCTCTTCCTACCACCACTACCTGACTCGTAGCTGGCAGCATGTGCTGCCCCATCGGCGGCGTTTCCAGAATCTTGACCGTATTGCCACGCTGCTCAGTCAGTACGATGTTGTGGCCCTGCAGGAGTGCGACGGTGGCAGTTTGCGCAGTGGTTATATCAACCAGGTCCAATATCTGGCCGAGGCTGCCGGCATTCCGTACTGGTATCAGCAGCTGAACCGCAATCTCGGGCCGGTGGCCCAGCACAGTAACGGTTTTCTGAGCCGGTTCCGGCCGCTTGATGTCACCGAGCACAAGTTGCCGGGGTTGATCCCGGGCCGGGGCGCCATTATTGCCCGTTACGGCATGGAAGAAGACCCCCTGGTGCTGGTGCTGATGCACCTGTCGCTCAGCAAGAGTGCCCAGCATCGCCAACTGGCCTATATCCACGAGCTGATTGCCGATTACCGGCATGTGGTGCTGATGGGAGATATGAATGCCCACGCCGAACAGCTGCTAACGCAAACGCCGCTCAAAAACGCCGATCTGGTACCGCTGCCGGCCACCGCCCACAGTTTTCCCAGCTGGCGCCCGGAGAAGGCCCTGGATCACATTCTGGTCAGCCCGTCGCTGGATATCCGGCGTTCGGAGGTGGTCAGCTACCCCATGTCGGATCATCTGCCCATCGCCATGGATGTGGCTCTGCCAAAGGGCTACCTGGAAACGTTCTAGCAGCCTCCGGCTTTTTTCCGGGCAATAAAAAAACCCGGCACCAGGCCGGGTTTTTTCGGAGACAAGAGCAATTACTTGATCTTGGCTTCCTTGTACTCAACGTGCTTGCGAACCACCGGATCGTACTTTTTCATAGCGATTTTTTCCGGGGTGTTACGCTTGTTCTTTTTGGTCGTGTAGAAGTGACCAGTGCCTGCTGAAGATACCAGCTTGATTTTTTCGCGCATGATGCGGCTCCTTATACTTTCTCGCCGCGGGCACGAAGATCGGCCAGCACAGCGTCAATGCCTTTTTTGTCGATGATGCGCATACCCTTGGTGGAAACGCGCAGCTTCACGAAACGCTTTTCGGATTCAACCCAAAAGCGGTGGTTCTGCAGATTCGGCAGAAAACGACGACGAGTGTGGTTCATCGCGTGGGAAACGTTGTTACCGGTAACCGGACGCTTACCGGTAACCTGACAAACTCTGGACATACTTGCCTCCGACCTGAGCAGTGGTCTTAATAATCAATACGAATTCGTTTTAATGCGTCTCTGGTTGCCGGGGAACCTTGTTTCGCCCCCTGTTCGCGCCTTTGAACGGAACGCTGCCTGCCAGACGCCTCCAGAAAGGGACGCTTTTATACCAGAACTGGCCGGCCAACGCAAAAAATTGTTGGGAATTTGGCCAGAATCCGGACGTTTTGTCCCTGTCGATCACATAAGTCCTCTTTCGGCCAGCGATATTACCTCACCGTGGCCGATAACCATATGGTCAAGAACCCTGATATCCACCAGGCCCAAGGCTTCTTTCAGCCTGCGGGTCAGGGAAATGTCCGCCTGGCTGGGTTCGGCCACGCCACTGGGGTGATTGTGGGCGAAGATCACTGCTGCGGCATTATCTTCAAGGGCCTGGCGCACCACTTCCCGGGGGTAGACGGCGGCGCCGTCAATGGTGCCCCGGAATAGCTCCCGGTACTGGATGACACGGTGGCGGTTGTCCAGGAACAACCCGGCAAACACTTCGTGCGGGTAAGTGCCCAGACGGCTGGTGAGAAAGCGCCGGGTATCGGCGGGTGAGCGCAGCGGATCACCCTGGCGCAAGGGTTCGTCCATTACCCGTCGGGCCATTTCCATGGCGGCCTGCACCTGGGCGTATTTGGCGGTGCCCAGTCCCTTCACCTCGCAGAACTGCCGGCGCGAGGCGGTCATCAGCCCGCGCAGACCACTGAACTCCTCCACCAGTTGCCGTGCCATGGTCATGACCGGCGTGCCAGTGGTGCCGGTGCGCAGAAAAATGGCCAGCAACTCGGCATCGGAAAGGGACTCCGGGCCGTGGTTCAACAGGCGTTCACGGGGGCGTTCGTCGGTGGGCCAGGAGGTTTGTGGCATGGCGGCTTCCTTGCGGGTCTGAGTGTTGATGCATCCTGCATCGCTTGGCAATTGCAAAGGTTACTGCAAAAGGTAACATTTGGGAATCGCTCGGCGGCTGCCCGGTGATGCCGGTCGTGGTATCGTAGGTGGCTTTCATTTCAGGGAATTCATGGAGTCCCCATGGCTGGCAAACGACTTTTGCTGGGAATTACCGGTGGCATTGCCGCCTATAAGAGTGCCGAACTGGTGCGGCTGCTGAAAAAAGCGGGCTGCGAGGTGCGCGTAGTGATGACGCCCGGTGCCGAGGCATTCGTGGCGCCGCTCACCTTTCAGGCGCTCAGCGGCGAGCCGGTGCGCACCTCCCTGCTGGACCCGGAAGCCGAAGCCGGCATGGGCCATATCGAGCTGGCCAAGTGGGCCGACCAGGTGCTGGTGGCGCCAGCCTCGGCGGATTTTCTGGCCCGCCTGGCCCATGGTCTGGCGGATGATCTGCTGGCGACCGTGTGTTGTGCAACCGAGGCACCGATTGCCGTGGCGCCGGCCATGAATCAGGCCATGTGGAAAAACCACCGCACCCAGCGCAACCTGGCGCTGCTATCCGAAGATCCGCAGATTTCCGTGTGGGGCCCGGATCAGGGGGATCAGGCCTGTGGTGATACCGGCCCCGGCCGTATGCTGGAGCCTGAGGCCCTCGCGGATCGCGTTTTGGCACAGCCTGAACCACAAACCGGGTCTGTTCTGGCTGGCAAGCGGGTGGTGATCACCGCCGGGCCAACCCGGGAGCCGATTGATCCGGTGCGTTATATCTCCAATCACAGTTCCGGCAAAATGGGTTATGCCCTTGCCGAAGCTGCCGCCCGTGCCGGGGCGGTGGTGGTGCTGGTCAGTGGGCCGGTCACCTTGCCGGTGCCCAGAGGCGTGGAGATGCGGCCGGTGCAAACCGCCACCGACATGCTGGCAGCAGCCAGCCAGGCGGTGGATGAGGGCTGCGATATTTTCATTGCCACCGCTGCTGTTGCCGATTACCGCCCGAAAGCGACCGCCGGCGATAAAATCAAGAAAAACAGCGAGGCCATGGCGCTTGAACTGGTGCGCAACCCGGATACTCTGGCCACCATCGCCGCCCGTCCGGATGCCCCGTTTACCGTGGGCTTTGCCGCTGAAACCCGGGATGTCGAGCGTTATGCCACCGACAAAATGCAACGCAAGAAACTGGATATGATCGTTGCCAACGATGTGTCTGTGCCCGGGTTGGGCTTTAACAGCGACCAGAACGCCGTGAGTGTGTTCTGGCCAGAAGGCCGTGCCGACATCGGCCCGGCCTCCAAACAGGCGATCGCCGGGCGCCTGGTGGCGTTGATTGCCCAACACTGTGAACAAGGCGTGAATGAATGAGCAAAAAGACCTTCCAACTGAAAATCCTGGACCCGCGCATTGGCGGAGAGATTCCGTTCCCTCACTATGCCACTGACGGCTCGGCCGGGCTGGACCTGAGAGCCTGTCTGCAGCAGCCGTTAACATTGCAGCCGGGGCAAACGGAGCTGATTCCCACCGGCTTGTCGGTACACATCGCCGACCCCTCCCTGGCGGCCATGATCCTGCCCCGAAGTGGGCTGGGTCACAAGCACGGCATCGTGCTTGGAAATCTGGTCGGGTTGATTGATTCGGACTACCAGGGTGAGCTGATGGTGTCCTGCTGGAATCGCGGTTCGGCCGAATTTACCGTCAATGTGGGCGAGCGCATTGCCCAGATGGTACTGGTGCCAGTGGTTCAGGCGGACTTTGAGGTGGTGTCGGAGTTTGACGCCAGTACACGCGGCGAGGGCGGCTTTGGCTCCACCGGCCGCCACTGATTGAAAAGCACGCCGTGCGCGGTTCTGGCCACGGGCGTCTATAATTGCCGGATACAAAGGCTCCGGAGCTCAAAATAAAGCGGGATGCTCTATGAAATTTGGTAAGAAAAAGACACAGGATCCGTCGGCTGGTGAGGAAAAGCCGGTCAAAAACCAGAAAAAGAAATTTGGTCGCAAGGGCGACAAGAGTAACGGTGGCCAGACCTCTAAGCTCAAGCGTCTGGGTTCCGTGGCTGCCAGCCAGTCATTGGTGCTGGTGGTCGCGGCCATAGCGATTACCGCCTTGCTGCACTTTCTGGTACTCACCCCGGCCGCCAAAGAGACCCGTGAGCAGACTCTTTCCATGCAGGCGGATATCGCCCAGAAGGCCCTCAACCGCTTTTTCGCCCAGCGACAGGATCAGGTAAAAGCCGTGGCCAGCCAGGCATACGTGGCTGATGGACTGGCAAATGGTGATGCCCAGAGCACGCTGGCCAGTGAGCTGAAGCCGGCGCTGCCAGGTGCCGAAAGCGTGTTTGTGTTCCCGCGCCGGGAAATTCCGCGCACTGGCAGCACCCGGACCCTGCTCGGTTTTGCCGGCCTGGAATTGCTGCGTCGGGCCGAGCAGGGCCGCTCCCTGGTGCCGGACGCCTTCCCCCGCGACAATCGCTGGTATTTCCAGTTTGCCGCGCCCATTGAAAATCCCCGTACCGGCACAGTGGCCGGCACTTTGCTGGCGGTGTATCCGGCCAGTGAAATCAGTCAACTGCTGAGCCCTCAGCAAACCGGTCTGCAGGGGCGCCTGGCACTGGTGCAAACGGTTTCCGGTAACAGCCGGACCGTGATTGCCGCCGGTAACGGCTCCGGGCAGGAAGAAACCCGCAGCCTGCTTAATCCGGACTGGTCGGTGACCTACACGCCGGCGGCTGGTGGCCAGGCACAGGTTGGCCTGGTGCCCGTTGCCCTGTTTGTCGGTTTGCCGGTGCTGGTGGCTATTATCCTGTGCTGGCTTCTGCTGGCCGGCGCTCAGCGTGGGTTGCGCCGGGATATGACCGCCCTGGTGCAGTGGTCCCACAAGGTGTTCGGTGGTGAGAAGGTGAAACTGCCCACCTTCCGCTGGGATATGGTGGCCGCGACCGGTGAGGTGCTCTACCGGCTGTCCCAGGTAGTGGAGAAACGGGTGGCGAAAGCCGGCGAGAACGCCCGGCCCAAACCGGCCCGCAAGGCCAGGCCAGGCAAGGACGAGCCGGCAGACGAAGAAGCGCCTTTGTTCCAGGACAACGATGTGCCGGATATCGACATGCTCGATGGCGACGAGGATGTGCTCGGTTTCGGCAAGGCCGGCGACAGCGGTTCGGGCAGCGATGATTCGCCCCTATTCGAAGACGACCTGCTGGATGTGGCCGAAAATCGCCCACCGGCGGTCACTATCGAACAGGAGATCTTCCGTGCCTATGACATTCGCGGCATCGTTGACCAGAACCTGTCAGCGGAGGTGGTGGAAGTTATTGGTAAGGCCATCGGTTCGGAAGCGTTTGATCGTGGCATAACATCGCTGTGCATTGGCTATGATGGCCGTCATTCCAGCCCGCAACTGGCAGAGGCCCTGGCCCGGGGCGTGATGTCCACCGGTTGTAATGTGATCAATATTGGCGCGGTGCCCACACCGGTGCTGTATTTTGCCACCCACCATCTGCAGACCGGCTCCGGTGTGATGGTGACCGGCAGCCACAACCCGGCCAATTACAATGGTCTGAAGATCATGCTGGGCGGTGAAACCCTGTCCGGCGACACCATACAGAAACTTTACCAGCGCACCCTGACTGCCGATTTCAGCAGCGGCCAGGGTGAGCAGAGCCAGCAAGACGTGCGCCGGGCCTACCTGGACCGCATCGTTGGTGATATCGCCGTGGCCGCACCGCTGAAGGTGGTGGTGGATGCCGGCAACGGCATTGCCGGTGAGCTCGGCCCGATGCTGATTGAAGAGCTGGGCTGCGAGGTGGTACCGCTGTACTGCGAGGTGGATGGCAATTTCCCCAACCACCATCCGGACCCGGGCAAGCCGGCCAACCTGAAAGACCTGATCGCCAAAGTGAACGAAACCGGCGCCGATCTCGGCCTGGCCTTTGACGGCGATGGCGATCGCCTGGGTGTGGTCACCAACACCGGCAAGATCATCTGGCCGGACCGGTTGATGATGCTGCTGGCCAAGGATGTGGTGTCCCGGAACCCGGGCGCTGACGTACTGTATGACGTGAAATGCAGCCGCCGCCTGGCCGGCGTGATTTCCGAAGCCGGCGGCCGGCCGATCATGTGGAAAACCGGCCACTCGCTGATGAAGGCCAAAATGAAGGAAACCGGTGCCTTGCTGGCCGGTGAAATGAGTGGCCATGTATTCTTCGGTGAGCGCTGGTACGGCTTTGATGACGGCCTGTACACCGCCGCCCGCCTGCTGGAAATCCTGGGGATCGAAGACCGGCACAGCGACGATGTGTTTGCCGATTTTCCGGAAGATATCAGCACGCCGGAGCTGAACGTCGAAGTTACGGAAAGTGAGAAATTCGGCATCATTGAACGCCTGGGTGAGCAGGGTGATTTTGGCGACGGCAGCATCAGTACCATTGATGGCATTCGGGTCGACTACACCGATGGCTGGGGCCTGTGCCGTGCCTCCAATACCACACCCATGCTGGTGTTGCGCTTTGAGGCGGAAACCGACGATGCCCTGGAACGCATCAAGTCGGTGTTCCGCGAGCAGCTGCAAAAAGCGGCCCCGACGGTGAACCCGGATTTCTGAACCCTGTTGACCACAACCCATTCTGACCTGCAAGGAAACTGACCAAACCATGGCGCTGGATCGTGAAACCGCAATGCAAGTCGCCTCGGTACTAAGCCGGGGCCTGCCCTACATACAACGCTTCACCGGCAAGACCGTTGTTATCAAGTACGGCGGCAACGCCATGGAAAACGAGGAACTGAAGAGCAGTTTCGCCCGTGACGTGGTACTGATGAAGCTGGTGGGTATCAACCCGATCGTGGTGCATGGCGGTGGTCCGCAAATTGGCGAGCTGCTGGAGCGCCTGAATATCCAGTCCCGCTTTGTGAATGGCATGCGGGTGACCGATTCCGAAACCATGGACGTGGTGGAAATGGTGCTCGGTGGCCAGGTCAACAAAGAAATAGTTTCGTTGATTAACTCCCACGGCGGCACCGCTGTCGGCCTGACCGGCAAAGACGCCAACCTGATCCGCGCCAGAAAGCTGGAAGTGGTGAACCGGTCGGAAGAACTGGAGCGCCCGGAAATCATCGACATCGGGCACGTGGGCGAGGTGGCCAGCGTGAATGTGGATGTCATCGACATGCTCACCCGCAGCAACGTCATTCCGGTGATTGCCCCTATTGGCGTGGGCCCGGACGGCGCGTCCTACAACATCAACGCCGACCTTGTCGCGGGTAAGGTGGCCGAGGCCATGAAAGCGGAGAAGCTGATTCTGCTGACCAACGTGTCCGGCCTGAAAGACAAGAACGACAAGGTTCTGACCGGCCTGACCGCCAAGCAAGTCAATGACCTGATTGACGACGGCACCATTCACGGTGGCATGCTGCCAAAAATCCGCTGTGCCCTGAACGCCGTCGAAAACGACGTGAAAACGGCCCACATCATTGATGGCCGGGTTGCTCACGCCTGCTTGCTGGAAATCTTCACCGATGAAGGTGTCGGTACTCTGATTTCACGTAACTGAGGTTTCACGCAACTGACAACTCGAGCGGGAGCCAACGGATGAAACGCCTGCTGTCTTTTCTGGTGATTACAGGGATTGTCGCGTTTGCCGGCTACAAGGCCGGCGTCTGGTATCTGGCTGACCAGCGCCTGAAGCAAGCCCGCTCGGCCCTCTCTGACCATGGCGTGGTGCATCGCGGGCAGATCGGCTCCGGCCTGGCGGGTACCCTGGTGCTGGAAGAGTCCGCCTGGGAAGACTTTCGGTTGACCCAGCCGGTGACCATCGGGAAGCTGGTGTTCGACGCCGGCTCGCCGCTCAGTCTGCTGACCACCCTGCTGGATCCAAAGGCCCTGCCCGCCCGTTGGCAGGTCACCGCCGAGGGCGTGAACCTGGCGCTGGAGCCGGCCATGTTCCGCAACTGGCTCGAGGCCCAGCCGGGCACGCAGGTGACATCTGAACCGCAAAAGCCGCCAATGCTCGCTCTCGCCTGTGGCCCGGACGCCCGACAACAGCCGGGCAGTGGTGATCTGCTGCGCATGGGCATTGATGCCCTGGCCGGCGACGTTACCCTGAACCAGACCCCGGATACCCTGAGCCTGGAATTGAACGCCGGCGACCTTGGCAGCCTGGAAGCCCGCTGGCCGGGTGGTCGCATCAGTCCGCTGTCGCCCGGGCAGGTGTTGCAAAGCAGTGATCAGCCCGTGGAAATGACCCTGCGTGACGCCGGCCTGATGCGCAAGCTGTCCGCCTATTGCGTCCGTGAAACCGGCGTTGAGCGTGAACAATGGTTGGCCAACGCTGCCCGGGCACTGGAGAGCAGCCTGCAGGCCCGCGGTTACCAGCCCAGCCGGCAATTGCTGGCGCTGTATCGCCAGTGGCTGAATGAAGGCGGCGAGCTGGCCTTTGATCTGCAGCCCGGTTCGCCAACGCTGGGCATTCCGGTTAATAAAACCGACGCAGACCGTGTTGAGAGCTGGCCGGTACGCTGGAACGGGCAGCGGGTGCCGGAAGTGTTTCTGACGGCCCGTGAAATCGCCGAACCGGCTTTGCCCCCCGAGGCCCTGGAACCGGTAACGCCCCGGGAAGACCCGGAAGTGCGCCAGTGGTATCCCGAACCACTGGATGCGGCCAATAACTGGCAAGGTCGGCAGGTAAGGGTCACACTGAACAATGGCAACCAGGTGGAAGGCCGGTTGCAACGTATCGGCGAGCGTGAACTGGAAGTCGCCCGCATTGTTGGAAGCGGTGAAGTGGCTTACCCGATACTCAAGCGCGCCATCACACGCTTTGAAGTCTGGCGCAGGGGCCGGCCAGAACAGTAACCCGACCGGAGGCAGCCATGCACACAGGCACACACCCAGGCAATATCGTGCCCGGCGTGCGCGAAATGCTGACCAGGCTGATTGGCCTGCCATCCATTTCCAGCGCCTCCAAAGACTGGGACCACAGCAACGAGGCGGTGATCCGCACCCTGGCCGAATGGCTGGAGGCGCTCGGCTTTACCATCGAAATTCTTGAAGTGCCGGGGCTGCCAGGCAAGTACAACCTGATCGCCACCCTCGGCAGCGGACCAGGAGGACTGGTGCTTGCCGGCCACACCGACACGGTGCCGTTTGACGACAAGCGCTGGCAGAGTGATCCGTTCACATTGACCGAGAAGGACAGTCGCTGGTACGGCCTGGGTACCTGCGACATGAAAGGCTTCTTCCCGCTGGCCATCGAGGCGGCAAAGGCGTTTGTTGATCAGCCCTTGCAGCAGCCGTTGATTATCCTCGCGACCGCCGATGAGGAAACCTCCATGAACGGCGCCAGGGCGCTGGCGGAAGCCGGCAGGCCCACGGCGCGCTATGCGGTGATCGGTGAACCCACCCGCCTGCAGCCGGTGCGCATGCACAAGGGCATTATGATGGAGCGGCTGGTGTTTGAGGGGCAATCCGGCCACTCTTCCGACCCGGAACTGGGACGCAGCGCACTGGAAGGCATGCACGAGGCATTGACCGAATTGCTGGACCTGCGCCGGCAATGGCAGGATCAGTACCGCAACCCCAATTTCCGGGTGCAGGTACCCACCCTGAACCTGGGCTGCATTCACGGTGGCGATAACCCGAACCGCATCTGTGCCCGCTGCGAGCTGCATTTTGACCTGCGGCCCCTGCCGGGCATGGATATGGAAAACCTGCGTCAGGCCATTCTGGGCCGGCTGCAGCCGCTGGCCGAACGTCGGCAGCTGGGCCTGAATTTCGAGCCCCTGTTCGACGGTGTACCGCCGTTTGAAACTCCGGCCGATGCGGCCCTGGTGAAAGCCTGTGAAAAGCTGACCGGCCACACCGCCCACGCGGTGGCCTTCGCCACCGAGGCGCCCTGGCTGCAAAAACTGGGTATGGAAACGCTGGTGATGGGGCCGGGCTCCATTGACCAGGCCCACCAGCCGGATGAATACCTGGAGCTCTCGCAACTCCAGCCCACCGTGGATATCCTGCGAGGGTTGATCCAACAGTTCTGTCTTGAAGGGAGTAAGGCTTGAAATCGAACGATTGGCTGCACGGCTTCCGCCACTCATCGCCCTACATCAATGCCCACCGTGGCCACACGGTGGTGCTGACCATGCCCGGCGATGCCATTGAGCACCGCAACTTCATCAATATCATCCACGACATTGCCCTGCTCAGCAGCCTGGGGGTGAAGCTGGTGGTGGCGTTTGGTGCCCGCCCGCAAATCCAGTCGCGCCTGGAGGATGCCGGCCAGGAGTCCTCGTTCGCCAATAATCTGCGCATTACCCCGGACGAGCAGCTGCCGCTGGTGATGGAAGCCATTGGTGGCCTGCGGGCCTACATTGAAAGCCAGCTCTCCATGGGGCTGGTGAACTCGCCCATGCACAACGCCCGCATTCTGGTGAGCAGCGGCAATTACGTCACCGCCAGGCCAGTCGGTGTGCTGGATGGCATCGATTTCGGCTACACGGGCAAAGTGCGTCGGGTGGATGCCCGTGGCATTGAGCAGCTGTTGGAACTGGGGCATATCGTTCTGCTGCCTCCCATGGGCTACTCGCCAACGGGTGACGCATTCAACCTCTCTTATGAGGACGTGGGCAGCCAGGTGGCCGCCGCGCTGGAAGCGGAAAAACTCATTGTTTTCATCGATGACGAAGGCCTGCTGGAGGAAGACGGCGCACTCATTCGCGAGCTGTCGGCACGCCAGGCCGCTGACCGGCTGGCTTCGAACAGTGTGACCGGGCATGACGCGGCCCTGCTGAAAGCTGCCTGCAATGCCTGCGTCAAAGGTGTGCGGCGTGCTCACATCATCAGCTATGCTGAAGATGGCGCCCTGCTGGAAGAACTGTTCACCCGGGACGGCTCCGGTACCCTGGTCAGCGGCGATAATTACGAGCAGATCCGCCAGGCCCGGGTGGAGGACATCGGCGGTATTCTGGAGCTGATCCAGCCGCTTGAGGAGCAGGGCATACTGGTGCGCCGGTCCCGGGAAATGCTTGAGACCGAGGTGGACAATTTTGTCGTCGCAGAGAGGGATGGCACCGTGGTGGGATGCGCCGCGCTGTACCACTACCCCGAAGAAGGTGCCGGCGAATTGTCCTGTTTTGCCGTTGACCCCAATTACCGGCGCGCCGGTCGGGGTGACGAGATTCTTGCCATGGTGGAGAAACTGGCCCGGGGCAAAGGTATTCAGAAACTGTTTATCCTCACCACCCAGACTGAACACTGGTTCCGGGAGCGGGGCTTTCTTCCGGCAGAGGTGCAGGAGCTTCCGGGGCCGAAACTGGCCACCTACAACACCCAGCGCAACTCCAAGGTTTTCTTCAAACCTTTGTAACAACGGCAGGACACGATGGACCCGAAAGAGCGTCGTAGCAGTACGCGGCAGCCGATAAAGCTCGCTGCCCGGATCGAAACCGATGACGGGCTCAGCCTGCCGTGCCGTATTGCGGATTTTTGCGCCGAAGGGTTGTTCATTCGCTACTCCAGCGACACCTCGGTGAAGCTAGACCGGGCCTTCGTGGGTGGCATGCCGGAGGAACTGGTGGTGCGCTTTCGCAGCGCTGATGGCAAACGCAGCCACGAACTCTACGCCAAACCGGTCCGGCGCATTGACGGCGCCATGGGCGTTCAACTGACCCGCCCCAATCCCCAGGCGCTGGACGCCATGTTGCAGTGGTGTGGTGGCCAGGTCAGCCAGAGGCCCTCCAGTCTGAAAGCGCCCAGTGAGCAGGTGCAGTTTGTTTTGCGCCAGTCTTCGCGGGCGATTATCCGGTTCGTTGAGCCGCTGATGGCCAAGTGCTGCGCCCGCACGGTGGAAGCTCTGCGGGAGTCTGCCCTGCAGGCTGGCAGCAACCAGCTGGCAAATGAATATATGGATGGTTCGGGCCTGATCAAAAGCCGCCAGAAAGTGATCTGGAGAACGATGGCCAGTTACCTGGAGGCCCCGCTCAAGCCCGAACAAAAAGGCGTGGCGCCCAGCAGTCTGTCGGTCGTGGACAAAAACGAATTTGAAGACTGGCTGGCGGTCCGGGTCATGGTCACCCGGGCGGATACCCGGTTCCGGGGCGAACTGTTGCCGTTGAAATTGCGCCTGGATGAACTGGCTATTGCCAACCGCACCGGACACCATAATCCTCTGGGGCCGGCGCTCGTGTGTGAGGCATTTCATCAGGCCCTGGCCCCGTTGCGGGTTTCCCGGGAAGTGGAAAAGGTCTGCCTGAAGGTCTTCGAAGACACCGTCATTAATGAACTGGAACCGCTGTATCAGGAACTCAACAGTATTCTGGTTCGCCAGGGAGTTCTGCCGGATCTGGACCTGTCCCGTTACCTTAGCGATCAGGTAAGGAGCGCAGAAAAGCCAGCGCCGCCGGCCAAAGCCACGGAAGCTCCTCCAGTTGAGCCGGAGCCTTCCAGCCCGGCGCCTCAAGCGTCGCCGGCCAGGGCCAATCAGCGGGCCGGTACCGATTTCCGGGGCTATGCCCGGGCCGCGCAAACGGCCTTTTCCACGGTGCGCAACCTGCTGGGTACCTTGCAGGCCAGTCGTCAGGCGCAGGGTGAAAACGATGTCAGCCCGCTACCCGCCAACGCCCGGCCGGTTTCCCCGAGCGAATTACAGGCACAGCTTCAGCAACTGCAAACGATTACCCCTTCGGCCAGTGCCTCGCCGGAATCCCTGCGGGAACGGGTATTGGGCAAGATCCGTGAGCAACAGAACCTGCGCCTGGACGACGAGCAGCAGGAAACCCTGGATGTGGTCGACCGCTTTTTCAAAAGCGTGGTGGAAAGTCCGAAGTTGGGTGAATTCGGCCAGAGCCGGCTGCGCCAGCTGGAAGTGCCGGTATTGAAAGTGGTGATGCACAATCCGGCCTTCTTTGAAGACAAGGACAGCCCGGTGCGGGCGGTGATGAACCGTCTGGCGCAACTGGGCGTGAAAGGCGGACGCCTGAACCCGGTGGTGCAGCGCCGGGTGGACGAACTGGTGCAGCGGATTGCCACCGAATTCGAGCAGGATACCGGTATTTTCGAGCAGACGGTGACCGAACTGGATACTCTGATTGACCGTCAGAACCTGGTGTACCGCCGCAATGTGGAACGAGTGACCGCCGCTGCCGAGGGTGCCCAGAAAGTGGCGGACTCGAAAGCCGCCGTGGCCGAGGCCCTGGACAGTCGTCTGGCGGGGAAAATGGTGCCGAAAGCGATTATCAGCCTGCTGGACAGTGGCTGGCGGGACCTGATGTCGCTCACCTGGATCCGTCAGGGGCCAGACAGCCAGCTCTGGCAGCACTACCTGGCGGTGATCGATTCGTTGCTGGCTTTCGGTGAAGACCCCGACAGTGGCGTCAACCTGCCGGAATTGTTGCGTTTGATCCAGGATGGCCTGGCCTCCATTTCCAGTAACCACCTGCCGTCGTCCCAGATCCGCGAGGAACTCAAGCGCTTTCTCGTGCGCCAGCCCGACAGTGCCCCGGAAATGGTTCAGGTGCCGGCGGCCAGGCCCGACACAGGACAGGATCCGGTTACTGAACGCTTTTCGGATGACCCGGACCAGCGCAGTCTGCAACGCTGGATGAACCGTGCCCGGCAGTTGCGCACCGGGGATTGGCTGCGTGACCAGACACGCCCGGACGAACCCCAGTATGTCCGGCTGGTGTGGGTAGCGCGCAGCTTCAGCCGCTTTGTCTTTGTCAATCACCAGGGCATGCGCGTGGTGGAACTGGAGTTACCCGAGCTGGCCCGGCAGATGCGCAAGGGCATTATTGTGCCGGATACTCAGTACGACCGCCCACTGGTGGATGAAAGCATCGACCGCATGGTGCGCAGTGTGTATGACCAGCTGTCCTGGGTGTCTACCCACGATGAGCTGACTGGCCTGCTTAACCGCCGTGAATTCGAACGCATGGTGGAGCAGCAACTGGTGCACCATGAGGACAACCGGACCCTGCTGCACCTGGATTTGCGGGGGTTCCGGCTGCTCAGTGACACCGCCGGTTACCAGGCGGCGGATCAGGCGCTCAAGCGGGTGGCTGACATTCTGAAGGGCCATACCGCCGATGGCATGCCGGTCGCCCGGCTGGCAGACACCGAATTCGGAATGCTGGTACCTTCCGAGCACGATGAATTACAGGCCCGGCAGTTGCTGCAAGCGCTGGAAGCGGAGAAATTCACTTTCAACGGGCGGGATTACCAACTGTCCGCCAACATCGGCCTGGTGCCCGAATTACCGGCTCTGGTGAGTGCCGACCGCTGGCTGCGGGCCTCGGAACGCGCCCTGTACAACGCCCGCAAGCAGGGGCCGGGGAAGGTCTCCCCGTACGCTCCGGACAGCGACGACCAGGGCCGCCAGGAGCAGATTGCGGCCCGGGTGGCCGGCCTGAATGACCCGAACAACGAGAGCATGTTGCTGCGTTGCCAGAAGATCATTCCTCTGCACTCACAGGCCAGGTTGCCAACCCAGTACGAAATCCTGATCAGCATGTACGACGACAGCGGCGGCATGATCACTGGCCAGGACTTTATCAATATGGCCGAGCGTTACGACCGTATGCAGGTGGTGGACCGCTGGGTGGTGGGACACATGCTGGATTGGCTGCGGGAAAAAGCACCGGATGCCGGGCAGGTGGCCGGCGTTTGTATCAACCTGTCCGGTCATTCGCTGAATGACCAGGGCCTGCTGGAGTTCGTGTACGAAAAACTCAGCCAGAAAGACGCGCCCATCGAGCGCCTCTGGTTCGAGGTTACCGAAGCCTCGGCCATTCAGGATGTGCAGGCGGTGGCCGAATTCATGGCCGAGATGCAGGAACTGGGTTGCCGGTTTTGTCTGGCCAACTTCGGTAGTGGGCCAGGCTCGTTCGAGTTCATGCGGGAGTTGCCGGTCGATATGATTAAAATCGACAGTGCCTTTACCGCCGGGGTGGACAGCAGCGAAACCGACCGGGCCATGGTGAAATCCATGGTGGACATGGCCCACTACATGAACCGTGAAGTGATTGCCGCGAAGGTGGAATCCCGGACCGTGCTGGACACGCTAAAGCAACTGGGCGTGGATTACGCCCAGGGCTTTCTGATTGAAAAACCGAAGTCGCTGGACAGCTTGGTGTGACTCGGCTCAGCCGGTCAGCCGACCCTCACGGAAATCCTGCAGGGTCTGCTCGATTTCCTCCCGGGTGTTCATAACGAACGGGCCGTATTGGGCGATGGGCTCGCCGATGGGCTTGCCGGCAATCAGCAAAAGCCGGGCCCCGCCGGCACCCGCCCGAAGATGCACCCGGTCACCCTCGGCCAGCACGCTGGCAGCAGAAACCTGCAACGGCAACCGCTCTTCACCGGTCAGCAATTCGGCCTGACCCTCATACAGGTACACCAGGGCGTTGAGCCGGGCCGGTACCGGTAGTGACAATTCCGCTTCTGGTTCAAGGTGTAGATCGGCGTACACCGGCTGGGTGGAGCCACCGGTGACTGCGCCGCTCATACCTACACCGTCGGTAGCCAGTTCACCGGCAATCAGTTTCACGGTCGCGCCGGGTGGGTTGAACACGGGAATGTCTTCGGGCTGGATATCCCGGTAGCCGGCGGGCTTCATCTTCTCGACGGCAGGCAAATTCAGCCAGAGCTGGAAACCCCGCATGGTGCCGGATTCCTGCTGGGGCATTTCCGAGTGCACAATGCCCCGGCCGGCGGTCATCCACTGCACGCCGCCATTACGCAGGTTGCCCCGGTTACCCAGGTGATCCTCGTGCAGCATGTGCCCCTCAATCATATAGGTAATCGTTTCAAAGCCCCGGTGCGGGTGGGCCGGAAAGCCGGCAAGATAGTCCTGGGGCTGGTCTGAGCCGAATTCGTCCAGCATCAGGAACGGGTCCATGCGCACGCTCTGGCGTTGCCCCAGGGAGCGCTTGATACTGACACCGGCGCCGTCGGATGTGGCAAGGGCGGGAATTGTCTGTTTCAGGGCGCGCAAGCTCATGATGCTCTCCTCTCGAATGGTATGAGCTTTATTAAACCGGTGCGAGAGGCAGGATGAAAACGCAGAATTCTGGCGGGTGTGTTCAAAAAAACTGAAGAAAGAAAAACGGCAGCCCGGAGGCTGCCGCATCATCGATTATTCCACGTTGCGGGAGTAGAAGATTTCCAGCATTTCCCGGCGCAGCCTGTTTTCGATGGACTCGGCTTCCACCGGATCCAGGTCCTCGGCGTTCACACCGAACACGTAGTTGTCCAGATTGAAGTCCTTGAGCATCATTTTGGTGTGGAACAGGTTCTCCTGGTACACGTTCACATCAATCATCTGGTACGCCGCCTGGGTATCCTCGGACAGGTAGTTCTGAATCGAATTGATGTCGTGGTCGATGTAGTGCTTGGTGCCGTCCACGTCACGGGTGAAGCCGCGTACACGGTAATCCACGGTGACCACATCCGAATCAAAGCTGTGAATCAGGTAGTTCAGCACCTTCAGCGGCGAGATAAGGCCACAGGTGGACACGTCGATATCCGCCCGGAACGTACTCACGCCATCGTGGGGGTGGCTTTCCGGGTAGGTGTGTACGGTCACGTGGCTCTTGTCGAGGTGCGCCACGATGGTGTCGGGCAGCGGGCCGGGCGATTCCTCGTTGTTGGCTTCATCGCCGGTCAACTCGTGCTCGGCAATGAGCATGGTGACTGACGCGCCATGGGGCTCGTAGTCCTGGCGGGCGATGTTGAGGATGTTGGCGCCGATAATTTTTACCACATCGCTGAGGATCTGGGTCAGGCGCTCGGCGTTGTACATCTCATCAATGTAATCAATATAGGCCGCCCGTTGTTCTTCGGTCTGCGCGTAACAGATATCGTAGATGTTGAAACTCAGGGACTTGGTCAGGTTGTTGAACCCGTGCAGCTGCAGTTTGCTTTCTGTGGTCATTGTTCACCTATTGCGCAGACCGGTATTGAAAGGGCGTATTATGCACAGCACCCAGGCTAGTGAATAGGTTTTACAAACGCTTTTCACTGTCCGCAATTTCCGGGACGGATGGGGTTAATCGGCGTCCCGGATTTCATAGCTGTGGGTAATCTCAACGCCGGCGTTTTCCAGCATGATGGAGGCCGAGCAGTACTTCTCGGCGGACAGGCTGACCGCCCGCTGAACCTGCTTTTCTTTCAGGTTGTGGCCGGTCACCACGAAGTGAAGGTGAATCCTGGTGAACACCGAAGGCACAGCGTCCGCCCGTTCGGCCTCCAGTTCGGTGTGACACGCCGTCACATCCTGCCTGCCCTTCTTCAGGATGTTCATGACATCGAACGAGGAGCAGCCACCCAGCCCCATTAACAGCATTTCCATCGGACGGGGCCCCAGATTTTCGCCCCCATGGTCGGGCGGGCCGTCCATCTGGATGCTGTGGCCGGTGCCGCTGGTGGCCTTGAAACTGGCATTGCCGGTCCAGTCGATGGTTGCTTTCATGGTGTTGGTGCTCCCGATTTTTGAATCGCCAATTAGGGGAAAAGTCTGGCGGATGCTAGCACAGACAGGCGCTCTGAACAGCTGCCTGAACGCGCTGGAAGCCCTGTCGTAGCAGGCTACATTAGAAATGCTGCGAGTTGCCGAACCTTAACCTTCTTGTTATAAGAAGTAGCAGTATCGTTAATCCGTATTGTCTGCAGGGAAATAGCAACAATAACAACGACCACTTACCGGCAGATTCCCAGGAGGCTCGCCCCGTACCATGGCTACCATCGTTAAGCCTGTTGAGCAGAAAAACCAACACCTAGATTACTTCCTTTCCCAGTGTCATCGCCGGCACTATCCCGCCAAAAGCACGATCATCTACGCTGGCGACAAGAGCGATTCGCTGTTCTACATCATCAAGGGGTCGGTCACGGTTATCATCGAAGACGATGAGGGCCGGGAAATGATCATGGCCTACCTGAACGCCGGCGCTTTTTTCGGTGAAATGGGCCTGTTTGATAACATGGATTCGCGCAGTGCCTGGGTGCGGGCAAAAACCGAGTGCGAAGTGGCGGAGATCAGCTACACCAAGTTTCGGGAAATCGCCAAGGAAGATCCGCGCGTGCTTTACTTCATTGGCGAACAGATGGCTTCGCGCCTGCGCCAGACGACCCGCAAGGTGGGCGACCTGGCATTCCTGGACGTCACCGGCCGCGTGGCCCGCACCCTGCTGGACCTGAGCAAGGAACCGGACGCCATGACCCATCCCGACGGCATGCAGATCAAGATCACCCGCCAGGAAATCGGCCGCATTGTCGGTTGTTCCCGGGAAATGGTGGGGCGGGTGCTGAAAACCCTCGAAGACCAGGGGTTGGTGCGCGTAAAAGGCAAAACCATGGTCGTCCACGGCACCCGCTGAGCGTGAGAATATCGATAGCCACGTTGCAGCGGCTCGATTTGGCGCCACCAAACCTTCGCCACTGCGCCTTGCTCTCAGGGCTCTCAGTGCAGGGGTCGACTAACGGTTTTCGCGGTACATTCGGGCCACTGGTTCCACGGTGGCTTGCCAGTCTTTCAGCCAGGCTTGAACGGGCCGGGGCACCTTGTGGGGTTTGGGCCAGGGCACCGGGTACTGGGGCGGCATGAATAAAGGCGCCAGCAGGGCGCCGGCGGTTATATCCGCGCGGGTGAAGTGCTCTCCGGCCAGGAACGGCTGTTTTCGGTACACCTCTGCCAGCTCCGTTAACAGGCTCTCGAGGGTTTCCTGGGCCTGATCCGCAGTTTTCTGGTTGATCTTCATCGCCTCGCGCATAATCTCGTCCACCCGGCTGAAGGCCAGGCTGAGCAGGATGCGGTTGTAGAAAGGCGTGCCGGCCGTCAGCATGGGCACCACGACTTTCGGGCGCTGAAGGAAGTAATGGTAGATCCAGGTGCGGATTGCCGGCCCGGCTTCCTCATCCAGCCTTTTCTCCCAGGCCAGTGCCTGCGCCTTCTGTTGAGAGTCTGCCGGTGCCAGCGGGTTGTCGGGGAAGGTCTCATCCAGGTAATCAAGAATCCGTGAAGAGCCCTGGACAATCTCGCCGTCATGATCAAGCACCGGTACTGACGACTCGTCCCGGGTCAGGGACAGGATGGTTTTTCGGTGTTGCCCGGGCAGCAGGTTCACCGGCTGGTAGTTGATGCCCTTGTAATCCAGCGCCCAGCGCACTTTCTCGGAATAATGGGAAATGCAGAATTGATAGAGTTTGATGCTCATTGGCGCCTCCGGAAACCTGAATGGGCCAAGGGTAACCCTTCTTGCCGGAAACGGCGAGATACCTTGACGTAATCGGCCTTTGCGGTCAGTCTCAAAAACCTGTGACTGTGATTTTATGGAGCCAATAACAAGATGAAAATCTACGAAACCAGCACTGCCCCCAACCCCCGACGTGTGCGCATGTTCATGGCCGAAAAAGGTCTGCTGGACAAGGCCCGGTTTGAACAGGTCGACATTGTAAAGGGCGAAAATCTGACCCCTGAATTTACCGCCCGCAACCCGATGAAAAAAGTGCCGGTGCTGGAGCTGGACGACGGCACCTGCATCTCCGAGACGCTGGCCATTTGCAGGTATTTCGAGGAGGCCTACCCGGATACCCCGCACCTGTTGGGTGACACCCCGCTGGAAAAGGCACAGATTGAACAGTGGCTGCGCTGGATCGAATTCTATCTGATGCAGCCCACCACCATGTGCTTTCAGCATGGCACCGGCTATTTCAGGGACCGCATGAAGCCGATCAAGGAATGGGGGGACGAATGCGGCACCCAGGTGCAGGATTTCATGATGTTTCTTGATGAGCATCTGGCCGACCGGGATTACATTTGCTGTGGCCGTTTCACGGCCGCCGACATTTCTGCCTTCGTGACGATTGCCTTTGCCCGCGTGGTGAAGATTCGTATTGCCCCGGAACAGGAGCATTTGCAGGCCTGGTATGACCGTATCAGTGCCCGGCCCTCCGCTTCGGTTTGAATGCATTCAGGGATAAGGAACCATGACTGACAGCGACAAGCTGAGTTGCGCCATCGAGGCCATTGACCAGGCCAACCTTCAGGACCCCAATCAGGAACAGGTTGGCCACCAGACCCTGCCCAAGGAATACGCCTACAGCCAGCACATGACCCGCTGGCTGTTCGAGCTGGAGCCTGAACCCAGCGAGCGAATGCAGATTGCCTGCAGGGCCCAGCACATCGAGCGCTGGACCCTGCCGCGCTCGGATTACGGGGAAGGGAAAAAGAACTACTACCAGTGGCGCCAGGCTTGCGGTCGCATGCATGGGCGCCGGGCAGCGGAAATCATGGCGGACTGTGGTTACCCCGTCGAAGAGTGCGAACGGGTGGAGACCATTCTCACCAAACGCAAGCTGCGGGAAGACGAGGACACCCAGTTACTTGAAGATGTGGCCTGTATGGTGTTCCTGGAGCGCTATTTCAGCCAGTTCTTCGACGACAACCCGGATTATGACCGGGAAAAATGGGTACACATCGTGCGCCGTACCTGGGGGAAAATGACTCCGCGCGGGCACAAAGCGGCCCTGGCGCTGGCCGGCGAGCTGCCCGAGCACCTCCAGCAGGTGATGCAGGAGGCGCTGGCGGAATAGGCCGGCTGATGCTGGCGGGAAGCGGCGCTTAACCGGCGGGGAAAAACAACTCCCGCAGTTTCTCGCCGGGCTCCGGCGCCCGCATGAAGGATTCGCCCACCAAAAAGCCGTAAATGCCCCGGCTGGTCATGGCCTGAACGTCGTCGCGGGCCATGATGCCGCTTTCGGTGATGGTCAGGCGCTCTTTGCTGATTCGCTCGTGCAGCGCAAAGGTGGTGTCCAGCGAGACCTCGAAGGTATGCAGGTCCCGGTTGTTGATACCCACCAGCGGCGTGCCCAGGGTGAGGGCGTCGTCCATTTCCTCGCCGTTGTGCACTTCCACCAGCACATCCAGCCCGATTTCGTGGGCGATGCCCTCCAGTTCCTGCATCTGGTGCCTGCTCAGGCAGGCGGCAATCAGCAGGATGCAGTCCGCGCCCATGGCCCGGCTTTCGTACACCTGGTACGGCGCCACCATGAAGTCCTTGCGAATCACCGGCAGACTGCAGGCGGCGCGGGCCGCTTTCAGGTAGTCCTCGTGGCCCTGGAAGAAATCATGATCGGTCAGTACCGACAAACATGCCGCGCCGCCACGCTCGTAGCTTTCGGCGATCTGTTCCGGAATGAACGGGTCCCGAATGATGCCCTTGCTGGGGGAGGCCTTCTTGATCTCGGCAATGACCGCTGGGGTCTGCTGTTCAATGCGCGCCCGCAAGGCATTGGCGAATCCCCGCGCCGGTGGCTGGTCGCCTGCCATGGCTTTAAAGTCCGCCTCGGAAACCTTCGGCTTACGCTCTTCGATTTCTTCCCACTTCCGTTCCACGATTTTGCGCAGGATGGTGGGAGTTTTATCCAGATGTCGTTCGGTCATATCAGGCTCGTAAAATTGGGTGCAGGAGCCGATGGTGAGGTGCTTTCCAAAACACGCCCACAAGTACGTCCCTGTAGGGCTTGACTGCAGCCATCCATGGCTGCAGACAGTTTTGGAAAGCACCTCACCACCGGCTCCATCCAGCTTTGTTGATAGGCCGGCTACAAAGTCAGCAAACCGGCATCAAAAACACTGCGAAAAATCAGCCAGCTCGGACATCTTGCCGGCAGCCAGTCCAGAGCCCATGGCATCCAGCGCCATGTCCACGCCTTCTTTGGCGGTATCGGCCAGACCGGCCACGTAGATTGCCGCGCCGGCATTCAGGGCAATCATGTCACGGGCCTTTTCAGTGGTTTCATCGTGGGTACGACCAAAGGCCGCCTTGATCAGTGCCAGTGACTCTTCGGAGGAATCCACCGTCAGCCCCACCAGCGACTGGCTCTTCACGCCCAGATCCTCCGGGGTGATGTCATATTCGGTGATCTCGCCATCTTTCAGCTCTGCCACATGAGTAGCCGAGGCCAGACTGATTTCATCCAGCCCGTCTTTCGAGCAAACCACCATGATGTGCTCGGCGCCCAGGCGATACATGACTTCCGCCATGGGGCGGCACAGTTCTTTGGTGAACACACCGATCAGCTGGCGTTTCACGCCGGCCGGGTTGGTCATGGGGCCGAGGATGTTGAAAATGGTGCGGCAGCCCAGCTCCTTGCGCGGGCCGATGGCGTGCTTCATGGCGCCGTGGTGGGCCGGGGCGAACATGAAGCCCACGCCGATTTCTTCCACGCAGCGGGCCACTTCCTCCGGTTTCATGTCCAGGTTGATGCCGGCTTTCTCGATCAGGTCGGCGCTGCCGCTCTTGGAGGACACGCCCCGGTTGCCGTGCTTGGCGACAAAACCGCCGGCGGCCGCCACCACAAAGGCCGAAGCCGAAGACACGTTGAACAGATTGGCGCCGTCGCCACCGGTGCCGACAATGTCCACCAGCGGGTCGGCGTTGACGGTGACGCCTGTCACCAGCTCTCGCATCACCTCGGTGGCGCCGGTGATCTCGTCAATGGTTTCACTTTTCAGGCGCAGGCCCATCAGAAACGCGCCAATCTGGGCGTCGGTGGCTTCACCATTCATCACGATGCGCATCACGTCTTTCATTTCCTCCCGGGAGAGGTCCAGATTGGAGGCGATGCGGTTCAGTGCTTGTTTCATGTCCATCTATTGTGGCCCCTCAGGTTGTCAGAAAGTTGCGCAGCAAGTCGTGGCCCTGCTCGGTCATGATCGATTCCGGGTGGAATTGTACCCCTTCAATGGGCAGCGTTTTGTGGCGTACGCCCATGACCTCATCCACCGAGCCGTCCGCGTGTTGGGTCCAGGCTGTGATCTCCAGGCAATCCGGCAGGCTGGCCTTGTCGATTACCAGGCTGTTGTAACGGGTGGCGTTCAACGGATTGTTCAGCCCCCGGAACACCCCGGTGCTGGCGTGCAACATGGGCGAGACCTTGCCGTGCATCATCGCCTCGGCGCGCACCACCTGCCCGCCAAACACCTGCCCAATGGCCTGGTGGCCCAGGCAAATGCCCAGGATCGGCAGCTTGCCGGAAAAATGGCGAATGGCTGCCATCGAAATGCCCGCCTCATTTGGCGTGCACGGCCCGGGCGAAATGACCAGCCGTTCCGGGCGCAACGCCTCCATGGCTTCAACCGTGATCTCGTCGTTGCGGACCACCCGCACCTCGCCACCCAGCTCGGTCAGGTACTGCACCACGTTGAAGGTGAAGGAATCGAAGTTGTCGATCATCAGAATCATGACGGCATTACTGGTTCATTGTGTTGCTGAAGATGCTCGCCATGGGACTCACCGTGTTGCCTGATTTACTGTTGCCGGGTCGCAAGAGAATAAGAGAAGGATTATTGCAGCCAGCCGGCCCCGGTACAATATCGGGTTGCCGGGGTGGAAATTGAGCAGGGGCCATTCGGCCTCATGAATCCATTTGGCAGCGGTGGCGTAAATAGCCGGGCAAACGAGCCGAATGAGGAAAATAATGCAACTGACGGAAGCGGAAGAGTCCCGCCTTATTGAAATGGCCTGGGAAGACCGGACGCCGTTTGAGGCAATTGAGGCTCAATTTGGCCTAAAAGAGAAAGAGGTCATTCGTTTTATGCGCCGTCGCCTGAAACGGGGCAGTTTTAACCTTTGGCGGGCAAGGGTGTCCGGGCGTTCAACCAAGCACCTGGGGTTACGCGACCCCCGGGTGAACAGAGGGTATTGCCCCACGCAATACAAACACCGGTGATAGCGAAAACGCCAGTATTGAACTGCCGAGGGGGTATCCTTGGTACTGGCCGGGCAGGCTTTAACAATCCGCTGCACGGTGTTAACCATAGAGCAGAAGGCGCGAATACCCTAAGATAGGCGGGCGACGGCTGCGAGCCTGGTGCCGTTCTGGCCGCAGTCTGATTTTAACTCAATCCTCAAGATAAGCCGTTACCTATGCCGAATGCCTCGTCGACCCGTCTCAATAAATACATCAGCAGCAGCGGCATGTGCTCTCGCCGGGAAGCGGACCGTTATATTGAACAGGGTAATGTGTCTTTGAATGGCAGGCCTGCTGTGGTGGGCGACCTTGTCATGCCCGGGGATACGGTGAAGGTCAACGGGCAACTCGTTGAGCCGCCAGAGGCTGACGACTTTGTGTTCATTGCACTGAATAAACCCGTGGGTATCGTCAGCACGACGGACACCAGTGAGCCCAATAACATCCAGCGCTTTGTGGGCCACGGTACCCGAATCTTTCCCATTGGTCGCCTGGATAAAGATTCCCAGGGCCTGATCTTTTTGACCAGTAACGGCGACCTGGTGAATAAGATCCTGCGCGCGGGCAATGACCATGAAAAAGAATATCTGGTGGAAGTGGATAAGCCCATTACCAAGGGCTTTATTCAGGGCATGGCCAACGGGGTGCCGATTCTGGGCACCATGACCAAGAAGTGTAAGGTGCAACAGGAGTCCGCCAGGGTCTTCAGAATTACCCTGGTGCAAGGTTTGAACCGCCAGATTCGCCGCATGTGCGAACACTTCGGTTACGATGTGGTCAAACTCGAACGTGTTCGCATCATGAATGTGAATCTCAAGGGCCTGGCCGTGGGCGAATGGCGCGATCTCACTCAAAAAGAGCTGAACGGTATTATGGACGCCATTAAAGACTCAACGTCTGAGGCGCCTGCCGGGCAGAAAACCACGCAGAAACGGTCCGGTAAAAAGCCCGGTCAGAAACGTGGTGGCCCGCCCAAAGCCAAAAAAGCCGGCGCTAACCCCAAGGGCCGGCAACAGCCAGGGAAGCCGTCGGGCAAACCGGCGAAACCCGGCAAGGGCGGAAATAAAAACCGGCCGGGCGGCAAGCCTGGCGGTAAACTTGTTGATAAGAACACGGGGCCAAAGTCAAAACGGCCACGCAAGCCAAGCGTCAAGAAGGCGCGCGGCTAGCCCTTGAAGCCTTTGGCCACCACGTAGACTTCGCGGGAGCGGGCGCGTGACGCATCAGGTTTGCGAATCAGCACCTTGTTGAACGACGTGCGCACGTCTTTCAGGTACTCGTCGTAGCCTACCCCCTGAAACACCTTGGCGACAAAACAGCCACCGGGTTTCAGGACCTGGCGGGCCATATCCAGAGCCAGCTCCACCAGATACATGGAAGCTGCCTGGTCGGCCACATTGATACCGCTGATGTTGGGAGCCATGTCCGATACCACCAGATCCACCGGGGCGTTATCCAGGGTGGCCATGATGTCGTCAAAGACGTCGTCTTCGGTGAAGTCGCCCTGGATGAAGTCCACACCCGCAATGGAATCCATGGGCAGGATATCGGACGCGATCACCCGGCCTTTGGCGCCGACAATGTTCGCCAATACCTGCGACCAGCCGCCCGGCGCACTGCCAAGGTCCATGGTCACCATGCCGGGTCGGACCAGCTTGTCCTTCTCAATCAGTTCAAGCAGTTTGTAGCTGGCGCGGGAGCGATAGCCATCGGCTTGCGCGCGTTTCACATATACATCGTTGACGTGCTCATCAAGCCATTGCTGGCTGCTTTTGGATCTGGCCATGTCATTGCTCTAAGTCGAACCTGAATGATGCGCGGATTATACCTGCTCAGGCAGAGGGCTGTAACACCGGGAAATCCCGATCCATGCTAGTATTCGCCTGCTTTGCAGGCACTGTGGCCATTCTGGCCTGATTTGGGCGGGTGAGTGGCACAGCAGTGGTAGATGCGATTTTGGTTGGTTGAGTAACGCACGATGAAACTGGATGACATAAAAAAGCTGCACAAGAAGAAAGGCCGCAAAGACCTGGGCTGCTTTTTGGTGGAAGGTGAGCACCTGATCCTGGAGCTGGAAAAGGCGGCCAAAGCCGTTCCCGCATTCCGGCAGGCGAAAGTTTATGTCAGTGAAAGCTATGGCGACGTGGCGACATCGCTGGAACAGGTGCGTATTACCGACAGGCAAATGCAAAAAATCGCCGATACGCAGACCCCACAGGGCATTGTGGCGGTGGTGCCGTTTCGTACCGCTGAGCAGCAATCTGCGCCTTGTGCCAATGCGGGTGAAACAACCCGGGGAAAAACCATTTATTTATACGAAGTCCAGGACCCGGGCAATCTGGGGACCATTCTGCGAACCCTGGCCTGGTTCGGGGGATTTCGCTGCGTATTAAGCCCCAACAGTGTGGACCCGTACAATCCCAAGGTTGTGCGTGCCAGCATGGGGGCGATTTTCCACTTGCCCATTGAGCTGGATGTCAGCCTCGATGAGCTGAAAACTCGATTTGATCACTTCGCGTGCCTGGATATCGAAGGCGCACCGCTTTCCAGTGAAGGGTTTACCAGAGAGCAGTGCTTTATCTTTGGCAATGAAGCGCGCGGCGTCCCCCATGACGAACTGGCCGGGCTGGATGTCACCGCGTACTCGATTCCAGGCGCCGGTGTTCTGGAATCGCTCAATTTGGCCACGGCCGTGAATATGTGTGCGTACGAACTGAATCGCTAGCTTCGAGGCCCTGACGCGTCTGCCCGCAACGCTTCTCATGGCTGTGCCCAGCCTCTACACTCAAGGATCTTCTTTGTTCCCGGCATTAAAGCCGGGCGGGTAAGACTGTGAAAAAGTTTCTCTTCATCGGTGCTTTGGCTCTGGTGATCGCGCTGGTGGCGACGGTCCGCTCCCACCCCATGCCTATCGAGGAAAGGCTGGTTCGCATTCAGGCCGAAGACTCCCTGGGCGAATTGCCCGGCATCGAAAACGAACCGCTGGAGCTCCAGGCAGCCCTGCTGGACATGACGGACGACGAGTTGCTGTTTCTCAAGGCCCGCGCGGCCTATCTGCGTTATCCGGATATGACGCGAGCGCTTTTCCCCCTGTACGGTCCAGAGGAAGAGTTTCAGGACGTTCTCCGGCTTTATGGTGAACATGTCCTGCCGCCCATCCATTACTTTCTGGCCAACCCGATCGGTTCTATCGAACTGATGAACAACCTGGCTGACCGCTACCAGTCGCTGAAGGCGTATTTTGGTGATGGCGAAAACCCCGATGCCACTGAAAGCCCCGAGGCTGCCGGGAATGCCCCGTTAAGGCCAGTGGAGCGGGGTTGGTACGCCATCGGCTTCATTCAGCACGAAGGGCATGATTTTCTGGGCCAGTTCGTCGTTGATGATCAGGGAGAGGTCAAGTGGATCATGACCGAGCGGGTGCTGGAGAACCTCAATCAGTTTTTTGCCAGTGGTATCCGTAACCTGGAGATTCGTCAGCGCACCGGGGAAGAGATCTCCGCCGGTGACATCGGTTGGGCATCGCTGGATGTGCTGGTCGGCGCCAGTACCCTGAAGGTTTTGCGGTTGGGACGTGCTATTGGTGTGTCCTCAAAGGGTGCGGCCCGAAGCACTCGCTCGGCGGCGCTTGCCACACGACTGGTGAACGGCGGGCGAATGATGCTCAAGTCCGCCCGTTACGCCAGGTGGCCCGCTGTGGTGGGTGTGGGCTATCTGATGGTTACCAATCCCGGCCTGATCAGTGACCTTTTCGCCGAAGTGGCAGAAGTGCTGGGCTACCCGGCCTGGGCGGTGCAGGTTGTTGGGTGGTTCTTGCTGCTGTTGCCCGCTCTGTATATTGGCAGTTGGCTGTATCGGGCGGTCGCTCGATTGACGGGGTGGTTGACGCCGGGCCAGTAAAGTGTGCTTACAAAAGCTCCACCAGCGAATCCACCACCGCATCCGCCCCCAGGCTGTCGATGGCAGCGCCTGAGTTGTAGCCATAGCGCACCGCCACGCAGGGAATGCCGGCAGCCAGCGCTGCATTCACATCGTTGTCGGAGTCACCGATCATGACCGTGGTGCCCACGGTGCCGTGAAGCTCTTTCATGGCATGCAGCACAGGTGCCGGTTCGGGCTTTTTCTCGGGCAGTGCGTCGCCGCCAAGGGTCAGCTCGAAATAATCAGCCAATCCGGTTTGCTCCAGCAGTGGGGCGACGAACTGCTGGGGTTTGTTGGTGACCACGCCCATGCGGCAACCACAGCTTCTCAGGTGGTCCAGACATTCCTTGATGCCGGGGTAGACGCGGGCGTACTTGCCGTTGGTGTGCCGGTAGTGTTTGAAGAAGATCTCCAGGGCGCTGTCGATCAGCTCGTCGTCTTCCGGGCGAGGCGGTTGCCAGTCCCGCTTGCCGGCCAGGGCCCGGCGGATCAGGACCTTCGCACCGTTGCCCACCCAGGGGCGAACTTTTTCCAGACCGGCCGGCGCGCGGCCAAGCTCCCGCAGGGTAAGATCCACCGCCTCGGCCAGGTCTGGCGCGCTGTCTACCAGGGTGCCGTCCAGATCAAACAGGGCAACCCCCGGCCAGCGGGGGTTGAACAGGCCTTTCAGGCTCATTCGCCCCGGGCCTTGCGGGCTGCGTCCAGTTCGGCGCGCATGGCGTCGATGGTGGTTTTGTAGTCCGGGGTTTTGAAGATGGCGGAGCCGGCCACGAAGGTGTCGGCGCCGGCTTCGGCGATCTCGCGGATGTTGTCGGTGTTCACGCCGCCATCGATCTCAAGGCGAATGTTGTGGCCGCTTTCGTCGATTTTCCGACGGGCTTCTCGCAGCTTGTCGAGGGTGCCCGGGATGAACTTCTGGCCGCCAAAGCCGGGGTTAACCGACATCAGCAAGACCATGTCCAGCTTGTCCATCACGTAATCCATGTAGCTCAGCGGCGTGGCCGGGTTGAACACCAGGCCGGCCTTGCAGCCACCATCGCGGATCAGCTGCAGGGAGCGGTCGATGTGGTTGCTGGCTTCGGGATGAAAGGTAATGTAACTGGCGCCGGCGTCGATAAACATACGAATGAGGTCGTCCACCGGGGAAACCATCAGGTGTACATCAATGGGGGCGGTTACGCCGTGCTTGCGCAGGGCTTCGCACACCATGGGGCCGATGGTCAGGTTGGGCACATAATGATTGTCCATCACATCGAAGTGGACCACGTCGGCGCCGGCGGCCAGTACGTTGTCAACTTCTTCGCCCAGGCGGGCAAAATCGGCGGAGAGAATGGATGGGGCAATCAGGTATGGGTTCATCGGGGCTCTCTAGGTTGGTTCTCGATGGATTCAGTCAGTCGGTTGGTTCTAAGGTGATAGTCTATCAGCTTGCCGTCCAATTTCGCAGCGCGGGGTAATGGCTTTGATCGGAAAACGGAAGAGTTCGTGGCTGGTGTTCGGCCTGTTGTGGATCTGGAGCTGTGGTGCCCTGGCTCAGGAGCAGGGCGCGGAGCAAGCACCCGCGGATGAGCAGGCGAATGAGGAAAAGCAGGCATCGGCGCAGACTAAAGATCGCCCCGTGCTGCATTCCGGTTTGGGGGAATGGGGGCTGGCCCGTCAGTACCCGGAGCAGGCGGTCTGGCTGGATCTGGAGGATGACAGCCGGGCGCTGGCTCTGTTCAGTCCGGAGCTGGAAACGCCGGCCAGGGCCGCGGTGATTGTGCTGGCGGACGAGGGGCAGACGGCCGACCAGGGGGTGACCGGGGCGTTGCGCCGGACTTTGCCGGAGGCGGGGATGGCGACCATGACCCTGGGCTTGAGGGCGCCGCCGGAGGATCTTCGCCGCAGTCGCCTGGCCCGGGACGTGCCCCGACCGGGTAATGAAGAGGATTCGGAGACTGGCAATGCCGAAACTGGCAACCCGGCGAATCGGGATGGCAGTTCGGTCATGATTGATGTGGCGTCGGATGAGGAACTGGAGAAAATCTTCGACAACTACGCCAGGAATGTGAGGTCCCTGCTGGATGCGGCGTTCTCTGAACTTGAAGAGCGGGGCTATCAGACCTTTCTGGTGGTGAGCGTGGGATGGTCGGCTGATTATGTGGCCGAGTGGGCGGCCGGCAGGGATCAGCTGGAAGGCGCTGTCTGGCTGGCACCGGCATTCTCTCCAGCGCGTTTGGAGGCCATGGCGGAATTGCTGGCCGCAGAGCGTAACTGGTGGTTGCTGGACTTGCACGGCAGTGGGGCTGATACGGGCCGGCAGGGCCGTGAGCGCGGGGCCCGTTTCAAGCGGGAGGGCGTGTCGAATTACCGGCGCCAGGCATTGCCTCTGGCCAGCCCGCCCCGGCGGGAAGATGCCGCCGGTGTGGTGAGCCGGTTACGTGGACAGTTCTAGCATTAACGGCTGGCCAGGCGATGGCGTTTTTTGATCAGTTCCCACGCCACCTGGTAATTCAATAGCTGGTCCTTGGCCATGGCCCGCTCGGATGGCGTCAGCTTCTGTTGTGCCAGCTTGTCCGGATGGCAGGCAGAGACTTTCTTGCGGTACTGACGCTTGATTTCTTCCAGGCTGTCCCGGCGGGTCACGCCCAGTACAAGGCAGGCCTGCTCATAGGTGGCGGGTTTTGCCCGGGCGGCCTGGCCCTGGGCCCAGACCTTGCTGGCGTAATGCTCGAAAATCTCATCCGCGATTGCCACCGGCAGGCCCAGGCGAATCAGGCTGTCCTCGCAGCGATAGCGCCGTGGTTTGGCCGGCTGGCCCAGTACCTGGGCGCCATGGCACAGGCAAATGGCTGTGCTGACGGCAGCCCTGGTGCGCAGCGGTGTCTGAGCGCGCAGCCAAAGGCCTCGGTACAGGGGCAGGTTCCCGGTGCCCTTGCCCTTCTGGAAGTGTTGAATTGCCCGCTTGCGCTGGCGGGTTGAAAGACCCAGGGCTGTCATCAAATCCTGTGCGTAGGCGATATCGGTTTCGGTAACCCGCCCGCTGCCTTTGGCAATAAAACCGAGAAAGAAGAACAGCAGATGCCGGTAAGGGCCTGGTAAGCCGTCCTGTTTCACCAGTTCCCCGGCCTGGTTGCCGACACTGGCCAGACGCTTTAATTGGCCGGCAAGCAGGTTGTCCAGCTTTGGGGGAAGGCTGGGACTATCGCTCATGAATGGCCTTCCTGTCTGCGCAGCATTTCGTCCAGTTGTGCCAGACGCTCCGGCGTCCCAATATCCATCCATTGGCCGCGATGGTGTAGCCCGTGCACCTGACCCCGGTCGATGGCCTGTCGCAGCACCGGGCCGAGTTTGCCGGCGCTGTCGTCCAGCCCATTGAACAGCGCCCGGTGCAGCAGGCTGATGCCTGTGAAGGTCAGAAGATTGCCGCCCTGATTGGCCAGGCGGCCGTCGGAGTCCAGATGAAAATCGCCGTCCGGGTTGTGGTCCGGATTGTCGGTAACCACGACGACTGCCCGGCAGCCCGGATTAGTCGGTGGGCGCAATTTGGTGAAGGGGAAGTCAGTCCAGATATCACCGTTGATCACCACAAACCATTCCGATTGCCCGTCGGCCAGCAATGGCAGGGCCCGCACAATGCCGCCGGCGGTTTCCAGCGGTTCGCCCTCGTCGGAATAGCGAATGGACACGCCGAACGGCTCGCCGGAGCCGAGCTTGCGTTCAATCTGCCCGCCCAGCCAGGCGTGGTTGATCACCAGATCGGTGAAGCCGGAGGCCTTCAGGCGCTCAATGTGGTGCACGATCAGTGGTTTGCCGCCGGCTTCCAGCAGCGGCTTGGGGGTGTGCAGGGTCAGAGGGCGCATGCGCTCGCCCTTGCCGGCGGCGAGTATCATCGCTTTCACTGGGCACGACACTCCTGATTCCGTTCCGGTTCCGGCAACGGGCCGATGCTGGCCTCGATGCGGGGAATTACTACATCACACAGCCATTCGTGGAAATGGCGGAAAGCCGGCTGGCGGGCGCTGGCATCGCGCAGGTAGCTGACGGTCCGGGGAATGTCCGCCAGGAAGCTTTCCTTGCCATCGCGAATGGCCAGGCGGGCAAAAATGCCGGCGGCTTTCAGGTGGCGTTGCATGCCCATCAGCTCGAACCATTGCTCGAAGGTGGCGCTGTCGGCCCGGTGCAGGCCGGCGGCCAGGGTTTGCTGGCGATAGTATTCCAGCCATTGCTGAATGCGTGCTTGCGGCCAGCGAACATAGCAGTCTTTGAGCAGGGAAACGGCGTCGTAGGTGACCGGGCCGCGCACCGCGTCCTGGAAATCAATCACGCCAGGGTAGGGTTGGCCGTCACGGATCAGCAGGTTGCGGGAGTGGTAATCCCGGTGCACGGTCACCACCGGCTGCGCCAGTGCACTTTCCTTCAGCAGAGCGAACGCCGTGTCCAGCAGGGCGCGCTCCTGATTGTCCAGCGCCAGACCCAGGTGTTTTTCCAGCAGCCACTCCGGGAACAGTGCCATTTCCCGGTCCAGCAGAGCGTCATCGTAGGCCGGCAGGGGGTAATTGTCCGGTTCCGGCAGCCCGGCTATGCGGGCCAGTTCCTCCAGTGCCGGCTTGTAGAGTGCATCGGCGGACGATTCATTCAATGCCGCTAGCATCAGCTGGTCACCCAGGTCCTCAAGCAGCAGGAAGCCCTGTTGCAAATCTTCCGCTTCAATGGCCGGAACGCCAATGCCGTGCCGGTGCCAGTGCCCGGCAATGGCCAGAAACGGCCGGCAGTCCTCGTGCTCCGGCGGGGCATCCATCACGATCAGCGGTTTTGGCTCGCCCCCGGTTTGCTGCCAGACCCGGAAATAACGGCGAAAGCTGGCATCGCCCGAGACCGGTTCAGGCGTGGATTCTGCCAGGCCGGGAAAGTGCCGGACCCATTGAGTCAACAAGTGCAGGCGGGTATCCATGAGGCGCGCGCTTCCTGAGTTGGTATGGCTGGTAGCCGGTAATTCGTTGGAGGTTACCGAGAATAGCAGGCCAGTATAAAGAGCGTAAAACGGATTTGCAGCGGTGTTTCCGTTAACAAGCCGGTGGGGCGCGTGTAAACTAGGCACACGTTTAAACCCCTATTATTCACCCGGAACAGGAACCTTGCCACCGTGCCCAGCCGCAATCGTTGTCTGACAGGAGTCAGGGCCCGCTTTACCCGCAGCCTGCTGGTAACCGGGCTGGCAGCCGGGCTGGTACCGGCCGGTCATTCACATGCCGAGACTGTGGCCGGGAGAGTGCAGAGTTCAGGCCCCAGCGCAGCCGAGCTGGACTGGCGCCCGCGCAGCGAGTTGCCGGAAGAGGTGCGCGAGCGGGTGCCGGTGTTCTGCAGCGGAGGGTATTTGCCATCGAATGTGGACGCCACGCCGGCCGGAGTGGCCGATAAAAACGGAGAGATGCCACTGCAGGCCAGCTCCCGCGATGCCCGCTATCAGATTGACTCGGAGCTGTATCTGCAGGGGGATGTGGAGCTGCGTCAGGGCGGTTTCCAGGCCACGGGTAGTGAGGCCCGCTATAACCAGCAAACGGGCGAAGTGAATCTGCGGGGGCCGATGGTCAGTCGGGGGCAGGATTTTCTGCTGACTGGTGAGGATGCCCTGTATTCGGTCGACAGTGGCCGGTTTGATGTGAATACCGCGACCTTCCTGTTCCATGAAGCCGAGCTGCGGGGAACGGCCTCCTCGCTTTCACGCATCGGCGAAGACCAGGTGGTGATCACCAATGGCATGTTGACCAGCTGCGGTCCGCAACAGAATGACTGGGCGGTGGTGGCCTCCGACATCGAACTCGACCGAGCCGAGGGTTTTGGCTCCGCCAAACACGTGCGCCTGGAAGTGCTGGACACACCGGTGTTTTACTGGCCCTACCTGACCTTCCCCATTGATGACCGCCGCAAGAGTGGTTTCCTGTACCCCCAGTTTGGTTCGTCCAACGCCGGTGGCGGGGCGTTTCTGGCCACGCCTTATTATCTGAACCTGGCGCCCCATTACGATGCCACCCTGACGCCCCAATACATCCACGGCCGGGGGGTGTTTTCGGAAGTGGAGGGCCGGTACCTGAGTGAGTTGGGCCAATCGGTCCTGCAACTTGGCTACATCAATAATGACTCGGCGTATGAAGAAGAATTCCCGGGCGAAGATGGCGAGCGCTGGGCGCTGGACTTCACCACCCGTGCCGGTTTTGGCGGAGGCTGGAATGGCTACGTGGATTACGCCGCGGTGTCGGATGAAGATTACCTGAGCGATTTGAACCGGACACTGGAAATCAATTCCGCGACCCATCTGCGCCGGCGCGGCGGGGTGCGCTATTCCGCTTCGAACCAGTATTTCGAGGCCTACCTGAACGGCTACCAGACCCTCGATGAAGATGTGCTGGATATCAACAAGCCCTATGACCAGCTTCCGGAAATCATATACGGCGGCTCGCTCGATGCAGGCCCTTTTGAGGCATTGCTTGAAAGCCAGTACACCTGGTTTGACCGGGATAACGAAGAGCTGAGTGGCCTGGAGAAGGCCACCGGCCAGCGCGTGCGTGCCATCCCGGAAGTGGCACTGCCCATGCGTGCGCTCTGGGGTTACAGCCGGCCGTCGGTCAGTCTGGATTACACCCGCTACGAGCTCGATGATTATGAATACAACCAGCGTGATGGCAGCTTCGACCGTACCGTGCCGGTGTTCGAGTGGGATAACGGGCTTTACTTTGATCGCCGGGGCGAGTTGTTTGACGTACCCTACAACCAGACGCTGGAGCCTCGCCTGTACTACGCCTGGGCCGATGCCGACGACCAGGGCCACATTCCGGATTTTGACGCCGGCCTGCGCAGCTTCCGTTTTGACCAGCTGTTCCAGCGTAACCGTTTTTCCGGTGGCGATAGGGTGGGGGACACCAATCAGCTGACCGTTGCCCTCACCAGCCGTTTCAACGACCTGCTGACCGGCGCCGAGCGGGCTCGGGTCAGTATTGGTCAGGTGCATTACTTTGATGACTGGGATGTCACTTTGAACGGCAACTGTGGCATGGCAGATTGTTCCGACACGGAGTCACCGCTGGCCGGTGAGCTGGTGCTCAACCCGCTGGAGAATCTGGAAATCCGCTCTTCCGGCCTGTGGGATCATGAAAACCAGGAAACCCTTGAAGGCCGCAGCCAGCTGATTTTCCACTCAGAGGACTACCGTTACCTGGCCACCCTCGGCCATACCTACAATCGTGGTGACGGTCTGGTGAGTACCGATGATGAGCTGGAACAAACCGACATTGGCACGGTCTTCCCCATTACCGACCGGGTCAGCGCCATTGGCCGGTGGGTGTACGATTCCGTTGATGACCGTACCGCTGGTAGTCTGGCGGGCATTGAATACAACAACTGTTGCTGGAGCGTGCAGGTGGTGCACCAGAATTATCTGACCAGCGATGAAGAGCTGGACAGCCGGATACTGTTCCGGGTGGAACTCAAGGGCCTGGGAGGCAGTGGCGGAGCCACCGAAGACCTGTCGGACGCCATCTACGGCTATGATGAACGCGAACGCCGCCGTTTCGGCACCCCGCGCCAGTAATACACATCAGGATTTGCGCGCCCCTGACGGGCGATTGCTGCGAATTGACCAACCAAGAGGTGATTATGAAGGCAACTGTCCGCCACGGACTGACACTGCTGCTGACACTGGCCATGGTGGCGCTGTCGGTTTCGGCCCAGGCCGAGCGAAAACTGCTGGACCAGGTGGTGGCCATCGTCGACGACGAGGCCATTCTGCAAAGCGAACTGGATGCGCGGGTGAACACCATTATCGGTCGCCTGAGCGCGCAGGGCACGGGGCTACCTCCCCGGCAGCAGTTGGAGGAGCGGGTGCTGGAGCAACTGATCACCGAATCCATCCAGTTGCAGATGGCCGATGAGCTGGGACTTCGTGTCAGTGATAACGAATTGAACGAGACCCTGGCCAACATCGCCCGGAACAACAACATGACCCTGGAACAGTTCGAGCAGCAACTGACCCGGGAAGGGGTAACCTACCAGCAGGCTCGCGAGCAGATTCGCAATGAAATGCTGAGCAGCAGGGTGCAGCAGCGTCGGGTGGGTAACCGGGTGCGCATCACCGACAGCGAAGTGGAAAGCTACCTGAAGGCGCAGCAGTCGCGTGGCGCGAACGAACCGGAATACCGGTTGGCCTATATCTTCATTGAAACCGAGGAGCCCGGTAACGAGGCCTCTGAAGATGCAGCCCGGGCGAAAGCCGAGCAGTTGCGAGAGGAGATTGTCGATGGCCGTGACTTCCGGGAAGTAGCGGTCGCCGAATCTGATGCCAGCAATGCCCTGGAAGGTGGCGACATGGGGTGGCGTTCAGAAAGCCAGTTACCGTCTCTGGTCGCGCCGGTAGTACCGAACCTGGCGGAGGGAGAGACCTCCGACATCCTGGAGAACAACAGCGGTTTTCACTTGGTGCAGGTTATGGAAAAACGCGGTGTTGAGCAGCAGGAATTCGTCCGGCAGCATCGGGTTCGCCACATCCTGATTCGCTCGTCTGATGCAGTGACAGAAGCCCAGGCTGAGCAGCGCATTCAGGAGATCTACCAGCAGTTGCAGGACGGTGCGGATTTCGCCGCCCTGGCCCGTGAGTTCTCCGATGATTCTGTCTCCGGCTCGGACGGTGGCAATCTCGGCTGGGTAAGCCCGGGCCAGATGGTGCCTGCGTTTGAAGAGGCGATGATGGACGCGGAAGTAGGCGAATTCTACGGCCCGATCCGTTCCCAGTTCGGCTGGCACATTCTGCAGGTTCAGGAACGCCGGAAGCAGGATGTCACCGACGCCAATCGTGAGTCACAGGCGCGCCAGGCCATTTACCAGCGCAAGTTCGAGCAGGAACTGCAGAACTGGTTGCGGGAAATTCGGGATGAAGCCTTTGTTGAATTCAAAGGTGAATATTCCGACCTGAATGCCAACAATGAAGACGAAAACGCCTCATGAGTGAACCGGTCACACTGGCCCTGACCGCCGGCGAGCCGGCTGGCATCGGCCCTGAGCTGTGCCTGCAACTGGCTGGAGAACCCCGGCAGGCGGGTCTGGTGGTGGTGGCCTGCAGAAACCTGCTGGCCGCCCGGGCACAGGCTCTGGGGCTGGGTGTCCAGTTGCATGACTGGTTGCCCGGCCAGGCACCGGAAACCGGCGCAGGGCATTTGTCTGTGTATCATGTGGATGGTTGTGGCTCACACGCAGCGGGCAAGCTGGATACCGGCAACAGCCAGTATGTGCTGGATACCCTGACCGTCGCCGCGAAGGGCTGCCTGACTGGCGATTTTGACGGTATGGTGACCGCGCCCGTGCACAAGGGCGTGATCAACGAGGCCGGCATTGCCTTCAGTGGTCACACCGAATTCCTTCAGGCGCTGTGTGGTGTGGAACGGGTGGTGATGATGCTGGCCACCGAAGACCTCCGTGTTGCACTGGTGACCACTCACTTACCCCTGAAAGACGTAGCAGCGGCAATCACACCTGAACGCCTGAGCCAGGTCACGCGTATCCTGAATGCCGACCTGAAAACCTTTTTCGGTATCGAACATCCACGCATCCTGGTGGCAGGCCTGAACCCCCACGCCGGTGAAGGTGGGCACCTGGGCCGGGAGGAAATCGAGGTCATTGAGCCAACCCTCGAGAAACTGCGGGCCGAGGGCATCCAACTGACGGGCCCGTTGCCGGCCGACACTCTGTTCACGCCGCACTGGCTGGACAACGCCGACGCCGTATTGGCGATGTATCACGACCAGGGCTTGCCGGTATTGAAATTCCAGGGCTTTGGTCGTGCGGTCAATATCACCCTGGGTCTGCCCATCGTGCGCACCTCGGTGGACCACGGCACGGCTCTGGACCTGGCCGGCACCGGCAAGGCCGACGCCGGCAGCCTGCGCACCGCCATCCGCGTGGCCGAGCACATGGCCCGCTACCGTCAGGCGGCCAAAAACACTGGATGAGTAACCTGCATGAGTAACAAGCACGGGCACAAGGCCCGCAAACGCTTTGGTCAGAACTTTCTGCACGACCCGGGCGTGATTGAGCGTATCGTTCGGGCCATCAATCCCAAGCCCGATGATGCCATCGTGGAAATCGGCCCGGGCCTGGGTGCGCTGACCGAGGAAATTCTGGCGGTGAACCCCCGCCTGCAGGTGGTCGAGCTTGACCGTGACCTGATCCCGGTGTTGCGCACCAAGTTTTTCAATTACCCCGAATTCCGCATTCACGAGGCGGATGCGCTCAGCTTTGATTTCAGCCAACTGATGACTGACCGGCCCCTGCGTATCATCGGCAATCTGCCGTACAACATCTCCACACCGTTGATTTTCCACCTGCTGGAACAGGCCGGTGTGGTGGCCGATATGCACTTCATGCTGCAAAAGGAAGTGGTGCAGCGACTGGCCGCCGTGCCCGGTGACAACAACTACGGCCGCCTGGGCATCATGGCCCAGTATTACTGCAAGGTGCAGCCGTTGTTCGAGGTGGGCCCCGGTGCCTTCCGGCCGGCGCCGAAAGTGGATTCCGCTATTGTCCGGCTGGTGCCTCATAAAGAACTGCCCCACCCGGCCAAAGACATCAAAACCCTGCAACTGGTGGTGCGCACGGCTTTCAGCGCCCGCCGCAAAACCCTGAGAAAAGCGCTGGGCGGACTGATCAGCGCCGAGCAGCTACAGACACTGGGCATCAATGACGGGCTGCGCCCGGAAAACCTGGGGCTGGCCGAGTACGTACAGATTGCTGACAGCCTGGTGGATAGCGGCAAGCCACCGGCAGAGAACGAAGAGGTAAGTAATGACTGACTACGCCATCGGCGATATTCAGGGTTGTTACGAACGATTGAGGGACGTGCTGGCGAAAGTGGATTTCTCGCCCTCCCGTGATCGCTTGTGGGTGGCGGGCGACCTCATCAACCGTGGGCCGTCATCGCTGGAAGCCCTGCGCTATATCGAAAGCCTGGCTGAGTCGGCCGTGGTGGTTCTGGGCAATCACGACCTGCATTTGCTGGCCGTTGCCTTTGGCGGTCACGGGTTCAAGAAAAAAGACACACTGCAGGAAATCCTGGATGCCCCGGATCGGGACCGGTTACTGGCCTGGCTGCGCCAGCAGAACCTGTGTGTGCATGACGCCAGCCGTAATCTGGTGATGGTGCATGCGGGCCTGCCCCATATCTGGGGCGTCGAGCAGGCCATGACCCTCGCCCGGGAAGTGGAAGAGGTGATCCGCAGTGACGCCGCCGGCGAATACTTCACCCACATGTACGGCAACCAGCCGGCCTGCTGGAGCGAGCAACTCGAAGGCATCGAACGTTGGCGAGTGATCACTAACTACTTCACCCGGATGCGCTTTATCGCGGAAGATGGCAGCCTGGAGCTGGCCACCAAACTGCCCCCGGATGACGCGCCGGAGGGCTATGTCCCCTGGTTCCAGTTGCCCCGGCAGGACGACATCCGCATTATTTTTGGCCACTGGGCCGCGCTGGAAGGCAAAACCGACAGCGACCAGTTTATCGGCCTGGACACCGGTTGTGTCTGGGGAGGGGCTTTAACCATGATGAATCTGGATACCGGCGAGCGAATTCATTGTGACTGCAGCTGACCCTTTGCAACAGAACATCCTCAGGTGGGCTCTCACCATCGGCGCCGTGGCGGGTTTGCTGGCGGTGGTGGCCGGAGCTTTCGGTGCCCATGCCCTGCGCGGCGTGGTCAGTGAACGGGGCCTGGCGGTCTTCGACACCGCCGTCAGTTACCAGATGTACCACGCCCTGATCCTGGCGCTGGCCGCCTGCATGCCGGCGCTGGGGCTGTCCCGCCGTTTGCTGGCAATCGCCTGCGGCTTCTGGACCGCCGGCATTGCCCTGTTCAGTGGCAGCCTGTATTTGCTGGTGTTGTCCGGCACCCACTGGCTGGGGCCGGTTACGCCGGTTGGCGGTGTCTGCTTTATGGTCGGCTGGTTGTTATTATTGGTTGCCGCCGTCAAGAAACCCCGGAGGTGAGTATTGTTATGCAGATTCAACTGAACGGCGAGGCCATGGAGCTGCCGGAGGCGACCACCGTAGCCGGCCTGATCGAGCGCCTGGAGTTAACCGGCAAGCGTCTGGCCGTGGAGCTGAACGAAGACATTGTCCCGCGCAGCCAGCACCCGGACATTACCCTTAACGACGGTGATCGGGTCGAGGTGGTGCACGCCATTGGCGGGGGCTAACCCCGACTTTATCCCGATTTTGCCTTGTTTGTTCGAGACAACCGTCCGAGATACAACGACCATCGAATTCAGGAAAACCATGACAGAGACAGCACAAATCCAGCTCCCCGAAGACAAGCCCCTGGACATTGCCGGCCGGACCTACCAGTCCCGACTGCTGGTGGGCACGGGGCAATACCACGACCTCATGGAAACCGGCCACGCCATCGAAACCTCGGGCGCCGAGATTGTCACCGTGGCGGTGCGCCGTACCAACATCGGGCAAAACCCCGACGAGCCCAACCTGTTGGATGTGGTAAACCCGGATACCTACACCATCCTGCCCAACACCGCCGGCTGCTACACCGCCAAGGATGCGGTACGCACCTGCAAACTGGCGCGGGAACTGCTGGACGGCCATGATCTGGTCAAACTGGAAGTGCTGGGCGACCAGAAAACCCTGTACCCGAACATGCCCGAAACCCTGGTGGCTGCCGAGGAACTGATCAAAGACGGCTTCAAGGTGATGGTGTACTGCTCCGATGACCCGCTGCTGGCCCTGCGTCTGGAAGAAATGGGCTGCGTGGCGGTGATGCCGCTGGGTGCGCCCATTGGTTCGGGCCTGGGTATCCAGAACCGCTACAACATCCGCCTGATTGTTGAGAATGCCAGTGTGCCGGTGCTCGTGGATGCCGGCGTGGGTACGGCCTCCGACGCTGCCATCGCCATGGAACTGGGCTGCGACGGCGTGCTGATGAATACCGCCATCGCCAAGGCCCGGGATCCGATCAAGATGGCCCATGCCATGCGCCTGGCCATTGAGGCGGGCCGCGAAGCCTACCTGGCCGGCCGTATGCCAAAGAAGCTGTACGCCAGCGCCTCTTCACCCATCGACGGCACTTTCTTCTGACATGAGCAAGCCCAAACCCAGTCGCCGGGATAGTATCCTTCAGGCGCTTGTTGAGCTGATTCAGTCCGACCCCGGCGCCCGCATCACCACTGCGGGCCTGGCCCGCACCGTGGGCGTGACCGAGGCGGCGCTGTACCGCCACTTTCCCAGCAAGCGGAAAATGTTCGAGGCGCTGATCGAGTTTGCCGAGGAAGCGGTGTTTTCCCGCTGCCAGGTGATCCTGCAGGAGCAGGACGATGTGCGGGTGCGCATCCAGCAGCTGGTGCATCTGGTGCTGGTGTTCGCCGAGCGTAATCCGGGTCTGTGCAGTGTGCTGACTGGTGATGCCTTGCTGGGCGAGGACGAAGCCCTGCGCAAGCGTGCCTCACAGTTCTTCGAACGTCTGGAGACGCAGATCCGGCAGGCTCTGAAAGAAGGCGAAATCCGCCAGGGGCTGAGTCCGCGAACCACGTCTGCCCGTGGTGCTGACTTTTTGATGGTCTTCCTGGAAGGGCGGATTCAGCGGTTTGTGCGTTCTTCGTTTAGCCGTCTGCCAACTGCTGATTTTGATGAGGCCTGGGGTCTGGTTTCCGAGTCGGTTTGGGCCGGATAGTTCTGGTTCTAGCCTGATCGTTTCGTGCTGCCAGTATGAGGGTGGGCCTTCACAGAACCGCTACAAGCACATCCGTGTGCGCTTCTCTCAGGCCATCCCTGGCCTTCGAAATTCTGTGAAGGCCCACCCTCACACTGGCCGTTCTGACCGCAGTAATATCGCCTGCTATAACTTAAGTTTTTCTCGCAATGGGTTTTGAGTTTCTGTTGTATCTTCTCTGTTCTAGCCGCCTCTTGGTTTTAAAGCGATAACTGCATGCGCTGGATTGGCGGTGGCCGGGATGCCTTTCCCGAAATTTTGAAGGCCATGGATGGCCTGAAATAAGCGCACATGGAAGTGCTCGTAGCGGTTTCGGGAAAGGCATCCCGGCCACCGGCACCACTGCTGGACCCAGCAGGCTGGGTAACAAGCTTAGTCATACCCGGAAGCAGACCGCAGTATAGAGCGCACAGGCTCCCACACCGCCGGTGCGGAAATCAGGATGTCCTGGCCCCAGAGATCTTCGGGATAACCCCTGGGTACATCGCCGAAATGGCCGGCCCTGGCACCGGCTTCAAGGGCGATCAGGCGTGCGGCGGCGAAGTCCCAGGGGCTGACGGTTTCGTAGTAGATATCCAGCCGGCCGCAGGCCACCCAGCAGATGTCGAGGGCCGCCGAGCCAATCCTGCGCAGGTCACGGCACTGGTGGATCATGGCGTTCAGGCGGTCCACTAAGGGCGCGAGGTTGTCCTTGGTGTAGGGAAACCCGGTAGCAAACAGGGACTGCCGGGGTACCGTGGCACCGCTGTGCGCAATAGCCTGGCCATTGAGGGTGGCACCTTCGCCCCTGGTAGCGCGGAAGGTCTCGCCCGGGAACGGCGCGTGCACCACGCCGGCCTGTACCTGACCGTTTTCAGCGTAGGCAATGGATACCGCTACCTGCGGGTGACCGTAAGCGTAGTTGACCGTACCGTCGATGGGATCGACGATCCAAAGCGGTGTTTCCAGTTCTTCGGCCTGGGACAGGTCCGGCATGCTTTCCTCGGACAGGATCCGGTGGTCCGGGAAACGTTCGCGGATGGCGCCGGTGATGAATTCGTCGGCCATGACATCGGCGTGCGTGACCAGTTCGGTCTGCTGTTTGTAGTCGGTGCGCAGGGTGTTTTGGTCGCGTTCCCGGCGAACCAGATCGCCTGCCTCAACGGCCAGCTGTTCGGCGAAATCGGTGATTGTTTGCAGCGTGTTTGGGTCAGACATGGCGCCCCCTGTGGAAAGGTGAGAGCGCCAGTCTATCATGGCGGGTTGGTAACAGTGCCTTTACAGGCTGTGGAACCATTGCTCCATCTTGTCCATCGCCTTGACCAGGCGCGGGCAGGCCTGGTTGACGAAATCATCGCCCAACTCCAGCTCTGCGTAGTCGCCGCCAGCCAGCTTCAGGGCCTGGGCACCGTCAAAATCCACGAACGCCAGGCGGGCGCCCAGATGGTCCGGCACGAAACCGAAATCGCTGGATGGCAGGATGGCCACGCCGGTTTTTTCCAGCAGGGCGGTGCTCAGGGCCTGGGAGGTTTTGATGTCGTGCCCGGCCAGTTTTTCCCGGTAGCTTGAGAAGTCCGGGAACAGGTAGAAGGCGCCCTCGGGTTTTTGCACCACGGCGTTCATTTCGGTCAGGCGCCGATGGGTGTATTCGCCCACCACTTTCAGCACCCGGCGAGACTGGCGCAGGTATTCGTTGATGTCGTCACCACCGTTAAAGGCCGTAATGGCCGCATGCTGGATGGGTGCGCTGGTGGAGGTGAAGGTTTCGCTGGCGATGATCGCCATGGCGTCCTGCAGCGGGCGCAGCTCCGGCGGGAAGATGAAGGTACCCAGGCGCCAGCCGCCGGCACCCAGCCATTTACTCATACCGGTGCTGATGATGGTGCCTTCCGGGTAGTAGCGGGCAATGGACTTGTGCCGTCCTTCGAAATGCACTTCCCCGTAAATTTCGTCTGACAGCAGGATGATCTTGTACTTGCGGGCCACGTTGGCGATGGCCAGCAGCTGATCGTCCGTGTAGGTACAGCCGGTGGGGTTGGACGGGTAGTTCAGCACCAGAATGCGCGGGCGGGTTGGGTCGTCCCGGCAGATGATGTCCAGCTCTTCGGCGGTCAGCTGCCAGTTGTTCTCCGCATGGGTCGGCAGCCAGTGCACGGAGCGGCCGATGATGCGTGCCTGCGGAGCGTAGGACACCCAGCTCGGGCGCGGGATCAGCAGGTCGCCGTAGTAAGCCAGCTGCAGAATGAACAGCAGTTCCTTGGAACCGGGGCCGATCAGTACGTCTTCCCAGGTGCTGCGCATGTGTTCGTTACGGTTGATGTAACCGGAGATAGCTTCGCGCAGGCCTTTCAGCCCCTTGACTGGCAGGTAATCCTTTTCGTGGGCGTGTTCCTTGAGGGCCTCTACCACCCGCTCGGGTACCGGGAAGGGAGACTGGCCCAGACCCAGTTTGATGATGTCTTTGCCTTCGGCGCGCAGCTGGTTGCTCAGCTCGTTGATGCGCAGGGTGGCGGAGGGCTGAATGCCACGAACATTCAGGTTAATGGCGTAACGGTGATCGTGTTTGATGTCCATTGTTTCCGGTCTTTTGGTTGGATGGCGACCACCGCAGTATAGAAAACCCAAACATATTTTAAATCGCCCGGCGCATAAGGGATTGCCGTAGCCAATCACCGGCTAACGGTTTTTTATCCAGACCTCGACCCGCCCGTTGCGTGGGCTGCCCTTGCCGCTGACGGGCATGTAGTGACCGTAGCCGGTGTAGGGTGCGTTTTCAACGCCGATTTCATTCAGTGCCTTGCGCACGGAAATTGCCCGCAGTTCCGATACCATCTGGGATTTCAGCTCGTGCTGCTGGGCATCGGCAAAACCGATCAGCAGCAGGTCGCGAGCCTGGCGATTCTGCTCGGCCAGGTAATGTTTCAGGCGCAGTAGATCCCGTAGGGCTTTGTTGTCCAGCTTGGTGCGTCCTTCGGCAAAGCGGAAGTTGACGGTCAGGCGCTGGTAGCGTTCCGTCAGTTTGCGGAACGAGTCCGGCACAACCGCTTCAAAGTCCGGCTTTACGGCAAGGGGGTTCTGGGAGACAAAGCCGGATTCAGCCACCAGGGCCTGGCCCTCGCTGCTCAGGGCAAAATCGATCAGCTCCCGGGCCATGGCCGGTGCCTGTTCACCGGTGGTGTACATGTACAGCCGGCGGGACAGCGGATAATCCTCGCTGGCAACGGTCAGCTGGTCGGGCTTCATGGCGGGTGCATTGCCGTCGGACACCGCCAGCAATTTGCTGTTGCGCACCGAGGCCAGCCCGGCAAAACCGATGCCGGCGGGGTCACGGGAGACATCGTCCGAGAGCTTGTCGTTTGATTCATAACGGCGGGCGGACTCATGCAGGGAATACTCGCCGTTCAGAACCAGGGATTTGAAAGTGTCCCAGGTGCCGGACCGGTTGTCCCGCGCGTACAGCCGGATAGGCTGGTCAGCGCCACCCAACTGTGCCCAGTTGTTGATCTGGCCGGAGAATATCTGCCCGAGCTGGTCAATGCTGAGCTTGTTAACCGGGTTTTGTGGATGTACCAGAATGGCCAGTCCGTCGATGGCTATAACGTGTTCACTGTCCAGTGAACGCAGATCGGCCCGGTTGCCGAGCTGCTCCACTTCACTGGCTTTGGCGGGCCGGGAGGAGGCCCAGATGTCGGCCTCGTTGCTGGCCAGGGCACGGTAACCAGTGCTGGAGCCATGGGCTGCCACCAGGATACTGATATCCCGGTCACCGGCGCGGGTACTGAGAATTTTTTCATTGACGGTGCCGGTGCCACGAGTGCGGACGTCACCTTCGCCGAGCTGCTGCAGGTAACCTGTCACCAGCATGGGTGCAAGGGTGGCGCCAACGGTGTTAGAGCCGTGAATTTCCAGATCGTGGGCGGCGGCGGCCATGCTCAGAGAGACAACGGTGATGAAGGCAGCGGTCCGGCTGACCAGTTTGCGGGCGTGGGTGCAAATCATGTCCTTGATACCTGTATTGTACTGCTTGATTGCCGGCATCATGGGACAGGACTGTGACAGGGATATTGCAGCGCCCGACGGGGCAGGGAAATAAACGGATCAGAACCGGTGGGGGTCGAGTTCCATGTGGCAGATTTTCTGGCCCAGCATGATGACCCGGCCGATGTAACGTTCTTCACCGGTGGTGGTGAATTCGAACAGAAAGCGGCGCCACACTCTCAGCCTGCCCTGGTCATCGCGTTTGAACCAGAGGCCGCGCAGGTAGATGGCATCGTCCAGTAGCAGAACGTCCATGGTTTTGCAGTACCGGCGGGCGGCCTGCAGGACGAAATCCTTGATGGCTTTGGCACGCCACCAGTACCAGATGGCAAAGCCGGCGACAAAGAGCCAGAAGAGGGTTCCCAGGGTCAAGGTGTTGGCGATCCTGTTGGTTGGTTGACCGTTAGGCGGACCGCCAGAGTACCCTATTGAGCCGGCTCGGGAAATTGTTTCGGTGGTGGTGACGGCTGTGCCACCCGCAGGCGTTCGCGCAGCATGTGCAGGAAGTGGCTGGTGAGCAGTTGTGCCTGGTCCACATGGGTGCCGAGCTGCTCGGATTCCTCGCGGGCACTTTCGCTGCTCTGGACGGACTGGTTGCCCAGTTGCAGCAGGTGCTCGGCCTGCTGCTCCACCTGCACCGCCAGGGCCGATTGCTGGGCGGAGGCGCCGGCCACTTCCCGGGCACAATCGTCAATGATGTCCATGTCACTCAGCGTGGTTTCCAGCGACTGGCTGGCCTCATCGGCCATCGCGGAAGTGTCGTTACAGGCCTCGGACCCCTCGTTCAGCACGCTGACCACCATGCGGGTTTCTGACTGCAGCTGTTCGATCATGGTGTCGATGCGCTGGGTGGATTCGTGAGTGCGCCCCGCCAGGCCCCGGATTTCGTCGGCAACCACGGCGAAACCGCGTCCGGCCTCGCCGGCCCGTGCGGCTTCGATGGCGGCGTTCAGAGCCAGCAGGTTGGTTTGCTCGGCAATCTCGCTAATGACCTCAACCACCACGCTTATGGCATCGCTGCGCTCCGACAGCTTGCCCATCTCCTGATTGGCTCTGTCCAGGCGGCCTCGCAGGTGTGAGATTGAACGATTGACTCCATTCATCCGGTCCCGACACTGCTGGGCCGATTGCCGGGCCCCGGTGCTGGCATTTTCGGTCTTTTGGGTCATGTCGTTGACCCGGCGAACGCTCTGGGCCAGCTCTTCAAAGGCCCGGGTGATGTTTTCAATGTCACTTTGCTGGTTGCGCACGCTGCTGACCGAGCTGCTCACCCAGTCGATGGTTTTCTGTTTCTTGCCATGCAGCATGCCGATGTTGGCGTGCATGCGGGCCGAGACCGCCCTGAGGGTGGCGTCCCGTTTTTGCCGGTCGTATTCGATCCAGGCACCTTCATCGCGCCGGCCGGTGTAGATCCACGGCATCACAGGATGGGCGTTGCAGCAGGCATCGCGGGCGGTGCGCATCATAGGCAGGGTGAGCCAGAACAGTATGGCGAAGACCGCCAGCACCAGGACTTGAAGCACCAGCATTTGCATCAGCGTCAACGAGGCCAGCCCGAAAACCACCAGGCTGCCGGCAAGCAGGGCATAAAGGCACGCCAGCTTGCTGGTCAGCGGCGGACTGATGGCCTGATAGCGACGTGGAATACCGCCTTTCTGCCAGGCCGCATAGGCGGCTTCAGCCCGCTGGATCTGGGCGCATGTAGGTTGGCAGCGAACCGACTGATACTCGACGATCTTGCCATCTTTCTTGATCGGGGTGACGTAGGCATCGACCCAGTAATGATCACCGTTCTTGCAGCGGTTTTTGACAATGCCGCGCCACGAGTCACCGCCCTGAACGGTCTGCCACAGGTTCTCGAATGCCGGTGGTGGCATGTCAGGATGACGGATAAGGTTGTGAGGTTTACCAATCAGCTCGTCAAGTTCAAAACCGGCCACGTCGAGGAAGTCCTCGTTGGCGGCGGTAATCTTTCCTTTCAGATCGGTGGTGCTGATCAGGTGATAGTGGGCCGGGTATTCGCGCTCTTTGCCGGTAACGGGCTCATTCCTGCGCATGTGTCGCTCCAAAATACTCTTTATGTGCCTTCACTATCGGCCTGCAGACCTTCGCAGGATATCCGCTTATTGCAAATCTTGAGAGACTGGCAGCTGAAACCTGCCGCTCTGGTCAAAGAAACGTCTGTTTTGCAAAATCTGGATAGGTTGAGGATGTTTTAAGCTTATGCTGACAACAAGAATAAGAAACGTTGACACGGACGCACAGGCGGATGCCGGCATGCAGTCACTGAACGAACCGGATTTCAAGGCGCTGGTGGACTCCCACCCCAAAGCCATAATGCTGACCGCGCAGGATGGCTCCATTGCCTACGTTAACGATCAGTTCGAACGGGTTACCGGTTACCGACAGGAAGAAATTGTTGGCCATAACCCGTCCATTCTCAGTTCAGGGATGCATTCCCGGGAGTTCTACATCGACATGTGGCAGAGCCTGGAGCGTGACAAGCGCTGGGAAGGGCTGATCTGGAACCGTCGCAAAAATGGTGAAACCTACCCGCAGTGGCTGAATATTTACCCGGTTGAGCACGAGGGCGGCGCATTCTATACCGGTGTGTTCATGGATGTGGGTGAACTGACTGCCAACGACGAACGGCTGGCGGCACTGGCCTATTATGATCCGCTGACCGAACTACCCAACCGTACCCTGTTCCAGGAATTTCTGAAGGCCCGTGCCTGTCAACGCGAACCCGCCGACCGCTGTTTTGCCGTGCTGTTCATTGATCTGGATTTCTTCAAGTCGGTGAACGACCTGCACGGCCATGACTATGGCGACCGGGTGCTGAAACAGGCGGCGGTGTGCATCCAGGGCGTGTTGCGCAAAGGTGACTTGGTGGCGCGCCTGTCCGGTGACGAATTCGCCGCCATTGTTGAGTTGCAGGAACCCTCGGAAATCAACGCGGTGTGTGAGCGCATGGCCAGCGCTTTCCGCAAGCCGGTGTCGGTGGATTTCCGCGAGTACTTCCTGTCGGCCTCGGTCGGGGCGGCCCTCTACCCGCGCCACGCGGAGTCCGCGTCGGATTTGTTGCTAAAGGCCGACCGCGCCATGTATGCGGCGAAAACCGCGGGCCGGGCCTGTTACCGGGTGTACAGTGCCGAGGAAAGCGAGCAGGGGCAGCACCAGCAGATGCTGTCAGAGGCCCTGGTGGCATCGCTGAAGGTGGCACCGGAGGAATTCTCGGTCATGTATCAGCCTCAATACGACCTGCGTTCTGGTGCCATGGTGGGCATGGAAGCCCTGATGCGCTGGCGCCACCCGGAGCTGGGGGCCGTATCGCCCGGTGAGTTTGTGCCATTGGCCGAGCAACGTGGCCTGATTCACGAGCTGACTGAACAACTCGTGCGTTGTATTACCCGAGACCTGACCCGCCACGACTTCGGCACTCACGGTAATATGCGTCTGGCAATCAATATCTCCGCCCGTCAGATAGCCGATGACCGGCTTGAGGTCCTGCTTGAACCTTTCTTTACCCGTCTGCAACTTGCCGGTTGGTGTCCGGAACTGGAGATCACGGAGACTCACCTGATGAATCTGTCGCCGCGCTGCCTGGATAAATTGCGGGATTTCGGCAAACGGGGCGTGATGGTGGCCATCGATGATTTTGGCACCGGTTACTCGTCACTGGCCTACCTGCACGCATTGCCTGTGCACGTGCTGAAGATTGATCGCCAGTTCGTCCAGCGCCTGGGCCCGGACAGCCGCGATTCGCGCATCGTCTCGGCCATTCTTGGCATTGCCGACGCACTGGAACTGGAGGTGGTGGCCGAGGGTATCGAGACCGAGGCCCAGAAGGCCAAGCTACAGGAGCTGAACTGCCATCGCGGTCAGGGCTTTCTGATGGCCAGGCCAACACCGCTGGAGAGTCTGGTGCGACAGGCCACCTCTGGTTAGTGACACTCGACGGGTTTGACGGGTATCAATAAATGATCGGAAATCGATGATTTTTTGATCATTTTGCAAAATTTGGCTAGGGAATAGAGAGGCTTTGCCTTAAAAGGGCGAAGTCTCCATTACCAACGCCATCTGTTTATGTCCGACCCTGCCAGCCCACCCGGGCTTGATGCCTATCTCCGGTTAAACCGTGCCTCGTCCGGCGAATGGCGTCGTGCGCTGCGCCAGCTTCTGGGCAGTCAGCAGTTGCAATGCCGGGGCGAACGCCGCCAGGCGGTGTTCGGCTCATTGTCGGCCCTGGAAACGGATTCGGGCGTGATCTGCATGCTCAACACCGCCCAGCGGTTATCCCTTGGTGATGGGCCCCTGCCGGCTTCACTGGTGATGATGGTGGTGGAGGGCGGCTGCCAGTTGCAGCTTGATAAAGGTGTGTTTGCACCGGTTCAGCCGGTTGCCAGCGTTGGCCCGGGCCAGACCTTTACCCTGACCATCGAACCTGGCAGCCGCGTGATGCTGGTCTATCCCCTGTCCGGCCGCGTGGCGGCATCGCCGGCCAAGGCCGAATCGCTATTGCGCTTTTTGTATCGGGCGGAGTTTTTTGGCGATTACCGGCACGCCTGCCAGAGCGCCGGCCAATTGTTCGCCGAGCTGGAAGACGGTGGCTCCGGGCCTGCCTGTGAACACGACGTGGCGCTATTTCCGCCAATGGACCGGCGCCTGGCTCGGGCGGTGGCGAAAATCCGGGACGAGCACCAGTGGGCGTTCAACCTGCAGGAACTGGCCAGCCATTCCGGGGCCAGCGAGCGCAACCTGTATTATCTGATGAAACGGGAAACCGGCCTCACCCCCTACCGCTTCTACCAGCGCTGCCGTCTGGTCCGGGTGCGGCGCCGTCTGGTGGATTGCCAGTGCGACATTCCCCACGTGTCCTGGTACGCGGCCAACGAGGGTTTCTCTCACCTGGGCCGGTTCGCCGCCTTGTATCGGCAACACTTTGGCGAACTGCCCAGTGAGACAGTGCTGTGGCGCCGTCAGCTTCAGGATGGCTTTTCGTCGGCGTATTCATCCGCTGCCGAGCCGTGGTGATCACGGGCCAGCAGCAGGTAAAACGCCGGCAGCACGAAAATGGTGAACAGCGTACCAATGCCGAGGCCGGCGCTGATGGTCAGGCCGATGGCAAAGCGGCTTTCCGCGCCCGGGCCAACCGCAATCAGCAGCGGCACCATGGCGAAGATCAGGGCCAGGGACGTCATGATGATCGGCCGAAGGCGGATGGCCGCAGCTTCCACCACCGCATCGAACTTGCTCAGCCCCTTGTCTTTCTGCAACAGGTTGGCGAACTCCACGATCAGGATGCCGTTTTTCGACACCACGCCGATCAGGGTAATCAGCCCCACCTGGGTGTAGATGTTCATGGTGGCAAAGCCCAGCACGATAAAGGCCATGGCCCCGGCCACCGACATGGGCACGGACACCAGGATGATGAACGGGTCCCGCCAGCTTTCGAACTGGGCCGCCAGTACCAGATAGATCACCAGCAGCGACAGGAAGAAGGTGACCACCAGCGCGCTGCCCTGATCGGCCAGTTGCCGGGTCTGGCCGGTGTAGTCGTTGCTGAAGCCGAGAGGGAAGACTTCCTCGGCGGTGCGTTCCATGTAGTCCATGGCCGTGCCCATGGCCACACCGGGCTTGACCACCCCTTGCAGCGTCAATGAGTTCAACTGGTTGAACTGGGTCCGGTTGGATGGCTCCACTTCTTCACTGAAGCTGACCACGCTGGACAGCGGTATCAGCTCGCCGTTACCGGCGCGGATGTAGTAGTCGTCCAGTGCTTCCTTGCTGGGCCGGAACTGATCGTCCACCTGGGGCATCACTTTGTAGGAGCGGCCTTCCATGTTGAACCGGTTGATGTAGCCACCGCTGAGCATGCTGGACAGCGACTGCCCCACATCCTGCATGGACAGGCCAAGGTCCGCCACCCGGTCCCGGTCCACGTTGATGCGGGTGGATGGCTTGTCGAAGTTGATGGACTTCTGCAGGAACATGAAGTTACCGCTCTGCATGGCCCTGCCCAGCAGTTCGTCCGCCACTTCGTCCAGCTGCTCGTAGCTGCCGCCGGTGGTGATCACGAACTGGAATGGCAGACCGCCGCCGGAACCGGGCAGGGACGGGCGCGGGAACACGGCGGTTTGCAGGCCGGTGACATTTTTCAGCTCTTTGTCCAGCAGTGGCTGGGCTTCAAACTGGCTGATGTCCCGCTCGCTCCAGGGTGCCATCTTAAAGCCACCGAACACCGCGTTCGGGCTGGTGATCCCCAGAATCATGAAGTCTTCGTGATAGCCGGGCACAGAGGCGATACGCTCCTGTACTTCCTTGCCGTTATCAATCAGGTAATCCATGGTCGAGGTTTCCGGCCCCAGGCCCTGGTGAAACAGGATGCCCTGGTCTTCGGTGGGGGCCAGTTCGTTCTGGCTCATGGTCACCATGAAATAGATGGAGCCCAGCACCACCACGGCGAAGAAAATGACCACCGATTTGGTCTGCATGAGCGAGATCAGGGCGCGCTTGTAGGTGTTGGCCAGGCCATTGAAGGTTTTTTCCACCAGCTGCTCAAACCGGCCAGGGTTGCCATGGGGCTTAAGCACCTTGCCAGACAGCATGGGCGAGAGGGTGAGGGCGACAACCCCTGAAATCACCACGGTACCGGCCAGAGTGAAAGCAAACTCGGTAAACAGCGAGCCAACCAGCCCGCCCATAAAGCCGATAGGGGCATATACCGCCACCAGGGTGGTGGTCATGGCGATGATTGGCACCGCCATTTCCCGGGCGCCGTTGATGGCGGCATCAAAGCGGGATTCCCCCTGCTCGATGTGCCGGTGCACGTTTTCCACCATGATGATGGCATCGTCCACCACCAGTCCGATGGCCAGCACCATCGACAGCAGGGTCAGCAGGTTCAGTGAGAAGCCGAACATCAGCATGATGAACGCACCGCCGATCAGCGACAGCGGCACCGCCACCGATGGCACCACCGAGGCGCGTACAGAGCCCAGGCACAGGAACACCACCACCAGAACGATGATCATGGCTTCGAGCAGTGTTTTGATCACCTCGGCAATGGAGTCCTCGATGAAATCGGAGGCGTCGTAGGCAAGCCGAACGTTCAGGCCGGAGGGCAACTGGCTTTCAATGTCGGGCAGTTCCCCTTTCACCAGATCCGCGACGGTCAGCGGGTTGGCTCCGGGGGCCATCTCGATGGCCACGAAAGCGGCTGGCTGGCCCTTGTACAGGGCCAGTTGGTCGTAGGTTTCCGAGCCCAGTTCCACCCGGGCAATGTCGTCGAGGCGAATCAGGGTGCCGTCGGACTCTTTCACCACCAGGTTGCGGAAGGCCTCCGGGTCGGCAATGTCGGTGTCGCTGGTCAGACTGATTTCAGTGTATTTATCCTTGGTTTTGCCAACGGCGGCCTGATAGTTGTTGGCGCGCAATTTGGCGGCCACCTCGCCCGGCGTCAGGTCAACCGCGGCCAGGCGCTCGGGGTCCAGCCACACCCGTAGGGCGAAGTTGCGGCCGAGAATCTGGGCCTTGCCCACGCCGGACAGGGCCTGCAGTTTGGGCTGCACCACCCGGGTCAGGTAATCGGTAATCTGGGGTACTTCCAGCTCGGTGCTGTAGAAGGAAATGTACATCAGCGCCGTGCTGTCGACGGTGGTGGAGGTGATCACCGGGTCCTCGGCCTATGCCGGCAGCACGTTGCGCTGGCTGGCCACCTTGGCCTGGATTTCAGCCAGCGCGTCGTTGGCGTCGTAATTCAGCTCCATCTTGGCTTCGATGGTCGACACGCTTTGGGAGCTGGTGGAGGTCAGGTAATCAATGCCGCTGGCCTCTGCGATGGCCTGCTGCAGGGGCGTGGTGATAAAGCCCTTGATCAGATCCGAACTGGCGCCGGGGTAGGCGGTAGTGACGGTGACGGTGGTGCTTTCCAGTTCCGGATACTGGCGGATTTCCATTTCCATGGCGGCCCGCGCGCCGATCAGAAGGATCAGCAGGCTGACCACCGTGGAAAGAACCGGCCGGTGGACGAAGATATCGGTGAAGCGCATTATTCAGACGCCTCCTGGCCGGATTCTTCCTGGATTTCCACCCGCTGGCCATCACGCAGGCGCAACAGCCCTTTGGCAACTACGGTTTCGCCGGCCTCCAGGCCGGAGGTGATCTCGGCCCGTCCGTCACGCACTTCACCGGTGGTAACGGTGCGCCGTTCAACAACCTGTTCGCTATCGTCGTTTTCGGTCACCACAAATACGAAATTGCCATATGTATTGTAGGAGATGGCGGTGCGGGGCAGGGTGATGACTTCATTTTCCCGGGGCTGGCCGGTCTTAATGGTGGCAAACATGCCCGGGCGCAGCTTGCCCTGTTCGTTGGCCAGGGTGGCGCGCATGCGTACGGTGCGGCTCTCCGGGTTCACCGAGGTGTTGATGGCACTGACTTCACCGCTGAAGGTTTCACCCGGCACCGCTACCCGGTGACCGTCACCGGGTAGCCCTTGTCCACTTCCGGCAGCGCTTTTTCGGACAGTGTGTAGTCCACGTAAATCGGGTCGAGCATGTTGATTTCGACAATGGGCGTGCCAGTGGCAATGTATTCGCCCTGGTCGACCATGCGAATACCCAGAGTGCCGTCAAACGGTGCGCGGATCACCTTCTTGTTCAGCTGTGCCTCGGCTTCATTGACCCGGGCCCGCGCGGCGTCGTAATTGGCCTTGGCTTCGTCGTATTGGGCCTGGGATACCGCCTTTTTCGGTAACAGATCGGAAATGCGCTTGAATTCCTGGGCGGCCAGTTGGGCTTCCGCACGGCGGGTGCGCAGAGCTGCCTCGTCGATGGCCGAATCAAGCCGGATCAGCACGTCGCCTTTGGCAACGGTGTCGCCTGATTCAAAGTTGACGGTTTCCACCACCCCGGGCAGCTCGTTGGCGACTTCAATGCCGTTGATGGCCTCAACGCTACCCACGGCCTTGATCGACGGCTGCCAGCTTTCGGTGCTTGCCTCAGTCACCGAGATCCTGGCCGGCGGCTGGGGCTGAGACAGCTGTTTTTCCATCTGACCGAATTGGTAGATCTTGTAGCCGAAGATGCCACCAAGGACGAGGCCAAGAAAAAGAATAACGATTACAAAGCGGGAAGCCGTGCGCATGAGTCTGTTCCTGGGGAATGGATGACATGAAGTTAACTCAGCATGCTACACAAACAGAGTGAGGACGTCATCAAATGAGAATTACAATCGGCCACGTTAATTTACATCCATGCTTGTATGGATGTAAGATGCGTCGGTTACTAACAATGTTGATGGAATTTCCGCGCCTATGAAAATCAAGATCCGTTTCGGTCGAGCATGCCTCTTTGCCTTGATTTCCGCCCTGTTTCTGGCTGGCTGCAGTCAGAATGAAGATTCTCCACAAGCTGAAGAAGGTGGCAGTCAGGAGCGCCCGCCCCATCCCGTGGAAGTCAGTGAGCTCAGGAGACAGGATATTCGTCTTGAGCGCTCTTACCCTTCTTTATTGCGCAGTGATAGCGAGGTGACCCTGGTTGCGCGGGTAGCGGGCACCCTGGAAGAGCGGCATTTCGAGGCCGGGCAAATGGTGGAGAAAGGCGAACGGCTTTACTCGATCGAGCCGGATGTTTATCAGGCTGCTGTTAACCAGCGTGAAGCGGATTTACAGAGTGCTCGAGCGGAATTGTTCCGGGCCGAGCGCGATGCCGAACGGTTTGAACGGCTTCTGGGGCAGAACTCGGTGAGCCGGCAGCAATACGACCAGGCCACAGCCGATGCTCGGGTAGCGAAGGCTTCGGTTGCTCAGGCTGAGGCAGCCCTGGCCAGTGCGCGTATTGATCTGAATTATGCAGAAGTAACAGCGCCGGTGTCTGGCCTGATCAGTCTCAGCGAGGTGAACGTTGGCAATCTGGTCAGTTCCGGTACGGAGCTGGCCACCATCACACCGCTGGACCCATTGGAAGTTCGCTTCCAGTTGCCTCAGAAAGATGCCGCTGAATTGCGCCGGCAGTTGAAGGGGCAATCGGTCGAATCGATAACGGCACGCTTGGAGCTTCCGGCTAGCCCGGACGGTGATGCGGTCAGCCTGGAGGGGCGCCTGGATTTTCTGGGTTCCAGGGTGAGCAACAACACCAGCACCGTGCAAGCCAGCGCGGCCTTTGAGAACCCGGACGGCGCTGTACTGCCGGGCCAATTTGTGCGCGTCAGCCTTGAAGGCCTCAAGCGTTACGATGTACTGGCCGTGCCGGAAATTGCTGTCGGTCAGGGGCTGATGGGCCCTCAGGTCTTTGTGCTGGATGAGGACGACGTTGCTCGAGCACGCCCGGTCGATCTGGCCGAGGTGGCTGGTCCCTGGCAGATCCTGGAAGGTGGCGTGGAGCCCGGTGAGCGGGTTGTTGTGGGAGACCTGGCCGGCATTGAAGCGGGTATGACGATCAAGCCGTTGCCATTCGATGATGATGTTGAGGCGGTGGTTGAAGAGGCCGAGGGCGACGATTCATGAATTTCTCCAATTTCTTCATTGCCCGGCCCATATTTGCCACCGTCCTGGCCATTATCCTGACCGTGATCGGGGTGGCCAGTCTCCGGGTGTTGCCCATTGAACAGTACCCCAGCGTGGTACCTCCAACGGTGTCTGTTTCCGCTCAGTTTCCCGGCGCTGACGCCGAAACGGTGGCCCAAACCGTAGCAGCGCCACTGGCGGAGTCCATCAACGGTGTCGAAGACATGCTGTACATGACTTCGACCAGCGCAGACAACGGCATAATGAGCCTGAATGTGGCTTTTGATATCGGCACCGATGGCGATATCAACACCATTAATGTCAATAACCGGGTGCAGGGTGCGCTTTCGCAGTTGCCGGAGCAGGTGCAGTCCCAGGGTGTGACGGTGGAGTTGCGCTCCAGTTCGATTTTGATGCTGGTTGCGTTGATCTCGCCAGAAGGCGATTACGACAACGTTTACATGCAGAACTACGCGACTCTTAACATCCTCGACGAACTCCGGCAGGTGCCGGGCGTCGGGGAGGCCGAGGTATTGGGCGGTGGTGAGTTCGCCATGCGTATCTGGATGGATCCGAACAAGCTTGCCGAATACAACCTCACACCGACAGAAGTTGCCGCCGCTATTCGGGCCCAGAACACCGAAGTGCCGGCTGGTAGTCTGGCGAGTACACCGCAAAGTGAGCCCCGGGCATTCACCTACACCATCACGGCAGGTGGTCGCCTGAGTGATGTTGACGACTTCCGTGATATTTTCCTTCGCACCAATCCTGACGGTTCTGCACTGCGCCTGGATGATGTCGCTCGTATTGAGTTGGGGGCTTCTTTTTACGGGGTGGGTGCAAAGCTCAACGGCTCGACCATGACGCCGATCATCATCAACCAGCAGCCCGGTGCCAATGCTCTGGAAACGGCCAAGGCTGTCAAGGAGACCATGGCTGAGCTGAAGGACCGCTTTCCCCCGGGGCTTGAGCATGTCGTGCCTTATGATACGACCCTGTTCATTGATGCCTCCGTTGAAACCGTTACCAAGACCTTCATCGAAGCTTTCCTGATTGTTGGTGTCATTCTGTTTGTTTTCCTGCAGAACTGGCGTTTCACCGTGATTGCCATGTCTGTGGTGCCGGTATCCGTTCTGGCAACGTTCGCCGGCTTCTACATGTTTGGTTTTTCCATCAACCTGCTGACGCTGTTCGCCCTGGTGCTTGCGATAGGCATTGTGGTGGACGATGCCATTCTTGTGGTGGAAAACGTAGAGCGGGTCTTGAGTGAGGACGAAGATATATCAGTCACTCAGGCTACGATTCGGGCGATGAAAGAAGTGGGTGGCCCGGTCATTGCCACCTCGCTGATCATGGCCGCCGTGTTTGTGCCCGTGGCCTTCCTGGGCGGTTTTACCGGGCAAATCTATCAGCAGTTTGCGCTGACAGTTGCCATTTCCGTTGCCTTCTCAGCCTTGATGGCATTGACCTTTACGCCGGCGCTGTCGGCCATCTTTATCAAGCACAAGCCCCAGCTGAGTGAATCGAAACTGATGCGGGCGGTTAATACCCCGTTGCGCCTGTTTGACAGTCTGTTTGCCGGCATTACCGCGGGTTATATGTGGATCGTCAGAGGATTGGTCCGTTTCTGGGGCCTGGCATTGTTGCTGACGGCGGTGGTGATTGGCGGTTCCTGGTGGATTTACCAGACCACACCTTCGACCCTGGTCCCGGAAACCGATCAGGGCGTGGTGCTGGCCAGTATACAGCTGCCCGATTCTGCCTCTTTGGCCCGCACCGAGGCCTATATGGACAAACTGAGCAGTCGTATCCAGAAGATCGACGGAGTGGAGTACAGCTCTGCGGTGGCCGGGTACGATATTTTGTCCAGTGCCGTGAATACCGCCCGGGGTGTCATGTTTATCAGTATGAAATCCTGGGATGAGCGAGAACTTACCGCCGACGAACTGGTGGGGCGGATTATGCAACTCGGAGCCGAGGTGCCTGGTGGTTCGGCCATGGCCTTTAACGTGCCACCCATTATGGGGCTGTCCACGACCGGTGGTTTTACGGGCTATTTACAGTCGTTTGAGGGCGCCAGCTCAGAAGAATTGTTTGAGGCGTCCGGCAAAATCATGCAAGCGGCCAACGAACACCCGGCCCTGCAGCGGGTATTCACCACCTTTAACGTGAACGTGCCGGGATACCGGGCTGAGATTGATCGACAAAAAGCCCTCAGTTATGGCGTAGCGCTGGAAGACCTGCACGCAACCCTGTCGAACACTTTTGGTAACGGGTTTGTGAACTACTTCAGTTACCAGAACCGGAACTTCCAGGTTTATCTGCAGAATGAAGACGAGTTCCGCAAGACGCCGGATGACATGAGCAATGTCTATGTGCGGGGAGGCAGTGGTGAGCGGATACCTCTGTCGGAATTTGTCACCCTAGAGCGACAGGCAAAGCCCGCGGTGGTGTCCCGTTTTGGTGTTTATCTGGGGGCCCAGTTCCAGGGCGGTCCGGCACCGGGCTACAGCTCCGGAGAAGCCATCACGGCCATGGAGGAAATTGTTCAGGAGACTCTGGGTAACAACTGGGGAATGGGTTGGACCGGCACTGCCTACCAGGAAAGCCAGGTGGGCAGTACGGCAAGCCTGGCCATTATTTTCGGGTTGCTGATGGTGTTCCTGATTCTGGCCGCCCAGTATGAGAGCTGGTCGCTGCCACTGGCCGTGCTCACTGCTACGCCATTTGCCTTCCTTGGCGGCGTTGGAGGTATCGCGCTACGGGGGCTGGATACCAGTGTGTATGTGGAAATCGGCATGCTGGTGGTGGTCGGCCTGGCGGCGAAGAATGCGATTCTGATCGTCGAGTTCGCCGAGTTGCAACGTAAAGAATTGGGCAAAACCATTCGGGAGGCCGCCGTCAGTGCCGCTGAACTGCGTTTCCGGCCGATTGTTATGACCTCCATGGCGTTTATTTTCGGCACCCTGCCATTGGCTCTGGCGACCGGGGCCAGTGATGTCAGCAGCCACCATATCGGCACCACGGTTGCGGTAGGTATGGCCTCGGCAGCCGTGATTGGCAGCTTCTTCGTGCCTACTTACTACGCCATGATTGCGGCTGTTTCTGATTGGTTGCGTCGCAAGATAAAGGGCGAGGGCGCGGATGCACAGCCGCAAAACGTTGTTGACAGAGGACAATCCTGAATTATGGACGTTATCCAGCAAGTTGCTCTGAGTTTTCCGGTAGTGGTTTTCACGATTCTGATACCGCTTGTTGCCCTTTACTGGTTGATGGTGGCCGTAAACCTGGCACCACTGGAACTGTTTGAACACGACAGCCTTAGAGGTGATTACTTGTCCAGCTCGCTGGTGGCGCTGGGCTTCGCCGGGGTGCCGGGCTCTTTCGCGGTTTCTGTGCTGGTTTGGCTGGCGGCGGCTATCACCCTGGCGGCCGAATTGCTGGTGCTGCGCTGGCTTGACCTGGGCTTTTTCCGGGTGCCGCTGGGCTTCGTGATTTTGTGGGCGGCGTTTGCCATCGCCTCACCGCTGGCGTCGGCGATGTGTAGCTCGGTGAGGCGCTGGTTTCACCGTCATTTGCAAGGCCATCAGCGCTGTCTTCTGGGCGAGCACGTGGAGGTTCTGGCTGAACCGGATGCTAATGGCTGGACCAGTGCGGCAATAATAGGTGATCCCGAGCTGGAAGTGCGTTTGCACGGCAAGACCGGTAATATGCCCCGCGCCGGGGAGCACCGGGTGTTGGTAAAATACGTCGAAGACGAAAACGCCTACCGGAGTGTAAATGAAGAAGAATTCCGGGAGGCGCGAGCTTACCTCAACCGGTTACGACTCGGAGCGAAGGAGAGCCCGGGCAGGGCCAACAACGGTAATACTGATAACAGCTGACTGATCATGGCAAGAAAAACCAAGGCGGAAGCCGAAGCGACACGCCAGGCCATTCTGGACGCGGCTGAGCATGTGTTTATCAAAAAAGGCGTGGCACGCTCGTCGCTTGAGGAAATCGCCCGTACCGCGAAGGTAACCCGGGGCGCGGTCTACTGGCACTTTCGCAACAAATCCGACCTTTTTGATGCCATGCTGGAAAGTGTCCGGCTGCCCATGTCCGAGATGATCGCCGAGGATATGAACGGGCAGGCCAGCGATGTTCAGGCGCTCAGGAACCTGTGCGTTTATGCCCTCAAGGTGCTGGTGGAGGACGAACGGCATGCCCGCGTGTACTCCATACTGTTCCATCACACCGAATCCGAGCGCGGCATGAAAAAACACGCCGAGATGGCCGAACAGTCCATCAACCTGATGACCCGTATTTTTACCAGCCATCCGCCTCACCACTCGCTAACGCCCTGTCAGGCCGCGCGCTCACTACATACCCAAATGCTTGGTATCTATTACGACTGGCTGAGAAATCCCGGCGCCTATAACCTGGAACAGGAAGCAGAAACCCTGGTGGATACCATTTTCCGGGGCATATGCCCTCAGGAATCAGGGAAGTAGTTCAACCTTCATCTCGACCTTTCGGTTATCCCGTTCGTTGCCGGTTACCCGGTAACTGATACCCCGGCGCTGTTGATCCATGGTTGTTCGGGTGCCGCCAAGTTCCACCCACTGGCCGGGTTCCACCTGCCGGCGTGTCATCAGGGCTTCGGTTTCATAGCCTTCCAGCTCGGCGGGGTCCTCCTCGAAAGAGACGATGGTCAGCTCTATGTTTTGTTCGGAAATAGCCTCGGGGCTGACAATAAAGCCGCTTTGGCTTTCAATCTGTTCGAAGATCGCCGCGGGGTTGCGCCCGCCTTGCAAGGCGACGGGCAGGGTGCGCACCTGTCCGGAGGTGATGTGCGCGCTCTGCCCGCTTTGCACCATCACCTGGCGTTCGGTGTTGGAGATGGTGGAGATGGTTTTGCTCCCGGCGCCGGCACTGGCCTTGCCATCGTTCAGGCGAACGCCGCCGCCGGCCTGTTTTCCGCCAATGTCCTGCCGGTAGCGCACGGTAATGCGCATTTGCACCGGCGCCACGTCCATGGATTCTATTAATGTGCCGATCTCGTCCAGCAGGCGCGGCTGGGCGCGCACCACCAACTGGTTGCCCCGGGTGGTCATGGTGACCGATTCGCCTTGATAAAGCGGACGAATCTGCGCTGCCATGCTTTCGGCGGTGCGGTTGTTTAGTTCATAAATGCGGCTTTCGCTCTGGGCAAACGCCACGCCTGAAACCAGTGCCAGGCAAAGGGCAAGGCAGAGAGACAAAAAAGACAGCGGGTGAGCGGCATGTAAGGGCTTGTTCATCGGGGCCTCCGGAGCCGTGGATAAAAAGCTCGGTAAAATCCGTTTATCGGGTTGCCAAGACAAAAACGGCAGGGTTATAGTGAAAAGCATGAAGACCACACACGCAGCCTGTCAATTGAATGTTCTGAAAGCTTTCGGTGAGAAACTGAAGGCGGCGGGTTCTGCTGTGTATTTTTGGTGGTTTGGTTATGGCTTTTACTTTAGCCAGAGCCCGGGCCGCCCATAAGATCTTCATCGACCGAACAAACGAGGAAGGCAGCCCGGCAAGCAACCCAGGCTGCCACCGGACTCGAAAAGCCCCGACTGGTAGCCCAGCCGGGGCTTTTTTGATTCTGACACAGGGAAAACAGGAAACACGCTATGAATATGCCGTTGAATGCACAAACACTGGATTCCGAACCATTGACCCGGACGCCCCATCGTCAGGAAACCCGTCTGCCGACGGCCCTGGAACTTCGGGGCCGCTTTCCGGTCAGCGAGGCGCTGGCCCGGCGTATTGACGGCTATCGTGAGCAGGTTCGCCAGGTGCTGCACGGCGAAGACGACCGCACCCTGATCGTCGTCGGCCCCTGCTCGATCCACGACGAACAGGCAGCGCTTGAGTACGGGCAGAAACTCAAGGCACTGGCTGACGATCTCAGCGACCGTTTTCTGATTGTCATGCGTGCTTACCTGGAAAAACCCCGCACCACCGTAGGCTGGAAGGGTCTTCTGTATGATCCCGAGCGCACTGGCCGGGGCGATCTGGCCCAGGGTCTGGCTCGTTCTCGCCGGTTGTTGCTGGAGCTCTCTGAACTGGGCCTGCCGCTGGCCACCGAGGCGCTGGGGCCCTTCATGATGGACTATCTGGGTGACCTGGTGAGCTGGACCGCCATTGGCGCCCGCACCACCGAATCCCAGATTCATCGGGAAATGGTCAGTGGCCTGCCCATGCCCGTGGGGTTCAAGAACGGTACCGATGGCAGTATTGGCGTGGCCATTAATGCCATGAAATCCGGTGCCCACCCCCATCACCACATGGGCATTTCCCACTGCGGCTCGCCGGCGATGATCTCCACGCCGGGCAACCCGGACACCCATCTGGTGCTGCGTGGCGGTCGGGGCATCACCAACTACGATGAGTTGAGCATCGCCCGGGCCGTGGAAGAACTGGATAAAGCGGGTGTAAATACCGCCATCATGGTCGACTGCAGCCACGACAACGCCCGCAAGCAGGCGGAACGGCAGGTGGACATCGCCCGGGAGGTAATGGCTCAGAAGAACAAGGGCAACCGGCAGATCAGGGCACTGATGCTGGAAAGCTTCCTGCAGCCGGGCCGCCAGGACGATGATGACAATCTGATTTACGGCTGTTCGCTTACCGATCCGTGCCTGGGCTGGGAACAGACGGAGACTCTGCTCCGCTCACTGTAGAGAGCAGCAACTGCCCTGCCAGGGCCACGAGCACACCGCCCATAATTCTGTCCAGCCAGTGTCCGATCCGGTTGAAACCCCGGCGGACACGGGGATGGGTGAAAACAAACGCCACCAGCGCAAACCACAGACCCGTCGCGACCGCCATGTAAAGGCCGTAGCCGGCCTGCACCGCCACCGGGGTGTCCGGATTGATCACAACCGAGAACAGGGATACAAAAAACAGTGTCGCCTTCGGGTTCAGTGCGTTGGTCAGAAAGCCCAGCCGGAAGGCCGCCCAGCCGGTCTGGCCGAGTCCTGTCCCCACCGGAACCTGCACACTGCCGGCTTTTGACCGCAGACAATGCCAGGCAATCCACAACAAATAGAGTGCGCCTGCCACTTTCAGTACCGAGAAGAGCATGACCGACTGCTGGATAAGCAGACCGATGCCCATCAGGGAATAGGCCACATGCAGCAAAATGCCAAGGCCGATACCGCCCGCGGTCAACAGCGCATTGGCCCGGGACTGGGTCAGCGCCTGGCGCAGCATGATGGCAAAATCCGGTCCGGGGCTGGCCACGGCCAGCAGGTGAACCAGGGCAACGGTCAAAAATTCCAGCCAGTAGGTGTGCACGGCATTTCTCCAGAAAACGGTGGCAGCAATGAAAGTGATCCCGGCAATGGCAATGGCAATGGCAAGGGGCGTAGGTCACTGACGTTGGCCAAGGATAAGCGGATTTTTTGTCGGTTTCACCTGTCAGGGATCCATAAGCTTTCTATACTGTTCTGCAAGTTATGAGAAAACCGGCAAAATTCAGGGAGGCCCAATGGACAAGCGTGAAGTAGATGTGGCGATCATCGGTGCCGGCACGGCTGGCCTGGTGGCCTATCGGCAGGCAGCCAGGGCAACCGACAGGGTTGTGCTGATTGAAGGTGAGCAATATGGCACCACCTGCGCACGGGTTGGCTGCATGCCCAGCAAACTGCTGATTGCCGCCGCCGAGCGGGCCCACGATGTGCGCCACGCCGGTCAGTTCGGTGTTCATGTCGGTGATGTGCAAGTGGATGGCCGGGCCGTCATGGAGCGGGTGCGCCGTGAACGAGATCGCTTTGTCGAGCCGGTGGTCAAGGCCGCCGAGGCATTGCCCGAAGAACATCGGCTGATGGGACACGCGCGTTTTGTTGGCAGCCATCGGCTGGTGGTCGGTGAGCACACCGAAGTTCAGGCCGGGCGCATTGTTATTGCCACCGGCTCCCGCCCTCACATTCCCGCCCCGTTCAAGGGCGCCAAAGACCGGTTAATCGTCAACGACGATGTTTTTGACTGGCAGGACCTGCCCGAATCCGTGGCTGTGTTCGGTCCCGGCGTTATCGGGCTGGAGCTGGGGCAGGCGCTGGCAAGGCTGGGGGTCCGGGTTCGCCTGTTTGGGGTAGATGGCGGCATCGGTGGCCTGCAGGACGGAAAAATCCTGGATCGCGCCCGCCGCATCTTCGCCGAAGAACTGGCGTTGAGCCTGAGTGCGAAAACCGAAACCATCACCCGCACCGATCAGGGTGTTGAAATCACCTTCAGTGAGGACGGTCGCACAAACACGGAAACCTTCGACTATCTGCTGGCGGCCACCGGCCGGCGACCGAACATTGACCACCTGGATATACAGAACGCCGGCATCGAGCTGGATGACAAGGGGATGCCGGAGTTTGATCCCTACACCCTGCGTTGCGGCGACAGCCACATCTTCATTGCCGGTGACGTTAATAACGACCGCCCGCTGCTGCATGAGGCGGCGGATGAAGGTCGCATTGCCGGCAAGAATGCCGGCACCTGGCCGGACGTTCGCACCGGCTTGCGGAAAACCCCCGTTTCCGTGGTGTTCTCCGACCCGCAGATTGCCCGGGTTGGTTACACTCTGGCGCAAGTCGGCGAGCGTTGCCAGGGGTGTTTTGCTGTTGGTGAGGTGAGCTTTGACAACCAGGGGCGCAGTCGGGTAATTGCAAAAAATGCCGGCCTGTTAAGGGTGTATGGCGAGCACGGTTCCGGTCTGTTCATGGGCGCTGAGATGCTGGGGCCGGCGGCCGAGCACCTGGCCCACTTGCTGGCCTGGGCGGCTCAACAGCGTATGACGGTCAAAACCATGCTGGAGATGCCGTTCTACCATCCGGTGATCGAGGAAGGCTTGCGCACGGCCCTGAAGGGACTGAACCGGAATTTACAGATGGGCCCTGAACAGGGTGATGAATGCATGGAGTGTGGGCCGGGAGGCTGATGGCACCCGGCCCCGCGGAGCCGACGCTGGATTCGATGGAAATCAGGCCCCTGAGGTTCGTTGCTCGAAAGTAGCCGGGGTGGCGGTTGTATTCCGCTGGTGCCGGGCCCACAGTTTCTCGTGGAAGAAGTAGGCAACGGTGTTAATGGTCGGCTCCACCATGGCGATCAGGCTGCCGATCAGGATGTCGCCGGTCAGCAGATAGGCAACGGTAAAAGCGACGGTAAAGTGGGTGATCGCGAAAGTAATGGTCTTCAACAAAGACTGGTCGCCTTTCGCACTGTGATCGTGAACAAACATTTTCAGCGTACTCATGGCGTACTCCGCGTTTCCAATGGCTCTGGAGTCATTAAAGTACAAACGAGAATTGTTTCCAAATAAATTGTTTTGTTTCGACTGATAGGAGGGTCCTATCAGGATTAACTGGCCAGCATTGGTCACTCCTATCGGTTGGATTGAATGACTGAACTGGAGTTTATCGCCCTGTTTGTCTTACAGTAGAAGGTAACTAATCCCTAAATACGAATCAGGAGGTTCATTATGGGTAAGAATTTCATTGGTCTTGATACCGAGAAAACGGCGAAACTGGCGGACGCACTGAACGAACTGCTATCCAACTACCAGATTTTTTACATGAACGTTCGCGGTTACCACTGGAACATCAAGGGTGATAACTTCTTCGAACTGCACGTGAAGTTCGAGGAACTGTACGACGATCTGCTGCTGAAAATCGATGAGATCGCCGAGCGCATCCTGACCCTGGGTCATCGCCCGGCACACGCTTACAGCACCTACATGGAGAAATCGGAAATTCCGGAGCGCAAGGATGTCACCGATGGCAAAGAAGCCATGGAAAACATCGTCGAAAGCTTCGGTAAAATCATCTCCCGCCAGCGTGAACTGCTGAACATGGCGGATGAAGCGGATGATGAAGGCACCAACGCCCTGATGAGCGATTACATCTCCGAGCAGGAGAAAACCGTGTGGATGTATCGCAGCTACCTGGGACAGTAAATCTCCCCGTTACCAGTAGCACTGAAAATGGCGGCCTTCGGGTCGCCATTTTTTTTGGTTTTAGCCCCCTCCCTCCCCGGAAAAGCATCACGATGCAATGGCACCGTGTTGGCTTTCCTGACTTCTCCACCTGAAGTTTCGTGACATAAAACTGAAGCAAATGTGTCACTTACGTGCAATAACCTGCCTATAGATTGAAGTCTCGAAGCTTAAGGGAAGACCCGGCTTTGAGCTCATGTTGCGTTTTGAGTGAAACCTTGATGCCGGGTTGGCTGCCCGGCTTTTTTAAATTCCTGCCGGTGGGTGCGTTGATTAAATGTCATCCGCTGGCGTTTCAATTTAACGCTGGAGTTGTCCTTGAAAGCCCGCTTTCTACCGCTTTGTTTATCCATCGGTCTGTTTTCTTCACAGGCACTGGCCGACGTCACCCTGACTCTCGATTCCTGCCTGCAGGCTCATGCCCTGAACGGTCAGGAAAAAGAGCTGGCGGCGGGCGAGTCACTGACATTGGCCAATGGCACTCACCAGCTGGTGGTTGATTGCACGGCCAACCTGGGCCGCTCCGAGGACGACACCTTCCCGGAAACCAGCGATGCCTTTGTCCTGCTGTTTGAGGCAAGGGATGCCGAGCTTACGCTGTCCGCTCCGGTGATCAATACCGAAACCCAGATGGAGCGTTTCAACCGGCAGGGCAATTTTCGACTGGTCAGCAGTGATGGCGCCGCTGTGAGTTATCAGACCGATGTACTGAAAAAAGAAGGTTTTCAGGTGTTCCGGGATTACCCGGAGGAGCTGGAAGCCTTCAACCGCACTGACTCGCCCGCGGCCCTGCGCCCTTACGCGCCAGGCCTTCCGGCCGCGGTGAGCAATGGAGCGGGGCCCGCCACGCACGCTGGCGATGCGGGTGCTCCGGATCAGGAAACGGTTCGGCAAATGCTGCGTTACTGGTATTTGCAGGCCGACAGGGAAACTCGGAACGAGTGGAAGAACTGGATCGAATCCAGCCAATAAAACCCCATAAAACCAATCGAAAGTGGAGTAAAACCCCATGAAGAAGCTTCTTCTGGCTGTTGCTGTGTCCTCTGTAGCGGCAGGTTCTGCCAACGCTGCAACCATTTACGAGAAAGACGGATTTACCTACAAGCTGAACGGCGATTTTCAGGTTCAGATGCGTCAGTCCATTGGCGAAGACGAGCGTGCTGAAGTCGAGTACGACGATCTGGAGCTGAAAAACTATGTGAGCTACGACCTGGGTAACGACCTGACAGCCTTTGGTCGCCTGGACTTCGGGTTCAAGGATGCCGCTGAAGACGATGAGAACGGCAGCAACCTGGAAGAAGCCTATGTAGGCCTGAAGTACGGCGTGGCTTCTTTCTCTTTCGGTAAGCAGAATTTTGCTTCCGATGAATTTGGCATCGAAGAAGCCTATGAAGTGGAAACCATTGATGAAGACCGTTTCGACGGCATCGGTACTGATGGTGATGACACTGTGCGTATCGACGTTGAATTGGACAATGTCTATATCGCTGCCTCTCACGAAATGGATGCCCGTGACGACAACGATGGCATTGATGGTGAATTCTACGATCTGTTTGTTGGCACCGAAATTGTTGGCCTGGAACTGGCCGCAGCTTATCAGCAGTACAACCCCGTTGACCTGGATGATTCCGTTGGAACCTACGGCATCAGTGCGGGCTACGACTTTGGCTTCATGAGCCTGGCAGCTGATTACAGCGTTTCTGACTGGAGCGACGACAACGGCTGGGTGAAAGAAGACACTACCCAGTACAACGTTGCTGCGGTGTTTGGTGTGGCCAGCACCACTGATGTTGCCGTTGGTATGGGTAACAAGGATTCTGATGTTGACGGTTATGAAGACGTCACTGAGTGGTACGCCAACGTTACCTACAAGTTCCCAGAGGCGAAGAACGTAAGTGTGTTCGCTGAGGTGGCTGACAGTGATGAAGAAGTAAACGGCGAAGAAGTCGACATGGGCTTCCTGGCCGGCCTGCGCGTGAAGTTCTAAACGCCAGCCGCCAACACAGCGCCCTTAAGGGCTGTGTCGGAAACCTACAAAAAGGCCGGGCATTTTTGCCCGGCCTTTTTGCGTTCCGCCGGCAAGATCCTGTCAGGAACCTTGCCGTGACCACCTGTGTCAGTAGGTGGCGCTCATACCAAACCACTCGGGGAAGATCACAATCATCGCCAACACCAGAATCTGGATCAGGATGAACGGCAGAATCCCCTTGTAGATGTCGGTGGTTCGCACCTCCGGTGGTGCCACCCCCTTGAGATAGAACAGCGAGAACCCGAAGGGTGGGGTCAGGAAGCTGGTCTGCAGGTTCATGGCAATCAGGATGGCAAACCAGAGCATGTTGATGCCCATGGCTTCAGCCACTGGTGCCAGGATCGGCACGATGATGAAGGAAATCTCCACAAAGTCGATGAAGAAACCCAGCACCAGAATCACCACCATGGCCAGGATGATAAAGCCCCATTGCTCGCCGGGCAGCATCAGCAGCCACTCTTCCAGCAGGTAATCGCCGCCGGTGTAGCTGAACACCATGGAAAAGGCCGTGGCGCCGATCAGGATGGCGAATACCATGGCGGTCACCTTGACCGTGTCCTTGCTGGCGTCCCACACCATTTTGAAGCTGAACTGGCGGTAGATGATCGCCAGCACCACCGCACCCACGCCGCCAAGCGCAGAAGATTCGGTGGGCGTGGCAATGCCGGTGAAGATGGAGCCCAGAACCACCACAATCAGCGCCAGTGGCGGAATAATGGCCAGCAGTGCATCGCGGATTTCCTTGCCGCGACTTGCGTTTTCGTCTTCCTGGGGCATGGCCGGTGCCGTTTCCGGCTTGAACCGGGTCATGATCAGAATGTAGGCAATGTACAGACCGATCAGCACCACGCCGGGCATCACCGCCGCCTTGAACAGATCACCGACGGGAAGGCCCAGTACATCACCCAGGATGATCAGGATGATGGATGGCGGCACGATCTGCCCCAGAGTGCCGGAGGCACAGATGGTGCCGGTGGCCAGGCGCTTGTCGTATTTATGGGCAAGCATGACCGGCAGGGAGATCAGGCCCATGGCCACCACGCTGGCCCCCACTACACCAGTGGAGGCGGCCAGCAGGGCACCAACAAGGATCGTGGAAATGGCCAGGCCACCGGGCAGGCCGCCAAACAGCCGGCCCATGGAGGTCAGTAGTTGTTCGGCCAGCCGGGTGCGTTGCAGCACCACACCCATGAATATGAACAGTGGCACCGCCATCAATACGGTGTTCTGCATCACGCTCATAATGCGGTAGGGCATGAACGCAAACAGATCCATGCCCTCGGCGAAAATACCAAAAAACAGGGCGACGCCACCAAAGGTGAACGCCACCGGAAAACCGAACATCAGCATGACCAGGGCCACGCCGAACATAATCATGCCAATCATGCCAGGCCTCCCGCGCTGTGTTCGCCTTCGTATTCCTTGTCACCGGCAATGACCCGAATGGCATGGGTGACCATGTTGAGACCGGCGGTGGCGATAAAAATGGCCGAGAAGGGAATCACGGATTTGATAATCCACCGGTGTGGCAGCCCGCCCGGGTCACCACTGCCTTCGCCCATGTGGTAGGCGTCCACGGCAAAGCTGTAGCCGTAAAAGCCGATCAGGTAGGCAAAGGGAACCACGAAAAAGACCGCACCCAGAATATTGACCCAGGCTTTGGTTTTGTTGCTCCAGCGGGTGTAGAACACGTCTACCCGCACATGGCCGTCCGTGCGCAGGGCGTAGGGGATGCCCATCAGGAACACTACCGAATAAAGGTGCCATTCCATCTCTTGCATGCCGATGGAGACGTCGTTGAAGGCGTAACGCATCAACACGTCATAAAACACATTGGCTGCCATCAGGATCATGGCAACGCAGGCGATCCAGCCGCAGAATTTCGAGAGCCAGCCCAGGCCCTCATCCAGCTTGATTATCCAGCGCATTGAACGTCTTCCTCCGCCAGGCGGATTATTTGGGTGAATGGTGGAACAAAAAAGCCGGGATCACTTCAAGAGCGATCCCGGCTCTGTTACTGCATGGCGGTCAAGTTTACTCGACTTCGGCCATGGTGTTGAGATAGGCCCGCTCGGAAATATCCGTGTAAGCGCGGCTCTGCTCCAGGTACTTCAGCTGCGAATCGATAATTTTCGCTGCCATTTCGCTGCCTTCCGCCGCTTCGTCCAGCAGGCGTTCGTTGGCTTCGTACATGGCGTCGAACACTTCATCCGGGAACTGTTTGATCTGTACGTTCGGGTATTCTTCCTTGATGTTAGCCCAGGCTTCGGCGTTGGCGTGCTGTGAATGCACCAACATGTCGTAGGAAGCCGTGCGCATGGCCACACGCATGATTTCCTGCAGGTCCGCCGGCAGGCGTTCCCACACCCGCTTGTTGACCAGGAACTGAAGCTCGGTGGCCGGCTCGTGCCAGCCGGTGTAGTAGTAGTCAGCAATTTGCTGGAAGCCCAAACGCAGATCCAGTGCCGGGCCTACCCACTCAACCGCATCGATGGTGTTGCGCTCAAGCGCGGTGTACAGCTCGCCCGGGGCGATGTTGGTCGGGTTTACGCCCACTTCCGCGAAGACTTCGCCGGCGAAGCCCGGAATGCGCATTTTCAGGCCTTCCAGATCTTCCAGAGAGTTGATTTCGTCACGGAACCAGCCGCCCATCTGCACGCCGGTGTTACCGCCCGGGAAGGACAGCATGTTATGGGGCTCGTACACTTCCTGCATCAGCTCCATGCCGCCGCCGTGGTAGAACCAGGCGTACTGTTCCATGGCGTTCATGCCGAACGGCATGCTGGTGAAGAACAGGGTCTCGGGAACCTTGCCTTTCCAGTAATAGGAAGCGGAGTGGCCCATGTCGTACTGACCGGCCTTGACCATGTCGAACACACCCAGAGGTGCCTTGTGCTTGTTGGCGGAATCAATGCGGATGCGCAGCCGGCCGTCAGACATTTTCTCTACGGTTTCTGCGAAGCGTTTGGTGGTATCGCCGAAAATGGGGAAGTTGGGGCCCCAGGTTTCTGCCAGCCGGAGAGTGAACCGGTCCTGGGCCAGTGCCTGGGTCGCGCTAAAGGTGGTTGCTACGGCGAGTACTGCCGCGGAAAGAACAGAACGGAGTTTCATTGTTCTTGTGCCCTCATTGTCGTTGTTGTTGTCGGTGTGGCCACGCCTGGATGCGCGCCGCACCGTCATTCATGGTTGAGAATAGCAACTACCCGGGCGATATGCTACAAATCGCCCATGCGACCGATCTGGCCGGCCATGCGCATGGCTTCGTGCTCCTCCAGGGATTTGAGATCTTCCAGCAGTTCTTTCGCCTCACGGATTTCCGCCTTGCCGATCAAACCGTCGTACAACTCCATCACCTGATCGTGGAAATCAAAAATTTCTCTGGCGATATCGTCGAAGGACATGTCGTTGTAGCGCAGATCACACATCCGGTTCTTCTCGATGGGTTTGTGCACGCCATAGTCGTAAAGCCGGGTTTGCATGGCTTTTGGGTCGGCCTGGCGTTCGTATTCTGCAACGGCCTTTTCGAGAAGGCTTTCGTGGGTGCTGATGTAATCGAGCAGGGCACTGGCACGTTCGTCCCTGTGCAGGGCTGCGGATTCTTTCATGCACCGGGCCAGGTACTCGTGCAGTTGGCGGGTCCATTCAATCAGATCGGCAAAGGTTTTGATTTCCATAGAGTTGCACCTCCGGTCACAATGGCAATTGTATTTTTTCTTCTATCATAACAGTCTAGTCTGACTGTTGTTCCATGGAGTAATAAATGAACCCGTCCACGCTTATCGGTATGGTAGCCGGCCTGGCTGTTCTGGCCAGTGTGTTGTTCTGGTCAGCCGAGGACCCGGCGTTGTTCATCAATCTGCCTGGCGTGGCGATTGTCGTGGGCGGCACCCTGGCCGCCACTTTTATCTCCTTCCCCCTACGTGAGGTACTGCGGGTATTCCGTCTGTTCGGCACTGTGGTTCGCAATGAAAAGCTCTACACCGAGCGCGACATTGAAGAACTGGTTCGTATTTCCCGGCTCTGGATCGATGGCGATCTGGCGGCGGTGGAGCGGGCGCTGGAAACCGTGCGCAACCCGTTTTTGCGCTCCGGCGTTCAGCTGGTGATCGAGTTGAACCCGGAAGACGACATTATGGATTTCATGGAATGGCGCATTGCCCGTTTGCGTGCCCGGGAGCATGCCGAAGCCCAGCTGTTCCGAGTGATGGCCAGTTTTGCCCCGGCCTTCGGCATGATCGGCACCCTGGTGGGGCTGATCAACATGATGTTTCTGCTTGATGGCGGCAGCATGGCGGTGATCGGTCAGCAGCTGGCGGTGGCACTGATGACCACCTTCTATGGCATTCTGCTGGCTAACCTGATTTTCCGGCCGGTGGCGGTGAAGCTGGAGCGGCGCACCGAGCAGCGCATTATTCTCATGCGCATGGTGATGCAGGGTATCTCCATGATGTGCAAAAAACGCAGTCCTTCGCTCATGCGCGAGACCCTGAAATCCTTTGTCGCCAGCTATGACGATGAAATCCGCGATCTTCGGCCGCCGGTTAACAACGGTCGTCAAACCGCCCCGGAAGCCCGCGACGGCCGTGCCACCCCGGGTAAGGCAAAGGAAGGCGTGCGTAATGTCTGATCTGGAACGTTCAGCCTTGCGGGCTGCCCGGCGTTCGGGGCATCTGGGTGCGCCGGAATCCGCTGACAGTCAGGAAGACGGCTGGCTGATCACCTACCTGGATGTGATTACCCTGCTGCTGGTGATGTTCGTGGTAATGCTGGCGTTGTCCGGCGGGCCGTCCGGCATGCCAGGCACTGACGAGATCGTGGAAACCAAAACCTCGCCGCCGGTCGTCGCCACCGATGAGGACAGGCTGGCCGAGCCGAAAGTAGAGACTGACAAAGACCCGGCAGCCGAGCCTCAGGCTGACCCGGCGGCGGCCTTTGCCGAACAGGCCTCGCAGTTCTTGCGGGAAGCGGGACTGAGCGGACAGGTGGATGTGGTGCGCCAGGATGGCGGCGTTAGCCTGCGTATTGGCAGCGAGGTCCTGTTCGCTTCCGGCACTGCCGAGCTGTCCAATGACGGCATGAGGCAATTGGAACAACTCACCCCTTTACTGGCGCAGACTGATTACCGGCTGGAGGTGGCCGGGCACACCGATAACCGGCCGATTCGCAGTGAGCGTTACCCCTCCAACTGGGAATTGTCCTCCGCCCGGGCAGCCAGCGTGGTGCGGCTGTTTCTGGCCGAGGGTATCGCCGCCAATCGGATGCGGGCCAGCGGTTATGCCGATACAAAGCCCGTGGCCCGTAACGACACCGAACGGGGCCGCGAGCGGAACCGGCGGGTGGAACTTGTTCTGCGCCCGGGCGTCAACAATACTGAATCCTGAAGCCATGCCCCAGGAGGCTGCAGCTCCCGTGAGCAGGGATCAGCGGGGCAAAGGCCAGAAAACAGAGAGCATAGCCATGACCGTGTCACTGGGTATTATCGAAGGATTTTACGGGCCGCTGTGGAGCTGGCCGGAGCGCCGTCGGCTGCTTGAAACCCTGGCACCGCACGGCTACGGATTTTACCTGTATGCCCCGAAAGCCGACGCCTTCCTGCGCCGCCGCTGGCAGGACCCGCACCCCGAAGAGCAGGCTCGGGAACTGGCGGATTTCGCCCGCTTCTGTCGCAAGCAGGGCGTGCGCTTTGGCGTTGGTCTGAGCCCCTACGAAATATTCAACGACTTCGACCAAACCGCCCAGTCGCATCTGGCCGCCAAACTGCGAGCCCTGGAAAAGCTGGGTCTGGATGAACTGGCCATCCTGTTTGACGACATGCGCTCCGACCATCCGGACCTTGCCCGTCAGCAAGCGGATATTATGCACTGGGTGCGCGATCACACGGCCATCCAGCGCCTGAGTGTCTGTCCCAGCTATTATTCGGACGATCCGGTGTTGGACCGGGTGTTCGGTGAGCGACCGGCCGGGTATCTGGAAACGCTGGGCCAGGAGCTGGACCCGGCCATTCAGGTGTTCTGGACCGGCGAGGAAGTGTGTTCCCGGGAAATCTCACCGGGGCATCTGAAACGGGTAGGCAAGTTGCTGGGACGCAAACCGCTGCTTTGGGACAATTACCCGGTGAACGACGGCGATCGCATGTCTCAGCATTTACACTTGCGCGCTTTCACTGGCCGCGCGGCTGCTAATGCCGCCTGGCTGGCCGGCCACGCCATCAACCCGGCGTTGCAGCCTACTTTGACTGCCATTCCCGCGTTAACCCTGGCGGAAAGCTACCGGCTGGGGCCGGATTACCAGTATGGCCAGGCGTTCGTGCACGCTGCCCGGGAAGTGCTGGGCAAGGAACTGGGCTCGCAGGTACGGAATGACCTGCTGGTGCTGCAGGATGCAGGGCTGGGGCGCCTGAGTGACGAACGCAGGCAGGCGCTTATACATACCTATGATGCGTTCGATCACCCGGCGGCCAGCGAAATCATGCGCTGGCTGTCGGGCGAGTATCAGGTAACCGACGAAATGGTGGAAACCCAGTAACCGGCGATAGCCCGGTTACTCCAGGTAGTAGTCGAAAGTGGACACCACCCGCACGGTTTTGATCGGCTGTTGCGGCTCGGAAATGCCGGGAGCCTGATCCCTGGCGAGAATCTGGAACACCCCCTGGTTGGCCCGGCGCAGACCGCCGAGGCGGGCATCGGCGTCGTTTGCGAACTGGCTGGCCGCTTCCCGCGCAGCGGAAGTGGCCTCGGAGATCATCTCCGGTTTGATGTCGTTCAGGCGATTGAACAGGTAGGTGGGGCCGCTTGGGCCGTAATCCGACGACAGGACCACGCCTGAATCCACCAGTTCGCTGACATTCTGCGCGGCCTGGCGGACCTTCTGGATGTTATTGCTACGTACCATCAGGGTCTGGTTGATGATGAACTTCTGCGGATTGTTATTGCCTCCGTAGGCGTTGGCCCGGGTGTCGGTGACATCCAGGCGCTGCAGCTCAACGGCTGAGGTGTCGATAGCCTGCAGTTTCAGGAAGGCGAGAATGGCTTCGCGGCTGATCCTCGCTTTTTCCTGGGCCTGTTCCAGGGTATCGCCGGTGGCAACGAAGCGCAGGGGCCAGAGTGCCAGATCAGCTTCCACCTCTCTTTCCGCAACGCCTTTGACGGTCACGTAGCGGTCACCGGTGCGCAGGTCGGTCAGGCCTGCGCTGAGCAAAAAGGCAGCAATAATGGCGCTGGCGCCGAGAATAAGGGCAGAGACAATTTTCATGGTTCACTCCTTGAGCCGGACCGGCCAACAGAGTCCGGGCGGGCTGCTATCCTGATGTACGGAAAGAGTACCGTTAAGCCGGCGTATGGAAAAGGGGAAAAGCATGACAGACGTGTTCATTGAATGCGTGCAGGGCGACATTGCTGACCAGCCGGATATGGATGCCGTCGTCAATGCCGCCAATGCCCGCCTGATGCCCGGCAGCGGCGTGGCGGGCGCGATTCACTCGGCGGCGGGCCCGGGGCTGGCGGAAGAGTGTCAGCCGTTGGCCCCCATTTCTCCGGGACAGGCGGTGATGACCGGCGGCCATGACCTGCCCAACCGGAAAGTCATTCATTGCCTTGGGCCGGTGTTTGGAGTGGATGAGCCCTCGGACCGGTTGCTGGGCGATTGCTACCGCAATGCGCTCCGGCTTGCAGATGCCGAGGGGCTGGAGTCTGTCGCCTTTCCGGCTATCTCCACGGGTGTGTTCGGGTATCCACTGGCGGAGGCGGCCAAAGTGGCGGCGGCCGCGATCCGCGACGCGGCGCCGGGTTTGTCCAGTGTGCGGCGCATTCGTTTTGTGTTGTTCAGTGAGTCCGATTTGAACGAATTTCGCCGGGCCCTGGCGTGAGACGTCAGTCGCAGCTGGCTTCGGGGCTGCGGCTGAAACGTTCTGTCATGGCCTCGCGCCGGCGTTCGTCGTCCCTGAACTCCTGTGGCAGTGGCTGAATGAAATAGAGGTAATCGCCCCGTTCGCGGTGTTTCTCCAGTGGCGGAGAGTCCGCATCGGCCGGCCAGTTGACGGGTGAAATCACCGCTATGGTCAGGTCGGGTGCCCGTTTTTCCAGGACCGCCACAGTGCCCAGCCGGTCCTCACTGTGGAAGGTGCCGGTCAGGTGTATCACCTGGTGGTCAGGGTGGCGTTCGCGGGCCTCAAGAATGCGCGCCGCCATGGTGTTGTCGCGCAGCAACTGGGCCTTGTAGGTGTTGAGCATAAGCCCGGACAGTTCGTCGTCTTTCGTTCCATGGCTGCCACCAATGGCCTCCACGAACTTGTCCTTGTAGGCAGGTGTATCGAGGAAGGGGGCGTCAGGCAGTTGGCGGCGCTCGTCGGCATCCAGGCGCTCCAGATAGTCCGGCCCCAGGCGACCGATGCAGCGGACAGTGTTGGCGGGCGCGTTGGCGGCAATGACCGGAAGCGAATGCTGTTTGGCGAATTCAACCAGCGGGCGGTAGGAGGCCCGATAGTTGTCCCAGGCGTTGGCATCTTCGCGCATTTCGGTTTCACCGGTGTGTCCGGCCAGATAATCATCGAGCGCCGGCTGATGGTCCAGGTTGAACTGTTCCATGGTTAGCACCTGGCGTGGATTCAGACGCCACAGGGCCTGTTGAAGGCGGGCCTGTAGCAGGTGAGAGGCATGATGGCCGTGATGCTCGCCGATGATCACGATGTCGGTATCGGCCAGTCGTGTTGCCAGGGCCTGAACGGACAGCGCTTGCCCGGTGGCCGGGTCCACCAGCCGGGCATCGTACTGGCTGGCGGGGCGCTCCATCGGTTCGTGGGCCATTCGGGCTGAATGGCTGGCGGCGCAACCGGACGCCAGGGTGGCAAAACCAAGGGCAAGGATCAGTGTTTTCATGGCCTGTTATACGACGTCAGGATTGATCGGTTTTCTGCCGTTTGTGTTCGCGCCAGTCCGGTCCCAGGCGTTCTTCCACGTACTCGCGGATGAACTGTCGGACTTTCTGGGACGGGGTGACGTCTTCTTCCTTGCACAGGGCCTCGAACGTCGCCTTTTTCTCCGGGTCGATCAGCAGGGTGAGTCGGGCAGTGCGGTTTTCCATGGTGCGGAACAATCTCCTTCGCCTGATGCAAGCGGCTTAGCAGTGTCTGATTTGGTATGTTAATCAGGTTAACATTGAATGATCAAATAACAACCATATAATGTAAAGAAAATTCCGCCGGCGAGTACTGTCATGTCCCATCGAGCCCATCTGTTTTCCCTGCGAGTCGCCCATGCCTTCCGCGAAGCCTGCCTGGACGAACGCTATGATGGCCGCCGGTTTGTCAAAGATGCCATGGCCGGTATCACGGTGGGCATTATTGCCATTCCTCTGGCCATGGCGCTGGCCATCGCCAGTGGTGTAGCGCCCCAGTACGGCCTTTATACGGCCTTTATTGCCGGTTTTGTCATTGCTCTGACCGGCGGTAGTCGTTTCAGTATCTCGGGGCCCACAGCCGCCTTTGTGGTGATCCTCTATCCGATTGCCCAGGAATATGGTCTTGGCGGCCTGTTGCTGGCCACGCTGATGTCCGGCGCGCTGCTGGTGATCATGGCGCTGATGCGGCTGGGCCGGTTTATCGAGTATATCCCGGAGGCGGTCACCCTGGGCTTCACCGGCGGTATTGCCGTGGTGATTGTCACCCTGCAGGTAAAAGACTTCCTGGGGCTGCCGATCGACGCCATGCCCGAACATTACTGGGACAAACTGGCGGTGCTGGGCCAGGCCATGCCACAAATCGATACCATGAGTACGCTGGTGGCCGCCGCTACGCTCGCGGTGATGCTTGTCTGGCCACGACTGCGCACGCCCGTGCCGCCACACCTGCCGGCGGTGCTGATCGGCAGTGGCCTGGCCCTGTTGCTGAATGCCGGTGGCGCGGGTATTGAAACCATTGGCTCACGCTTCAGTTACCTGCTGCCGGACGGCACCACCGGTGCGGGTATTCCGCCGTTCCTGCCGGAGTTTGCCTGGCCCTGGCAACAGCCGGGGCCGGACGGCGAGCCGCTGGGATTGTCCTGGACCATGGTTCAGGAGTTGCTGCCGGCAGCCTTCGCCATTGCCATGCTGGGTGCCATTGAATCGCTGCTGTGCGCGGTGGTGCTTGATGGGATGTCCGGCAAGCGGCACAGCGCCAACAGCGAGCTGATGGGCCAGGGCATCGGTAACATGGTGGTGCCGTTTTTCGGTGGTATTACCGCCACCGCCGCCATTGCCCGTTCGGCCGCCAACTACCGGGCCGGGGCTCAGTCGCCGGTGGCGGCGATGATTCACGCTATCGTCGTTCTGTTGGCGCTGGTGTCCCTGGCCGGGGTGCTGGCCTATCTGCCCATGCCGGCGATGGCGGCGCTGCTGGTGATGGTGGCCTGGAACATGAGCGAGGCACCCAAGGCGGCGCATTTGCTGAAAACCGCCCCCCGAGGCGATGTGCTGGTGTTTCTGACCTGCTTCGGCCTCACCGTGGCGCTGGACATGGTGATTGCCATCACCACCGGTATTCTGCTGGCGGCGGTGTTGTTCATGCGGGAAATGGCGAAGATGACCCGGGTAACCGATATCACCGACAGCAAGCGCATAGACCGGTCGCAGCTGCCGGAAGGCTGGCGGGTCTTCAAGATCAATGGTCCGCTGTTTTTCGCCGCCGCCGACCGGATTTTTGGTGAGTTGGCGGAGCTGTCCCGTGAGGCGAAGGGCTTTATCCTGTACATGGATGGCGTCACGGTCCTGGATGCCGGGGGGCTTTCCGCGTTGGGCAAGCTGATCGACACCTGCCGGGAAACCGGCAGCCAGGTGATCATCGCCGATCTGCAGTTCCAGCCGCTCAAGGCGCTGGCCCGGGCCGGGCTGGAGCCGGAGGCCGGGGTCAGCCGCTTTACGCCCACCCTGGCGGCGGCACTGGAGGCAGCCGGTACCGGCAATGCCTGAACGGCCGGCAGCTCCGGCACTCTGTTTTCCCCGCGCTTTGCTCTATCCTGTGCGTAAGATTTTTGTGCACAGGATACGCCATGCTGCCTTTCCGTCTGATTGACCGGGTCAAATTTATTGTCGAGCGCCAGCTGGTGAAGGGCGCCGGCTTCCAGTTACTGGTGGTCGGGCTGTTCATCGCGCTGATCTCACTGCTTGGCGGACTGCTGGTGGTGCTGCCAGCCACTGATGAGTTCGAGGATGTCAGCTCGGCCATCTGGTGGGCCTTTCTGCGCCTGACCGACCCGGGTTACCTGGGTGATGACCTGGGTACCTGGCAGCGGATTATTTCCACCCTGCTGACCATCTCCGGCTATGTGGTGTTCATGGGTACTCTGGTGGCCATCCTGACCCGCTGGCTGATCGCCAAAATGGAAGACCTGGAGCGGGGGCTGACACCGGTTACCCTGAAAAACCATCTGGTGGTGCTGGGCTGGAGTGCGCAAACACCGCCGTTGGTGGCCGAGCTGTTCGGCTCGACCGGCCGTGTGCAGCGTTTTCTGGAAAAGCACGACACCCAGACCCTGCGGGTGGTGGTGTTGGCGGAGAATGCCGGGGCCGGACAACTGCACGAACTGGCCAGCGAGCCGGGTATTGGGCGCCGCTCCCGGGAAGTGATCCTGCGCAGTGGCTCGGCCATTCAGCCCGAGGCGCTGCAGCGGGTGGCCTGTCTGGACGCCGCTGCGGTGATTGTGCCCAGCCAGGAGCACGGGGGCGGGAGTTTCGTGACCCCGGATGTGGAAACGGTCAAGGCGTTGCTGTCGATTGCTGCCCAGGCCCGTCACTTTGGCAGTTCGCTGCCATTTGTGGTGGCGGAAATCCAGGACATGCGCAAACTGCCGGTGATCGAGCGCGCCTACCCGGGGCCGGTGGAGGTGGTGGCCGGCGATGCCACCATCAGCCGGTTGATGGTGCAGAACGTGCTGCACCATGGTCTGTCGGAGGTATACAACGAGCTGCTGACGGCCGGCGAGGGCAATGAGATTTTTGTCCGTGGCGGTGAGACCGCCGAGGGCCTGACCCTGGGCGAACTGGCCAGGCAACGGCCCCATGCCATCGTCCTGGGACTGTTGAAGCCAGCCGGCAGGCCGGGCACGGGGTGGCAGGTAGAGTTGCCGGCACCGTCCGATACCGTAATCCGAGCCGAAGACCGGGTTGTGTTGCTGGCCCGCGATTACCAGCACACCGGCGCGGATACTCGGGTTGCCACGCTGCCGATTATCGAACTAGGGAAGCCGCCGGTTATTGGTCCCGAGAAAACCGGCTTTCAGCGCATTCTGGTGTTGGGATGGAACCGAAGGGTGGCCAATCTTGCCCGGGAGTTTGCCAGCTACCGGGACCGACAGTTTCAGCTGGACCTGGTGTCGGTCATTCCTGTTGCCGAGCGGGAGCGGGAAATTGCTCGCCACGGTGTGGATTTGAGCCTGGTCAACGGCCGGTTGCTGGAAGCCGATTACATGGTGGAGGCAGACCTGCGCCGGTTGAACCCGGCCTCCTACGATACCGTGATGCTGCTCAGTAGCGACCGGGTGGGTTCGGATGAAGAGGCCGATGCCCGGGCCATGGTGGGCTACCTTCAGCTGGAAGACATTCTGGCCGAATTCGCCCGTCGGCCGCAGGTGATCATGGAACTGAGTGATCCGGACAACCGTCACCTGCTGTACGGCCACCAGAGCGAAATGCTGATCAGCCCGATGATCCTGAGCCATGTGCTGGCCCAGGTGGCGTTGCGCCGTGAGCTGCGGGCCGTGCTCGATGAACTGTTCACCGCGGGCGGCGCGGAAGTCCAGTTCCGCAACCCCCATGATTATCCGCTGCCGGCGAGTGCCACCTTCCAGGTTCTGGAGAAAATCGTGGCGGCCCGGGGCGAAGTGGCGCTGGGCGTTTACCGTGCCCAGGCCGATGAGCGGGGCCGGCATCTGGCCATGAACCCGCCCCGGCAGGACTACCTGGAATTGCAAGAAGGGGACCGTTTGTTGGTGTTATGCAGGACCTGAGCCGCAGCGAGCGGCTCAGTCGATGGTGTCCAGCAAGGCCTGCATGATGTCATCCATGACCACAAACCCTTTCAGATCGTTGTCGGCCAGTACCAGCAAGCGCTTAACCCGGTGTTCGGTCATCAGCCGGGCCGCATGCCGGAGTGCCAGGTTTTCACCCACGCTGATCACCGGTTTGGCGCAGATGTCGTAGACGTTCAGCAAATCAATGTCGCCGTCCTCGGAAATCACCGCCTTCAGCACATTGGTGTAGGTAATCAGGCCCCAGGCGTCGTGTTCATTCTGGCGCTCTACGATCAGCGATTTCACTCCGTGCTGCTTCATCATCGACAGGGCTTCGCGCACCTTGGCGAAGGGGGAGATGGTGATGTTGTCGGTCACCATAACGTCTTTGACCAGTTTCATGGGGCTCTCCGATCAGAAAGTGTCTTTAACGTGTTGTTCGAATTTTTCCACCTGGGCCAGATCAATGCCGCCCAGATGCTCCAGCGGTACCGTAAATACCAGTCCCTGGGAGTCTTTCGGGTCGGGTGTGATGATTTTCTGGATGGTTTTCAACACCTCCAGTGACAGACCCTTTTCCAGAACCATCAAAAGCACACTCTGGTTGCCTTCGTAGGTCATGCCGAAAAACGTTTTTTTGGCGGTATTGCTGACGCCTCTACCGGACACCAGGGTAATACCGCCGGCGCCGCATTCCCGGGCCTTGTCGATGCATTTCTGTTCCAGGTCTTCCGGGACAACGGCGACCAGTGCCGAGAATTTCATGGTTGTTCCTTCCTGCGATCTGCAATGGTTTGAGAAACAATGGCGTAGGCCATTACGGTAACGATGGGGAAGATTGAGGCGAACGCTATCAAGCCGAAGCCATCGATCAAAACGCTGCGCCCGTCAATGCTGCTGGCCAGGCCAATGCCCAGGGCCGTCACCAGCGGAACGGTGACCTCCGAGGTGGTGACGCCGCCCAGATCATAAGCCAGAGCCACAATATAGCGAGGCGCCAGCAGCGTCAGGATAATAACCAGGATGTATCCGCCCATCACATAATAGTGGATGGAGTCGCCGGTGATGATCCGGTGTACGCCAATGGTAATGCCAATGGCGACACCCACTGCCACCAGAATACGAATAACGTTGCCATTCAGGCTACCATTCGCAGCTTCCTCCACCTGCTGGCCGATGGCGATCAGAGCCGGTTCCGCCATGGTGGTGGCAAAGCCGATCATCAGGGCGAACAGGTAGATGTACAAGTGGTTGTCCCGGGCAGTGAGCTGTTCGGCCATGCTGGTGCCGATGGGAAACAGGCCCAGCTTGAGGCCGACCACAAACGCGTAAAGGCCGAGGATGACCAACAGAAAACCGAAAGCCACGGTGGCCGGGTTGGCCAGTTTTCGCCGAAGCACCAGGTACTGGAAAAACAGCACAGTGATGATGATCGGCAGTACATCCCGAACCATCTCCGCCAGATTCAACAGAACGTTGACAATGCCGGAGGGCCCGGAGGATTCCGATTCATTGCCGAGCACCAGTTCGCCGGCGGTAGTGTCGCCGGAATACACCAGCATGCCGTAACCTTGCACGGTAATCATCGGCACCATAACCGCCAGTGCGACGAGCCCGAAACCGTCAATCAGCGGATTGCGGCCGGCAATGGAGGCGGCCAGGCCAATGCCCAGGGCGGCAATCAGAGGCACCGTCACCACGTTGGTGGTGACGCCGCCGGAGTCATAGGCCAGACCCACGATTTCTTCGGGCGCAAACCAGGTGATAATCACCACGGTGATGTAACCGATGATCATGAACCAGTGCAGCGGGTAGCCGAAAATGATCCGGAACACCCCTAGTGAAATCACCAGTCCCACGGACACCGCCACCAGCACCCGCAGGGTGAGGGCGTCAATCCGGCCTTCACTGATGGTTTGCGCCTGCTCCGCCACGGCAATCAAAGCTGGTTCGGCGATCACTGCAGAAAAGCCCATGGCAAAGCCGAACGACAGCAGAATTAACAAAGAGCCGCGCTTGGCAAACTGGTTGGCCAGGCTTTTGCCAACCGGGAAAATACTCAACTCCAGGCCTTGCAGGAACAGCGCCACGCCGGCGGCGACAATCAACAGGCCGACGACCATGCTGCCCAGGTTGTCGGGCACCTGTTGCAGAATCACCAACTGGAAGAACGCCACCACCACAACGATGGGTAGCAGGTTTTTCAGGGCGTGTAACAGGGAATGGCTGAAGGCGTGGAGATAAAACACAGGCTTCCTCGGGTTGCCAATAGAAACGTTGCAGACGTTATCACATCTACCGTGATGTTAACTGACCGGGCTCAGTTTTGCCGTGGAATCAGCCAACTGACAAAGCCCGCTGAAGAAAGTTTCAGTATTCACCAAAAAAATGCCGAAAATACACCACATAAATTTCAATTATAAATTCAAAGGGACTACAGTAACGGCCAATGTCAGCGCCTGCCCCGTTTCCGGCCGCAGGCAGTTGGCTTCGGATGCTGCCTGGCAGCAGCTTTTCCGCACCTTTTGAACATCAAACGTAGAAAGGACAGAGATCATGCCTTACGCACAAGACGTCGACCAAATTGCTTCCATCCTGAAGCAAAACCCGACCTGGAACGCCATCAACCCGAAGCACGCTGCCCGCATGCGCGCCCAGAACAAGTTCAAGACTGGTCTGGACATCGCCAAGTACACCGCCAAGATCATGCGCGAAGACATGGCGAACTACGACAAAGACACTTCCCAGTACACCCAGTCTCTGGGTTGCTGGCACGGCTTCATCGGTCAGCAGAAGCTGATCTCCATCAAGAAGCACTTCGGTAGCACCAAGCGTCGTTACCTGTACCTGTCTGGCTGGATGGTTGCCGCCATGCGCTCTCAGTTCGGCCCGCTGCCGGACCAGTCCATGCACGAGAAAACTGCCGTTCCTGGCCTGATCGAAGAACTGTACACCTTCCTGCGCCAGGCTGACGCATGGGAACTGAACCACCTGTTCCGTGCCCTGGACGAAGCCGAGCAGGCTGGCGATACCGCCAAGGCCAAAGAGCTCGAGCAGCAGATCGACAACCACGAAACTCACGTTGTGCCGATCATTGCCGACATCGACGCAGGTTTCGGTAACGCCGAAGCAACTTACCTGCTGTCCAAGAAGATGATCGAAGCCGGTGCTTGCTGCATCCAGATCGAAAACCAGGTTTCCGACGAGAAGCAGTGTGGCCACCAGGACGGTAAGGTAACCGTTCCGCACGCCGACTTCCTGTCCAAGATCAACGCCGTACGCCTGGCGTTCCTGGAGCTGGGCGTTGATGACGGTGTGATCGTTGCCCGTACCGACTCCCTGGGCGCTGGCCTGACCCAGAAGCTGGCCGTTACCGAAGAGCCGGGCGACCTGGGCGACAAGTACAACAGCTTCCTCGATGGCGACTACATCGACGACGCTTCCCAGATCGACAACGGCGACGTTGTGATCAAGTCCGACGGCAAGCTGATGAAGCCGAAGCGTCTGCCTTCCGGCCTGTTCCAGTTCCGTCCGGGCACTGGCGAAGACCGTGTTGTTCTGGACTGCATCACTTCCCTGCAGAACGGCGCTGACCTGCTGTGGATCGAGACCGAGAAGCCGCACGTTGGCCAGATCGCCGGCATGGTTAACCGTATCCGTGAAGTTGTGCCCGATGCCAAGCTGGTTTACAACAACAGCCCGTCCTTCAACTGGACCCTGAACTTCCGTCAGCAGGTATTCGACGCGTGGAAAGAAGAAGGCAAAGACGTATCTGCCTACGAGCGCGAAGACCTGATGAACAGCAAGTACGACGACACCGAGCTGGGCAAACTGGCTGACGAGTGGACCGCTGACTTCCAGCGCAAGGCGTCTGCAGAAGCAGGTATCTTCCACCACCTGATCACTCTGCCGACTTACCACACTGCGGCTCTGTCCACTGACAACCTGGCCAAGGGCTACTTCGGTGACGAAGGCATGCTGGCTTATGTTGGCGGTGTTCAGCGTAAGGAAATCCGTCAGGGTATCGCGACTGTCAAGCACCAGGACATGGCCGGCTCCAACATCGGTGATGACCACAAAGAGTTCTTCGCAGGTGACGCGGCTCTGAAGGCCGGTGGTAAAGACAACACCATGAACCAGTTCTAAGACTGGCTCCATGATGTTCCGGTGAGCGCTGTTGCGCTCACTGACCACAGAAAACCCCGCAAGGCGCGAGCTTTGCGGGGTTTTTGTTTTTTGACACCCGTCTTTCTCTCCAGCTTGCTGATTTGCCGGTGATTCTCTGGGTCTGGGCCTGAAGCGCGGCCGTCAGGGTTTGATCAGCAGGCCCCGGAACAGGCTGTCCACCAGGATTTCAGCCATCTCGGCCAGAGGCTGGCGATCAGGGGCGCCCAGCCAGTCAAAGAAAATGCCCAGCATCTGGGTATGCAGCACATAGGCCGCCTGTTCGGGGCTCAGGGAAGGGTGCAGCCGGGCGCGGCTTTCCGGCAGTGCCATGATGCGTGATACATGGCTGACCGCCTCGTCAGACAGCTCCCGGTGTTTTTCCAGCGCCTGGTCGGATTCGTTGCGGTGAAAAAGAATGTAGTGCACCCGGAAGTAGTGCTTGTCCTCCACCAGCTTTTTCAGAGCGATCACACAGACCTGTTTGAGGTTGTCCAGGCCCGGCCCGCCACGACGGGTGTCATCGATCATTTCCGCCAATGGTGCGCGCACCCGGGCCAGCATGGCGTCCAGAATGTCCTGCTTGTTGTGAAAGTGCCAGTAAACCGCACCCCGAGTGACGCCGGCGGCGCGGGCAATCTGTTCCAGTGAGGCCCTGGCCACGCCTTTTTCCATGAACACCTGTTCTGCGCAATCGAGGATCGATTCGCGGGTTGCTTCCGCTTCCGCCTTGGTTTTTCTTGCCATGGTTACCCGGTCAGTCCGTCATCTGTTTGGCTGGCGGGGCAGTATAACCGATCAATAGTTTACATACATACACGAATGAATGTATTTTATAGCGCCCTAACGAACGTGACCCGGTGTTCAGGAGACCGCACATGCCCATGAAACGTCCTTCCCGCTTGTTTGCCCGAAAAGCCCTGGCGCTTGCCGGCCTGGCCGGTTTGCTGGCCCTTGCCGGTTGCAGCAACGATGGCGACAGCAACCAGCAACAAGGTGGCACGCCGGCACCCTCGGTCAAGGTGGAAACGGCGGAAACCACTGACGCCACCGTCCGCCAGGACTACGCCGGTCGGGCCCGGGGTGCCCGGGAAGTGGAAGTGCGTGCCCGGGTCAACGGCATTCTGGAAGAACGCCTTTACGAAGAGGGTCAGATGGTCAGCGAAGGCGAGGCCCTGTTCCGCATTGACCGTGAACCCACGGCGGCAGCCCTGCAAAGGGCTGAAGCCCAGCAGCAGGTGGCCGAGGCGGATGTGCGCCAGGCCGAGCGGGAGTGGAACCGGATTGCGTCATTGTTTGAGCGTAACGCGGTCAGTGAGCGTGAGCGGGACAACGCCCGCTCCGCGCTGGAACTGGCGCGGGCCAATCTGGCAGTGGCCAGGGCCGGGGTAACCGAGGCCGAGCTGAACCTGGGCTATACCGAAGTCACCGCCCCGGTGTCGGGGGTGACCAGTCTGGAAGACCTGCCCGAAGGCAGCCTGATTGATGTCGGCACCCTGCTGACCACCATTGTGCAACTGGACCCGATACACGTGCGCTTTGCCTTGCCCGAAGACGACGCCAATATCCGGCGGGCCGCGCGCGAGGGCATGGTCAATGCCGGTGAGGAGCAGAACGTCTCGGCCACTCTGATCATGGCCGATGGCAGGGAGTACACCGAACCCGGGCGTATCGATTTTACCGCCTCAACCCTGGATCCGCGCACTGGCACGGTGTCCGCGCGGGCGGTCTTTCCCAACGAACAGCGGCTGATCGTGCCTGGCCAGTTTGTCCGGGTGCGAGTGGCCCTGCAGGAATTTGAAGACGTTGTCACCATTCCGGAGAAAGCCGTGGCCCAGGGTCCCGAAGGCCCGGTGGTGTACGTGATTGATGACGGGAACAAGGCCCGGGCCCGCCCGGTGGAGCTGGGTCCGGTCTCCGATGACCGTCAGATTATCCTGGACGGCCTGGCCGCCGGCGAGCGTTTTGTGGTCAGTGGCCTGACCGGCGTGCGCGATGGTGCCGAAGTGAAAGTGATGGATGACAACGCCGGGGAGGGCGCCGACTGATGCTGCGCACATTCATAGACCGGCCCATTTTTGCGTCGGTCATCTCCATCATCATTACCCTCGGCGGTGCCCTGGCACTGATCGGTCTGCCGGTGGAACAGTACCCGAATGTTGTGCCGCCCCAGGTGGTGGTTGAGGGTCGCTTCCCGGGTGCCAGTGCCGATGTGATTTCCGACTCGGTGGTGGCGCCCCTCGAGCAGGAAATCAACGGCGTGGATGACATGATTTACATGGAATCCAACGCCACTGATTCAGGCAGTTTCCGCATCAGTATTTCGTTTGAAATCGGCACCGATCCGGACCAGGCCACCATCAACGTCAATAACCGGGTGCAGCAGGCCACCTCCCGCTTGCCGCAAGCGGTGCGCGATCAGGGTCTGCAGGTGGAGGCCCGTTCCACCTCGATTCTGCAGGTGGTGACCTTGTCGTCCCCGGACAACTCCATGGACGTGGTGGAAATCTCCAACTACGCCTTGCTGAATGTGCTGGATGAACTGGTGCGTTTGCCAGGTATTGGCGATGCCTCCCTGTTCGGTGCCCAGGACTACTCCATGCGCATCTGGCTGCGCCCGGACAAACTGGCCCAGTATGATCTGACCCCCAACGATGTTGCCCTGGCCCTGCGGGCGCAGAACGCCCAGTTTGCCGCCGGCCGCATTGGTGCCGAACCGGCGCCGGAAGGCCAGGCCTTCACCTTCAGCGTATCGGCACCCGGTCGCCTGACCAGCCCCGAGGAATTCGGTGAAGTGATCCTGCGCAGCGACGATCAGGGCGCATCCCTGCGCCTGAAGGACGTAGCCCGGATTGAGCTGGGCGCCCAGAATTACGATTTCGGTGCCATTTACAACGGCGGCACCACCGTGCCCATGGGGATCTATCTGCAGCCGGGTGCCAACGCGCTGGAGGCCGCCGAAGCCGTCAACCAGGCCATGGACGATATTGCCGATCGTTTTCCGGAAGGACTGGAGTACAACACCCCGTACGACACCACCCGCTTTATCGACATTTCCATCCAGGAAGTGATTTCCACCTTCATCGTTGCGGTCCTGCTGGTGGTTCTGGTGACCTTCCTGTTCCTGCAGCACCTGAAGGCCACGCTGATTCCGCTGATTGCCATTCCGGTATCGCTCATCGGCACCTTCGCCGGCATGCAGGCGCTGGGCTTCTCGGTGAACCTGCTGACCCTGTTTGGCCTGATACTGGCCATCGGGGTGGTGGTGGACAACGCCATTATCATCATGGAAAACGCCGAACGGTTGATGAAGGAAGAAGGCCTGTCGGCCTATAACGCGGCGGTGAGTACCATCCAGCAGGTGTCGGGCGCGGTGGTGTCGTCCACGCTGGTGCTGGTGGCGGTGTTCGCTCCTGTGGCCTTCCTCGGCGGGCTCAGCGGCGAGCTGTACCGGCAGTTCGCCATCACCATTGCCGTGTCGGTGGTCATTTCCGGGGTGGTGGCACTCACGCTCACACCGGCCATGTGTGCCTTGTTGCTGGGCCTTGAGGGAAAACAGCTGGCGGTGTTCCGCTGGTTCGATGCCGGCTTCGACAAACTGACCGCCGGTTTCTCCTGGATCGTCGACTGGCTGCTGAAGCATGCGGTTATTGGCGTGCTCCTGTTTGCCGCGATGATCGGCTCGGTGGTGTTCATGATGGGAAAAATGCCCTCCGGTCTGGTCCCCCAGGAGGACCAGGGCTTTGTACTGACCGCCTACTCGCTGCCACCGGTTTCATCCCTGAGCCGCACCGAAGACACCCGTGACGAGCTGGTGGCCAGGATGATGGAAGTGCCGGAGGTGAAAGACGTGGTGTCATTCGCCGGTTACGACATTATTTCCAGTGCCCTGCGCACCAATGCCGGTGTGGCCTTTGTGACTCTTGAAGACTGGGATGAGCGGGAAGGCGAGGGGCAGAAGGCCCAGGACATTGCCGGCAAGATCATGGGTATTGGTGCGGGCATGCCCGAGGCCAGTGTGATTTCCTTTGCCCCGCCCCCCATTCAGGGGCTGTCCACCACCGGCGGCGTGGAAGGCTATATTCAGGCCCGGGGTGGCCGGACACCCCAGGAAATCAAGGCCATGGCCGACCGCTTCACCCGAGCCGCCAACCAGCGCCCGGAGCTGACCAACGTGCGGGTGACACTGGATACCGGCATTCCCCGCTATGAGGCCGAGGTGGACCGGGAGAAGGCCCAGGCCGCCGGTGTGCCGATCGATCAGATCTTCACCACCATGCAAAGTACCTTTGGTGGCCTGTACGTGAACGATTTCACCCTGCAGGGCCGCAACTGGCAGGTGAACCTGCAGTCTGAAGGGGAGTTCCGAAGCCATCCGGACGATCTGCGCAAGGTGTTTGTGCGTTCGGATTATGGCGAGATGATCCCCCTCAGCTCACTGGTGAACCTGAAGCGCGACAGCGGGCCGGACATTCTAAACCGTTTCAACGTGTACCCGGCAGCCAAGCTGCTGGCCGACCCGACCCCGGGCCACACCAGTGGTGAAGCGCTGGCGGCCCTGCAGGAAGTGGCGGAGCAGCAGTTTGACCGCAACACCCTGCTGGGCTGGACCGGCGAAGCCTTCCAGCTGCAGGACTCGGCCGATTCCGGCACCCTGGCCTTTGGCATGGGGCTGTTGCTGGTGTTCCTGATTCTGGCGGCCCAGTACGAGCGCTGGGGCCTGCCGGTGGCCGTGGCCACGGCGGTGCCCTTCGGTGTGTTCGGCGCGGCCCTGGCTTCCCTGTGGCGCGGTTTCCCGAACGACATCTACTTCCAGGTTGGCCTGCTGGTGCTGATTGGCCTGGCGGCCAAAAACGCGATTCTGATCGTCGAATTCGCCGCCCAGAATCGGAAAACCGGCATGAGCTCGTTCGAAGCGGCCAGCGCGGCAGCACGCCAGCGTTTCCGCGCGATCATGATGACCGCCCTGACCTTCATCGTCGGCTCCCTGCCGCTGGCCTTCAGCACCGGTGCCGGCGCGGTGTCCCGCCAGGAAATCGGTACCGTGGTGGTCGGCGGTATGCTGGCGGCCAGTACCCTGGCGCTGTTCTTCGTGCCGCTGTTCTACAAGCTGATCGAAGATCTGGGGGATTGGCGGCGTAAGCGCAAGAAGTCCGCCAAGACCTGAGAGGTCGTATAAACCCACATCAAGCCGCCGCTGGTTTTATGCCACCGGCGGTTTTTTTGTCTGTTATGCTTGGAGTCGGAGCAGGATCGCTCCCGATCCCGCTCACCAAACCTGGAAGCAAAACGCTAAGAGGCTGAGTTTATGGTCGCTGAGGCCTATAAAGAACAATTACTGGCAGAGCTGGAGCTGGCCCGCAGCCGGACTCTGGCGCTGATTGAGTCCTTGCCGGCGGAGAAACTGGATGTCCCCTACCACCCGGGGGTGAATCCGCCGCTCTGGGAAATGGGGCACTCGGCGTTTTTCTATGAAGTGTTTGTCTTCAACCTGCTGGATGGTACGCCCAGTTATGATTCATCCATGGACGACCTTTGGGATTCCTTCCACGTCGAGCATAAAGACCGTTGGCGCCATGACCTGTTTCCCGGGCGGGAAGCCACGCTGACCTACTTCCGGACCATCTACGACCGGGTGGCGCAGCGGATTCAGAGCAAGCCACTAACCGATGATGAGCTCTACCTGTACCGCTACGCCATCTTCCACCAGAACATGCACATCGAATCGCTGATCTGGTGCCGGCAGACGGTGGGTTATCCGGCACCGCCCGACCTCCGGGGCGACCGGCCATCGCCTGGCGAGCCATTGGCTGGTGACGTGGACGTGCCGGCCGGCCGCTGGCGGATTGGCATGCCGGGGGAGTCGGAGGCATTCGCCCGCGAGGACTTTGCCTTTGACAACGAAAAGCCGGGTTTTGAGATCGAGCTGGAGGCTTTCACCATCAGTCGCACACTGGTCACCAACGCGGAATTCCAGGCGTTCGTGGAGGCCGATGGTTACAAGCGCCCGGAGTTGTGGTCATTTGGCGGGCGCAAATGGCTGGCGACAGAGCAGGACGTGGCCCTGGTGCATGGTCATGACGAGCCCCTGATGAGAGAACCCCGGCATCCGCTTTACTGGCGGTGGCAAAACGGCCAGTGGCAGGAGCGGTTGTTTGATCAGTGGCAGCCGCTGAACCCGGATGCACCGGTGACCCACGTGACCTACTGGGAAGCCGAGGCTTTCTGCGCCTGGGCCGGGCGGCGCTTGCCGACGGAAACTGAGTGGGAAGTGGCCGCACTGGCGAATCGACCGGGGGAGGCCTTTCGCCGTTACCCCTGGGGCAATGAGGCGCCGGATGTATCGACCGCGGACATGGACGGGCGCAGCATGGCGCAGAATCCGGTATGGGATTACCCGGCTGGCGACAGTCCGTTTGGTTGCCGGCAGATGGTGGGTACCGTGTGGGAGTGGACCAGTAACCAGTTCCTGCCTTACGACGGCTTCAAGGTGGATATGTATCCGTTTATGTCGACACTGCAGTTCGCCACCCACAAGGTGACCAAGGGGGGTAGCTGCGCGACTTCATCGAACCTGATTCGGGGTACCTACCGGCAGGCCTACTTCCCGTTCCGTAATGACGTGTACACCGGCTTCCGGACCTGCGCCGTCTGAGTGGGGATAACTCCCCGGCTCAGTTATTCAGTGCCCGCATGGCGCGTACGTCTTCGGCCTGGTATTCGTGGTCCATCAGGTGGCTGGCCAGGGCTACACCGGTTTCGCTAAGCGTCAGGTAGGCGTCGTTGGCGCCCGCTTCTCGAATCTGTTTTGCTTCATCCGCGTACATGGTGTGGGCTACGATGTAACCGGTAAAACCCAGCTTGCGCAGCATGCGGGCGGCAATCAGTTTGCCTTCGATGTCGTTCATGGCCAGTACCACTGACTCCAGCTGCGGCATATGCAGCCCTTCCCAGAAGGTGGTGTCTTCGGCATCGGCGAAGACCACGTTGCGGCCGCTTTCCTGGTGTTTCTCTGTTTTTGCCGGGTCGGAATCCAGTCCCATGATCCGTTCTTCGCTGGCTTTCAGCCAGTCGTAGGCGGCGGTGCCGGTACGGCCCATGCCCATCACCAGGATACGGGTGTCGCCCAGGGAAATTGGCTGCTCGTCCGGATGGCGTTTGTGGGTTTCGAAGCGATCGATCTTGTGGCAAATGCGCTCGTAGATGGCATGGGAGAATCGATTGATCGGCGCCGAAAACACAAAGGACAGGGAGACGGTGATGGCCAGCGGAATTAGCCATTCCGGCAACGCCACGCTGGCGACAATCAGGCCGAACTCGCTGTAGTTGGTCAGCGACAGGGAAGTCAGGAAACTGCTGCGAGCGCGCAGGCGGAAGGCCAGCAGCAGGAAATAGAACAGGATGCCCTTGAGCGGCAGCACCAGGGCCGCCACCACGGCAAAGATAATCGCCTGCTGATCCGGCAGACCGCCAATGCCGATCTGCAGGAAAAAGCCCACCAGGAACATTTCCTTGACGCTCCACAGGGACTTGGACAGCTCCTGGGAGCGGGGGTGGTTGGCCAGCATGGCGCCGAAAATCAGGGCGCCCAGCTCCGAGCTTAGCCCCACGGCTTCGAAGCCCAGGCCACCGACCACCAGCGCCAGCAGCAGGCCCAGCAGCACCAGCAGTTCATCGTGTCCGCTGGCATCCAGCAGTTTGTAGAGCAGTGGCCGCAGCAGTGGCAGGCCAAACACCATCAGCGCCCATTCCGACGGCGTTTTGCCGGCGGCCAGGCTCATCACCACCAGGGCAATCAGATCCTGCATGATCAGGATGCCGATGGCGACCCGGCCGTGGAAGGCCCGGATTTCCCGTTTGCTTTCCAGCACCTTGGCGGCGAGTACGGTGCTGGAGAACGACAGCGCAACCGCCAGCAGGAAGGCGGTCAGCCAGTCCAGCTCCAGCAGCCAATAGAGACCAGGTGTGAATACCAGGCAGGTGATGCCGAAATGCAGCAGCCCGCCGCCGATGACTTCCGGGCTGATAATGGATTTGATCTTGAGCTTCAGGCCAACGGTAAACAGCAGCAACAACACGCCCAGATGGGCAATGTGCTCCAGCACATTGGTTTGCTCAATTGCCAGGCTGGTGAACGAGGACAGACCACTGAGCACGAAACCTGCCGCCAGGTAACCTACCAGTGGCGGCAGGCCAATGGCTTTGACGCCAAGGCCGAGGATGAAGGCAAAGGTAATCCATATCGCTTCAGGCATCAGCAGCAGGCCTCGTTACATCCGTTGTAGACAGGGTTCAGTTCTGTTCCCGCGCTATGGCCCGGTAAGCGATGTCCTTGCGGCAGAAGACGCCGTTCCAGGTCACTTTTCCAGCCAACTGGTAAGCACGCTGCTGCGCCTCGGTCACCGTGTTGCCCAGGGCGGTGGCGCAGAGCACGCGGCCGCCGACGGTCACAACATTGTCGCCGTCCAGTTTGGTGCCGGCGTGGAAGATTTTTTCGCCGTCCACCTCGGTTTCCGGCAGGCCGGAAATGACATCGCCCTTGTTGTAGCTGCCCGGATAGCCGCCGGCTGCCAACACGATGCCGACTGAGGCGCGCTCGTCCCACTCGGAGTCACACTCATCCAGCTTGCCGTCGACGGCGGCCTGGCACAGGGCCACCAGGTCGGATTTCATGCGCAGCATGATCGGCTGGGTTTCCGGGTCGCCAAAGCGGCAGTTGAATTCGATCACCTTGGGCGCGCCGTTGGGGTCGATCATCAGGCCGGCGTACAAAAAGCCCTTGTACGGATGACCCTCAGCCGCCATGCCGTTGACCGTGGGCATGATTACCTCGTCCATGATGCGCTGGTGCACATCGGCGGTGACCACCGGAGCCGGGGAGTAGGCGCCCATGCCGCCGGTATTCGGGCCGGTGTCGCCATCGCCCACGCGCTTGTGGTCCTGGGAGGTGGCCATGGCCAGGACGTTCTTGCCATCCACCATCACGATGAAGGAGGCTTCCTCGCCTTCCAGAAACTCCTCGATCACCACGCGGCTGCCGGCGTCGCCGAAGGCATTGCCCGCGAGCATGTCGCGGATGGCGTCTTCGGCTTCTTCCAGGGACATGGCGACGATCACGCCTTTACCAGCGGCTAGGCCGTCGGCCTTGACCACGATCGGCGCGCCTTTCTCGCGCACGTAGGCCAGGGCTTCATCCACATCGGTGAAGTTGGCGTAGTCGGCGGTGGGGATCTTCTGGCGAGCCAGGAAATCCTTGGTGAAGGCCTTGGAGCCTTCAAGTTGGGCGGCACCGGCGCTGGGGCCGAAGATGCGCAGGCCGCGCTCTTCGAATTTGTCGACCACACCGGCCACCAGGGGTGCTTCCGGGCCGACGATGGTCAGGCCCACGTTGTTCTGCTCGGCAAAGTTGGCCAGTCCGTCCAGATCCATGACGTCCAGGTCAATGTTCTCAAGGTTCGGCTCGCGGGCGGTGCCGGCGTTGCCGGGGGCCACGAATACCTTGTCCGCCTGGGGGGATTGGGCCGCTTTCCAGGCCAGTGCGTGTTCGCGACCACCGCCGCCGATAACCAGAATGTTCATCGTGTTCTCCTTGAATCCGTATCAGTGGCGGAAGTGGCGCATGCCGGTGAAGACCATGGCAATGCCGTGCTCGTTGGCGGCGTCGATCACTTCCTGGTCGCGCATGGAGCCGCCCGGCTGGATAACGGCGGTAATGCCGGCCTCGGCTGCGGCGTCAATGCCGTCGCGGAACGGGAAGAAGGCGTCGGAGGACATCACCGAGCCTTTCACTTCCAGGTTCTCGTCGGCGGCCTTGATGCCGGCGATCTTGGCGCTGTACACGCGGCTCATCTGGCCCGCGCCCACGCCGATGGTGCGGCCGGCCTTGGCGTAAACAATGGCGTTGGATTTCACATACTTGGCGACTTCCCAGGCGAACAGGAGGTCGTTCAGTTCCTGTTCGGTAGGCTGACGCTCGGTGACCACTTTCACGTCTTCCATGGCCACCATGCCCAGATCCCGGTCCTGCACCAGCAGGCCGCCGGTCACGCGCTTGTAGTCCAGGGACTTGGCACGCTCGCCATCGAACTCGCCACAGGCCAGCAGGCGCACGTTCTTCTTGGCGGAGACGATTTCCACGGCTTCCGGGGCGATGGTGGGTGCGATGATCACTTCCACGAACTGGCGGTCAACAATGGCCTTGGCAGTTTTGGCATCCAGCTCGCGGTTGAAGGCGATGATGCCGCCAAAGGCGGAGGTGGGGTCGGTGGCGAAGGCCAGCTCGTAGGCCTGTTCAATGTCGGCGCCGATGGCCACACCACAGGGGTTGGCGTGCTTGACGATGACACAGGCCGGGTCGGCGAAGGGCTTGACGCACTCCAGGGCAGCGTCGGTGTCGGCCACGTTGTTGAAACTGAGTTCCTTACCCTGCAACTGCTTGGCCGTGGCCACACAGGCTTCCTTCGGGTTGCGCTCGGCATAGAAGGCCGCGCGCTGGTGCGGGTTTTCGCCGTAACGCATGTCCTGGACTTTCACGAACTGGGCGTTAAAGGTGCGAGGGAAATCCGGATTGTCGTTGTCCGGTGTGCGTCCGCCCAGGTAGTTGGCGATGGCGCCGTCGTAACCGGCGGTGTGCTCAAAGGCTTTCACGGCCAGATCGAAACGGGTGCTGTAGGTCAGGTCGCCGTCGTTGTCTTCCAGTTCTTTCAGTACCCGGCTGTAATCGGAAGCATTGACCACGATGGCGACATCATTGTGGTTCTTGGCCGCGGCACGCACCATGGTCGGGCCGCCAATGTCGATGTTTTCGATGGCGGTGGCCAGATCGCAGTCCGGGTTGGCAACGGTGTCTTCAAACGGGTAGAGGTTGACCACCACCATGTCGATGGGGTTGATGCCGTGTTCGCCCATCACCGCGTCGTCGGTGCCGCGACGGCCGAGGATGCCGCCGTGGATTTTCGGGTGCAGGGTTTTGACCCGGCCGTCCATCATTTCGGGAAATTCGGTGTAGTCGGACACCTCGGTGACCGGGACGTTGTTTTCCTGGAGCAGGCGGAAGGTACCGCCGGTCGACAACAGCTCGATGCCGCGTTCGGTCAGGGCACGGCCAAAGTCGACGATGCCGGTTTTATCACTCACGCTGATCAGAGCGCGACGGACGGGGGTGTTTGCCTGATTTGCCATGGTCACTTTCTTCGCTGGTCAGATACGCTGAATTTCATGCTCGGGATAAATCTGCAAGGGTCCGGATTATAGCAGACCGTACTGCTTGAGTTTCTTGCGCAGGGTGCCCCGGTTCAGACCCAGCATGGTTGAGGCCTTCGTCTGGTTGTTGCGGGTGTACTTCATGACCTGCTCCAGCAAGGGTGCCTCAACTTCTGACAGCACCAGTTGATAGACATCAGAAACCGGTGCGCCGTCGAGTTGTTCGAAGTAGTTTTCCAGGGCGACCTCCACGCTGTCGCGCAGGGTGACGCTTTTGCCACTGCCGTTGACGGTTTGCAACTGGTGCAGGTCGTCGTTGGCCGGTGTGTTCAGGGTTTCGTTGCTCAAAGTCTCAGCGCTCATGCTGCGAATTCCTCTCCATTACGTAAGCGTGCGAAGTACTGTTCAATGCTGTCGTGTTGCTCCCGCGCCTCGTCGATGGCGTTGAAGCGTTTGCGGAATTGTTTGCTTTCGTCGTGGGCCTGCAGATACCAGCCCACGTGTTTTCTGGCGATGCGCACACCCATTTTCTCGCCATAGAAGTGATGCAGATCGGCAAGGTGTGCCGAAAGAATACCCTGCACTTCGTTCAAAGGCGGGACGGGCAGGTGCTCACCGGTTTCCAGGTAATGCAGGATTTCCCGGAAGATCCAGGGCCGGCCCTGGGCGCCACGGCCAATCAGCAGGCCGTCGGCGCCGGTGTGGGTCAGCACCTGCCGGGCCTTCTCCGGCGAGGTGATGTCGCCGTTGGCGAACACCGGGATGCCCACACTGGCTTTTACTTCGGCGATGGTGTCGTATTCCGCCTCGCCGTTGTACTTATCGGCCCGGGTGCGGCCATGCACAGCCAGTGCCTGTATGCCGGCGTCTTCGGCCATGCGCGCAATCACCGGCGCATTGCGGTGGTCGCGGTCCCAGCCCGTGCGCATTTTCAGGGTGACGGGGATATCCACGGCCGCCACCACGGCTTCGAGAATGTCCCGTACCAGCGCTTCATCTTTCATCAGGGCGGAGCCGGCGGCCTTGTTGCAAACCTTCTTGGCCGGGCAGCCCATGTTGATGTCGATGATCTGGGCGCCGAATTCGGCGTTCAGTCGTGCCGCTTCCGCCAGCATGGCGGGATCACCGCCGGCTATCTGCACCGAACGGGGTTCCGGCTCGCCTTCGTGGTTCAGGCGGGTCTGGGATTTGCGCGTATGCCAGAGTTTGCTGTCTGCGATCACCATCTCTGATACGGCCAGACCAGCACCCATTCTGCGGCACAGTTGCCGGAAGGGGCGGTCGGTCACGCCGGCCATGGGCGCAACGATCAAGGGGTTGGGCAGCGTATAGGGCCCGATTTTTGCCGTTGGCAACATGGTTAGAATCCGTGTCACTGGAGGTGAAGCAAGCATCGGATGAGGGCGGCTGATCAAATTATGACCGGCCCGGGATCCGAAGGGCGCTAATAATACCGCCGGGGGCAAAGTGATTGAAGGGGCGGGAGCCTGAAAAAGTTGATTATTTTTCGTGCTTTCTGGTTGACTTTTGCGCTGTCAACCATTGCCCGCCGGGTCGGTTGCTGCCGTTCAGCCGGCCCAGGGGCGGAAACTGAGGTTGTAATTGACCGCATCGCGGCCCGGGTCGCGGATGGTGATGGCAATCCGGACCGGCGTGTCTTTGGGCAACAGTGCCGGTTCCGGGGCCTGTTCAGCCAGGTACTCATCCGGCGTGAAGGTGCTTTGGGCCACGACATCGCCGTTGAGGTTGGAGAAGGTGAGGGCGATGGCCGGGTAGGGCTGCTCGAAACCGGCTCGGTTAACCATGACCGCATCCACGATCAGCTGGCTGCGGTTGTCAGGGTTGGTGCGCACCACCAGTTTTCTGCTTTCGATCGCTTCAACGTTTACCAGCGGTTCGAGTTCGCAGCCGGCCAGTTCACAGGCCTGCTCATAATAGGGGCGGAGCTGAGGAATGGCCGCCAGCCGGTCGAACTGGAACCAGGTAACCTGGGCCACCAGCAAGCCAGTCAGTGCCAGAATGGCAAGGCTCCAGAGGGTCTTGCGCAGGCGCCCGCTGCCGCCGGAAACTGACACGGGCTCGTGACGCAGATTCTGATACAGGTCGGCTGAGGCTTCCGGCTCCGCCTTTTCGTGAGGCCGCTTTTCGCTGGCTGAGGACTGCTTTGTGGCGGATGGTTCTTTTGAGGCTGGAGGCTCTCTCAAGGCCGAAGGCTCTGGACTGGTCAGCCGTTCTTCCTCGGTGGCGCTCAGGGAAAAATCGTTAAAGCCGGGGTCTGGCTCCGGTTTGGCGTCGATGCCGCTGAAAGGTTGCCCTTCAAACTCTCCCCGTTGCGGCTGAGCGGTTGCCTGGGCAGGTTCTTGTGCGGCTTCCTCGCTTGGGGTGTCATCCTCTTGCAGGATGGCCTCGGCCCAGCTTTCGTCGTCCTGAGGGGCCAGTTCCCCGGAATCCTCGGCGCCATAGCCGGGCTTGTCGCCCTGCTCGAATTCGCGGAAGCTGTCGCTTAATTCGTCTTCGGAGAAGGTGAGTTTGCCGCCGGTGTAGTTGCGTTCCGTGGCGTCTTCTTCCGGATTGTCCTCGAATACCAGATCATCGTCTTCGTCGTCATGTCCGGAGGGGGGATCGTCGTTTTGAGCCGGGGCGGGCTTTTCTGTTTCTGGCAGAACCTGGTGCTCAACAGCGTTGAAAACATGCATGCAATTGCCGCAGCGAACCTTGCCCCCGGCGATGCCGAGTTGCTCGTCGGTCACCCGGAAGCGGGTTTCGCATTGGGGACACTGGGTTTGCAGGCTGCTCTGGGTCATGCTTCGGTCCTGAAAGCTTGATGGTTACTCCCGCAGCAGTTTAGACATAACCGGGTGAGTCGTCACCCGGTTTTGCGGCGTCCTGTGAGGCGTATCCAATCTTCTTTCTGCTCGGGTTCGTCCATGATAAACCAGGGCTCGTAGGCCTCCATGACCTCGCGGGCCTGGTTAAACAGAATGCCGGACAGCACCAGATCACCGCCGGGGCGGGTCAGTTCCGCCAGCCGGGGTGCCAGGCCGATCAGTGGCTGGGCCAGAATATTGGCCAGCATGATGTCGGCCCGGGTGTCGGGATCATCGCCCGGCAGGTACAGATCCAGCCGCTGGTCGGCCACCTCGTTGCGGCGGGCATTTTCCCGGCTGGCTTCCAGTGCCTGGGGGTCTGTGTCCACGCCAATCACGTGCTCGGCGCCCAGCAACAGGGCCGCCAGGCCGAGGATGCCGGAGCCACAACCATAGTCGGTGACCTGTTTGCCGGCCACATCCTGGCCATCGAGCCACTCCAGGCACAGGGCTGTGGTGGGATGGGTGCCGGTGCCAAAGGCCAGACCGGGGTCGAGCATCAGGTTGGCAGCAGCCGGGTCTGGCGCTTTGTGCCAGCTGGGTACAATCCACAGGCGTTCGCCGAACTTGATCGGCTGGAAGTCGTCCATCCAGGCCCGTTCCCAGTCCTTGTCTTCGACCAGCGTAACTGCGATCTCCGGCAGTTCCTGCTGGGTCTGCTGATGCCAGGCGTCCCGCAGGTCGGCACACAGCTGCTCGGTATCCCGGTCGGACTGGAACAGCCCGGTGACCACCGTCTGGCTCCACAGGGGTGTGGTGCCGGGGTCCGGCTCGTACAGGGGCTGGTCGGCCGCGTCTTCCATGGACACGGCGTCGGAACCCATTTCCATCAGCAGGTCTTCCAGCTGCTCGGCGGTATCCGGGTCAGCCGGAATCTGCAGTTGTACCCAGGGCATATCAGTCCCGCATCAGGTTTTCGAGGTGATGGATGGTGAAGTCGACTTGCTTGAAGCCGCCATCACGCAACAGTTGCCTGTGCAGGGCCTGGTTGGTCTTGATGCCTTCCACCAGCATTTCGTCCAGGGCGATTTTCATGCGACGGCGCGCGATCTCGCGGTCGTCACCCCAGGTGATCAGCTTGGCGATCAGGGAGTCGTAGTACGGCGGAACCGAGTAACCACTGTACATGTGCGAATCCACCCGAACACCATTGCCGCCGGGGGCATGGAAGTGGCTGACCTTGCCGGGGCTGGGCACGAAGGTTTTCGGATCTTCAGCGTTGATCCGGCATTCCATGGCGTGACCGGAGATGGTGATCTCGTCCTGGCTGTACTGCAGCTTCTCGCCGCTGGCGATGCGCAGTTGCTCACGGACGATATCCACGCCGGTGACCATTTCGGAGACCGGATGCTCCACCTGTACCCGGGTGTTCATTTCGATGAAGTAGAACTCGCCGTCCTGGTACAGGAACTCGAAGGTGCCCGCGCCCACGTAGCCGATCTTCTTGCAGGCATCCACGCAGGCCTTGAACGTGCGCTGGCGGGATTCCTCGTTGATGTTCGGCGCCGGGGCTTCTTCAATCACCTTCTGGTTGCGGCGCTGCATGGAGCAGTCGCGGTCGCCCAGGTGAATGACGTTGCCGTGCATGTCGGCCAGCACCTGGACTTCCACGTGGCGCGGCTTTTCCAGGAACTTTTCCAGGTACACGGTGGGATCGCCGAAGGCGTTTTTCGCTTCGGTCTGGGTGATCTGGACGGCTTTGAGCAGGGCGGCCTCGGAGTGCACCACCTGCATGCCGCGACCACCACCGCCGGAAGCGGCCTTGATCATCACCGGATAACCGATGTTGCGGGCGATTTCCAGGGTGCGCTTGTCGTCATCGGTCAGCGGGCCGTCGGAGCCGGGAACCGTCGGTACCCCGGCTTCTTTCATGGCTTCAATGGCGGAAACCTTGTTGCCCATCAGGCGAATGGTTTCGGCGCGCGGGCCAATGAAGCGGAAACCGCTCTTTTCCACCTGCTCGGCGAAATCGGCGTTTTCCGCCAGGAAGCCATACCCCGGGTGAATACCCATGGAGTCGGTCACTTCCGCCGCGCTGATGATGGTGGGGATGTTCAGGTAACTGTCAACCGGGCTGTTGGGACCGATACACACCGACTCATCCGCCAGGCGAACGTGCATCAGTTCGCGGTCTACCTGGGAGTGGACGGCAACGGTCTTGATGCCCAGTTCCTTGCAGGCGCGGAGAATACGCAGAGCGATTTCACCGCGGTTTGCGATCAGAACTTTATCTAACATGGCCATGATTCACATTCACCGAGTTCAGGAAATGACGACCAGGGGCTGGTCAAATTCCACCGGCTGGCCGTTCTCGACCAGAATTTCGGTGACGGTACCGGATTTGTCGGCTTCGATCTGGTTCATCATCTTCATGGCTTCAACAATGCAGACCACGTCGCCGGCCTTGACGGTCTGGCCAACTTCCACGAACGGGGCAGACGTGGGCGACGGCGCACGGTAGAAGGTGCCAACCATCGGCGATTTCACGCTGTGGCCAGCCGGTGCGGCCGGAGCGGCTTCAGCAGCCGGTGCTTCAGCTGCGGCGGGTGCCGGCGCCGGTGCCTGCGGGGCTGGAGCGGCGTAATGGGCCACCTGCGGTGCCGCTGCGGCCAGCTGTTCGCGACGGCGGGAAATGCGAACGGAATCGTCGCCTTCCTGAATTTCCAGCTCTTCGACGTCAGACTCTTCAAGCAATTCGATCAGTTTCTTGATTTTGCGAATATCCATAGCGGTTCCAGTCTCTTTGTCTCTGGTCTATCGGTGAATTCGTTGCAGGGCCGCCTGCAGGGCAAGATCATAGCCCTGGCTGCCCAGCCCGCAGATAACGCCTTCGGCGATATCTGAAAAGTAGGAGTGATGGCGGAAGCTTTCCCGCGCATGCACGTTGGATAGATGCACTTCGATGAACGGAATGCCGGCGGCCAGCATGGCATCACGAAGAGCCACGCTGGTGTGGGTGAAGGCTGCGGGATTGATAATGATGAAATCCACACCTTCGGCCCGGGCTTCGTGCACCCGCTCAATCAGTTCGTACTCGGCATTGGATTGCAGGTGCAGCAGGTGGTGACCGGCGTCAGCGGCCTTGCTGCGCAGGCGATCGTCAATGTCTGCCAGGGTCTCATGGCCGTACACGTCCGGTTCCCGGGTGCCGAGCATGTTGAGATTGGGACCATGTAGGACAAGTATGGTCGACATGACTGAACCTGTTTTTGTTGGCTTCCAGATGCGAGATTACACAGCCATGGCAGGCGGTGCGATGACATTTCGTTGACGATGCCATTGTCGGTCAAGTCTGACCAGCCCGATATTCGACATTGGTTTCATGAACGTCGGCCATCTGTCGTGTTTTTCGCCCTAATTGCAGGCAATCGTCACCTGATTGCGACCATTACCCTTGGATTTGTAGAGAGCACGATCAGCCCGTTCGCACAATGCCTGGGAGCTTTCGCCCGGCTGCCAGCAGGCCACACCGCAACTAAAGGTGACGGAGAATTCGCGTTCACCGGCCGGCTGCTGCAGTTTGGAAAAGCTCTCACGAATATTGTCCAGCACCTGGCGGGCGCCTTCCGGGCCGGTGCCGGTGAGAATGATGGCAAATTCCTCACCGCCGTAACGGCCGATGTGGTCGGTTTTTCGCAGCCGCTGTTTCAGGAACATCGACAGGTTGCGCAGGATGCGGTCACCGATGGGATGGCCGTAGGTGTCGTTGACCTTCTTGAAATAGTCGATGTCGAGCATGGCAAAGCACAGCGGCTCGTCTTTCTGGCCGGCACGAACGATCTCCTGTTCGAGCAGGTGCAGGGTATGGGTGTGGTTATACAGGCCCGTCAGGCTGTCGCGGATCATCAGCGCCAGCAGTGAGCGGGCGCGGCGGCCACGGTTGTGCAGGGTGGCGATCAGGTGTTTCGGGTCGATCGGCTTGGTCAGGAAATCATCACCACCCAGGCTCATGGCCTGCAGTTGTTTGGTGACGTCTTCCTCGGCCGACAGGTAGATGATCGGTACGCTGTGGAACTTGTCCTGCTGGCGGATCACGCGGGCGATTTCCATGCCGGTGCAGCCGGGCATGTACATGTCCAGGATGATGATTTCCGGGGAGAACGCTTCAAGGGCGCGGATGATGTCCATGGGGTCGGTGATGATATGGGCCACCATGCCGGCCTTTTTCAGCACCGTTTCCATATACTTGGCCTGGGCCTTGGAGTCATCGAGCACCAGCACTTTATAAGGCTCAATATTGTTGCCGTGGGTGTACGCCTCGATTTTCTCGATCAGCTGACCGGGGTCGACGGCCGGGTAAAAGAACTCTTCGCCCCCGCAGCGTGAGGCCCGCAGCCGGGTTTCAATGCTGCCGTCGTCTTCGCTGACAAAGATGATCGGAATAGGGGTTTCATGCCGGGCCTGGAGGCGTTCGACCATGCTGATGCCGCTGTTGGGGCCGCCTCCGAAATTGACATCCACGAGAATGGTTTCCGGCTTGTTCAGGGCGCAGGCTTCGATCAGTTCATCTGCGGTGTGGAACGCCGAGGCCCGGAAGCCGAAAAACTCCAGTTGACGGATCAGGCGGGCGGCCAGATCACCGTTTGGCAGGGCGATGTACACCGGTGTGCGCCGGTATTGTTGCGGTTCGGCGCCGTCTGCCGGGTCGGTCTGGCGGCGGGTGGTGCAGCGCAGGTCGGCAAATCCGGCTTCCAGGTGCTCGGCCAGCGTGTCGGTGAGCGGCTGGTGCGAGGGCCAGTCGCGCAGGGCCTGCAGGATGCGTTCGCCGGCATTGGCGTGGTCTGCCATATCGAAGCGCCGGGCGTAGCGGGTCAGCTTGTCGGTGGCGATGGCCAGCTCGTCACGCCAGGTGGCGGCTTTGTCCGGGTTATCCTGGATTTTCTGCCAGGTGTCCAGTACCACGCGGGCCTGGGTGGTCACGCGACGGGCAAAATGCTGCCTGAGTTTTTCGTTCTGGCTTTCCTCGGTCATTGCGCTCCAGCCTGCCTCCTTTCAAACAAGTCGCCGGGCCCGGGTCAGCAACCAGGCAGACCTGCCCGGTCGATGATTCTGGTGATTATGGTTGGCGACGAGCCTTTTCTTTGATTATTTGTGTTGGTAAAGACGCCTCGTTAGTCCTGGCTAGAGTCTATAGTGTTTAGTGGTATCGGCGCAGGCGGTTAACTGTAAATGTTTGTCAATTTTTGAGCCGATTGCTGTTTTTTTTGATTCGGGGCACAAAGACATGCCAGGGAAACGCGGCTGCCATGTTTGTCTGCAACGGGGTGTCATCACTCTGCAGTCGTTGCTTTTGCTGTTTACCGGTGCATTGCTGGTGGTGCTGTTGCTGGCGGCGTTCGCTGTCAGTTATGGCTATTTCCGGGATTATGTGGCCGACCAGCTGGCGTCCCATGCCGGGGATGGTGCCACGGCAACGGGTTTGTCGCTGTCCAATGCGATCGATGGCAGTGATCCGGTAGCGGCCGGGTCACTGATTGATGCGGTGTTCGACAGCGGCAAGTACCTGTCGGTGGAATACCGCAATCACGAGGGCGAGCTGATCGCAGGGCGTACCATGACGTTACAGCCGCGTCTGGCCCCCGGTTGGTTTGTGGCCATGGCGAAATTGCCCACGCCCATGGCCGAGGCGGAGGTGATCCGTGGTTGGATGCGTCTGGGCAAGGTGAGCGTGGTCAGTCATCCCGGCCGGGCCTATGACGACCTGTGGCGCATTACCCTGGGGCTTCTGGCCGGGGTGCTGTTGATTGGCGGGCTGGGTCTGGTATCGCTGTTTATACTGCTGCGAGGCTTGTTGCGACCGCTCAAGGCACTGGAGGCTCAGGCCGAAGCGCTGAGTCAGCGCAATTTCCGCAAGCGTATTGACCTGCGTTCAACCCGAGAGCTGAACCGGGTCACCGAAGCCATGAATCGCATGGCGGATGATCTGGGATGTCTGTTCGAGGGGCAGGGTAAGCTGATCCAGCATTTGCGCCGGGTGAACAATGAAGACTCGGTCACCGGTCTGGCCAGCCGGCCGGCGTTTGACCAGAGGCTGAAGGCGCAGGTCGAGTCGGAAGAGAAGGCCGCCCCTGGCGTTCTGATGCTGCTGCGCCTGGGGTACTTCAACGATTACAACCGGGCCTATGGCCAGCGTGAAGGCGATTATCTGCTCAAGGAAATGGCTGAATGTCTGCGGGAATTCGTTGTCCGCCATCCGGAAGCCTTTGCCGGGCGCAGAACCGGGGCAGAGTTTGCCCTGTTTCTGCCCGGAGCGTCGGTCAGTGATGCCCGGGCCTGGGCACTGGAGCTGGTGGCAGAACTTGAGCAGCGTTATCGGACGCTGGCCGCGCCCATGGACGCCACGGTTCATGCAGGCCTGGCGCCGGCCCATCCGGGCGAGAATGTGCGGGAACTGCTGTCGACCGCTGATGAAGCGCTGCTGTCGGCCGGGCAGCGTGGGCACACCGCTGTGGAGGTCGCTGACACCGGAGCTGGCAATCACCATGATCTGGAGGCCTGGCGTAACATCCTGATCAGTGCCCTGCGTACCCCCAATCTGTCGCTGTGGTTGCAGCCGATGGTCCGGGGAGATGAACGTGCGCTGGTGCATCACCAGGTGTTCTCCCGAATCCGTGCGCCCGAGGGCGACTTGCGAGCCGCTCTGTTTGTGCCGGTGGCCGAGAAGCTGGGGCTGATCAAGGAGTTGGACCGGCTGTTGGTGGTTCGGGTGCTGGCTTGCCTGGAAAACCGGCCGGAGGCGGTGCTGGCCATTTCCCTGGGGCGCAGTTCCGTGGCGGATTCGGCGTTCCGGGAGGAATTGGTCGAGCGCCTGGCAGATGCTGGTGAAGTGGCCCGGCGCTTATGGATCGGCATACCCGAACAGGCCATCAGCCAGCACCGGAAACCGGCGGGCCTGCTGGTGGGCGCACTGGCCAGGCTGCAGGTGCCGGTTCTGGTGGATCATTTCGGAGTGGGTGGGGTGCCATTCAGTTATCTGAAGAATCTGCCTTTTGGCGCCCTGCGTATCGATAACAGTTTTATTCACGACCTTGATCGCCACGAAGAAAACCGCTTTTGGCTGGAGTCGGTGATTGGTATCGCCCGTAGCCGGGGGGTAAAGGTTTTTGCCACCGGAGTGGAAACCGCCGCCGAATACTCGGTACTCTGTGAGCTGGGTATTGATGGCGCCATGGGATACTATTTGGGCCGGCCATTCGCAGCTGATGACTAACCAACGGGAGAATGATCGTCTTATGCCGGGCAAAATCAGACAATATTTCAGGGACAAGAAAGAAGACCTGCAGGATTACACCGGCGGTAGCGGTGTTGTCTTCAAGCTGCTGTTGGCGCTGGTGGTTGTCTACCTGCTGATTGCCATTGTGCTCGGCATGATCTGGAGCAGCGAGCCGGATACCTTCTCGGTCCGTGAGCATACCCGGACCCTGGCTGACGAGATGGGGCGGGAGCCGGTGACCGGTTTTGCCACCACCGCCACCATGATCAGGCTGGCCGAAACCCTGCTGGACAAGCCCGGTGGCTATATTTCCAACGACATTGCCCCGCCGGGTCTGTGGATGGACAACATGCCGAACTGGGAGTTTGGCGCGCTGGTTCAGCTGCGAGACATGTCTCGGGCTCTGCGCAAGGACATCAGCCGCTCCCAGAGCCAGTCGGCGGAAGATCCGGACCTGACCATCGCCGAGCCCCAACTGCATTTTGACAGCGGGAGCTGGGCTATTCCCTCCACCGAAAACGAGTATCGCCGGGGTATCAACGCCCTGAAGCGTTATCTGGACCGCTTGTCCAGCCCTGAGCAGGTGGATGCCCAGTTCTTTGCCCGGGCCGACAACCTCAACAACTGGCTGGCCGACCTGGAGACCCGCCTGGGCAGCTTGTCCCGAACGCTGAGCGAGAGTGTGGGCAAGGCCTCGGTTTCCGATGCCGTGGCCAATCTGGACCCGGATGATCCCCTGTCGGAAGACACCGGCGGCGAGGATGTGAAAACCGCCTGGACCGAGATTGACGACGTCTTCTATGAGGCCCGTGGCAGTGCCTGGGCGTTGTTGCACATCTTCAAGGCGATTGAGGTGGACTTCCGCAAGGTGCTGCAGGACAAGAACGCCATGGCGAGCGTCAAACAGATTATTATCGAACTGGAAGGCACACAGAAAACCGTGTGGAGCCCGGTCATTCTCAATGGCAGCGGTTTCGGGGTGCTGGCCAACCACTCCCTGACCATGGCCGCCTACCTGTCGCGGGCCAATGCTGCGATCAGTGATATGCGGGATCTGTTGTCCCGGGGCTAATCATTCCGTCAGACACAAAAAAGCCGGGCTCTTTCTTCATGAAGGCCCGGCTTTTTTGTGGGTCAGGTTTTATCCGACTTGGCCTGACAAAGCACTATCAACCTTTGGTGTAGTTGGCAATGGATTCTTCGATAGCCTTTTTGGCCGCGGCTGCGTTATCCCAGCCCTCTACCTTGACCCATTTGCCTGGCTCCAGGGTCTTGTAGTTTTCGAAGAAGTGCTTGATCTGATCACGCAGCAATTCCGGCAGATCTTCCACTTCCTTGATGTTGTGGTAGGTCTGGGTCAGCTTGTCGTGGGGTACGGCAATCAGCTTGGCATCGCCACCGGCTTCGTCTTCCATGTTCAGGACACCTACCGGACGGGCGCGGATAACCGAGCCGGCTTGCACCGGATAGGGGGTCACGACCAGTACGTCGATCGGGTCGCCGTCATCGGCCAGGGTGTGCGGGATGAAACCGTAGTTGGCCGGGTAGAACATGGGCGTGGCCATGAAACGGTCCACCAGCAGGGCACCCATCTGCTTGTCCAGTTCGTATTTGACCGGCGCGCTGTTGGCCGGAATTTCGATGGCAACGTAGATGTCTTCCGGCGGGTTCTTGCCGGCAGGAATGTGGTCGAATTGCATGTGCGATCCTTTTAAACAGTGTGGTGCAGTTTTCTGCAGGTCAATAATCCGGCGAAATTATACGCAAGCGCGCAGCGCTTCGAAACTCACCGCTGATGTTACACGCCTTTGCGCTCAATGGTCCTGACGCCGTCACTGGTACCGAGCAGGAGCAGGTCCGCGGGGCGGCGGGCAAACAGGCCATTGGTAACGATTCCGACCACATTATTCAGTTTTTCTTCCATGACAATCGGTCGGGAGATGTCCAGGTTGTGGATGTCGATGATGATATTACCGTTGTCGGTGGTGAAGCCCTCACGATACACCGGGTCCCCTCCGAGTTTGACGATCTCGCGGCCTACATGGCTGCGGGCCATGGGGATGACTTCCACCGGCAGCGGGAAATCGCCCAGGATGTCCACTTTCTTGGATTCATCCGCGATGCAGATAAAGGTTTTTGCCACTGCCGCCACGATTTTTTCCCGGGTCAGCGCCCCGCCGCCGCCCTTGATCAGTTCCAGGCGCTCATTGGTTTCATCGGCGCCGTCCACGTAAAACTCGATTTCCCCCACGGCGTTCAGGTCATACACCGGAATGCCGTGGCTTTTCAGGCGTTCGGCGGTGGCTTCGGAGCTGGCCACCGCGCCGTCAAAGTCGCTCTGGTATTCGGCCAGATAATCAATAAAGTAGTTGGCGGTGCTGCCGGTACCGACACCGACAATACTACGGCTGTCCAGGCGCGGGGCAATGTAGTCGACAGCGGCCCTGGCGACCGCCTGCTTCAGTTCGTCCTGAGTCATGACAGGCTCCGGAATGATGGGAGATGATGAATGTGCCGTTATTATACGCCGGCAGGGAGTCTGCTTATAGACGGCAACCGTGCAAACTTCCTACACTGTGGGTTTTTCTTTTCCCCGACATTCACCAGCAATCGGAACCATCATGCCGCAACGCTACATCAAGAAGATCCTCGATGCCCGTGTTTACGATGTGGCCATCGAAACACCCCTGACTGAAGCCCGTAGTCTCTCCAAGCGCCTTGGAAACAACATTCTGATCAAGCGCGAAGACCTTCAGCCGGTGTTTTCCTTCAAGATTCGCGGCGCCTATAACCGGATTGCCCAGCTTTCCGAAGAGCAGAAGGCCAAGGGCGTGATCTGCGCCTCCGCCGGCAACCACGCCCAGGGCGTGGCCATGTCGGCCAAACAGCTGGGCATCAAGGCGGTGATTGTCATGCCCCAGACCACGCCGGACATCAAAGTGAAGTCTGTCCGTGACCGGGGTGCGAAAGTGGTGTTGAAGGGCGATGCGTTTGATGAAGCCGCCGCTCATGCGCAGGAGTTGATCGCCAAACACGGCTACACTTACATCCCGCCCTACGATGACCCGGACGTAATCGCCGGGCAGGGTACCGTGGCGATGGAACTGATGTGGCAGTTCTCCAAGCCGTTGCACGCCGTATTCATTCCAGTGGGCGGCGGTGGCCTGATTGCGGGCATGGCCGCCTACATCAAGTACCTGCGTCCCGAGATCAAGGTGATCGGTGTGGAGCCGGAAGACTCCAACTGCCTGCAGGCAGCACTGGCTGCCGGTGAGCGAGTGGTGCTGGAGCAGGTGGGCATTTTTGCCGATGGTGTGGCGGTCAGGCAGATCGGCGAGGCGCCCTGGGACATCTGCAAGGACAATGTGGACGAGGTGATCACCGTGTCCACCGATGAGATCTGCGCCGCCATCAAGGATGTGTTTGAGGATACCCGCTCGATTGCCGAGCCGGCGGGTGCGCTTGCGATCGCGGGCATGAAGAAGTACGTGGAACGTGAAAGCATTGAGGGTGAAAACCTGGCCGGTGTGCTCAGCGGTGCCAATATGAACTTCGATCGCCTGCGATACATTTCCGAGCGTACCGAGATCGGTGAAAAGCGCGAAGCCATTCTGGCGGTCACGATTCCGGAGAAGCCGGGGGCCTTCAAGAGCTTTATCAATGCCCTGCACAAGCGCAGCATTACCGAGTTCAACTACCGCTACGCCGACGACCAGCAGGCGGTGATCTTCGTGGGCATCCAGATCCAGGCCGGCGGCCACGGCCGTGACGAGCTGGTGCAGGAGTTGCGCGAAGACGGCTACTCGGTGATCGACCTGACCGACAGCGACCTGGCCAAACAGCACATCCGCCACATGGTGGGTGGCCACGCGCCCTCGGTGAACAACGAAGTGGTGTACCAGTTCCAGTTCCCCGAACGCCCGGGCGCCTTGCTGAAGTTCCTTATGTCGCTGGGTACCCGCTGGAACATCTCGTTGTTCCACTACCGCAACCACGGCGCCGCCTACAGCCGGGTGCTGCTCGGTGCCCAGGTGAGCGATGGTGAAGTGGCGGATTTCGAGAAAATGCTAGATAAGGTGGGCTTTGAGTACGAGAACATGACCGATAACGAGGCGTATCGGTTGTTTCTTGGGGCTGGCAATTCTGCGGCTAAATAAGAGACTGGCGTCTTGTCGCGAAAGTAGAAGGCGGGCCGGGTAGAGCTTTCCGGGAATTTCGAAGGCCATGGATGGCCTGAGAGAAGCGCACAGGGATCGTGCTTGTAGCGGTTCCCGGAAAGCTCTACCCGGTTCGACTTCGGGTGCCGTACCCTGTCTTGATCAAAGCACTCGCACGTCTTTTTGAACCTTTACACAATTTTAAGCCGTTAAAAATTGTAAAATATCCGCTTCATGTTAGGATTCTATGTTGGCAATTGACATAAACAATTTCTGACAACCCCTTCATTCACTTCGAAGAAAAGAAACGGAAAGCACGTCATGGGACGCAAGCCTGACATTCTGCGTACAGTTCTGCTGATTTTTGCGGTTGGTCTTGTGATTACCGGGTTCACGTCTTTGCAGGCGTCGGAAGACAATCGGGACGTTGACTTGCCCGCCGTTGAGGTTTCCCAGCCGGCTGACTAACGCCGGAACCGGTAACAGCGCTTATCCGTCACCACGCCGTGCAGCGGCACGTCCCACGGCTCCGTGGGCAGTGACTCCACCTTCTGGAATTCATGGGCCAGGCCGATCAGTTTTGGGGCCATGGCCGGTCGTATGCGACTGAAGGCAAAGGTTCGGTCATAGAAGCCGCCACCCATGCCCAGGCGGCCACCTTCCTCGTCAAATCCCACCAGCGGAAACAGCACTGCATCCAGTGCCCAGGCCGGCCGCCGCCGTGAGCGCGGGAACGGGGGCTCGGGTATGCCGAAGCGGTTGGCGGTCAGCTGTACTCCGTCGAAGTAGGGGCTGAAGACCAGTTTGCCCGGGTAAATCGGGTGCAGGATGGGCAGGTAGAATTTGATGCCTTTGCGCCGGGCCAGATCCAGGTAGAGACGGGGATCAATCTCACCGTCATTGGGCAGGTAAATGCCAATGTGTCGGGCGCGGTGCAGGGCCGGGTGTTTCAGCAGGTTCAGGGCCAGGCCCTCGGCTGCCTGTTGCTGTTGCTCGAAAGACAGGGCACGGCGTTTGGCCCGCAACTGTTTGCGAAGCTGGTTTCTGCCGGGCGTATCAGGTTGGGTCTGGAACGAGTGGGGGGCGTGGTGCTGGGTCAAAATAAAGCTTCCCGGGCTGCCGTTATCGGATGTGGCCCTTGAACCCAGAGTTCAAGGTCGGTGGCCGCTGTGACATATTAGGCTTCCTCCCGAAGGAGGCGTGCTCACAATGCCCTGAAGTAGCCACCTGGGTAGTGCGCATCGGCTCGAGGACGTATCCGACACCCCGTACAGCCCAGGAAGTTGAGACCATTATAGGGGCAGGGCCGGGGCGGATTGCAACCCCTTTTGCCGTCACTTGCCCGAGTTTTCACCCAGGGCTTCGTCCAGGCGACTGTCCATGGCTTCAAGAATCTTGCTGGAGGCTTCGGACATGGTGTCGCGCTCCAGCAGCTCATGGGTGATGTTCAAAGCGGCCATTACTGCGATGCGTTCGGTGCCGAACACCTTGCCGCTGGCGCGAATTTCCCGCATCTTGCTGTCCAGGTGTTTGGCGGCGCGCAGCAGTGCATCCTGTTGCTCCTCCGGGCTGGCAACCAGGTATTCCTTGTCCAGAATACGGACGGCAACGGTGGTGGACTGCTCTGACATCAGTGGTGCTCCAGCGCTCTGAGGCGGCCGATCATGGCTTCGATCTTGTTTTTGGCGAGGTCGTTCTTGTGCATCAACTGGGCCCGTTCACGGTTCCAGTCATCCTGAAGTTCCCGTAGCAGGGCGTTGTCCTGCTCCAGCTTCTCGCAGCGTTCGATCAGCTTGTCCAGCTTGTCTGCCAGCGCCTGTACTTCGGACTGTTCCATGGCCTGCCCAACATTGATGAGTTAACACGGTCGGTTAATAAGTCTGCGAACGACCCGCAAAGTGTCAGTAACTATAAGTGCCGACGCCAGACCGGTCAATTTACAGGAACGTTATCACGGCAGGTGTGACGGCTTTCACGACATGAGCCTATTCGAAACCGCCAAAGCCCTGCCGTCGACTGGTCAGCCAGGAGCTTATCGCAGGTGCCAGTGAGACCAGCAGAGCCGCCAGCGGCACCGAGCCAAGCACTGCCCATTCATCCGTATTCAGGGCGCGAAGACCCAGTTGCAGGCCATAGTGTTCCAGCAGCCACGGCGACAGGGCGGCAATCCCCAGTGCCCCCAGTACAACCGCCAGCAGGCAGGACAGCAGCGCCAGACCCAGGCTTTCCAGGCTGTACAGTGAGGCGATCAGTGCCGGTGATGCACCGGTGGCCCGCAATATGGCCATTTCCCGGCGCCGTTGTGCCTGCAGAGTCAAAAGCACCGACACCAGACCGACGAGGCTGGTGACCACGACAAATCCGCCAATAGCGAGCAAGGCTTTCTCGAACTGACCCATGACCTGCCAGAGACGGCTGAGTGCCACCCCCGGCAGGATGGCCGACAAGGGTTCGCCGGTGTACTGGTTCAGCTCACGCTGGACCTGGAAGGTGAGAATCGGTCGTTTGAGCCCGAGCAGCGCGGCAGTGATGCTGTCCGGCTGGTAACTGCGTTCACGTGCTTCGTCGCCCGAAAGCGTTCGTCCGGGAATGGCGACACCGGACTCCCAGCCCACGTGAATGGCCTCCATGGCGTCGAGGCCGATGAACACTGCCTGATCGACCGGCGTGCCAGTCGCTTCCAGCACGCCGGATACCCGAAAGGGAAGGTCGTCATGGCGGGAGAAGCTGGTGCTGCCGCCGCCGTGGGACAGGGTGATCCGGTCGCCGACCCGGTGTGTCATTTGTCGGGCAACATTGGCGCCGAGTACCACATCGAACAGGTCACTGAACCAGTCACCGCTGGCCAGGGCCAATGATTGTTCATCGCCGTATCCGAAACGCTCGAAGAACTGAGTGTTGGTACCGATGACCCGGTGGCCCCGGTAGCTGTCGCCCAGGGACAGGGGGATGACCCAGTCAATACGTTCATCGGTGCGCAGCTTCTGGTAAGTGGACCAGCGGATGTTGTTGGTGGCATCGCCCAGATGGAACACGGTGTACAGCAGCAGGTTGAGCTGGCCGCTGCGGGCGCCGACGATCAGGTCGGTGCCGGTGATGGTGTTGTTGAACGACTGGCGCACCTCGGTGCGCAGGTACTGAATGCCCAGCAGCAGGGTCACGCTCAGGGTCAGGGTCAGACACACCAGCGCCAGCACCCGACGGCGATGCCACAGGCTGGCGGCGGTCAGTGACAGGGCCAGGCGCAGCGCATTCATGATCTCCCCTCCAGGGCAATATGGTCATGGAAGTGTCGGGCCAGCGCCTGGTCGTGACTGACAAACACCACCGACGTGCCCTGTTCCGCCGCCATGGTAAGCAGCAGTTCGAGAAAACGGTCGCGGTTGTCCGTGTCCAGTGCCGAGGTGGGTTCATCCGCCAGGATAATCTCCGGGGCCCCGATCAGTGCCCGGGCTGCAGCCACTCGCTGTTGCTGGCCAATGGACAGGCCGGTAACTTTCCTGTGTGCGGTGTCGTCGTCAAGCCCCAGTTGGGCCAATAACGATCGGGCAACGGTTGAGACCCCCGGCCCCGCACGTTTATGCCGGGAAGATGACAGCCGGCAGGGCAGTTCCGCGTTACCGCTGGCAGTGAGGTAGGGGACCAGATTGAATTGCTGGAAAATAATGCCAAGATGGTCAGCACGAAACCGGTCCCGCGCGCCGTTAGGCCAGTCCGAGACAGTTTCGCCCAGCAGTTGGACGGTTCCGCGCTCCGGTACCAGCAATCCCGATAGCAAACCCAGCAAGGTGCTTTTGCCGGTGCCGCTGGGCCCGTGCAGGAACAGGTGTTCGCCCCGGGCCAGTTGGATGTCCGGGAAAACCATGGCGGTATCCATGCCGGGCCAGCGGTAGGCCAGGGCCCGTGTATGAATGGCGTTATCCGTTCCGGCGGAACCGGCGGGCGTTGCGGCTGTCTTCTCTGTCATGCTGTTGCTGTGTATCCCGTTGTATGATGGTGCCGGTTTTCCGTTCAGCCACCCGAGGAAAAGACGTTGATGTTTGCAGGTGTTAATTGCTTCAGCCGGGCGGCCCGCCTTGGACTGCTTTTTCTGCTTTTGGTTTCACCTTTCGTGCATGCCGAGTTGCCGGAAATCGACTGGCTCGACCTGATGCCGAAAGAAGATCTGGCGCTGCTGGAAAGCATGCCGGAAATCGAACACGAGGGCGATGGCCCGGCGTTGTTGCCCGATGAAATCCTGACCGGGCGGGTGGTTGAAGACATGGCCGGTACCGAAGGCCGGTTGCCGGGTTTTGTGGTGCCCCTGAAAACCACCAAGGGTGGCCGTGTTCTCGAGTTTTTCCTGGTGCCCTACTACGGTGCCTGCATCCATGTGCCGCCCCCTCCACCCAACCAGATCATCCATGTGACCTACAAGGAAGGCTTTGAACTGAACGCCTTAACCGAGCCGTTCTGGATCGAAGGTACGCTGCGCATTGAGCGTACCGAGAACGATATCGGGACCTCGTCCTATTCCATCGAGGCGACGGCCGTGGAACCGTATCAGCATACATATTGAGCAGCGGCCCACCCACTTACTCATCCAGGATCAACTGATTCCGCCCAGGCCCCAGTTGCCGGCTGCCCTGGCCGTAAAGCCCAACCCACTGGACATCGAGGTGTTCCATGGCCGGGAAACGGGCTGTTAACGGTGTTTCCAGTTCCTTGCCCAGGCCCGGGCAGTCCAGGGACTGGCTGATTTCAATGTCGGCATGGCCGCCGTGACTTTCATGGTCATGGTGGTCGTGCCCCCGGTCCCCGGCTTTTTTCGGCCAGGAGGCGTAAACCTCGGCGCTCTCGACCCGGCAATGCCCCTCTGGTGTGTTGACCATCGGTCTGGTTTCGGCCCATCGCTGCAAGTCAGCAAGCGCCTGTTTTTGCTCGTCGGTTTCCGGTGCATGCTCAAATCCCACCAGGTTGGCGGCGGGTGAAAGCAGGAAGGCATCGATACGGGTTTCTTCGATGGATAATTGCAACTCGGCCCGGCCGTGCTGATGCCCGGCGGGGTTATCCTGGGCGGCGGCGGTGCCGGTCAGCAGCAGGGCGGAAACAGCCGTGAACAGGCTAAGGCGAAGGTTGATTGACATGGGGCGGCTCCTCTTTTGTTATGTTATAACATGGTTTTTGGTGTTTGAGAAAGTGTCTGCTGGCCGGTGTCAGTGCCACGGCAGTGACAGAATGCTAGGATACGTGCATCCATAAATTCCGAGCGCCGGCGTGTGTGCCGCGCTCTCAATCACGCAGGATCAAACCGTTTCATGTCTGATACCGATACCTCTGCCGTTCAGGTTACCCCGTTCGAGCGCTGGGCCAATGTCTTTGCCACCCACAAGGCATTCAGCCACCCTTCGGAACTGCATGGCGCACTCTGTGGTCGGCTGGCCGCCGGTGCCCGTATGGAAGAGCAGGAGTGGCTGGCAATGGTGTGCGAGCACATGGGGCTGGGGGAGAAGGCCATGGAAGAGTCCGAAGACCTGGCGCCCTTTATGTACAGCGCCTATGAGCAAACCCTGCAGCAATTCCAGTCCAGCGACATGGACTTTCACCTGCTGCTGCCTGACGACGACTACGCCATGGACCAGCGTCTGGAAGCACTGGTGACCTGGGTGCGTGGTTTTCTTGAAGGTATGGCTTTGGCGGCGGGTGAGTCGCTTGGGCAGGCACCGGATGAAATCCGCGAGCTGATCGAGGATATGGTGGCCATCAGCCAGTTGTCCGAAGAGGAAGAAGCGGACGACGAAAGCGAGCAACAGCTGCTGGAGATCACCGAATACGTGCGTCTGGGTGCCCTGACGGTATTTACCGAATTCAATGAACCGGAAAAACCGGCCGCCGCCGGCCCGACGCTGCACTGATCAGGAGATTGCATGGCTTCCATGATTCCGATGAAAGAATTTGCCGGGCGCCGCCGCAAGCTGATGGAGCGGATGGCGCCGGACAGCATCGCCATTCTGCCGGCCGCCCCCGAGCGGGTGCGCAACCGCGATGTGCTGCACCCCTTCCGTCAGGACAGTGATTTCCAGTATCTGACCGGCTTCGGGGAACCCGAAGCGGTACTGGCGCTGATTCCGGGCCGGGAACACGGCGAAGCCGTACTGTTCTGCCGGGAGCGCAACCCGGAGAAGGAGCTTTGGGACGGTTTTCTGGTAGGCCAGGACGGTGCCATAGAACAATACGGCCTGGACGACGCCTTCCCGATTGCCGATATCGACGACATCCTGCCGGGCCTGCTGGAAGGCCGCAGCCGCGTTTATTATCCGCTGGGCAAGGACCCGGCCTTCGATAACCGGGTGATGGACTGGGTGAAGGTTATTCGCAGCAAGGTACGGGCCGGCGCCCACCCGCCGGGTGAGTTCGTGGCGCTGGAGCACCTGTTGCACGACATGCGCCTGATCAAGAGCCCGGCGGAAATCAAGGTGATGGCCAAGGCCGGCAAAATCAGCGCCGAAGCCCACTCCCGGGCGATGAAGCGGGCCCGGCGTGGCGGTTACGAGTACCAGTTGGAAGCGGAGCTGATCCACACCTTCATGGAACACGGGGCACGGAATACCGCCTATCCGTCCATCGTGGGCAGTGGTGCCAACGCCTGTATCCTGCACTACATCGAGAATTCTGCACCGCTGAAAGACGGCGACCTGGTGCTGATCGATGCCGGTTGTGAGCTGGAGTGTTACGCCTCCGACATTACCCGAACCTTCCCGGTGAGTGGCCGGTTCAGTGCCGAGCAGGCCGCCCTGTACAATGTGGTACTCGAAGCCCAGTACGCGGCCATTGATGCGGTAAAGCCCGGCAACCACTGGAACCAGCCCCATGAAGCGGCACTCGAAGTGCTGACCCAGGGCCTGATTGACCTGGGCCTGCTGACCGGTAATGTGGAAGACGCCATTGCCGAGGGTGCCTACCGGCCGTTCTTCATGCACCGCACCGGCCACTGGCTGGGTATGGACGTGCATGATGTGGGCGACTACAAGATTGGAGATGCCTGGCGCCTGCTGGAGCCGGGCATGGCGCTGACCGTGGAGCCGGGTCTGTATGTGGCGCCCGACAACACCGATGTGGATGAAAAGTGGCGTGGCATTGGTATTCGCATCGAAGACGATGTGGTCGTGACCAAAGAGGGCTGCCGCATACTCACTGATGGTGTGCCAAAAACCATTCCTGAAATTGAAGCGCTGATGGCGGACTGACACCGTGACCCGAAACCAGCTGGATACTGATCTGATCATCGCCGGTGGTGGCCTGGCCGGCGCCACCCTGGCTCTCGCGCTTGCCCGCGTGGTACCCGAATTGCGGGTGACGGTGGTGGAAAGTGTGCCGCTGGCGCCGGATGCCCTGCCTGACGAGTACCAGCCCAGTTACGATGCCCGCTCCACGGCACTGGCCTGGGGCTCGAGGCTGATTCTCGAAGAGCTGGGGTTGTGGCAGGCAGTGTCTGAACACGCCACCCCCATTCAGCACATTCATGTCTCGGATCGGGGGCATTTCGGGGCCACACGTCTGCATGCACAGGATCATGGCCAGCAGGCGCTGGGTTACGTGGTGGACAACCGCTGGATGGGCCTGTGCCTGATGCGGGCACTGCTGGACACCCGTGTGCAGTGGCAGGCACCGGCACAAGTCACCGGTATGGTGCCGACTGAAGAGGGTGTGCGGGTGGATATCCGCAAAGGCGGTGAACCACTGACCCTGACCGGCCAGTGTCTGGTGGTGGCTGATGGCGGTCGTTCCGGTTTGCGGGAAAAACTGGGCTTTCAGGCCAGAACCGAGGAATACGGCCAGAACGCGCTCATTGCCAACGTCTCCACCGCCGAGTCGCACCGGTATGTGGCCTACGAGCGCTTCACCGACACCGGTCCCATGGCGCTCTTGCCCCATGGCTCGCCAAGGGAACCGGGTAACCAGTCGGCGCTGGTGTGGACCCTGAGCGATACCGCATTGCACGACATTCTGTCGCTGTCCGACGAGCAGAAATGCCGCAAGCTGCAGGAGCGCTTCGGCTCCCGCCTGGGCCGCTTCACCCGCATCGGTGATTGTTATCACTATCCGCTGAAACTGACCACGGTGAACGAGCCGGTGCGCCCGGGCGTGGCGCTGGTGGGCAATGCGGCTCACGCACTGCATCCGGTGGCGGGGCAGGGGTTCAATCTGGCCCTGCGGGGCCTGATGACGTTGGTGGAGCAGATGCGCCGGGGCGTCGACCGTGGTGTGTCGATTGGTGACCTGTCGGTGCTGGGCGAATACCAGCGCCTGCACCGGAAAGACTGGCAGCAGACTGTGCAGTTCTCCGATTCGCTGATCCGACTGTTTGGCCAGCCGCTGGCGCCCGTGGCCCTGGCCCGGGATGCGGGCCTGATCGGGCTGGATGTGTTGCCCGGCGCCAAGCGCTGGTTTGCCCGCAAGGCCATGGGTACCGGCGGTCGCAAACCGGTATTATCCATAACAGGTAAAGCCAGGGAGGCTCGCTCCGAATGACCAGTACCTCCAACCTTTCGCATTTTGATGTGGTGGTCGCCGGTGGCGGCATGATCGGCTCTGCGGTGGCGCTGGGGCTGTCCCGGCAGGGCTGGCAGGTGGCCCTGGTGGAGAGTGAGGCCGTTGAAAGCCTGTTGCAGGCGCCATCGCCGGCTCAAACGGTGGAAGATTTCGAACCCCGTGTCAGCGCCATTTCTCTGGCCAGCCAGCGCTTGCTTTCGCAGTTGGGGGTCTGGTCCCGGGTGCAGACCGGGCGTTATTGCGATTACTCGGAGATGACTGTCTGGGATGGCGACGGCACTGGCCGCGTGCATTTTGATGCGGCCGAGCTGCATGCCACGGCGCTGGGCACCATTGTTGAGAACCGTCATATTGTGCGTGCCCTGTTTCAGGCCCTGGCGGACAGTTCGGTCACGGTTTTTGATGGAGTGACGGTCAGCCGATGGCTCCGGGGGCAGGGTGTGGAGCTGGACGATGGCCGGCTGGTGACCGCCGACCTGGTGGTGGGTGCCGACGGCGCCCGCTCTCGCCTGCGCCAGTGGGCCGGGCTGGCGACCCGGGAATGGGATTATGACCACCAGGCCATTGTCTGCACGGTAAAGACAACCAACACTCACGCCTTCACCGCCTGGCAGCGGTTCTCGCCGACCGGCCCGCTGGCCTTTTTGCCGCTGGCCAATGAAAACGGGGATGATCACTTCTGCTCCATCGTCTGGTCCCAGCAAACCGGCGAGGCACGCCGGCTGATGGCGTTAAGCGATGAAGACTTCCAACAGGAGCTTGAGCGCGCCATTGAGGGCCAGTTGGGCGAGTTGCAGGCGGTTTCCCGCCGTTTTGCCTTCCCACTGCGCCAGCGTCACGCCAAGGATTACATTGCCGAAGGCCTGGTGCTGGTGGGTGATGCCGCCCATACCATTCACCCGCTGGCCGGACAGGGCGCCAACCTGGGTTATGGCGACGTTCAGGTGCTGCTCGATGAACTGGCTAAAGCCCATGAAGCGGGCCTGTCGGCTGGCGGACCACTGGTGCTTGAGCGCTACCAGCGTCGGCGCAAGGGTGACAACCTGACCATGATGGCGGCGATGGAAAGCTTCAAGCAGCTGTTTGCCCGGGACGAATTGCCGGTGCGCTGGCTGCGCAATGCAGGCATGCGCTGGTTTGACCGGTTAACGCCACTAAAGAATCGCATCGCTGCCGAAGCCATGGGCGTGGACTGACGAACGGGTTCCGGATCGCTGAAAGACGGTTGGCCGGGTTCAGCCGCAGGCGTCAAACAGCCGGCTGACCAGCACCGGCACCGCCGTTTCCACCCGCAGGATGCGGGGGCCCAGATGCACGCTGGTGCAGCCCGCTTCTTCCAGTTTCCCCACCTCGTAGTCAGTAAAGCCGCCTTCCGGGCCAATGCACAGGGCGGCCGGCTCACGCAGGTGTACCGGACAGGGTTCGGCGCGGCCGGGGTGGGCCACCAGCGCCCGGGTGCCGGCCAGCAATCCGGGCAACTCGTCTTCCACGAAGGGTTTGAACAGCTTGCGGATGTGTACTTTCGGCATGACCGTGTCTTTGGCCTGCTCCAGGCCCAGCGTCAGGTTTTCCCGCAAATGCTCTTCCTGAAGCCACGGCGTTTGCCAGAAGCTTTTTTCCACCTTGTAACTGTTGATCAGCCAGATGTCTTTTACCCCGAGGGCCGCGCAGGTCTGCAGTACCCGGCGCAGCATTTTTGGCCGGGGCATGGCGAGAATCAGGGTGAGGGGCAGGGGGGCTGGCGGATTCTGGTCCAGGATGATCTGGAGTTCCGCATGGGTGTCAGTCAGGCTGAGGACTTCACCTTCACCCATCAGGCCGTTCTCCCGGCCAACCGGAATGCGCCGCCCTTCGGAGGCGCGCAGCACGGTTTTCAGGTGTTTCAGCCGGCGACCGGTCAGACGCACGCGGTTTTCGCCAGTGAAATCCTCGTCGCTCAGAAGGGCCAGGTTCATTCTGCGTCAGGCTCGTCTTCCGCTTGCCCGGGAACCTCGCGCCTGGCCAGTCGGCCGAAGATGATGCCAAATTCGAACAGAATCCACATGGGCAGCGCCAGCAGGGTCTGGGAAATGACATCCGGCGGAGTCAGCAGCATGCCGATGACAAAGCAGCCGACGATCACGTAGGGGCGTTTGGCCGCCAGGCGCTCGGGCGTGGTGGCGCCGGTGAGGATCAGCAGCACCGTCGCGACCGGAATTTCAAAGGCCACGCCGAAGGCGAAGAACATTTTCAGTACGAAATTCAGGTAGCTGTTGATGTCCGGCAGCTCGACAATGCCTTCCGGCCCAATGGCGGTGAAAAAGCCGAACACCAGCGGGAACACCACAAAATAGGCGAAGGCGGCACCGGCGTAGAACAGCAGCACGGATGTGAATAGCAGCGGGAAGGCCAGGCGCTTCTCATGGGTGTAGAGTCCCGGCGCGATGAAGCTCCAGAGTTGGTAGAGAATCACCGGTATGGCGACAAACAGCGCCAGCACCAGCGCCAGTTTCAGTGGCGCGAAGAAGGGTGAGGTGATGTCGGTGGCGATCATGGTCTGCCCCACCGGCAGCAGCTCCCGCAAGGGTTCTGACAGCAGCAGGTAGAGGTCGTTGGCAAACGGGTAAATGGCCGCAAAGCAGATGGCCACCGCCAGCACCATTTTCAGCAGCCGGCTGCGCAGCTCCAGCAAGTGTTCGATCAGGGACATGTCTCCCTGGCCGGAAGACGTCTGGTTATCCTCTGGGGTGCCATTCATGAACGGTTATCCGATGACTTCTCTTGCGGTGGGTCTTGTGATGGATCTGCTGATGAATCGGGGGCGTCCGGCTTCTTTTGGTGCTGCGGGTCTTGAACATAATGCTGCTGGCTTTCCGCCTCGGCCAGGGCGTCGCGGATGGTTTTCTCCACATCTTCCAGGCCCACGTCGCCGGCCTTGCGCAGTTCCTCACGCAGTTCATCGGCTTTCAGCTGGCGATCCAGCTCGCTACTGAACTGGCTGGCCATGCGTTTGGCGCCACCAACCCAGCGTCCGGCTGCGCGCGCTGCCTGGGGCAGGCGCTCCGGCCCCAGAATCAACAATGCAATAACACCGCAGATCAGCAGTTCTACAAAACCGATATCGAACATTCAGGGTGCGCTCAGTCCTGCTTTTCCCGGGGTTTTTCCTCGGTCCTGGATTCAGGCTCATCGGCCTTGTTGTCTTCCAGCTGATCCGGCTTGAAGTCGGAGTTCTGGTCTTTGGCTTTGTTCTCCTCCTCGCTCATGGATTTCTTGAAACCACGAACGGCGCCGCCCAGATCACTGCCCATGTTGCGCAGCTTCTTGGTGCCGAACAGCAGAACCACAATGACCAGAATAATCAGAAGTTGCCAGGGGCTAATCATGAGCAATCCTCGTTGACTCGTTTCAGTTGCCAGCTATTGTACGCCAGGGTGCCACTCCGGAGGAAATCGGTGCGACACCTTGCCGCCGGCGTTTCCCCGCTTCGCCGGTTACTTGGCAGAGCGTGATGCTTTTTCTTCCAGACCAGACAGGTCAAAGCGCCGGGCCAGCTCGTCCAGTACATCTTGCGGGCCGAGGCCCAGCCGGGACAGCATGACCATGCTGTGGAACCACAGATCGGCGGTTTCGCTGACCAGTTCACGGGTCTCGCCGGTGTGTTCGGCGTCTTTGGCGGCCAGCAGGGTCTCAGTGCATTCCTCGCCCACTTTTTCCAGGATCTTGTTCAGGCCCTTGGCGTGCAGGCTGGCCACGTAGGACTTGTCTGGATCGGCCTGCTTGCGCGCCTCCAGTACGTCGGCAAGTTGTTCGAGTACATCACTCATGGTTGGTTCCTCAGTGTTTGCCGTAAATGCTGTCCGGTTCTTTCAGAACGGGATCGGTGCTGACCCACTCGCCATCTCGCAGGGAGCGGTAGAAGCAGCTGCGACGCCCGGTATGGCAGGCGATCCCGCCTTTTTGTTCCACTTTCAGCAGGATGACGTCAGCGTCGCAGTCCAGGCGGATGTCCTTGAGCACCTGCTGATGGCCGGAGCTTTCACCCTTGCGCCAGAGTTTGCCCCGGGAACGGGACCAGTATACGGCCTGGCCCTCCTGTACAGTCAGCGTTAGGGATTCCCGGTTCATCCAGGCCATCATCAGGATGTCGCCGGTTTCGGCGTCCTGGGCGATGGCGGGGACCAGGCCGTCGTTGGTCCATTGAATGTCGTTCAGCCAGGCCGGCTGGTTTTGCTCATCTGTGGGTTCTTGCATGTTCGTCGGTCCTGATCGTGGTGAGCTTAGCGGCCGCCCCGCAGCATGATGGCGCCGGCAACGGCGAGAAGGGCCCAGCCCCAGGCGGGCATGTCGGCCGCCAGTTGCCGGGTTTCCGGCTGGCTGCCGGCGATAGCCGCAGCGATGAGGGTGGCGGCGACAAAGCCCCGGCGCCAGCGGCGTTCGCTGCGTTTGTTCTGTTCTTTCATCAGTGCCAGGGCGGCCCGGTTCTGGTCTTCGGTCGGGCCGCTGCTGCGCAACCGAAGCAGGGCGTCGTGCACCAGTTGTGGCATTTCCGGTGCCTGTTCCAGCCACCCCGGGAAATGGGTTTGCAGCGACTTGTAGAGCCCCTTGGGGCCAATGCGCTGGCGCATCCATTTTTCCAGGAATGGCCGGGCGGTGGTCCACAAATCCAGTTCCGGGTAAAGCTGGCGCCCCAGACCTTCCACGTTCAGCAGCGTCTTCTGCAGCAATACCAGCTGCGGCTGCACTTCCATGTTGAAGCGCCGGGCGGTCTGGAACAGGCGCAGCAGGAAGTGGCCGAAGGAAATGTCCTTCAGTGGCCGCTCGAAAATCGGTTCGCATACGGTACGGATGGCCGCTTCAAATTCGTTGACCCGGGTTTCCGGTGGCACCCAGCCGGAGCGGATGTGCAGTTCGGCCACCTGCCGGTAGTCCCGGCGGAAGAACGCCAGCAGGTTGCGGGCCAGGTAGCTCTGGTCGTCCGGGGCCAGGGTGCCGACAATGCCGAAGTCGATGGCGATGTACTTCGGGTCGTCCGGGTTGCTGGCATCCACGAAGATGTTGCCCGGGTGCATGTCGGCATGAAAGAAACTGTCGCGGAACACCTGGGTGAAGAAGATCTCCACACCTTTTTCCGCCAGTACTTTCATATTCACGCCGGCTTCCCGCAGGGCAGGAACGTCTGCAATGGGGATGCCCTTGATGCGCTCCATTACCATCACTGACTGGGTGGTGTAGTCCCAGTCGATGTAGGGAATGTAGATCAGTGGTGAATTGTCGAAGTTCCGGCGCAGCTGGCTGGCATTGGCGGCCTCGCGCTGCAGGTCCAGTTCATCATGGATGGTGGAGTCGTAATCGGCCACCACATCCACCGGCCTCAGGCGCCGGCCCTCGGACCAGTACTTTTCCAGCAGCCCGGCCATCAGGTACATCAGGGAAATGTCCTGATGAATAACTTTCTCGATGCCCGGCCGAACCACTTTCACCACTACTTTCTGGCCATTGGGCAGGGTGGCTGCGTGTACCTGGGCCACCGAGGCGGACGCCATGGGATCGGCGGAAAATTCGGCAAACAGTTCGGACACCGGCGCACCGAGGGAGCGCTCGATAATGCCCCGGGCCTGGTCACTGGGGAAGGGAGGCACACGATCCTGAAGGTCTTTCAGGGATTCGGCCATGTCGTCGGGCATCAGATCACGGCGGGTGGAGAGAATCTGTCCGAATTTGACGAACACCGGCCCCAGTTCTTCCAGCGCCAGGCGCAATCGGTCGCCACGGCTCATTTTCGGTTTCGGGAAGAGGTGCCAGGGCGCCAGCAGGAAAAACAGTTTCAGTGGTGCCGGCAATTCGTCCAGCGGCAGGAAGATATCCAGCCGGTAGCGGCAGAAAACCCAGGCAATTCGGAACAGGCGTTGCAGGCGGCTCACAGCGTCTCCGTTGGTGTGGTGCTGCCGGTGCTGTCGGTGTGATTGCCCACAGCGGCCAGCTTGGCATCCAGTGTCTCAGTGCGTTGTTGCAGGTCGGTGATGGCGGTTGTGCAGTCAGCCAGTTCGTGCCGGCCCGGTAGCGTTCGCGCTTCCTCGTGAATGTACTCTTCCAGGTTGGCGGTCAGGCTGGCCATGGCTTTCCGGCTCCACTGAACGGCGCCGCGCAGGCGTTTGCCCAGAAAGTGTGCTGGCACATCGCCCAGGTGTTGTGCCACGGCCGCTTCCCAGTCCGGGGCCAGCCCGGCCAGTGCCTGGTGTAGCCCGATGGCCAGGGTGTATTCGCCATCAATGCTCAGACGACCTTCATCCAGCGCATGGGGATCGCCCAGGGCAAAAGCGGCCAGGGCAATGGGGCCGCCGGCAATGGTCACGGCGACCTTGTCGTGGCTGGCCGCTTCAACCTGCACCAGTGGGTCATTGTTGCGCAGGGTCAGCGTCAACGGTGTTGGCGTGGTCAGGCGCAATCGTACCGGTTTTTCCAGGCTCTGGAAGAAGCGCACGCGACCCGCCGGGTCCAGTTGCAGGGCACGGTTCAGTCCGGTCTGGACAATGTCCGCCAGAGTGCTGCCGGTGATCATCAGGGCTTGATCCCCACGTGCAGGGCCACCACGCCACCGGTCATGTTGTAGTATTTGCACTGCACCAGCCCGGCGTCTTCCATCATGGCTTTGAGGGTTTCCTGGTCCGGATGCATGCGGATGGATTCGGCCAGGTACTTATAGCTTTCGCTGTCGTTGGCAATCAGCTTGCCCATCAGCGGCAGGGCGCGGAAGGAATACTCATCATAGACTTTGCTCAGCAGCGGGTTGGTGGGCTTGGAAAACTCCAGCACCATGAGTTTGCCGCCGGGCTTCAGTACCCGGGTCATGTCCCGCAGGGCCTGGTCCTTGTCGGTCACGTTGCGCAGGCCAAAGGCGATGGACACGGCCTGGAAGTTGTTGTCCGGAAACGGCAGGTGCTCGGCATCTGCCTGCACGTATTCGATGTTACCGGCGTAGCCCCGGTCGGTCAGTCGGCTGCGGCCGACCTGCAGCATGGAGGCGTTGATGTCCGCCAGCACCACCTTGCCGGACGGTCCCACCAGGTCGGAGAACTTCATGGTCAGATCGCCGGTACCGCCGGCGATGTCCAACACCTTGTGGCCCGGGCGCACACCGGACAACTCAATGGTGAAACGCTTCCACAGCCGGTGAATGCCCATGGACATCAAATCGTTCATGAGGTCGTACTTGCCGGCCACGCTGTGAAATACCTGGGCCACCTGGCCTGCTTTCTGGCTTTTCGGTACGTTGCGGAAGCCAAAATGGGTAACGTCGTCCTGGCCGTTGCCGGCGGTGCCTGGCGTTTGCTGCTCGCTCATGGGGATGGTCCTGTCTGAATCTGATTGCCCGTATTCTAACCGCTCGGGGGGTGGCTACAAGGTCAAACCGAATTTACACTGTAAAACCTTTTTTAGACCACCGAGAAAACTGATCCATGTCTGTTATTGATATCCAGCGTTCCCATTCCCTGGGCCAGGAAAAAGCCCGCTCTGCCGCCGACACCCTGGCGGACAAACTGGCCAGTAAATTTGGCGTTCAGTCTGAATGGCAGGGCGACCGGTTGATGCTTCAGCATAACGGCATCACCGGGCATCTGGATATTTCCGACACCGACCTGCGTGTGCGCATTGAGCTGGGCATGATGCTCCGTCCGTTCAAAGCCAAAATCGAGAATGAAATCGAGACGCGGATTGATCGGGTGATCAGCGGCTGAATCTGAGTTTGCCACAACCGGGATTCGGATCTACCTTTATTGGATGTACTGACGCAGGTCTGCGTTATTCGGTATAAACACAATAAGAGGTAAGTCCGCATGATTTACGCACAACCCGGACAGGAAGGTGCCATTGTTTCGTTCAAGCCCCGCTACGAGAACTACATTGGCGGCAAGTGGGTAGCTCCGGTCAAGGGTGAGTATTTTGAGAATATCACCCCGGTGACCGGCGATGTGATCTGCGAGATTCCACGCTCCAGCGCCGAGGATGTCGATTTGGCGCTGGATGCCGCTCACAAGGCGGCACCGGCCTGGGGCAAGACCTCGGCCACCGAACGCTCCAACATCCTGCTGAAAATTGCCGACCGCATCGAAGCTAATCTGGAGATGCTGGCGGTGGCGGAAACCTGGGACAACGGCAAGGCAGTGCGTGAAACCCTGAACGCCGACATTCCGCTGGCGGCCGATCACTTCCGCTATTTTGCCGGCTGTATCCGGGCCCAGGAGGGGCACACTGGTGAGATTGACCACAACACCGTGGCGTATCATTTTCACGAGCCGCTGGGTGTGGTGGGGCAGATTATTCCCTGGAACTTTCCCCTGTTGATGGCCGCTTGGAAGCTGGGGCCCTGCCTGGCGGCCGGCAACTGCACCGTGCTCAAGCCGGCGGAGCAGACACCGGCCAGCATCCTGGTCCTGATGGAGCTGATTGGCGACCTGTTGCCGCCGGGTGTGATTAACATCGTCAATGGCTACGGTCCGGAAGCCGGTCAGGCACTGGCCACCAGTACCCGTATTGCCAAAATTGCCTTTACCGGCTCCACCCCGGTGGGCTCCCACATTCTCAAGTGCGCGGCCGATAACATCATTCCCTCCACCGTGGAGCTGGGCGGCAAATCCCCCAACATCTACTTCTCGGATGTCATGAAGGCCGAGCCGGAGTTTGTCGACAAGTGCGTGGAAGGCCTGGTGCTGGCGTTCTTCAATCAGGGTGAAGTGTGCACCTGTCCGTCCCGGGCGCTGGTTCAGGAGGACATGTTCGAGGAGTTCATGCAGAAGGTGGTTCAGCGCACCAAGGCTATCAAGCGGGGCAACCCGCTGGATACCGATGTGCAGGTGGGTGCCCAGGCCTCCAAGGAGCAGTTCGACAAGATCATGTCGTATCTGGAAATCGGCAAGAAGGAAGGCGCGGTGGTACTCACCGGTGGCGACAAGGAAGACCTGGGTGTGGAGTTCAACAATGGCTTCTACATCCAGCCCACCCTGTTCAAGGGTGACAACAAGATGCGCGTGTTCCAGGAGGAAATTTTCGGTCCGGTGGTGGGCGTGACCACCTTCAAGACCGAAGAGGAAGCCCTGGCGATCGCCAACGACACCGAGTTTGGCCTGGGCGCCGGTGTCTGGACCCGTGACACCAATCTCGCCTACCGAATGGGGCGTGGCATCCAGGCTGGCCGGGTATGGATGAACTGCTATCACGCCTACCCGGCGCATGCGGCGTTCGGTGGCTACAAGAAGTCCGGTGTTGGCCGGGAAACCCACAAGATGGCGTTGGAGCATTACCAGCAGACCAAGTGCATGCTGGTGAGTTACGACACCAACCCGCTTGGCTTCTTCTGAGCCTTCCATGAAAACGGGCCCTGCGGGGCCCGTTTTTGGTTGTGCCCGGTAAAACGGGCGATTGGCTGAGTTGATCAAGCCGGTAGGTACGGCTGGATAGGGTCACTGCAGGTGTTCGTAGTATGCTGAACTCATATTGAGGAGTCTGGAAACAGGAGGTGTTATGAGCGAATTCAGAACCGAGAAAGACAGTCTGGGCGAAGTGAAAGTCCCGGCCAACGCCCTGTGGGGCGCGCAGACTCAGCGGGCCGTGGACAACTTTCCGGTCAGCGGGCAACCCATGCCGGTCGGCTTCATCAAGGCGGTGGCTGAAGTGAAGTGTTCCGCTGCCCAGGCCAACGGGGCGCTGGGACTGCTGGCACCGGATCTGCGGGATGCCATTGTGCAGGCCTGCCAGCGGGTCGCTTCAGGAGAGTTTGCCGATCAGTTTCCGGTGGACCGCTACCAGACTGGCTCGGGCACGAGTACCAACATGAACGTGAATGAAGTGGTGGCCTCCATTGCCCGACAGCAGGGTGTGGAAGTGAACCCGAACGATCATGTGAACATGAGCCAGAGCTCCAACGACGTGATCCCCACGGCCATCCATGTCAGCTCGCTGATGGCTGTAAAGGAGCAGCTGCTGCCGGCTATCTCGCACCTGCGGGGCGTGATCTATGAACGTGAAGCGCAGTTGAATGATCAGGTCAAAACCGGGCGTACTCATCTGATGGATGCAATGCCGGTGACCATGGGCCAGGAGTTGCGTACCTGGCGCGAGCAGCTCGTGGCCGTGGAACGCCGGCTGGAACAGGCCTGTGACGAGCTGGCGGCGGTGCCCCAGGGCGGTACGGCGGTTGGTACCGGCGTCAATGCCGATGAAGAGTTCGCCGGTCAGTTCATCAAATTCCTGAAGATCAATACTGGCCAGAACTTCCGTTCCCTGGACCACAAGTTTGTGGGCCAGAGTGCCATTGATGCGCCGGTGGCCCTGTCGGCCCAGTTGCGGGGCACGGCGGTGGTACTGACCAAGATCGCCAATGACCTGCGCTGGATGAACAGCGGCCCGATTCATGGCCTGGCGGAAATCAGCCTGCCCGCCCTGCAGCCGGGCAGCAGCATCATGCCGGGCAAGGTCAATCCGGTGATTCCCGAGTCGGTTGCCATGGTCAGTGCCCAGGTCATGGGGCTGGACAGCGCCGTGGCCATTGCCGGCCAGTCCGGCAACTTCCAGTTGAATGTGATGCTGCCGATGGTGGGAGCCAACCTGCTGGAAATGACATCGCTGCTGGCCAATGCCATTAATATGCTGGCCGATAAGGCAGTGGCCGGGTTTACCGTGAACGCCGACAACCTGAACGAAGGGGTGGGGCGTAACCCGGTGCTGGTGACGGCCCTGAACCCGGAAATTGGCTATGCGCTGGCCTCGGATATTGCCAAGGAGGCTTACGCCACCGGTCGCGCGGTGATTGATGTGGCCGAGGAACGCAGCGGGTTGAGCCGGGAACGACTGGAGCAGGTGATGGACCCGCTCAAACTGACCCGTGGTGGTTTGACCGAATAATCCGCCCGCGGACCGGGAGCGGCACCGTTGCTGATATTGCTGGCGTTGTTCGTGTTGTTGGTTCTGGCCAACGGCGCCCCGGTGCTGGCTGCTCGCCTGTTTGGCCAGCGGTGCAGCCGGCCCATTGACGGTGGGCGACTCTGGCGGGACGGTCGCCCGGTCTTTGGGCGAAGCAAAACCTGGCGGGGCCTGTTGGCCGGGACCCTCGCCTGTGGCCTGTTTGCGCATGGGGCTGGTCTGGGCGCCGGCTTCGGATTTATGTTCGGAATTCTGGCACTGCTCGGCGATTTGCTGAGCAGTTTCATCAAACGCCGGCTCGGGCTGGCGGCCAGTGCCCGGGCCAGGTGGCTCGATCAGCTTCCCGAGGGACTATTGCCCATGGCGTTGGCCTGGTACTGGCTCGGTGTCAGCGCCTGGCAGGTGCTGGCGGTGGCTGTCCTGTTCGCCATGGCCAATATCTGGGTGTCGCCCTTGTTGTATCGCTGGGGTGTTCGTCGCCAGCCCCATTGATCAGGTCGGCCCTCGGCTAAGTGTGTGGATGGTCACTTCCGGCGGGCAATTGAGCCGGACGTTCAGGACGGAGGTGCCAGCCCCCGGCGAGGTATAGCCCTGCATACCATTGACTTGCCATGCTCCCCGGCCCAACTGGCGTGGACAATTGGCGTCCAGTGTCAGGGGAATACCACCGGGCAGGCACAACTGACCACCATGGGTGTGGCCGCACAGGAAAATGTCATAGCCGGCGTGGGCGGCTTCGCGCCAGATTTCCGGAGTGTGGCTCAACAGCAGGCTGATGCCGCCCGGCGGTATGTCGTCACCGGCCCGGTGCAGGTTGTGGGCCTTGTAGTAGTGGGCGTCGTCCACTCCGGCCAGGTAAATCCTCTCGCCGCCCCGTTCCAGCGGCGCCATTTCGTTCATCAGCAACCGATAGCCCATGTCTTCCAGCGCTGGCACCATGCGCACACTGTCGTGATTGCCGAGTACCGCATAGGCTTCACCGTTAATGGCCTCTCGTAGTCGTGCCATGCCGTCCAGTGAGTCTTCCACGGGGCCCCGGGTCAGTTTGCGGTAATCGCCGGTCAGCACGCACAGATCGTAGGCCAGTGGCTCGATATGACGCATCACGGCCTGCAGGTTTTCCTCATCCATGTCCACGTGCAGGTCGGTCAGATGCAGAATGCGCAGCCCTTCAAACGCCTCGGGCAGGTCGGGCAGTACAAAACGATTGTGGGCTGTGGTCAGCATGCGGCTGTTGGCCCGGGCCCGTTTGAGCAGGCCCGTGGCCTGCAGGCAGAAGCGGATCAGCCCGGGAGCGTTGGCCAGGTTTTCCAGGTGAAAAGAGCGATGATTGCGGCCAAACACGAGTGCTTCGGCTTCCTGCTCGATGGCCAGCCGCTGGCGTGCATGGACCGGGCCCAGTCGAAGGCTCAGGCGGTAGTGCAGAAGCTCGTCGGGCGTATTCGGTGTTTTCGCCTGTGAGGTCATGGTGCATCCCGTTTGCGCGGCGAATGGTGAGCCCCGGTCACGGGCTCCGACTATCATTATGGTATGCTCGGAGCGTGGATGCCATCATGCTTTGACCCCATTATCGGAGCGCTGTTATGAGTAATGCCTGTAATATTCCGGGGTTGACTGTACCCCGTAGCCGTTTCCCCGCACCTGAGCAGGATCTGTTGGAGAACGGCAAAGATGAGGCCCTGGTGGTGCTGGCCGGTGGTTGTTTCTGGTGTGTGGAAGCGGTCTGTCAGGCGATTGCCGGGGTAAATGCGGTGACCTCGGGGTACGCCGGTGGTTCGGCCGAAACCGCCAATTACGAGGCGGTGTGTACCGGCACAACCGGTCATGCCGAAGTGGTTGAGGTTCGTTATAATCCCGCGCAAGTGAGTTTTGGTGATCTGCTGCGGGTATTTTTCTCGGTCGCCCACGACCCAACCCAACTGAATCGTCAGGGCCATGATGTGGGTAGCCAATACCGATCGGCAATCTTCTATGAAACTGCGGAGCAGCGCCGGGTCGCCGAGAGCTATATCGCCCAGCTCAATCAGGCCGGTGTTTTCCCCGATCCGGTTGTCACCAGCGTCGAGCCCCTTGATGCCTTTTATCCGGCGGAGCAATACCACCAGAACTTTGCCAACCGAAATCCCCGGCAGCCCTACATCATGGCGGTTGCCGGTCCGAAAATGGAAAAGCTGGCCAACACCTGGCCGGACCGGCTGAAGTCGGATTACCACCCGGACGATGATCCGGCCTGAGGAGATTGCATGACTGTTTCTGCAGCAGGTTACGACCTGACACCGTTGAGCAAAGAAGAGGTGGCGGAAAAAGCCGCCCGGCTGACCGACGAAGAGCGCCGGATTCTGCTGGAGCACGGCACCGAGCACCCGTTTTGCGGCAATTTGCTGGATAACAAACAAGCCGGTACCTATCACTGCCGGCTGTGTGAGCTGCCGCTGTTCAGTTCGAGTGCCAAGTTTGACTCCGGCACCGGCTGGCCGAGCTTTTTTCAGCCGTTTGATCCGGACCATATCCGCTATCTGGAAGACGGCAGCCTGGGGATGGTGCGCACGGAAATCCGCTGTCCCCGTTGTGACAGCCACCTGGGCCACGTTTTCCCGGATGGTCCGCCGCCGACCGGTCAGCGTTACTGTCTCAATTCCGTGGCGATGGAATTTCGGGCCAATAACGACAGCTGACGGATGATTTCACTGAACCTTAACCCCAGGCCCCTGGCGGAATCCGCCACTCTGGCGCGTCGGGCGCTGGTGGTGCTCGGCTCTGTTGGGCTGACCTGCCATTACTCCTTGCTGATTATTGTGCGAGCCCTGTTTCGCCGGCTGGACCGCGGTATTGTCGACAACTATTGCCGTAAATGGTCGGCAGCCTTGTTGCGGCTGGTACGGGCTGATTTGACAGTAACCGGCGAGGTGCCGGATTTTAGCGATGGCCGGCGTTACATTATCTTGTGTACCCACGCCAGCCATTACGACATCCCGGTAACCTTCGTGTCTCTGCCTGGCTCCATTCGCATGCTGGCGAAAAAGGAGCTGTTCCGGCTGCCCCTTCTCGGGCGGGCGATGCGGGCGGCGGAGTTTCCGTCCATTGACCGTCGGGATCGCCAGCGGGCGTTGGCGGACCTGCGCCGGGCAAAGGAGATGATGGAAGACGGCATCGTGCTCTGGGCGGCCCCTGAAGGTACCCGCTCACCTGATGGCCAGCTGTTACCCTTCAAGAAAGGGTGCTTTCACCTGGCCATGGATACCGATGCCGTGATTGTGCCGGTGGCGGTGCGGGGGATTCACAAGGTGTTGCCGGCCCGAACCTGCCAGATCAACCTAGGCTTGCCGGTGGAGGTGTGCGTGGGTGCGCCCATCGATACCGCCGGCAGGAGCAAAGACGAGATGCCGGAACTGATGGCCGAGGTGCGCAGTCAGATGCAGCTACTGCTGAGTGGCGATACCGGCCAGGGCGGGAACCCCCTGGCCTCCTGATTCAGGCCGCTGCAGCGGCCACCGTGTAAAACAGGTAACCGGTGTAGCTCACGTACACCAGCATGAGCAGGCTACCGTCCAGTCGGGTGATGACCTTGCGCCAGCCGGTCAGGCCAAACCCCATGACCAGCAAGCCCACGGTCAGGGCCAGCATCAGCGTCCAGTCACGGTAGAGCACTTCCGGGTCGACCTTCAGTGGTTTGATGGCTGCCGCCAGGCCAACCACGGCCAGGGTATTGAAAATGCCCGAACCAAGAATGTTGCCCAGAATCAGGTCATGTTCGTTCTTTTTAACCGCCGCGATGGCGGAAGCCAGCTCCGGCAGGGAAGTGCCAATGGCGACAATGGTCAGACCGATCACCAGGTCACTCACGCCCAGGCTCTGGGCGATGGTTACCGCACCCCAGACCAGCATGCGGGAGCTGGCAATCAACAGGACAAGACCAATCACCAGCCAGATGACCGCCACTTTAAGGGGCATCGGATGGGCGATGATTTCGGCGTCCGTCTCTCCGCCCAGGGGATCTGCCTTGCCTTTGTAACCCTGGTAGATCGACCAGCCCATAACCGCACTGAAGACTGCCAGCAATACCCAGCCATCGAGACGGCTCAGCTCGCCATCCAGCAGTTGGGCGCCGCCAATCAGGGTCAGCACAATCAGCAGGGGTAATTCCTTGCGGATCACCTGGGAGTGCACGGCGATGGGGGCAATGACCGCCGTCAGGCCGACAATCAGGGCGATGTTGGTGATGTTGGAGCCGTAACCGTTACCCAGGGCCAGGCCGGGATTGCCGTCCGTCGCCGCCATGGCGGAGACCGCCAGTTCCGGAGCCGAGGTGCCAAAGCCGATAATCACCATGCCTATCAGCAGAGTGGGCATGCCCAGGTGTTTGGCGGTGGCGGCGGCGCCCTCGACAAATCGGTCAGCACTCCAGACCAGAAGAACCAGACCCGCAAGTATGGCGGCAATGGCCATCAACATAGAAAATCCTCGGTACCTGAACGTTGAAATCGCCCTGAATGAGGGCGCATCGGAAACGCCGGTAAGATACCCCAAGTGCGGCGCAGGGTCACTCTAACCTTGTTGGCGTGAGTGAGAAAGGGATGATCCACTCAGTTGCTGAGCGAGTATCAGACTAAAGTGGCGCTGATATTGTTAACAAAACAAGGGAGAATTGCGGCAAACCACAATTGTGGGCCCGACACATATCGATTAACAAACGCAATTTATTTTTCCCGTCAAAATCTGGATAATTGCGTCCAAATTCAGACCGGGAGCATTCGGCAGCGCCCTTTAACCTCGCGCCCCGCCGGCTCCCGACAGGCCGCCTTGCTGATCGTGGGGTGGTGATAACAGGCTCAACACTAGCTAGGGTGAAAACCAATGGCCGTTAGACAGGCAGATGTAGTGCTGGTCGGCGGGGGCGTCATGAGCGCTACCCTCGGCATGATGCTCCGGCAGCTGGATCCGTCCCTCGATATCGTAATGGTAGAGCGTCTGGACCACGTTGCCCACGAAAGTACCGATGGATGGAACAACGCGGGTACCGGCCATGCCGGCTACTGCGAACTGAACTATACCCCGGAAACCGATGACGGTGACGTGACCATCGAGCGGGCGCTTAACATCAACGCACAGTTCGAGTTATCCCTGCAGCTGTGGTCGTACCTGGTGGAGCAGAACATTCTGCCGGAGCCGTCCAGCTTCATTAACCGCACACCGCACCAGAGCTTTGTCTGGGGTGACGATGGTGTGAAGTTCCTCAAGCGCCGCTGGGAGCGCCTGAAAGAGCATCACCTGTTCCAGGAAATGGAATACACCGAAAGCCTGGATACCCTCGAGCAGTGGATGCCCCTGGTTGTCCGCAATCGCGACCGCAGCGAGAAAGTGGCGGCGACCCGCATTGAGCATGGTTCCGATGTGGATTTCGGCTCGCTCACTCGCAGTATGGTGAAGTGGTTGGAAACCCAGCCCAATTTTGAGCTGATGCTCAGCTCGCCGGTAACCAACCTGGACCAGCACGACGACGGCAGCTGGACCGTCCGGGTCAAGAATCAGAAGACCGGTGAGAACGTCAAACTTGAAGCCGGTTTTGTCTTCCTGGGTGCTGGTGGCGGTGCGCTGCCCCTGCTGCAGAAATCCGGTATTGATGAAGCCCGCGGCTACGGTGGCTTCCCGGTCAGTGGCCAGTGGCTGGTGTGCCAGAAGCAGGACATCGTTAAATCCCATAACTCCAAGGTTTATGGCAAGGCTCCGATCGGTGCGCCGCCGATGTCGGTACCGCACCTGGATACCCGCATCATCAATGGTGAGCCAGCACTGTTGTTTGGGCCGTTTGCCGGCTTCACCACCCGTTTCCTCAAGCAGGGTTCGATTTTCGACCTGTTCGGCTCCGTGAAAGCCAACAACCTCAAGCCGATGTTGTCGGTCAGCAAGAACAACATGGACCTTACCCGTTACCTGATCGGTGAAGTGTTCCAGTCCCACAAGGCGCGTGTTGATGCCTTGCGCAATTTCTTCCCGGAAGCGAAAGAAGAAGACTGGACCCTGCAGATGGCTGGCCAGCGTGTGCAGATCATCAAGGAAGCACCGGGCGGTGGCGGCAAGCTGGAGTTCGGTACCGAAATCGTTGCCGCGAAGGATGGCTCGCTCGCTGCGTTGCTGGGCGCCTCCCCGGGTGCCTCTACTGCGGTGAACGCCATGATCAACGTCATCGAGCGCTGCTTCCCCGAGAAGTTGAAAACGGAATCCTGGCAGGAGCGCATGCGTGAGCTGGTGCCGTCATACGGCCAGTCGCTGGTTGACGATGCAGAGCTGCTGCACAAGGTTCGTGAAAGAACCTTGTCGACCCTGAAGCTGCGTTAAAACGGTTGTGGCAAGTCTGGCGGAGCCAGGCTTGATCAGGGCCAGAAGAGGGCACCGGATGCGTCGGGTGCCCTTTTTTTGTGCCTGAAAAAGAAAGTTGCTTTTTGCAGGTAATGGGCCCACTGTTGAAGGACAACTTTCCAGGGAGATGGCCCGTGACACAACAAAATTTCAACCCCGAAAAAGGCTATATAGCCCTGCTGGGCTGGAGCCTGAACGCGGTCGAGGCGGCAGACAAGTTTGACCGCCGATACGTGGTGGTTGCTCCGGACTGGGCGCAGGAATACTGCGACAAGCACGAGATTCCTTATGTACCCTGGAACTTCGAGCGCCTGAATGACCGCTCTTTCGAAATAGCCCAAACACTCAAAGACATGGGGGTGGATGTGGCCATCCCGCTGTTTGAGGAAACGGTGGAATGGGCTGGCGCCATCAATTCAGTGTTGATGAATAACCCGCGTTTGCTGGGCCAGGCCATGTTGCTGCGTGATAAGGCGCTTATGAAACGCCGGGCGCAGTTGGGAGGTATCCGGGTGGGCATTTTCGAGGAAGCTCACGACCGGGAAGACGTGATCCGTTTTCTCAAACGGGTGAACCAGACGTTGCTCAAGCTGGATGGCGACCCCAACGACCCCATTCATCTGAAAGCGTTCGACAAGGCCGGTTGCCTGGGCCACCGGGTAATCCGGACACCGGACGAGGTAGACAGCATTCCCGACGAGGAATTCCCGGTGCTGATGGAATCGCATCTGGATGGCTGGGAGTTTGCGGTCGAGGCCTGGGTACATAACGGGAAAATCCGGTTCCTCAATATCTCCGAGTACGTGACGCTGGGGTATTCGGTGTTCGTGCCCGCAACTCCGGATCTGGAAAAGTACCGTCCGCAAATCACCGCCGAAATCGAGAAACTGATCAAGACCTTCGATATCGAGTTTGGCTTTATCCACCCGGAATACTTTGTCACCAGCGACGGCACCATGTACTTCGGTGAGGTGGCCTACCGCCCGCCCGGCTTCAAGGTGTTTGAGTTGTTGGAGCGGGCCTACGGCTTCAATGCCTATCAGGGGCTGATTCTGGCCTTTGATCCGAAAACCACCGAAGAGGAAATCACCGCCTTTTTCCCGAAAGAGGTGGTGGACGCTAAAGGGTATGCCGGTTGTTTCGGGGTATATCCGCGCCGTCGCGTGGTCAGTCGTCTGGAAATGCCGGAGGAAACCGAGAATCACGAGTATTTTGAGTCTCATGAACTGACCCCTCCCATCGAGGAAACCGTCACCAAACGCACCGCTTTCGGTACGCACTGGGGGCTGATTTACTTCTTTGGTGATGACCCGTACACCATGCGTGATCTGCTCAAGCACCAGGAAGACCTCGATTTCTATGTATAATCGAGTCAGGAATTAACATCACGGGCCTGTTTCAGGCCCTGAGGACCTGAGTGTGAGCGACCCGCAACCGCCCGGCCCTGTGCCGGCAGTCAGCCTCGACAAGCTATTGGCGAGGCTGGACGATGCCATTCTGGCGCTGGAAGATAGCCGGCCTTTTGCCAGGGCCGGCAAGCTGCCCAGGCTTTTTGATGTGATCCGACGGGTACTTCAGCAGCCAGAAGGTATGGCTGCGATTGAATCCCGGGCCGAGCGGCTGGAGCAGGCCGGTGTGTTCGAGGGAACCGACTGGGCCGATCCGTCCATTCTGCTGCCGGCCCTGACTACCTCGTCGCTGCAAAGCCCGAACGCCGACACCGTGGTTGTTGAAGCGCTCAGCGAACTTCGGCTGCTGGCGATTGCCCGGGGTGAGTACCTGCATGATGGCTTTTCCGCGGAGCAGGCCCATCACTATCTCACCCAGGTGCTCGCGATCAATCTGGGCTTGTTGTTCGGCCTGACCGGTGAAGCCGAACGGGAGCAGGGCAAGCTGGCGCTGATCAGCCAGGGGCTGGTTCAATACGTGGCCAGTCACATCGGTTACGAGCAGGTGATTGACAGCCTGATTGAGGAGATCTGGCGGATCCTGGAGCAGCGGCCGATTCAGGTGGAACCGGTGCGCAAAATGATTACCCAGATTGCCCTGTGCCGGGCCGATCCGGGCACGGACCTGGGCGGTGCCGGCCTTGGTGCCGACCGCTTGATTTCCAGTCTGTATGGCCCCACCCGGGCCTGCAGTGAAGATCCTGGCATCGTGGTCTATCAGCAAAGGCTGGAAAGCATGGACAGCCTGGCCTTGTATAACGAAGCCACCGGCTTTGCCCGCTCCATGCACGATACCGGCCTGGTGTCGCCCTATCATGCGGTGTTTATCCGCTTTGTTCTTGAGGAGGAAGAAGCGCTGGTCACCGAGGCGCTCGGTCTTTCCAGTACCGGCAGGGATTGTCTGTTGTGTTATCGGGAACTGGTGCAAACACTTTTGCGTGAGGCGGTGTTCCCGGAGACCTGTCAGGGCATTTATGGCCTGGCCCTGCTTCTGGAGCGGGGGATCCTTTATCAGCCGCCGGTCGCACCTGCCCTGTGGCGGCAGATTCGTCTGTCATTGTGCCCGGAGGCCCGCGAGCGCCTGCAGTTGGCCTTCGGCTACCAGCCCCAGCCCGCTGCCTGGCTGCTGCAGGGGGTACTGAATGTGCTCGGCCAGCCGCTGGGTGTTGGGCAAGGCAACAACCCCACCTGCCAATCGGCCAGGGCGTTGTCCATGTGGGCCTACAATGACCCGGATTATCTGCTGCAGATGGTGGCCTGGGCGGTGCGTGATAACGAGATTATCATGCACTTTGAAGGGCAGCCGGTGTCCTCCGCCGAGAGCCAAGCTGGCGTTGCGCCCGAAGTCACCCTGGATCTTGATCCGGTTTCGCTGGTCGTGGTGCCGCACCTGGACCGGATCTACGCCGAAATGGGCCGGTTGTGCCTGGGCCGGGAGGGAGATCCCCATCGCTGGGTCAATCCGGAGTTCCATGGCTGGTCGTCCGGGCGCGGGTTTGCCATCAATGTGGATGTGGAAACCGGCCAACTGGTAGAGCTGGAAACCTTTATCCGTCACTTTTATGCGTCTTACCATCCTTATTACAACGGCAATCAGCCGCTGATTCATCCGCAACCGGCGGGCATCGCGGTCACCGACAGCGCCGCCCGCTTTATCGGCTGGCATGCCATCACGATTTTGCGGGCCGCGCTGGACCCGGAAGGGGAAATGCGGGTGTACTTCTTTAACCCCAACAATGACAGCGGCCAGAATTGGGGTGATGGCGTGACCGTCAGCACTTCCGGGCATGGGGAGCGTTTTGGCGAATCGTCCCTGCCGTTTGGTCAGTTCACCTCACGGCTGTATATCTACCATTTTGATCCGCTGGAGCGTGGTGAGCCGGCCGATGTGCCCGTGGAAGAGTTGCAGCAGGTCATTGCCCGGGTACACCAAAGCTGGGGCAAAAACCGAGTGCCGTCCCAGGGGCTGCAGGCGCAGCCAGGAGCCGCGGACTGAAGCCGGACGGCGCTGCCTGTCTGGAAGGAATCAGCTGGTGTGTTCGCCGGCGGCCCGGAGCATGGCGTGCAGCAGCTCGTCTGCATCGAACTTGGTCAGGGCCTCGTTGGCTCCTACCTGGTTGGCGTAACTCAGGCTCATCTCACTGTTCAGGGAGGTGTGCAGAATGATGTACGGCTGTTTGAGGCTTTTATTGTCGCGGATGTTGAACGTCAGTTCGTAACCGTCCAGGCCTGGCATTTCAATATCGCTGACCAGGATGTCAATCGGCTGTCCCAGCTCGTGTTCTCTCACCAGCACCTGCATCGCTTCGTCGCCATTGGTGGTGACATGGTAGGAAATATCCTTGGCATCCAGCACATCTGATAGCTGCTTGCGTGCCACCATGGAGTCATCCACCAGCAGGATGTTCAGATTCCGCAGGGTTTCGATTTCCATGGGTGAGAGCAATACCTCGCGGGCATCGACCGACTCGGGATACACCTTCGCCAGAAGCAGCTCCACGTCCAGCAACTGAATGATATCGCCGTCTATATCCAGCAGGCCGGTGATGAACGCGTTGGTGCCCAGGGCCCTGGGTGGCGGCATTACCGTTTTCCAGTCGGTTTCGATGATGCGGTTCACGCTGCGCACCATAAAACCAATTTCCCGGCGCTGGATGTCGGTGATGATGATCGAGCCTTCCTGCTGCTCTTCCCGGGACATGGCCGGATAGCCCACCGCCGCCGCCATATCAATAACCGGCACGGCCGACCCCCGGAAGGTTGCGGTGCCGATCACTGCATGGTGACTCTGGGGCAGGTGAGTCAGCTTCTGCAGGGGCAGTATTTCCCGGATCTTGAGAGTGCCAAGGCCAAACAGGCGCGATCCGAACAGGCGGAACAGCAGGAGTTTCTGGGTCTGTTTCGCTTTGCTCGACATAAACATATCCTTGCACGTTGGCAGGCGTAAGCGCCTGTCCGGTAACTGGAAAACCGATAAATGTATCAGGATGCCGGCCGGTCTGGCCACACACCCTGCTTATAGTAGCAGCTTTGCCGGCGACATGAAGGCCATGCTCACCAGGGCAGGTTGGCAAGGATAAACCAGCCGGTGCCACCGGTAACCGCCAGGGCAATCAAAGCCAGTAAGCCGTCTTTGGCAACGATTGACAGGCCAAAAGCCGCAAGCGCCAGCCCGCCGCCAGTGGCGCTGAACGGGATCAGCTCCATCAATGGCGTGGCGAGCGCAACAGCCATACATACGATGGCCATCAGGTATTGGCCTACTCCACTGACCAGCCAGGGCAGACGAGGCCTGGTCCAGCGATCGACGAAGGCGGCAGGCCGCCTTGCCCAGCGTAATCCCCGTAAAAGTTTGTCCCGGGATAATGAGCGTCTGGCCAGTTTGCCCGGCAACCAGATGGTGTGGCGCTGGAACAGGCGCTGCCCCAGCGTCAACAATACCAGCAGTGCCATCAGGGTGGGTACGCCGGGAATGTCACCAATCAGTGGCGCCACGATGATCAGCCCGGCCACCAGCACCACCGGCCCGAACGAACGTTCGCCAACGGCAAGCAGTATGTCGTGCACCGAAACCTGCGCCCGGGACTCTGAGTGGCTGTGAATGCGCTCGAGGAGCTCTTGAAGGTTGCCCGGATCTTTTGCCTGGTGAGGAGCGTGACTCATGTGCCGTGGCTCGGGATTGGGTGGGTCATAAACGAAAAAAGCCCCTGAAATCAGGGGCTTTTTCTGGTTGTTTGGTGGAGACGGCGGGAATTGAACCCGGCGTCTAAGGCTTTTGCAGCACCACACCAAACCACAGAGCCTCACAAATCAGGGAGTTAAAAAAATACCGTAACACAGTAAGCCACACAAAACCGCACCGGCGTTGACACTTTGTTGACACTGGAGTTAGGGCGCCTCTTTCAGCAGTAGCCGAAAATAAGCGAGCGTATTTTCGTACGTTTCGAGGAATTGCTGGCTTTCTTTATCTAGGGAATTCTTCCACTCAAAAGGTAGTGCATCAGCTTTGCTGAGACAGAAAAAAGTTTCCAGGTGCTTACTAATGAAAACCCGATAACGATTTGTAGCGGTTGGGAATGTTTTTAGTGTCATGATTTGGTCAAATAGGAGTTTGAATAGGTGTCCCAGTTCTTCGTTCCTACTATTAATGAACATTGACCTACTAGATAGGTCAAAACCTGGATGAAGGAAGGCGATGGATTGAGGCCACTTTTCCAAAAATGCCTCTAATGGTATTTCTAAGAAATCCCCATATTTCTCGTCATAGGCAACCAAGGTGTCGTCTTTTCTTAACTTTATTTCTTGCTCTATTTCTTTAATGGAAGCAACAATGTCATCGATTTTTGCCTGTGAATCGAAGTGTTGAACTTGAGCCTCCGCGGCAGCACTAGCCTTTGCTACTTCTTGGCGTGTTAATTGCAATTCTTCCTTTGAGATTCTTAACGCTTTGCTCTGGATTCCAATCGTCAACAAAAGAGCAAGCAGGCCTGTTAAGGAGACTAGAGCGCCGACCGACCCTCCCACGAAATCCCCAAATTCCGCCCATTGGGTATGGTCTTTTGTGATATCACCATTAAAATGCTGGGAGTATAGAACTAGGAAAGTCGCTGCTAGGACAACGTTTATAGCAAACAGTCCTCCTAGCCAATTCATGAAGTTTTTGTGATCTTGCTCTGTTGCATTCTCTGCCATTGGTGGCAATCCCTTGTTAATCAGTTTCCTAATGATACGTGTCGGTGTAGTCTACGGTAGTTCGGCCAATGCCGTCATCGTCTTCCATTCGGAAAAGGAGAGCCGCTATCTTTAACTTCCAGCCAGGTCAGGTCTACAAACGCCGCAAAGACATTCACTCCGTATTCGGAGGGCAACAGCAAGGCGGCATATCCACCCCCAAAGCTCACCCTGTCATTTTTGCCTTTACCGGTTCGGCCGGAAGCCAGCACGGCTATGAAGACGGCTGGACATAAGATGGAGTCTTCAACTACTTCGGTGAAGGCCAGGTCGGACCAATGACCTTTTCGTCCGGCAACAAAGCGATCAGGGATCACCTGAAAAACGGCAAGGAACTCCTGCTTTTTGAAAAGCTCCGCCACGACGGTTCAGTTCGATTCATGGGTAGCTTCGTCTACTCAGGCTACGAGTACCGGGAAGCACCTGATACCAACAAGGAAATGCGGCAAGCGATCGTGTTTCATCTTTTGCCGATTGAGGACTTTAGCACTACCAGCACAGAAGACCAGCAAACAGAAACATCATTAGCAGAGCTCCGAAATCGCGCCTATAACGACCGGCAGACTACCGAACCGACCGCGACAACGAACGTAAAGAAACAGGTTTTCCAGAGAAGTGCAGCCGTGAAAGCCTATGCCCGGCGCCGAGCTGATGGTGTTTGCGAAAACTGCGATACGCCCGCCCTTTTCACCAGCTCTAACGGTGAACCGTTTTTGGAAGTGCACCATATTCTGCGGTTATCCGACGGCGGCCCCGATCGGCAGGACCATGTGGCGGCCATCTGCCCGAATTGCCATAGAGCCGCACACCATGCGGAAAACAAGCAGGTAATTAACAAACAGCTTCTTGCTCACATTGCTGAGAAAGAGGCTTCATTTGGACCGGCCTGATTTACGGTGCATGGCCTAGTTTCAAGGAATGAATAATGTCTTGGCTAAAAATCTATTCTGCAGTTCTGGCCGCTATCCTTACTGCCTGGGTAATCATCTCGGTGGTAACTCTGGCTATCTGGTCGGCTTACCTTGATCATCAAATGGCGTCACTAAAAAGCCACTTTGAGCAATTCCAGGACGAGATGTCTTCCGTTACCGGAGGTGATATTTCACCCCAGTTTGGTGTTGTGGAGAGAACGCCGACCCCGGCAAAAGAGCCTGAACAGCCGTCGGCAACGGAACGCTCAAAGCCAACCACTTCAGCCAGTGCAGTACAAACCAATAAAAAGATGTGTGAGTTCTGGCGGGCTGAGTACCAGAAGGATGCTACTCGTCAAAATGAAGGCTTCATGGAAATGGCGTGTATTCGGTACCGAAAGAGCTTGAGGGAACTGCAGCAGTAGAGTCCCATGCTGTTGTGGCGTCTTTGTGCGAAATTTCTTACGTAAACTGAAGATATTGCCTCTAAAAATCGCGGCTGAGCCCTGTAGGTTATGAGTTGAGCCCGCTGGTCAGGACGACCGGGGCTCAGTGCTGACAGGATGTCTTGGCGAGCGCGACACCTGCATAGTGGTGTGACCTCAGGGAGAGGCCTGCTTCAAGTTTTGTATTGGAAAATAAATCTTTATCTATGCATTAAAGTGCTTTACTTGCCTAAAGGATAGAGCGGCAGTATTGCTCGAGGGATAGGTGAGCTGTTTGTAATTCTATCTACATGCTCTCGGATATAAGGCCACGCATGTAGTACTGCGTTTCTGTTCTTAAAATATTCTCTTTCTTCTTCTTCCCAGCATGACGCGCATTGTTCTAGATCATAAATCAGTAGAAATTTTGAGTTCAGCTCAAATACACTTTCTTTTTCGTCATTGAATCCATTTACTTCAATGTCAAATTCCACTGTATATCTATGATCTTTGTCTTCACTAAAGTGGTCGTGGTGTGAGTTTATACTTATTTCGAGAGATCCACCACGTGGGTCAGCGTTGCTCGGAAAGCATTCAAAACTATTTTTTAGCAAGTCGATACTTAAAATTGTAGCGCAATGAGCAAAAGCATCTGATTTGCTTTTATCATGTTCTGACATTTCTTTCCTCTAAACTAAGAAACTTTTGTGACAACCCAAGCCGGTTTTTTGCTGCGTCCAAACCTATAACCACTGGTATGCTTAAATGTGGCAACATCTTTGAAGTCGTCGGCATCTATATATATTTCTTGTGGTTCATTTTTACTTATTCGAGAAAGAACGTTTTGCAGCTTTACGCTGTTTAGCTCTTCAAGTGTAAGAGCTCTTATTAGTCTGTCGGCCATGGGCGAAAGGTCATTGTGCTCTTTTTCCCAGCGTGAAATAGATACGTTAGATACTCCAAGCTCTTTTGCAGCTTGGAGACCGCTTAGCCCTAACTTCTCTCTGAGAAAAGCAAACTCCTTGCCCGAGAGTGGTCGGTTGGATGATGCAAGGCTAATTCTTACCTGCTTCATCATGAGATTGTACTTGGGCAGTGATTGAGCGGTGTGTCCGCAGTCCTCACAGGAAATATGTTCGATGTTTCTAATAACAATATTTTTTAGGCCTAAGCGATTAAGCTTGAGGGATTTTTTTTCGATTGTTACATCATCGGAGCCGCAAACTTTGCAAAACATAAAGCGCCTCTCTTTATCTACCATTCTGTTATGACAGTTAACTCATCTTCGGCAGGGATGATTGTTATAGCTACCGTTTCTCCCCACCTTGTTTTGTAAAGGACTCTATAACGGTAAGTCGTTAGTCCTTTTTTGTTGGTGTGCTCCCGATGGTCAACAACTTCCCCATTTCTTAAGGTTTCTAGTACGTAGTCTTCGCATATTCCTCTTTCGTCCATTCTGTCGATCGCGTGGTCGACAAGGTTAAGGGTAAGGCGATCCGACCATGCGTACTCATTGATTAAAGTCGTCGCCTCACTGTAGTCCAGAGGATTTTTTAGAACTGTGCTGCTCATATCAATGCTGGTTCATATTCACAGCCTCGTCAAGCGGACTTTAACGGTTTGTTAAAGGGGGTGCCATTTTAACGCTATGTTAAAAAAAGTCGAGGCATAGTTGGTTGAATTTCCCTATCGCACCGAAGGGTTGGGCTAAATGTTAGCTTGAGCGTAGTGTAAATTATTGAAAAATATGATTTTTGGTTTCTGCTTTTGAGCTCTAGACACCTTAATCATTTCCCTGTTCTTGTTATCGTTCCCTTTCCCGGCTCCCTTGCCATGCCTTGACGATCCGAGCTGCCAAGCGGAAACCTATCCTATTTTCAGGCTGTTCTCTGAACGAGCTTTCTCCATCTCCGGGCTGATCTGGCCCACCTCCGGTATGGTCTTTCCCGTCATTATCCAATAGGAGAGCTGAGGAAAGACTTGGTTTAGTGCTTCCAGGTAGTCCTCGTTCACCTTCTGCTTCCTTCCCCGGATATTGCCCCACTTGTACCGGTCGATCCCGGTCAGTTCCTCCATCTTTTTTGATGTCAGATCTAGGGTATCGAAGATTTCTATTATCCGATCTCTGATCATAGTTATCTTAAAATAGTAAAATATACTCGCTCTGCTAGAGCAAGCATTAAGTACTCAGTACTTAGCGTTTGTTACAGAGTGATTTTGTGGAAAACAGTGTAGCAGAGTGCAGAACAGTGGACGAGCAAAAGCAAATCATCCTGATAGCAACGCCGGTCATGACGCAGGAGCGCTACGCCCAGCTGACCGGCCTCACGGAAGGGCAGGTAAGGGGCCAGATCGAAAAAGGTCATCTGGCGTTCATCAAGATTGGCCGCGTTCGCATGGTGAACATTGCCGCCCTGTCTCAACAGGCACTGGATCAGGAGGACTGGCAATGATCAACGAACAGGTCCGCAAGCTGAAGCAATCCTCCATTTGCGAACTGGCCGAAAGAGCCTGCCTCGCATGGGCAGAACGCAACTTCAATGACCATCACTTTTACTGCGCCAAGTTGATCGGCATGAAAAGCGCGTTCGTGGGCGTTGATTGCCAACTGGTAAACGACGTACGCGACAGCCTGGACCGGGTGGACGAATTCTGCGCCTCCGGTGCCAAAGACTTTCACGCCTGGGCAGTAGGGCAGGCCTGCAACGTATTGAAGGTGGCGGCATGAAAGTCCTGAACGAATGTGGCAAGTCCGTAAAGCTCTTTGTTGAGCTTCGGCAAAACGGTGGGTGCAAGGTTCCTGGTTTCTGGTTCTTCGACGGGAAAAAGCTTGTTGCATCTGCTGACCGCCTCGGCCCCGCCTGCATGGTCGCGCCGGGCACCATTGCTGTAAGTGCTTCAGGTCGTCAGTGGATGGCCGTGGGCGGTGACAGCGAAAACGGTGCGGCTGGCTGGTCTTTTGTCTCTCCTTGCGTCGAACAGCCGCCCGTCGAAGGCGAAGCCGTTCAATTCAATAACAACCCGAAGTCCCTGAAGATTCGCGCCAAGCTGGACACCTATCTGGAGTATTTCAGAAGCGTCAAAGGCTACATGCCGCGCTCGGTGGTACTGCGTAGTGAACAGCTCATGACCGTGGGGGCTCTGCCAGGGCAGCTCTATAAACACGTCCGGCCAATCAGCATCCCGGAGCGGGAAATGGGTTACCTGGAACTGGGGCAGATAAAGCAAATCCTCCAGGAGATTCGGCAGGGCTCAAAGAATCCACACGTTTACCTGGTAACGCGCCTTTCCCTGGAAACTGGCGCCAGGTGGTCCGAAGCCGAAGGGCTTACGCTTGCCAGGTTAAAGCCATATCGCGTGACTTACGATCAAACCAAGTCTGGCAAAAAACGATCAGTGCCAATATCCAAAGCGTTTTACCTGGAACTCAAAGAACATCTGGAAGAGTGGGGCAGTTTCGGCACGTCGACCATTTCAGCGTTTCGCCGCGCCGTCGATCGGACCGGCATCCAGTTACCCGACGGTCAGTGCGCCCATATACTCCGGCACACGTTCGCCAGCCACTTCATGATGAATGGCGGCAACATTCTGGCCCTTCAAAAGATCCTGGGCCATTCGTCGATTGCCATGACCATGCGATACGCGCACCTGGCACCGGACCACCTGGAGGAAGCGGTAACCCTGAACCCCATGTGTTCCGTTGACGTTTCGTTGACACCTGAAGAAAAAACGGAAGGCCAGAAACGAAAAAAGCCCCTGAAGTCAGGGGCTTAATTCGTGGTGTTTGGTGGAGACGGCGGGAATTGAACCCGCGTCCGCCAGCACTCAGCCTTGAGGTCTACATGCTTAGTGTCTCTCTATTGTTTTAAGTTCAAGCGACCCGAGAGTCAGGGTGCAAGAACCGAGCTCTTTAATCTTAGCCGTTAGACAGTGAGCTCTGACTAACGGAGCAGCCTATAAGCGATGACGTCCTGGGATGTTGCTACTGGGTTATAGGCGCCCCAGCCAGGACGACCGGCAGCTTACGCTGCCAGTGCGTAGTTTTCGTCGTTTGCGACTATTTTAAAGCAGCTTTGGATTTACGAGATTCGCTGCCATCTCGACATGCACCCAAGGGTTCGTCACCGGCGTCGAAGCCATGTCGTCCCCTCTTGTCTTCAGTATATGGGTATCGTTTGATCAACTTCAAGTAGTAAACGAGTGGCTTGTACCTACCGGTCCGGATTACTGGTTCACTTCCCGCAGAATGCGCTGTTTCTGGCGGTTCCAATCCTTTTCCTTTTCGGCGGCTCGTTTGTCGTGTTGTTTCTTGCCTTTCACCAGGGCGATCTCGCACTTTACCTTGTTGCCTTTCCAGTAGAGGGCCAGCGGCACGCAGGTGTGGCCGGTCTGGTTTACCTTGCCGATGATCTTGGCAATTTCCTTGGCGTGCAGAAGCAGTTTCCGGGTCCGGGTCGGGTCCGCTATCACATGGGTGGAGGCGGTGATCAGCGGGGTGATATGGGCTCCGAGCAGCCAGGCTTCGCCGTTTTTCAGAAGCACGTAGGCATCCACCAGCTGGGCTTTGCCGGCCCGAAGGGATTTGACTTCCCAGCCGAGTAGCGACAGGCCCGCCTCGAAGCGTTCCTCGATGTGATACTCGTGTTTCGCCTTTTTATTCAGGGCAATGGTGTTACTGCTTGGTGCTTTCTTCTTCTTGCTCATGAATCCTGTCCGGGATCGGAAGAATGGTGAATCGGCTATTGTAGCCCAGTACGGCGTGGCGGGTCACGGTGTCGCTGGGCAGCCATTAACGGTGTTGCCGTGGTTCGGCTACAATAACGGGCTCATGGATGCCAGGGGCCGGAATGCCACGCAAGTATCAGACATCTATCGGGTCGTTTACCCGTAAATCAACCTTCTTCTGGGCGGCGGTGGGTGCCACCGTGGGCCTGGCGAACCTGTGGCAGTTTCCCTATCTGGCCAGCCGGCACGGCGGCGGCTTGTTTATTGTCCTGTATCTGGCCTGCCTGCTGTTGGTGACCCTGCCTCTGATGGTGACTGAAACCGTGTTCGGCCGGCATTCCCGGCACGGTATTGTGCTGGCCATCAGTGGTTATGTGAAAACCGCTGGCAGTCATCCGGCCTGGCGTGTGCTTGGTCCGGTCAGTATTGTTGCCGCGTTTTTGGTGCTGTCATTCACTGTTGTTTTTGGCGGAATTGTGCTCGCCTATGTCTTTATCGGAGCGGCAGGGCAGTTGCGGGGCGCAACAGAAGCGCAGGCCTCGGCTGTTTTTGCCGATCTGGTGGCCAATCCCGGTAACTATCGTGAATTGATGGCCTGGCATTTTTTCTTCCTGTTGCTGCTTTTGCTGGTCTCCGGACGTGGAGTGGTAAGAGGGGTTGAGCGTTCCGTGCGCTTTCTGGTGCCACTCATGCTGCTTCTTATGGTCACCTTGTTTGTGCTGGCGGCCTGGTATGGTCAGCTGGGCTCCGGCGCTTCCCGGGTGCTTGAGGCCAGGCCTGAGCAGTTGGGGCTGGACAGCCTGCGAGCCGCTTTTTTCCACGCGTTTTATACCCTCGGGCTGGGCATGGGTGTCTGGACCATTTTCGGGGCCTATGCGGCCCCGGGTACCCGCCTGAAGCGCTCGGTGCTGGCGGTTGTGCTTACCGATACACTGGTGGCGATAGTTGCCGGTATCATGATGTTCGCACTGACCCGGGCCGGCCTGGAGTCTGAGCGGGGGTTCAGTCTCCTGTTCGTTTCCCTGCCGGTAACCCTGGCCCAGTTGCCCTATGGGCAGTTGGTGACGGCTGCCGTCTTTTTAATGGTGATGCTGGTTGTCTGGACGACTGCTTTGGCACTGTTTGAGCCCGTGATCGGCTGGTTGCGCGAATGGGCCGGTGCACCTCGCCGGATGTCTGTGCTGTTGGTCGGCACGGGTGTCTGGCTGGCGGGGCTGGTCTCGCTGTTCTCTTTCAACCTCTGGACCGGTTACCACCCGGGCGGAGTGTCGCCTTTCCGCTGGGTTGAGTTGTTGGCGGGCGGGGTGCTGGTTCCGCTTGCCGGGATCATGCTGGCCCTGTTTACCGGCTGGTGCATTAGTCGTCGCTATGCGGGTGATCTTCTGGGGCGTGCGGTGCCCGCCGTCCATCGATACTGGTATTGGGCACTAAAGCTCGTGGTGCCGGTGGCCGTGGCTCTGATTGGCCTGCAATACACGGTATTTTCGCTGGCGGATGTTTGCGAAAACGGAAATGCTTCCATCTGGTGCGGTGGCGATCCCGCTGAAGTCGAAGGAGCGGGAGCGCAAAACGAGCCAATGGAGGGCAGAATCCGGTATGATGAGCAGCCATGATTGCTTGTGTTGTACCAAATTAGGGTCCCGGTTCTGATGGCTCACCAGATTGATAAAAGCGCACTTGTCATGCATTCGGCAGAACAGATGTTCCGGCTGGTTAACGATATCGACCGATATCCCGAGTTTCTGCCCTGGTGTACGGGCGCGGAAGTCCATGAAGAGGGAGAAGGGCAGCGCAGGGCGTCATTGGAGATTTCCAAGGGAGGTATGCATCATTGGTTTACTACCCGTAACCGGGTCGTTGAGCCGGAACGGATCGAGATGCAGTTGGCGGACGGTCCGTTCAAGCGCTTGAATGGTTGCTGGCATTTTCATCCACTGGATGACAACGCCTGCAAGGTGGTGCTGACTCTTAATTTTGAATTCTCGGGTTCGTTGTCCCGCATGGCTTTCGGTCCCGTGTTCAAGTATGTGGCCAATGCCATGGTTGATGCTTTCTGCAAGCGGGCAGACGAAGTTTACGGTCGGGGGCAGGGCTGATGGAAGTGGAAGTAGCCTACGCCCGGCCCGACAAGCAGCGGATTATCCGCCTGCAGGTTCCGGAGGGGACAACGCTGGTAGAGGCCGCAAGATTGTCAGGCATAGTGGACATGTTCCCGGAGATCGATCTGGAGCAGATCGATATGGGCATTTTCGGCAAGGTGGTGAAAAAGCCGGGGGAGCAGACACTGCGCGAGGGTGACCGGGTGGAATTGTACCGACCACTGAAAATTGACCCCAAGCAGGCCCGGTTGAACCGGGCCAAAAAGAAGGGGTGAGTGTCAGTACGCCGGGGTTTCTTCCAGTAGTTTCGCTTCGTGGTGGCTGTATTGCTCGTCGTCGTAATGAACAACGATGCGCTGTTCTTCGATGTCGCCACCCCGGCGCTGGAAGGTGTACACATAATAGTCCCTGGATGAATCCACCGGATTCGACACCAGTGGAGTGCCCAGAATGGCACGTACCTGGCTTTTCGGCATGCCTTCGGCAAGTTGCGCCAGTTCGGCGTCGGTGACAATGTTGCCTTGCTGGACATTGATTTTGTAGACGCCCGGAAACGAGCAGCCAGACAAGAATAAAATGCTTATGAAAACGATAGCGGTGAGCTTTTGCATCGCCGGGGGAAATCCTCTATCTTGACGTCGCCTGCCTGGGCAGGAGTGAAACGGTAAACCGTTGAACAGCGGCCTCATCATACCCGAAGCCGCGAGGCACACCAAAGAGCGAATGGTAACATGTCATCTGAAAACACCGAATTACGAAAAGTCGGTCTGAAGGTCACTCTGCCGCGAGTCAAAATCTTCAATATTCTGGAGAACGCGGAAGAGCATCACCTCAGCGCTGAAGATGTGTACAAGAAGCTGCTTGACCAGGGAGATGACGTGGGTCTGGCAACCGTTTACCGGGTGCTGACGCAGTTTGAAGCGGCAGGCCTGGTGCTCCGGCACAACTTTGAAGGTGGCCATGCCGTGTTTGAAATGGCCGGAGACGATCATCACGACCACATGGTCTGCACCGAGACCGGTGAGGTGGTCGAGTTTGTTGATGACGTTATTGAAGAGCGTCAGAGAAAAATAGCAGAAGAGCATGGCTATGAAATTGTTGATCACAGCCTGATTCTGTATGTAAAGCCGATCCGCTCCGGCAAGAAGTAAAAAAGCGGAGCCCGGTCAGCCGGGCTCCGCAAACTCTTCGCAACGAAGAGAAGGGGTTAGTGAAGGCCTGTTGCCTTTAATGATGGGTCGCCTGGCCCTTTACGAACATTTCTTTTGCGTGGGCCATGGTTTGTTTGGTCATATCCATGCCGCCGAGCATTCTCGCCACTTCATCAATTCTTCCCTGATCGTCCAGCGCCTCAATCCGTGAGTACGTGGCTTCCGCTTCGGTAAATTTGCTGACAAACAAGTGCTGGTGCGATTGTGCCGCGACCTGGGCCAGGTGAGTAACGCACAAAACCTGACCGTTTTCACCGAGGGATCTCAGCAGCCGGCCAACCACTTCTGCCGTGCCGCCGCCAATACCGACATCCACTTCGTCAAATACGAGGGTGGGGGTGGTTGAGGTTTGTGCCACCACCACCTGAATGGCCAGACTGATGCGTGACAGTTCGCCACCGGAAGCGACCTTGGCAAGCGGGCGTGCTGGCTGGCCCGGGTTGGCGCTGACCAGAAACTCAATATCTTCCAGCCCGTGGGGTGCGGGTTCGCCTCCGGCGTTGCGGTTCAGGTGGGTGACAAACTGCACCGAAGGCATGCTTAGCTGACCCAGTTCTTCGGCGATGCGCTGATCCAGGTCCACCGCCGCCTGCTGGCGCTTTTCAGTGAGCTGATGGGCAAGTTCGTTGAAGGATGCCCGCTGTTCGGCCAGCTCGGCCTCCAGCCGTTCCAGGCTACCTTCGCCGCCGTCCAGCTCTGCCAGCTCGTCAGTGAGTGACTGATGGAACTCGGGCAACTGCTCGGGTGTAATCCGGTGTTTGCGAGCCATCTGGTAGATGGCGCTCAGCCGTTCTTCCACTTCGGCAAGGCGGGCCGGGTCGGCCTCGTAATCGTCCACAAAGCGCCGAAGGTTGTCGCCCGCCTCGGAAATCTGGATTTCGGCTTCACTGAGCATTTGCAGGGTGTCGCTGAGTGCCGGAACCTCTACCGGCAGTTGTTCGAGTTGTTGCAGAGCCTGGCGAATCAGGCCAGCCGCGCTGGTCTCGTCCTCGGTACAGAGCATGGCGGCCTGATGGCTGCCATGCAAAACGGTGTCTGCCTGGGCGAGCTGTTCCTGCTCCCGTTCCAGTGCCTCTTGCTCTCCGGCCTCAAGGGCAAGGCGGTCAAGCTCTTCCACCTGATAACGCAAAAGCTGGATGCGGGCCTCGGCTTCATCGGCATTCTGTCGGCGTTGCTCCAGTTTCTGGCGAGTCTGGTGCCAGGTTTTCCAGGCGGCACGGGTTTGCTCAAGAAGAGCTTCGGCGCCGGCAAATTCGTCCAGCAGTTTGCGGTGGGTTTCTTTGCGCAACAACGACTGATGCTGGTGCTGACTGTGGATGTCCATCAACATGCCCCCCAGCTCTTTGAGTTGTGAGAGCGGGCAGGGTTGGCCGTTGATAAATGCCCGGGACCGGCCTTCCTTGCTGATGGTGCGTCGTAAAATGCAGTGGTCCGGATCATCCAGTTCGTGGGCTTCAAGCCATTGGCGGGCTTCGGGGATGCGGGAAATGTCGAAGCTGGCGGTGATGTCGGCGCGCTTGGCGCCATGGCGCACGGTGCCGGCATCAGCCCGGCCGCCCATGGCCAGGCCCAGGGCGTCAAGAACAATGGACTTGCCAGCGCCGGTTTCGCCGGTCAGGGCTGTCATACCCTTGTTGAAATTCAGCTCCACCTTCTCGGCGATGGCGTAGTTGGAAACCGTCAGTTCCGTGAGCATGCCTGGACCTCCGCTCGTCTTGATACTGTGGTTGTATACAGTGACTGTGAATATATACAGGGTTTTTGCTGTTTGCAAATTCGGGGATGGAAAAACCTCAAAGAATGTTGTCGATAAGGTTGAAACCCGTGGCACGGGCCCCATATCCGTTCGCAAAGTCGTTTCTCCTGTCTTGCAAGGGCAGGACTCATTCAGTGAGCGGTCCCTGGCGGGCCGTGAGATCAGGTATCAGGAGTAGTCATGAGTGCGGACGAAAAGCGCAGTGAACAGGTAGACGAGCAGAACGAAGCAACCGAGGCGGCGGCCGAGGAGAATGTCGCGGCCGAGCAGTCGGCAGAGCCGGAAATGTCGGAAGTAGAGTCGTTGCAGGCTCAGCTGCAGGAGCAGCAGGAGCAGGTTCTGCGAGTCCAGGCGGAAATGCAGAACGTGCGCCGCCGCGCGGAAATCGATGTGGAAAAGGCCCACAAGTTCGCCCTGGAGAAATTCGTCAAGGAATTGCTGCCGGTGGCGGACAGTCTGGAAAAGGCCGTCGAAAGTACGGAAGGCCAGCAGGACGCCAGTGAAATGGTGACCTCCATCCGCGAGGGTGTCGAGATGACTCTGGATCTGTTCAGAAAGAGTCTGGCCAAGTTCAATGTCGAGCAGCTGGACCCGGTGGGTGAGCCGTTTGACCCGCAGCAGCACGAAGCCATGTCGATGGTTCCGGCGCCGAATGCCGAGCCCAACAGTGTGGTGGCCGTGGTGCAGAAAGGCTATTTGTTGAATGGTCGTGTTGTTCGTCCGGCCATGGTTATGGTGGCGAAGGCTGAAGATAGCCCAAAAATCGACGAGCAGGCTTGAAAAGCAGATTAGCGCGCCAATATAGCTTTTAAACAGAAATTGCCGAAGTGAAATGCTTCGGGCAGGAATTCAGAAGAATTGGAGTGATTCAATGAGCAAGATTATCGGTATCGACCTGGGTACGACCAACTCCTGTGTGGCCATCATGGATGGTGACAAGGTCAAGGTTATCGAAAACGCCGAGGGTGATCGCACCACCCCGTCGATCATCGCCTACACCGACGACGGTGAAACCCTGGTAGGCCAGTCGGCCAAGCGCCAGGCGGTGACTAACCCGGACAACACCCTGTACGCCATCAAGCGCCTGATCGGCCGTCGTTTTGAAGACGACGTGGTTCAGAAAGACATCAAGATGGTGCCCTACAAGATTGCCAAAGCCGACAACGGCGATGCATGGGTTGAGGTTAAAGGCCAGAAAATGGCGCCTCCCCAGGTGTCTGCGGAAGTTCTGAAGAAAATGAAGAAAACCGCAGAAGATTATCTGGGCGAGAAAGTGACCGAAGCGGTTATCACCGTGCCGGCCTACTTCAACGACAGCCAGCGTCAGGCCACCAAAGACGCCGGCAAGATCGCCGGTCTGGAAGTGAAGCGCATCATCAACGAGCCGACCGCTGCGGCCCTGGCCTATGGCATGGACAAGCAGAGCGGCGACCGCACCGTGGCGGTTTACGACCTGGGCGGTGGTACCTTTGACCTGTCCATCATCGAAATCGCCGATGTGGACGGTGAGCACCAGTTCGAAGTACTGGCCACCAACGGTGACACCTTCCTGGGTGGTGAAGACTTTGACCTGAAAATCATCGAATACCTGGCGGACCAGTTCAAGAAAGACAGCGGCATCGACCTGCGCGGCGATTCCCTGGCCATGCAGCGCCTGAAGGAAGCCGGCGAGAAGGCGAAAATCGAGCTGTCCAGCAGCCAGCAGACCGACGTGAACCTGCCGTACATCACGGCCGATCAGACCGGTCCAAAGCACATGAACGTCAAGCTGACCCGTGCCAAGCTCGAGTCACTGGTGGAAGAGCTGGTTCAGCGCAGTCTTGAGCCGTGCAAGATGGCCCTGAAAGATTCCGGCCTGAGTGCGTCCGAGGTGGACGAGGTTATCCTGGTGGGCGGCCAGACCCGTATGCCGCTGGTACAGCAAAAGGTGAAAGAGTTCTTCGGAAAAGAGCCGCGTAAGGATGTGAACCCGGACGAAGCGGTTGCCATCGGTGCGGCCATCCAGGGTGCGGTACTCTCCGGTGACGTGAAAGACGTCCTGCTGCTGGACGTAACCCCGCTGACCCTGGGTATCGAAACCATGGGTGGCGTAGCCACGCCGCTGATCGAGAAGAACACCACGATCCCGACCAAGAAGTCGCAGACCTTCTCGACGGCCGAAGACAACCAGACTGCCGTGACCATTCACGTAGTCCAGGGTGAGCGTAAGCAGGCGTCCCAGAACAAGTCGCTGGGCCGTTTCGACCTGGCAGACATTCCGCCGGCAGCGCGCGGTGTGCCGCAGATCGAAGTGACCTTCGATATTGATGCTAACGGTATCCTGAACGTGTCCGCCAAAGACAAGGCGACTGGCAAGGAGCAGTCCATCGTGATCAAGGCTTCTTCCGGCCTGAACGATGACGAAATCGAAAAGATGGTTCAGGACGCCGAGGCGAACGCCGAGGAAGATCGCAAGTTCGAAGAGCTGGTGCAGGCCCGCAACCAGGGCGACGCCATGGTGCACGCGGTACGCAAGACTCTGGACGAAGCCGGCGACAAGGCCAGCGATAGCGAGAAAGAGTCTATCGAAACAGCGATCAAGGAACTGGAAGAAGCGCTGGAAGGCTCCGACAAGGACGACATCGAAGCCAAGACCCAGAAGCTGTCCGAAGCCTCTTCCGAGCTGGCCCAGAAGATGTACGCGGAACAGGGCGCTGATCAGGCGCAGCAGGCTGGCGGCCAGGAAGAAGGCCAGGCCCAGAGTGCTGATGACGCCGTCGACGCTGAGTTCGAAGAAGTTAAAGACGACGACAAGAAGTAATTCCGAGGTACATCAGGTAGTTGGAAAGCGCGGGCCGAGGCCCGCGTTTTCCTCGTTATAGCAACAGGGTTTTACAGCATGGCCAAGCGCGATTATTACGAAGTACTCGGGGTCTCCCGGGGAGCGGACGAGAAGGAAATCAAAAAGGCTTATCGCAAGCTTGCGATGAAGTACCATCCGGACCGCAACCCGGACGACAAAGAATCCGAAGCCAAGTTTAAAGAGGCCAGTGAGGCTTACGAAGTGCTGGCGGATGCCAACAAGCGTGCAGCGTATGACCAGTTCGGTCACGCCGGCGTGGATGGCCAGGCCGGTGCTGGCGGTGGCTTTGGCGGCGGTGGTGCCAGCTTCTCCGACATCTTCGGGGATGTGTTCGGCGATATCTTCGGTGGCGGCGGTCGTGGCCGCAGCACCCGCGGTGCCGATCTGCGTTACACCCTGGAGCTGGACCTGGAAGAAGCCGTCAAAGGCAAGAACGTCGAAATCACCATCCCGGGCCACAAAGAATGCGATTCCTGCGATGGCAGCGGCGCGGAGAAAGGCTCCGGCGTGGAAACCTGCGGCACCTGCAAGGGCATGGGCCAGGTACGCATGCAGCAAGGCTTTTTCACCGTGCAACAGGCGTGTCCGACCTGTGGCGGTGCCGGCCAGATCATCAAGAATCCATGCAGAAAATGCAACGGTCAGGGCCGTGTGCGCCAGGAGAAGACCCTGTCGGTGAAAGTGCCGCCGGGTGTTGATACCGGTGATCGCATCCGGCTGTCTGGTGAAGGCGAAATGGGTGTTGATGGTGGGCCGCCGGGCGATCTGTACGTGCAGGTGGCCGTGCGCGAACACTCCATCTTCACCCGTGATGGCCGCAACCTGTATTGCGAAGTACCCATCAGCATCGTTGACGCCACGCTGGGAGGTGAACTCGAAGTGCCGACTCTGGATGGCCGCGTGAAGCTGAAAATTCCGCCCGAAACCCAGACCGGCAAACTGTTCCGCCTGCGCAATAAGGGCGTCAGCCCGGTACGTGGTGGCCCGGCCGGCGACCTGCTGTGCCGAGTGATCGTCGAAACGCCAGTCAACCTGACCAAGCGTCAGAAGGAATTGATGGAAGAATTCCAGAAAACGCTGGATGGCAATAACGGCAATAACCACGCCCCCAAGAAAACCTCCTGGTTTGAGGGTGTGAAAAACTTCTTCGACGAAATGAAATTCTGAGGGCCGAACCAATGCGGGTAGCAATCATCGGCGCCGCCGGGCGCATGGGCAAAGTGTTGATCGAAGCTGTCGACGGCACCGAAGGGCTGGAACTCGGCGCTGCCATTGTGCAGCCCGGTAGCAGCCTGGTGGGTGCCGACGCCGGCGAAATGACCGGCATCGGTAAAACCGGCGTGAAAATGGCCGACAGCCTGGAAGCGGTGAAAGACGACTTCGACGTACTGGTCGACTTCACCTTCCCGGACCTCACCCTGGAAAACGCCGGGTTCTGCAAGGCCAACGGCAAAATGCTCGTGGTCGGCACCACCGGCCTCACCGATGCCGAAAAAGCCCAGCTCGCCCTGGCGGCCGAATCCACCCCGGTGGTCTTCGCCCCCAATATGAGTGTGGGCGTCAACGTCGTCCTCAACCTGCTGCGCACCGCCGCCGCCACCCTGGGCGACGACTACGACGTGGAAATCATCGAAGCCCACCACCGCCACAAGAAAGACGCCCCCTCGGGTACGGCTTTGCGCATGGGCGAAGTGGTGGCCGGTGCCCTGGGTCGTGATCTGAAAGAATGCGCCGTCTACGGTCGCGAAGGCTTCACCGGCGAGCGCACCCGCAAGGAAATTGGCTTCGAAACCATTCGTGCCGGCGATGTGGTGGGTGATCACACCGTACTGTTCGCCACCGAAGGCGAGCGCATCGAAGTCACCCACAAGGCCAACAGCCGCATGACCTTCGCCAAGGGCGCCATGCGTGCGGCGCTGTGGCTGAAGGACAAGCCGGTGGGGTTGTACGATATGCAGGATGTTCTAGGACTCAAGTAATAGCCGTGGACAAAAATCGCCAGATTTCTTACAATAAGGCGATTTGACTGCACCAAGCGTAACATTAACAAGTTTTTGAAAAAGCGGGACCGGGTTTTACTCTGTCTCGCTTTTTTGCAACCTGAATATGCGCTTGCGTTCCTGTTCGTGACGAACTTACCGCCACTCGATGAGGATACAAGCCTTGAGCACACCAGCAATCCTTGCACTCGCAGACGGAAGCCTCTTCTACGGCACCGCCATTGGCGCAGACGGCGAAACCAGCGGCGAGGTGGTGTTCAACACCGCCATGACCGGCTACCAGGAAATCCTGACCGACCCGTCCTATTCCCGCCAGATCGTGACCCTCACGTATCCGCACATTGGCAACACCGGTGTTAACGAAGAAGACGTGGAATCCGATCGCATTCAGGCCGCCGGCCTGATCATCCGCGATCTGCCCCTGCTCGCCAGCAGCTGGCGCAACCAGCAGAGCCTGGATGACTACCTGCGAAGCAACAACGTTGTTGGTATTGCAGATATCGATACCCGCCGCCTCACTCGCATCCTGCGCGACAAAGGTTCCCAGAACGGCGCCGTTGTGGCCGGTGAAAACGCCACCGCCGAACGCGCCCTGGAACTGGCCAACGCCTTCCCTGGCCTCAAGGGCATGGACCTGGCCAAAGAAGCCACCTGCGAAAAGCCCTACCAGTGGAGCCAGACTGAATGGAGCCTGAAGGGTGGCGGCTACGGTGAGCGCACCGAGTCAAAGTTCAAGGTGGTGGCCTGGGACTACGGCGTGAAATACAACATCCTGCGCATGCTTGCCTCGCGCGGTTGTGACATCACCGTGGTGCCGGCCCAGACCCCGGCCTCCGAGGTGCTGGCCATGAATCCCGATGGCATCTTCCTGTCCAACGGCCCGGGCGACCCCGAGCCCTGCGACTACGCCATCAAGGCCATCAAGGAAGTGCTGGAAACCGACATTCCGGTGTTCGGTATCTGCCTGGGGCACCAGTTGCTGGCCCTGGCCAGTGGTGCCAAATCCATGAAGATGGGCCATGGTCACCACGGCGCCAACCACCCGGTACAGGACATCGCCAAGGGCACGGTAATGATCACCAGCCAGAACCACGGCTTTGCGGTGGACGAGGCCAGCCTGCCGGCCAACGTGGAAGCCACCCACAAGTCGCTGTTTGACGGCACCCTGCAGGGCATTCGCCGCACCGACAAGCCGGCCTACAGCTTCCAGGGTCACCCGGAAGCCAGCCCCGGCCCCCACGATGTGGCGCCGCTGTTTGACGAGTTCATCCAGTTGATGGAAAAGCGATCTGCCTGAAGGCAAGGCCATCACGGATAACTCACGGGCGCTGCCAACAGCGCGAAAGAATTCAAAGTTGCTGACAGGTTTACCGAGACATGCCAAAACGTACTGATATCAAAAGCATCCTGATCCTGGGCGCCGGCCCCATCGTGATCGGGCAGGCGTGCGAATTCGACTATTCCGGCGCGCAGGCGTGTAAGGCCCTGCGTGAAGAGGGTTACCGGGTGATTCTGGTGAACTCCAACCCGGCCACCATCATGACCGATCCGGTCATGGCCGATGCCACCTACATCGAGCCGATCACCTGGAAAACCGTCGAAAAGATCATCGAAAAGGAACAGCCGGATGCCCTGCTGCCCACCATGGGGGGGCAGACCGCATTGAACTGCGCGCTGGATCTGGAAAAACACGGCATCCTGGAAAAACACGGCGTGGAAATGATCGGCGCCAACGCCGACACCATCGATAAAGCCGAAGACCGAGACCGTTTCGACAAGGCCATGCGCAAGATCGGCCTGGAGTGCCCCCGCGCCACCATCGCCCACTCCATGGCGGAAGCCTGGGAAGTCTCAGAAGACATCGGTTTCCCCTGCATCATCCGTCCGTCCTTCACCATGGGTGGCTCTGGCGGTGGTATTGCCTACAACAAGGAAGAGTTCGAGGAAATCTGTACTCGCGGCCTCGACCTGTCCCCGACCAACGAGCTGCTGATCGACGAATCCCTGATCGGCTGGAAAGAGTACGAGATGGAAGTTGTCCGTGACAAAAACGACAACTGCATCATCGTCTGCTCCATCGAGAACTTCGACGCCATGGGCGTGCACACCGGTGACTCCATCACCGTGGCCCCGGCCCAGACCCTGACCGATAAGGAATACCAGATCATGCGGAACGCCTCCCTGGCGGTTCTGCGTGAAATCGGGGTGGAAACCGGCGGCTCCAACGTGCAGTTCGGCATTAACCCGGACACCGGCCGCATGGTCGTTATCGAAATGAACCCTCGGGTATCCCGTTCCTCGGCGCTGGCCTCCAAGGCCACCGGCTTCCCGATCGCCAAAGTGGCGGCCAAGCTGGCGGTGGGTTACACCCTCGATGAACTGCAGAACGAAATCACCGGCGGCGTGACCCCGGCCTCGTTCGAGCCCAGCATCGACTACGTGGTTACCAAGATTCCGCGTTTCACCTTCGAAAAATTCCCGCAGGCGGACGCCCGCCTGACCACCCAGATGAAATCCGTGGGTGAGGTGATGGCGATTGGTCGCACCTTCCAGGAGTCCCTGCAGAAAGCCCTGCGCGGTCTCGAAGTCGGCTCCGAGGGCATGGATGAGAAACTGGAAGACCTGCAGTCGGAAAGCTCGAAAGAGACCCTGACCCGCGAGCTGAACGTGCCGGGCGCCGAGCGCATCTGGTACATCGGCGATGCCTTCCGCTCCGGGATGACCGTCGAGGAAGTGTTCCGCAACACCCATGTGGACCCCTGGTACCTGGTGCAGATCGAGGATCTGATCCGCGAAGAGGAAATGCTGAAGTCCGCCGGCAAGGCCGATATCGACAAAGCCACCCTGTTCCGCCTCAAGCGCAAGGGCTTCTCGGACGCCCGCCTGGCCAAGCTGCTGGGCATTTCCGAAGTCAGCCTGCGCAAGCTGCGCCACGACCTGGACGTGCGCCCGGTTTACAAGCGCGTGGACACCTGTGCCGCGGAATTCGCCTCCGACACCGCCTACATGTACTCCACCTATGAGGAGGAGTGTGAGTCGGATGTTTCGGATCGCGATAAAATCGTGGTGATTGGTGGTGGCCCGAACCGGATCGGCCAGGGCATCGAGTTCGATTACTGCTGTGTTCACGCCGCCCTGGCCATGCGCGAGGACGGTTACGAAACCATCATGATCAACTGCAACCCGGAGACCGTGTCCACCGATTACGACACCTCCGACCGGTTGTATTTCGAGCCGATCACCCTCGAGGACGTGCTGGAAATCGTCTACATCGAGAAGCCCAAGGGCGTGATTGTCCAGTACGGCGGCCAGACTCCGCTGAAGCTGGCCCGTGGGCTGGAGGCGGCCGGCGTGCCCATCATTGGCACCAGCCCGGACGCCATCGATCGCGCCGAGGACCGCGAGCGCTTCCAGCAGATGATCCAGCGCCTGGGTCTGAAACAGCCGGAAAACGCCACCGTGCGCAGCCACGAGGAAGGCATCCTGGCGGCTCGCGAGATTGGCTACCCGCTGGTGGTTCGTCCATCCTATGTGCTGGGCGGCCGCGCCATGGAAATCGTCTATGACGAGAAGGAACTGGTGCACTACATGCGCAGCGCGGTGCTGGTGTCCAACGACAGCCCGGTACTGCTGGATCACTTCCTGAACGCGGCCATCGAGGTAGACATCGATGCCATCTCCGACGGCACCGACGTGGTGATCGGCGGCATCATGCAGCATATCGAGCAGGCTGGCGTGCACTCCGGTGACTCCGCCTGTTCACTGCCCCCGTATACCCTGCCCAAAGAGGTGCAGGATGAAATGCGCGAGGCGGTGAAGAAAATGGCCATCGAGCTGGATGTGATCGGCCTGATGAACGTGCAGCTGGCCTGGCAGGACGGCGAGATCTACGTGATCGAGGTGAACCCGCGGGCCTCGCGGACGGTGCCGTTTGTGTCCAAGGCGGTGGGCGTTTCCCTGGCGGCGGTCGCGGCTCGGGTCATGTCCGGTAAAACCCTGAAAGAGCTGAACTTCACCCAGGAAATTGTACCGGAACACTACTCGGTGAAAGAGTCTGTGTTCCCGTTCAACAAATTCCCGGCGGTCGATCCGATTCTCGGCCCGGAAATGAAGTCCACTGGCGAAGTGATGGGCATCGGCGACAGCTTTGATGAGGCCTTCGCCAAGGCTTCCCTGGCGTCCGGTGAGCGTTTGCCGGTCAAGGGTGTGGCTTTCATGTCGGTGCGGGATGTCGACAAGCCTGCAGCGGCCAAGGTGGCGCGCGACCTGCAGGAAGCCGGTTTCCGTATCATCGCCACCACCGGCACCGCCCAGGCGCTGGCCGAGGCGGGTGTTGAGGCCGAGCGGGTGAACAAGGTCCGTGAAGGTCGGCCGCATATTGTTGATGCCATCAAGAATGGCCAGGTGCAGTTGATCATCAACACCACCGAGGGTCGCAAGGCCATTGCTGACTCGGCGCAGATTCGCCAGTCCGCCTTGCAGACCAAGACAACCTATACAACGACACTGGCAGGTGGCGAAGCGTTCTGCCGGGCCATCAAGTTTGGTCCGGAGCGCACCGTTCGTCGTCTCCAGGAACTACACGCAGGAAAGTAAGAATTATGGCTGACAGAGTACCCATGACCAAAGCAGGGGAAGAGAGCCTGCGCGCAGAACTGAAGAAGCTCAAAGCCGAAGACCGGCCGCGGGTGATCGCGGCCATTGCCGACGCCCGGGAACACGGCGATTTGAAAGAGAACGCCGAGTACCACGCCGCGCGTGAGCAGCAGAGCTTCATCGAGGGCCGTATCCAGGAAATCGAAGGCAAGCTGGGTGCCGCCCAGGTGATCGATGTCACCACCATGGAAAACACCGGAAAGGTGATTTTCGGCACCACCGTGCACCTGGTGAATATGGATACCGACGAGGAAGTGTCCTACCAGATCGTTGGTGAGGACGAGGCAGACATCAAGGCAGGCAAGCTGTCGATCTCCTCGCCCATCGCCCGCGCGCTGGTGGGCAAGAACGAGGGCGATGTGGTCGCGATCCGCATTCCTTCAGGTACCGTGGAGTACGAAATTGCGGAGGTGGAGTACATCTAAGGTGCTCCGGGCAACTAAAAAGCCGGCGTGGGATTCCCCAGGCCGGCTTTTTGTTTTCTGGCCACTAAACCCACGAAAGAACACGAAATTAAAAGACGACCAATCAGTATCGTTAGTCAGTTTTTCGTGTTCTTCCGTGGCAAAAAATTATTTATTTCTTAGCAGGTTGGACAACTTAGGATTCGGCTGCTTGGCACGGCGCAGGATTACGGCGATCTTGCCGATGGTCTGTACCAGTTCGGCACCGGAGGCTTCGCACAGGGCCTCGATGGCTTCGCGTCGCACTTCACGATCCGGGCTGGCGACTTTTATCTTGATCAGCTCGTGGTCGTTCAGGGCCCGTTCCAGCTCTTCCTGGAGGCCTTCGGAAAGGCCCTTGTCGCCAACAATGATGACAGGCTTCAGGTTGTGGGCAATGGCCCGGTATTCCCGGCGTTGTTCCGGTGACAAACTCATTATGTGATCTCTTTATGGGTGCAATTAACAAAAGGTCAGCGGCGTATTGGCTGACATCATCGTATAATCCGGCAATTGTAACAGATTGGCCGGAGTCACGAATGGGCGTGTTCCCCTACAGGTGTCTCTGGTGATTTCCGCAAGTGCTGGCGGTTGGTTTTGCCCGCTCTGAATCCCGTGGCCAGTGGCTGCAGGAACATTTCGAGGGTGTCTGGGTCAAAAATCCCAGGAAGATGGCTGCCGTTCCCGGGCAGACGTTGTAATTTCGGATGTTGCGCCCACTATGAGTGGTATGGCTGACGTTGATACCTCCAGGGCCATGGGGCTGCTGCCGGAAGGCCGCGATAGTGGGCTGTTTCTGGTGGAGCGGCGTACAATTAGTGTAAGGTGTCGATAAAAGGAGCGGTGGCCTGACAGCGCTGTTCCGACAATTCACAGGTGATGATCCTTGAACGATATGGCAAAAAATCTGGTTCTCTGGCTAATCATAGCCGCTGTTCTGCTGATGGTGTTTCAGAATTTCTCTCCCACTACCAGCGGGCAACAAGTTAACTATTCCCAGTTTGTTGAAATGGTCCAGCAGGGCCAGGTTCGGCAAGTAACCATCGATGGACTGCAGGTACAGGGCACCCGGGGTGACGGGTCCCAGTTCCAGACCATCCGCCCGCAGGTGTCCGACAACAAGTTGATGGATGACCTGCTGGCCAATGACGTGGAAGTGATCGGCAAGGAACCAGAACGCCAGAGCCTGTGGACGCAGTTGCTGGTGGCGGCTTTCCCGATTTTGATCATTATTGCGTTGTTTGTGTTCTTCATGCGCCAGATGCAAGGCGGGGGCGCTGGTGGCAAAGGCCCCATGTCCTTTGGTAAATCCAAGGCGCGCCTGATGAGTGAAGACCAGATCAAGACCACCTTTGGTGACGTGGCAGGTTGCGACGAGGCCAAGGAAGACGTCAAAGAACTGGTGGATTTCCTGCGTGACCCGAGCAAATTCCAGCGCCTGGGCGGTCAGATTCCCAAGGGCGTGCTGATGGTCGGTCCTCCGGGTACCGGTAAGACCCTGCTGGCCAAGGCCATTGCCGGTGAAGCCAAGGTTCCATTCTTCTCCATTTCCGGTTCCGACTTCGTGGAAATGTTCGTGGGTGTGGGTGCGTCCCGTGTTCGCGACATGTTCGAGCAGGCCAAGAAGCAGAGCCCGTGCATTATCTTCATCGACGAGATTGATGCCGTGGGTCGTCATCGTGGCGCTGGCATGGGTGGTGGTCACGACGAACGTGAGCAGACCCTGAACCAGTTGCTGGTGGAAATGGACGGCTTTGAAGGCAACGAAGGTGTTATCGTCATTGCCGCGACCAACCGTCCGGACGTGCTGGACCCGGCGCTGCTGCGCCCCGGTCGCTTTGACCGTCAGGTGGTGGTCAGCCTGCCGGACATCATTGGTCGTGAGCAGATTCTGAAAGTTCACCTGAAGAAAGTGCCGCTGGCCGATGGTGTTGAGCCCTCGACGATTGCCCGTGGTACGCCCGGCTTTTCCGGTGCCGACCTGGCTAACCTGGTAAACGAGGCCGCACTGTTTGCCGCCCGTCGCAATCAGCGTCTGGTGACCATGGAAGAGCTGGAGTTGGCGAAAGACAAGATCATGATGGGCGCCGAGCGCAAGTCCATGGTGATGAACGAGAAAGAGAAGCTGAACACCGCTTATCACGAGTCCGGTCATGCGATCGTTGGTCGCCTGATGCCGGAACATGATCCGGTGTACAAGGTCAGTATCATTCCCCGTGGCCGTGCCCTGGGTGTGACCATGTTCCTGCCGGAGGAGGACAAATACAGTCACTCCAAGCGTTACCTGATCAGCTCGATCTGTAGCCTGTTCGGTGGCCGGATCGCAGAGGAGCTGACTCTGGGTTTTGATGGGGTAACCACGGGTGCTTCCAACGATATCGAACGCGCCACCCAGTTGGCCCGTAACATGGTGACCAAGTGGGGGCTGTCCGAGAAGCTGGGACCTCTGCAATACGACACCGAGAGCGAAGAGCCGTTCCTGGGCCGTTCCGCAGGCCAGTCCCACACGGTTTATTCGCCGGAAACCGCCCAGCGCATCGATGAGGAAGTTCGTAACATCATCGACAGCTGCTATGAAAAGGCCAAGCAGATCCTGATCGACAATCGGGACAAGCTGGACTTGATGGCCCATGCGTTGATGAAGTACGAGACCATCGACAGCGGTCAGATCGACGACATCATGGCCGGTCATGAGCCCCGTCCGCCCAAGAATTGGGGTGACAGTGGTCCAAGTGGTGGCGTCAAGGCCGATGAGCCCGAGCCGGCTGCAAGCCCCGAGCGGGGCGATGACGGTCGCCGCCCGGACGTAGGTCGCCCTGCCGGCGAGCATTGACAACTGGCCGTACAGACCGCAGTAATCCGCGCCGCCCGGTTCCCGGGCGGCGTTTGTTTTTCCTACCCGCGATGAATTCTTGTCTGGAAACCACACCATGGAAATGAATTTTGCAGGCCGTCGTCTGGATCTGTCCCGCTGCCATGTTATGGGGATAGTGAACGTTACCCCGGACTCGTTTTCCGATGGCGGACAATACAATGCTCCGGCAGCAGCCTTGTCCCGGGCCCGGCAGATGGTGGCAGACGGTGCCACGTTTGTGGATGTCGGTGGCGAATCCACCAGGCCCGGCGCCACGCCGGTATCGACCCAGCAGGAGCTCGATCGGGTATGCCCGGTGGTCGAGGCCGTTGCCCGCGAACTGGATGTAGTCATTTCTGTTGATACCAGTAACCCGGTAGTTATCAGGGAAACCGCCAAGCTGGGGGCGGGGCTGATCAACGACGTGCGAGCCCTGCAGCGTCCGGGTGCGCCGGAGGCGGCCGCGGAGGTCGGCATTCCCGTGTGCATCATGCATATTCAGGGCGAGCCGGAGTCCATGCAGGATGATCCCCGCTATCGGAATGTGCGCCGGGAGGTCAGCTCGTTTCTGACCGAGCGCATGCGGGTGGCGGAGAGCGCCGGTATCCCGGCGGACAATATCATCCTGGACCCGGGATTTGGTTTTGGTAAATCGGTTGCCCACAACTTCCAGTTGCTGGCCAGTCTCGAACAACTGCATATCCTCGGACATCCGCTGCTGATCGGGGTGTCCCGCAAGTCCATGCTTGGTGCCGTGACCGGGCGGGAGGTCGATGAACGCTTGCCCGGCAGTCTGGCAGCCGCGACAATATCCGCCATGAAAGGCGCAAGTATTTTGCGCGTTCACGATGTACGTGAAACCGTCGACGCGGTAAACGTGGTGCAGGCTACAAGGGAGGCCCTGTAATGGCAGGCAGAAAATATTTTGGAACCGATGGCATACGTGGTCGGGTCGGGGACAGCCCCATTACCCCGGATTTCATGCTGCACCTGGGATGGGCGGCGGGCCAGGCGTTCAAGCAGGAAGGCCAGCGCAACAGCGTCTTGATCGGCAAAGACACTCGTCTTTCGGGGTATATGTTTGAATCGGCGCTTGAGGCCGGGCTTTCGGCCGCCGGCGTGGATGTCAAACTGCTTGGCCCCATGCCAACCCCGGCCATTGCCTATCTGACCCGGACATTCCGCGCCTCGGCGGGCATTGTCATCAGTGCCTCCCATAACCCCCACCACGACAATGGCATCAAGTTCTTCTCGGCGGCGGGCACCAAGCTTGATGACGCCCTGGAGGAGGAAATCGAGCGCTGGCTCGACCGCCCCATCGAGGTCTGCGAACCGGAAGAACTGGGCAAGGCGAGCCGGGTGGATGATGCCCCGGGCCGTTACGTGGAGTTCTGCAAGAGCACAGTGCCCAACGAGTTTACCCTGGATGGCCTGCATATCGTGCTCGATTGCGCCCATGGCGCCACCTACCATGTGGCCCCCAAGGTGTTCCGGGAGTTGGGGGCCAGAGTCACCACGATCGGTGCCGAACCTGACGGTCTGAACATCAACCTTAACGTGGGCTCAACCCATCTGGACGCGCTGAAAAAGACCGTGGCGGAAAAACAGGCGGATATGGGTATTGCCTTTGACGGCGACGGTGACCGCGTACTGATGGTCGACCGCGACGGTTCGGAAATCGATGGCGACGAGCTGCTTTATATCCTGGCTTCCCAGCGTCACCGTGAGGGCCGCCTGAATGGGGGCGTTGTGGGTACGCTGATGACCAACCTGGGGGTTGAGCTGGCCCTGCAGGCTGCAGGCATTGCATTTGAGCGTGCCAAGGTGGGAGACCGTTATGTGATGGAGCGTCTGCTGGCCAATAACTGGCTGGTTGGCGGTGAAGGCTCCGGCCACATGGTGATCCGGGATTGCACCACCACCGGTGACGGTATTGTGTCTGCCCTACAGGTGTTACTGGCGGTTCGCCGTTCCGGGCAGACCCTGCAGCAGCTGCGCAAGGGAATGAACAAGTTGCCCCAGAAAATGGTGAACGTGCGGGTGGCAGAGCGGTTTGATCCACTGGCGCGGGACGACATTCGCCAGGCGGTGCGGGAGGCAGAGCAAGCGCTGGGCGATGCGGGCAGGATTCTGCTCCGGGCGTCCGGAACCGAGCCGCTGATCCGGGTCATGGCCGAGGGCAAAAATGCCGACGAGATTTCACGCGTTGCCGATCAGTTGGCCAGGGCGGTGGAAGCGTCCCGCGCCTGAGGCCCTTGCCGGGCGTGGCTTGTGCGCCGCAAGGGTCTGCTGTATAGTTCGCCCTCGCTGAATTCGAGGGCTGTCGAGATAGAGCAATGCGTCGAAAAATTGTAGCTGGAAACTGGAAAATGAACGGGTCGAAAGACCTGGTAGACCAGTTGGTTGGCACCGTCGCTGCTCAAGCGGGAGACTTTTCGGGCAGTCCAGAAGTGGTTATCGTGCCTCCGGCCTTGTATGTCAGTCCGGTACTTTCAGCAGCGCAGGACAAGTTGCAAGTGGGCGTGCAGAATGTTGCGCCCTGGCAATCCGGTGCTTACACCGGTGAAGTGTCAGCGTCCATGGCTGCCGACCTGGGGTGCCGTTATGTTCTGGTTGGTCACTCAGAGCGCCGGGAGTATTTTGCCGAAACCGACCAGGTGGTGGCCGAGAAAGTCCGCCGCGTGATCGAAAATGGCCTTGTGGCAATGGTTTGCGTGGGCGAAACCCTGCAGCAGCGGGAATCGGGTCGCGCCGAACAGGTGGTTGCCAGCCAGATTGAAAGCGGGCTGGCCGGCATTCAGGGCGACGAATGGGCTCAGGTGGTTGTTGCCTACGAGCCGGTGTGGGCCATCGGAACGGGTAAAACGGCGACTTCGGAAGACGCCCAGGCCATGCATTTACACATTCGCGAAGTGCTTGAATCTATGAATGCGCCTGCAAATGAGGTTTCGGTACTTTACGGCGGCAGTGTAAAAGCGGATAATGCGGCCGCTCTGTTTGCAGAGCCGGATATTGATGGTGGTCTTATTGGCGGAGCATCGCTTAAGGCCGACGAGTTTTTGAGCATTTGCCGGTCATTCCCGGTGGGTGCGTAAGCCAAATCGATTACGAGAGTTTGTATGGATTGGATGGAAACACTGGTAGTTACTGTTCACGTCGTGATCGCCGTGGCGCTGGTGGGTCTGGTTCTGATCCAGCAGGGTAAGGGCGCAGATGCCGGTGCGGCTTTTGGTGGCGGCGCGTCTCAAACCGTATTTGGCAGTCAGGGTAGCGGCAGCTTCCTGACCAAGATGACGACCCTGTTGGCCGTTGTCTTTTTCGTGACCAGTTTTTCGCTGGCGATTTTCGCCAAGCAGCGCGCCGAAGTGGCGGGTGAAGCGGGTATTCCGGTTGTTGAGGAGTCCTCGGGTTCACCCTCTGTTGATGACGCGCCTGCCGGCAATGCCGAAAGCGGCAGTGAAAGTGAGGAAGGCGGCTCCGAAGAGCTTCCGGAACTCGAGTAAAGAATATGCCCGGGTGGTGAAATTGGTAGACACGCTATCTTGAGGGGGTAGTGGCGAGAGCCGTGCCGGTTCGAGTCCGGCCCCGGGCACCATATAGAAGAAGGCGGCTTGGTATTCCCAGGCCGTTTTTTTTGGTCAGTCCTTGACCACTCCGCGCGGCGTCTCTATACTCCGGCGGATATCGGAGCCTGTGTCCACGCAGGCTTCCGGGCAGGCCAGGTGTCTGTCGGCGGGAACAGCTTGGGGCTGTTCCTTGCGAATTCTTGCAACAAAAAGCCCCGTTATCCGGGGTTTTTTGATTAAAGGGCCTGGCGCAAAAGGCCCTGTGCATAAAAAGGGCTGATCAACAGCCCTTTTTTTGTTTGTGAATTCTGAAAACCTGAAAATGGAGGCGGCGACACTTGTCAGCCAAGCTCAAGCAACTGGAAGAAATTCTGCGGCCGGTCGTGGAAGGACTGGGGTATGAACTCTGGGGCATTGAATTCCGCTCCCGGGGCCACGAATCCATGCTCCGTATTTTTATTGATGATGCCGACAATGGCATCAGCATCGAAGACTGCGAGAAAGTCAGCCGGCAGGTCAGCGGCGTGATGGACGTGGAAGACCCGATTCAGAGTGAATACACCCTGGAAGTGTCGTCTCCCGGAATGGATCGGCCGTTATTCCGCCTGGAGCAGTATCAGGAATTTGTTGGTCACAAGGTCAAAATCCGGTTGCGCATGGCTTTCGAAGGCCGCCGGAAATTCCAGGGCCTGATCAAGGGCGTGGAAGGTGACGAAGTGGTCATTGTGGTCGATGATCACGAATATCTGCTGCCCTTCGACAGCATCGAGAAGGCCAGCATCGTCCCGACGTTTGAATAGGCTCGGACGTTTGTATCATTCGCTCGAACAAGTTTCAGAAGTATCGATCATATTAAGGGCAGGGCAATCCCATGAGTAAAGAGATTTTGCTGGTAGTGGAATCCGTCTCCAACGAAAAAGGCGTGGAGAAGGATGTGATTTTCGAGGCGATTGAACTCGCCCTCGCGACCGCTGCCAAGAAACGTTATGAAGACGAGGAAGCGGACATCCGGGTTGCCATCGACCGCCGCACCGGTGAGTACGAAACCTTCCGTCGTTGGCTGGTCGTGGACAACGATGCCGTGCCTGCGCTGGGTACCGAGCTGACTCTGCAGGAAGCCGAGGAAATTGACCCGAACCTGAAGCCGGGTGATATCCACGAAGAGAAAGTGGAGTCGGTCTCCTTCGGCCGGATTGGCGCCCAGGCGGCCAAGCAGATCATCTTCCAGAAAGTGCGGGAAGCTGAGCGCACGAAAATCGTCGACAGCTACCGGGACCGTGTGGGTGAACTTGTGTCCGGTACCGTGAAAAAAGTTACCCGCGACAATGTGATTGTCGATCTCGGCAACAATGCTGAAGCGCTGCTGCCAAGGGAACACCTGATCCCCCGGGAAACTTTCCGCATGGGCGACCGGGTGCGCGCGCTACTGCTCGAGATCCGCACGGATCATCGCGGTCCGCAGCTGATTCTCAGCCGCACCGACCCGCAAATGCTGATTGAGCTGTTCCGTATCGAAGTGCCGGAAATTGCCGAGGATCTGATTGAGATCCGCGGTGCCGCCCGTGACCCGGGTTCCCGCGCGAAAATCTCGGTGAAAACCAACGACCGCCGTATCGATCCGGTTGGCGCCTGCGTTGGTATGCGGGGCTCCCGTGTGCAGGCGGTGTCCAATGAACTGGGCGGCGAGCGTGTCGACATCGTCCTGTACGATGACAACCCGGCTCAACTGGTAATTAACGCCATGGCGCCGGCCGAAGTGGCTTCCATCGTGATGGACGAAGATCGTCACACCATGGATGTGGCCGTTGCAGAAGACAATCTGGCCCAGGCCATCGGCCGTAATGGGCAGAACGTTCGCCTGGCCACGGATCTGACCGGCTGGTCGCTGAATGTGATGACCGAAGAAGAAGCCGGTGAGCGCCAGGAAGAGGAATACAGCCGTTTGCTGGAGCACTTCATCAGCAATCTGGATGTGGATGAAGAATTTGCGGGTGTGTTGATTGAGGAAGGCTTCACCTCCATTGAAGAAGTGGCGTATGTGCCGATGGAGGAAATGCTGGCGATCGACGGTTTCGATGAAGAAACCGTCACCGAGCTGCGTAACCGCGCCAAGGATGCCCTGTTGAACCAGGCGCTGGCGAGCGAAGAAGCCCTGGAAGGGGCGGAACCGGCAGAAGATCTTCTCAACATGGAAGGTATGGAGCGTGCCCTGGCCTTCAAGCTGGCCGGTATGGGCGTGCGTACGATGGAAGATCTGGCCGAGCAATCCATTGATGAATTGCTCGAAATTGAAGGTATGGATGAAGAGCGTGCGGGCCAGTTGATTATGGCGGCACGTGCCCCCTGGTTTGAAGACCAGGCTTGATTCGGGAGAGGAGGACCAGTATGGCTGATGTAACGGTAAAACAACTGGCCGCAGATGTAGGCGCTCCCGTGGATCGTTTGCTGAAGCAGATCGTGGAAGCGGGCCTGAAAGCCCGCAGCGAGAATGACACTGTCACCAGCGATGAGAAGCAGCAGTTGGTGGCCTATCTGAGAAAGACCCACGGTGAGGCCGATGCCGAACCGCGCAAGATCACGCTCAAGCGTAAAACGACCACTACGTTGAAGGCGGGTAAGGCCAAAACCGTCAACGTTGAAGTGCGTAAGCGCCGCACCTATGTGAAGCGGGCAGAATTGCAGCCGGAAGCGGCGCAGGAAGCGGAAAAACCGGAAGCGCCGGTGGAAAGTAAGGCCGCGCCGGAACAGGCGCCCGAGCAGAATGCTCCGGAAGTGACAGCTGAACCAGCGGCCAAGCCGGCCGAAGCTCCGGCTCCTGCCGAGCCGGAACAAAAAGCAGTCGAGCCTGCGGCTGAGAAGGCGTCGGAAGAAAAGGTGAGCGAGCCAGAACCGCAGCCTGAAGATATGCCGATGCCGCCGCCGGAAGATGACGGCCGCGACCGCAAACCGAAGAAAAAGAAAGAGAAGGAAAAGGCCCGCGACCGGGGTGATGATCTGGAAGAAGGCAAGCCTAAGAAGAAAAAGGCTGGCCATCGTGGCCCGCGTAATCGTCCGGTTGACGAGCCGGTGGTGCTGTCGGAGGACGACGAAGAAGTGGTTCCCCGCAAACAGCTGCGAGCCAAAAAGAAACCGAAACAGAAGCGACACGCCTTCGAGAGACCGACCAAACCTATGGTTAGAGAAGTAGAGATCCCGGAAACCATCACCGTCGGTGATCTGGCCCAGCGCATGGCGGTGAAATCCGCCGATGTGATCAAAACCCTGATGGGCATGGGCGTGATGGCCACCATCAACCAGGCTCTGGATCAGGAAACCGCGATTCTGGTGACCGAAGAGCTGGGTCACAAGCCCAAGGCCACCAGTGAAGACGCCTTCGAGGAAGAGGTGCTGAGCGAACTGAGCGAACAGGCCGAGGGCAAAGAGAAGGTCAAGCGTGCGCCGGTTGTCAGTGTCATGGGTCACGTCGACCACGGTAAGACCTCCCTGCTGGACTACATCCGTCGCACCAAGGTGGCATCAGGCGAGTCCGGTGGTATTACCCAGCACATCGGTGCTTATCACGTGGAAACCGGCCACGGCATGGTGTCCTTCCTGGATACCCCGGGCCACGCCGCGTTTACCGCCATGCGTGCCCGTGGTGCCCAGTGCACCGACGTGGTTGTCCTGGTGGTCGCCGCCGACGACGGTGTGATGCCGCAAACCAAGGAAGCGGTGGATCATGCCCGCTCCGCAGGCGTGCCGATCGTCGTGGCCATCAACAAGATGGACAAGGAAGAAGCCGATCCGGACCGCATCAAGAACGAACTGGCCGGCATGGACGTTATTCCGGAAGACTGGGGCGGCGATGTCCAGTTCGTTCCGGTCTCGGCCAAGACCGGTGAAGGTATCGACGATCTGCTTGAAGCCCTGCTGCTGCAGGCGGAAATTCTCGAGCTGGAAGCATCTCCGGATGCCAGCGCCAAAGGCGTGGTGGTTGAATCCAGTCTGGAACGCGGTCGTGGTTCCGTTGCCACTGTGCTGGTACAGAACGGCACCTTGCGCCAGGGCGATACCCTGGTGGCGGGCGCCTACTACGGCAAGATCCGCGCGATGACCGACGAAGCCGGCAAACAGGTGAAAGAAGCCGGGCCGTCCATTCCGGTGGAAATCCTCGGTCTGAACGGCACGCCGGACGCCGGTGACGAGTTCTTCGTTGTCGCTGACGAGAAAAAAGCCAAAGAGCTGGCCGAGTTCCGCCAGACCCGTGAACGCGAGCAGCGTCTGCAGCGCCAGCAGGCGGCCAAGCTTGAGAACATGTTCGAGAACATGGGCAAAGATGAGGTCAAGACCCTCAATGTCGTGCTCAAGACCGACGTGCGCGGTTCCCTGGAAGCCATCGTCAAGGCTCTGCAGGATCTGGGTAACGACGAAGTTCAGGTGAAAATCGTCTATTCCGGTGTCGGCGGTATTGCCGAAACCGACGTCAGCCTGGCCATGGCTACCAACGCCGTGATCTTCGGCTTCAACGTGCGTGCCGACAACGCCGCCAAGAAGCTGGTGGAGCAGGAAAACCTGGATCTGCGCTACTACAGCATCATCTACAACCTGATTGATGACGTGAAAGCGGCCCTGACTGGCATGCTGGCGCCGGAATTCCGCGAGCAGATCCTGGGCGTGGCCGATGTGCGTGATGTCTTCCGTTCACCGAAGTTCGGCCAGGTGGCCGGCTGCATGGTGACCGAGGGCAACGTCTACCGTAACAAGCCGATTCGTGTGCTGCGTGATAACGTGGTGATCTTCGAAGGCGAGCTGGAATCCCTGCGCCGCTTCAAGGACGACGTTCAGGAAGTGCGTAACGGCATGGAGTGCGGTATCGGCGTGAAGGGTTACGATGTGAAAGTCGGTGACCAGATCGAAGTCTTCGATCGCGTCCAGGTTGAACGTCAGCTCGAATCCACGGGGGCCTGATGGCACGGGAATACAGTCGCGTTGATCGCATCGGCGATCAGATGCAGCGTGAGCTGGCCCAACTGATCCAGCGCGAGGTGAAAGACCCTCGCGTGGGACTGGTCACGATCAACGATGTGAAAGTCAGTCGTGACCTGGGCTACGCCGATATCTATGTGTCTTTGCTCTCTACCGAAGAGCTGACTGAAGAGTCACCGGAGATTCAGGACTGTCTGCAGGTACTGAATAAAGTGTCGGGCTTTCTGCGTGGCCAGATTGGCCGTGCCATGAAGCTGCGTGTGGTGCCGCAACTGCGCTTCCATTTCGATACCCTGCAGGGCGAGAGCCGCAGGATGGACCGCCTGATTCGCGAAGCGGTGGGCGACCAGCCGGCCGTGCCCCGCGATGACAACGACGACCCGGTATCTGATAACCCGGAGCGTGACGCTTGAGCCGTAAACGCAAAGGCCGCAACGTAAATGGCATCCTGGTGATTGATAAACCCCAGGGTGTCACCTCCAATGGAATTCTTCAGCAGGTCAAACGCCTGTACGGTGCGGCCAAGGCCGGCCATACCGGAGCGCTTGATCCCCTCGCTACCGGCGTTCTGCCGCTGTGCTTTGGTGAAGCCACCAAGTTTTCCCAGATGATGCTCGACAGTGACAAGGCCTATGTCACCACCGCCAGGCTAGGTATTCGCACCGAAACCGGCGATAGTGAAGGCGCCGTGGTGGAAGAAAACCCGGTGCCGGCCTTGACCGAGGCCGACGTGGAGCAGGTGCTGGAGCGGTTCCGTGGTCCCATTGAGCAGGTGCCGTCCATGTACTCGGCGCTCAAGCACCAGGGGCGTCCGCTCTATGAATACGCCCGGGAAGGTATCGAGATCGATCGCCCGGCCCGTCCGGTCACTATCCATGAACTGACCTTGCTCGCCATGCGCGAGAACGAGCTGGACCTGGCGGTGAGCTGTACCAAGGGCACTTACGTGCGTTCCCTGGTCGAGGACATCGGCAACGCCCTGGGCTGTAGCGCCCACGTCAGTGCCCTGCGTCGCACCATGGCCTCCGGTTACACACTGGAGGACGCCCACGCGGTTCCGGAACTGGAAGCCATGCGCGAAAAAGGCGAAAGCCTGGACGGCCTGCTGTTGCCGCCGGAAAGCGCATTGACCATGTTTCCGGAGGTGCAGCTTTCCGGGCCATCGTTGGTATCGATATTGAACGGACAACCGGTTAAAATGACCGATCAGCCTGTCGAAGGGTATGTGCGCCTGTATGGCAATCACTCGTTTGTCGGGCTGGCAGAAGCATTACCAATGGACGAAGGCATTGAACTGGTGCCCCGTCGGTTGGTCAAGAGCAGCCAGCGGTCCTAAGTTTTCCGCTGGCTGATTAGCCGGGCTGTAGAGATGCGCGGTTCGGCTGAATTCGATAAGCATCGCAACTAATGAGGTGTAATATGGCACTGTCTGCCAACGAGAAAGCTCAGATCGTCAAGGATTTTCAGCAAGCCGAAGGTGATACAGGTTCCCCTGAAGTTCAGGTGGCCCTGTTGAGCGCCAACATCGACAAGCTGCAGGATCACTTCAAGACCAACAAGCAGGATCACCATTCCCGCCGTGGTCTTATCCGCATGGTAAACCAGCGTCGTAAGCTGCTGGACTACCTGAAGCGTAAAAACGCTGACCGTTACCTGGATCTCATCCAGCGTCTGGGTCTGCGTCGCTAAGCCGGATTGGCGATTGATGGCGGCCCCGGGGTTCCGGGGTTCGCCGTGCTTCTCTCCCGCTGTCTGTGCTGGCCCTTTCCGGGAAAGCCGGAGGGCGAAAACCGCAATAAATGTGTCCGTGAAACCGAAGGGTGCTCCCTGTCGCAACTGAAAGCCGATATAAATAGCAGGTTGTTGAAAAGCCCGGGTGCTGCAGTGGCAACTGCACGCCTTACCGGGGTTTTGCAACAGCCTGTTAGCTTTCAGACGGGTTGCCTTTGGTTCACATAACTGACGATATCTTCGAAAACTCAGGAGTCTGTTGTGGATCTGCAACCACGTAAGAAAACCTTTGAAATGGGTGGCGAGACCTTCACCCTGGAAACCGGTCGTATTGCCCGCCAGGCAACTGGTGCGGTTCTGGTCTCCACTGGCGATACCGCCGTGCTGGGTACCGTTGTTGGTGCCAAGGAGCCGAAGCCGGGCCAGGGCTTTTTCCCGCTGACCGTTAACTATCAGGAAAAAACCTACGCCGCCGGTAAAATTCCGGGTGGTTTCTTCAAGCGAGAGGGTCGTCCTTCCGAGAAAGAAACCCTGACCTCGCGTCTGATCGACCGTCCGATCCGCCCGCTGTTTCCGAACGGCTACATGAACGAAGTACAGGTGGTTTGTACCGTCATGTCCGCCAGCAAGGAGCATGACCCGGATATCGCCGCCATGCTGGCCGCCTCTGCGGCGCTGGCTGTCTCCGGCATTCCGTTTGACGGCCCGATCGGTGCCGCCCGTGTGGGTTACACCAACGAGAAGGGTTACTTCCTGAACCCGACCTTCGAAGAGCTGGCAAGCTCATCGCTGGACATGGTTGTTGCCGGTACCGACGAAGCGGTGCTGATGGTGGAATCCGAAGCCAAGGGCCTGACCGAAGATCAGATGCTGGGCGCCGTTCTGTTTGGCCACCAGGAGATGCAGACCGCCATCAGCGCCATCAAGGAATTTGCCGCTGAAAACGGCAAGCCGCGCTGGGAATGGCAGCCGGAGCCGGAAAACACCGAGCTGCTGAATGCCATCCAGAGCGAATTCGGCGCGGCCATCGAGGAAGCCTACAGCATCCGCGACAAGATGGACCGTTACGCGCGTCTGGGTGAGATCAAGACCGAAGCGGTTGAGAAGCTGGCCAGCACGGAAGAAGACGACGGCAAGCCAGCCGAAGACGAAGTGAAGAAGTACTTCGGCAAGGTTGAGAAAACCGTGGTTCGCCAACAGGTGATCGATGGCAAGCCGCGCATCGATGGTCGTGACAACAAGACCGTGCGCCCGATCGAAGTGGAAGTCGGCATCCTGCCGTCCGTTCATGGTTCCGCCCTGTTCACCCGTGGTGAAACCCAGGCCATCGTGACTGCCACGCTGGGCACCACCCGTGACGTGCAGATCATTGATGCACTGGAAGGCGAGCGCAAGGACCCGTTCCTGTTCCACTACAACTTCCCTCCGTACTCCGTGGGCGAAGCTGGTCGTATGGGCTCTCCGGGCCGTCGTGAAATCGGTCACGGTCGTCTGGCCAAGCGTGGTGTGGCGGCGGTTATGCCGACCATCGAGGAATTCCCGTACGCCATCCGTGCGGTGTCCGAGATCACCGAGTCCAACGGTTCCAGCTCCATGGCTTCCGTGTGTGGCTCTTCCCTGGCGCTGATGGATGCGGGCGTACCGCTGAAGGCACCGGTCGCCGGTATCGCCATGGGTCTGGTCAAGGAAGGCGACAAATTCGCCGTTCTGACTGACATCCTGGGTGACGAAGACCACCTGGGCGACATGGACTTCAAGGTTGCCGGTACCAAAGACGGTGTGACTGCCCTGCAGATGGACATCAAGATCAACGGCATCACCGACGAGATCATGGAAATTGCTCTGGAGCAGGCCTACAGCGCACGTCAGCACATCCTGGGCGAGATGAACAAGGTCATCGCCGAGCCGCGTGCCGAACTGTCTGATCGTGCGCCGAGCATCACCACTATCAAGATCGACCCGGACAAGATCCGTGACGTGATCGGTAAGGGCGGCGCCACCATTCGTTCCATCTGCGACGAGACCGGTGCCTCCATCGACCTGGACGATGACGGCAACGTGAAGATCTACGCCGACAATCAGGCCGCCGCACAGGCTGCTGTGAAGCGAGTGAAGGAAATCACCGCCGAGATTGAGGTGGGTGCCATCTACAAGGGCCGCGTTGAGCGCATCGTCGACTTCGGTGCCTTTGTTAACATCCTGCCGGGCAAAGATGGCCTGGTACACATCTCCCAGATCGCTGACCACCGCGTGGAAAACGTGACTGACGAGATGAGCGAAGGCCAGGAAGTGCTGGTCAAGGTTCTGGATGTGGACAACCGTGGCCGCGTGAAGCTGTCCATGAAGGAAGTGAAGGAAGGCGAACAGCCGACCGACCTGGGCGAGTAATTCCCGCTCCGGTCTGAATAAAAAGCCCGCTAGGCTCTGAGTCTGGCGGGCTTTTTTGTGCCTGAGCGAATGACGACCGGGGGTTAACCGCCCAGGTAGGCCTCCCGAACTTCCGGGTTGTTCAGCAGGTTCTTGCCGGTGTCGTGCAGGCGGATGCGGCCGGTTTCCAGAACGTACCCCCGGTCCGCCAGGCCCAGGGCCTGGTGGGCGTTCTGTTCCACCAGAAAGACGGTGATGCCTTCCTCCCGGAGCTGCCCGATGATTTCGAAGATCTGCTGGATGATCAGCGGCGCCAGCCCCAGCGAAGGCTCGTCAAGGATAATCATGCGTGGCTTGCTCATCAGTGCCCGCCCAATGGCCAGCATCTGCTGCTCGCCACCGGACATGGTGCCGGCCCGTTGCTGCTCGCGCTCCTTCAGGCGCGGGAACAGATGATAAACGTGGTCGAGGCTCTCACGGATTTCCGACTTGGTGTTGAAGAACCCGCCCATGTGCAGGTTTTCTTCCACCGTTAGCCCGGAGAATACCCTTCGGCCTTCCGGTACGATGGCAATGCCCGAACGCATGATCTGTGCCGTGGGCTCGCGGGTAATGTCCCGGCCTTCCAGCAATACCCGGCCCGAACAGGCCTGGGGGTTGCCGCATACGGTCATCAGCAGAGTGGTTTTACCTGCGCCGTTGGCACCAATCAGGGAGACGATTTCGCCACGTTTAACCTCCACAGACACCCCGTGCAAGGCTTCAATTTTGCCGTAATGGGTATGAACGTTTTCCAGTACCAGCATAGTGTTCCTCAGGCCTCGCCCAGATAAGCTTTGATCACGTCGTCGTTCTGGCGGATTTCCTCGGGCTTGCCACTGGCCAAGGGCCGGCCCTGACTGATCACATTGATGCGATCGGAAATACCCATCACCAGGCTCATGTCGTGCTCAATCAGCAGCACCGACACGTGGTAATCCTCTTTCAGGCTGACAATCAACTGGTCGAGCTCACGGGTTTCGGCCGGGTTCAGACCCGCGGCGGGCTCGTCCAGCATCAGCAGTTTGGGTTCGGTGACCATGCAGCGGGCGATTTCCAGCCGCCGTTGCTGGCCATAGGCCAGGTTGCCGGCCTCCCGGTTGGCCATGTCCAGCAGGCCCACCCGGTTTAGCCAGTAGCGCGCACGGTCCAGCGAACGCTTTTCACGGGCGCGGTAATCCGGGGTTTTCAGCAGGCCGGCCAGCAGGTTGGTGTTCACATGCCGATGTTGGGCCACAAGCAGGTTTTCCACCACGGTCATGTTGCCGAACAGTCGCACGTGCTGAAACGTACGCACCATGCCCATACGGGAGATCCTGTAATCCGGCTTGCCCTGAATTTCCTTGCCCTCGAAAAGAATTTGCCCACCTGTCGGTTTGTAAAACCCGCTGATGCAGTTGAATACGGTGGTTTTGCCGGCCCCGTTCGGGCCGATGATGGAGACAATCTCATGCTCCTGCACATCCACGCTGACCTGATCCACCGCCAGCAGGCCGCCGAAACGCATGGACAGATTTTTCACTTCCAGCATACGGTTACCCCTGGTCCTTGAGTTCAATGTGGATACGGCGCATGGGCAGCAGCCCCTGCGGGCGCCAGACCATCATCAGCACCATGGCGGCGCCGAACACCAACATGCGGTAGTCGGAAAACTCCCGCGCCAGTTCCGGCAGAATGGTCACGGCAATGGCGGCCAGTATCACGCCAATCTGCGAGCCCATGCCGCCGAGCACTACAATGGCGAGAATGATGGCCGATTCCAGGAAGACAAAGGATTCCGGGCTGATAAAGCCCTGCTTGGAGGCGAACACCGTGCCGGCAAACCCGGCGAAGAAAGCGCCAATGGTGAACGCCGAGAGCTTGACCGCGGTGCGGCTGAGACCCAGAGAGCGGGCTGCAATCTCATCTTCCCGCAGGGCCTCCCAGGCGCGGCCCACCGGCATGCGCATGAACCGGCGGATCACCAGCGCGGTAATCACCGCCAGTACCAGGGCAATCAGGTACAGGAAAATGACCTTGTGTTCACTGGCGTAGGCGATGCCAAAGGTTTCGTGGAAGGACGTGTTGCCTTCTTCCTTGATGCGCCGGCCAAATTCCATGCCGAACAGGGTGGGCTCGGGAATGCCGCCAATGCCGTTCGGGCCGCCGGTAAGGTGGGTCCAGTTGTTCAGCAGTATGCGGATGATCTCGCCAAAGCCCAGGGTGACGATGGCCAGATAGTCCCCCCGCAGCCGCAGTACCGGAAAGCCGAGTACCAGCCCGAACAGGGCCGCCAGGCAGGCGCCAATGGGCAGCGACATCCAGAAGGAAATGCCGGTGTATTGCGAGAGCAGGGCAAAGGTGTAGGCGCCCACGGCGTAGAAGGCCACGTAACCCAGGTCCAGCAGTCCGGCCAGGCCGACCACCACGTTCAGGCCCAGGGCCAGCATGATGTAAATCAGCACCAGGGTGGCCAGGTCCACCGAGCCGCGGGATACGAAGAATGGCCAGAACAGGGCCAGCACGATAATGCCGGTGAGCAGCCAGGATTCCAGCCTCGCTCGTTTGTGCTGGGGCATGGGCTCGCGACCGGACAATGGATTGACCCGGGAGAGAAAACCCAGGCGTGCCATGATGGAGTCGCGGAATAACTGGAACAGAAAGACCACCACAGCGGCGGCGATAATCGCCGCGATGGTCGAGCCATCGGCGCCTTCCAGGCTGACCACTGCGCCACTGGGAATGAGGTTCAGGCCAAGAATGGGATAGGCGATGATCAGGGTGATCACCGCACAGAAGAATGCGTGTTTGATGTTTTCAGCAGCCATCAGATCTTCTCAACCTCCGGTTTGCCCAGCAGCCCGGTGGGTTTGAATAGCAGGATCAGGATCAACAGGCTAAATGCCACCACATCCTTGTATTCGCCACTCAGGTAGCCGGAGGTCATGCTCTCGGCCACGCCCAGAATCAGCCCGCCCAGCATGGCGCCGGGTATGCTGCCAATGCCTCCCAGTACCGCCGCCGTGAAGGCTTTGAGGCCGGCAATAAAGCCGAACAGCGGGTCCACCGAGCCGTAATACATGCCCAGCAACAGACCGGCCACGGCAGCCAGCGCGGCGCCGATCACGAAGGTGGCCGAGATGATGCGGTTGGTGTCGATGCCCAGCAGGCTGGCCATGCCCAGGTCCTGGGAGACTGCGCGGCAGGCCCTGCCGGTGCGGGAGCGGGAAATGAACAAGGAAAGTGCCGTCATGCAAACCAGGGTGATGATGAAAATGGTGATCTGCATGTAGGAAATGGACAACTGGAAGGTGTTCTCCGGTCCCATCCGGAAACTGCCTTCAATCAACGCCGGAAAGCCGATGTTGCGAGAGCCCTGGGCCAGGTGCACGTAATTCTGGAGGAAAATTGACATGCCGATGGCGGAAATCAGCGGAATCAGCCGGTGCCGGCCCCGTACTGGTCGGTAGGCCACCCGTTCCACCGCCCAGCCCATGGAGCTGGAAACGATAACGGCGCATATAAGGGCGACCAGAAGCACCAGGGGCAACCAGGCAATGCCCAGAGTCGCCAGGCCGGTGATGGCGATCAGCGCGGTGTAGGCGCCGATCATGTAAATCTCGCCGTGGGCGAAGTTGATCATGCCTATGATGCCGTAAACCATGGTGTAGCCAATGGCGATCAGGGCATAGGTGCTGCCGATGGTCAGTCCGTTGATCAGCTGCTGGAAAAAATACAGTAGATCTTGCATGTGCGTGGCACTCCGAATGCCTGCGCCCGGGGAGGGTCAGCAGAAGCCCGGACATTCACCCCACTGCCCCGGGGCAGGGGGGTGGGGTGATTGTCTCAACGCGGATGGTATTGAGTGGGTTACTCGGCCAGGGTTTTGCTGCCGTCGGCGTGCCACTCGTACACCACAAACTCGAACGATTCCATGTCGCCGTTTTCAGCGTATTCGATGGTGCCAATCGGAGTTTCGAAGGTACCTGCGCGCAGTGCGTCGGCCACTTCAAACGGGTCGGTGGAGCCTGCCTGTTCCATGCCCTGGGCAATGACCTGCACGGCCGCGTAGGAGGTGAGCACGAACGGGCCGGAGGGATCTTCGCCTTTCTCGGCGAAGGCCTTGGTCAGCGCCTGGTTTTCTTCTTTCTGATCGAAGGCGGGCGGCAGAGTAACCAGCAGGCCTTCGGCGGCATCGCCGGCGATGCTGGTGATACCGTCGTTACCCACGCCTTCCGGGCCCATGAAAGTGGCATCCACATCCGCCTGGCGGGCCTGGCGGAGAATCAGACCCAGTTCTGGGTGGTAGCCGCCGTAATAGACGTAGTCCACGTCGGCCTGCTTGATCTTGGTGACCAGCGAGGAGAAGTCCTTGTCACCGGCGGTGATGCCCTCGAACATGGCGATGGCCACGCCCTTGTCCTCCAGGGTGTCGCGCACGGCGGTGGCAATGCCTTCACCGTACTGCTGTTTGTCGTGCACGATGGCGACCCGTTCCGGGTTCTGGGCGGCAATGTAATCGGCGGCGGCTGGCCCCTGCATGCTGTCCAGGCCGATGGTGCGGAAAATCAGGTCATAGCCACGCTCGGTCAGGGCCGGGCTGGTGGCTGCCGGGGTAACCATCAGAATGCCTTCATCGTAATAGATATCGGAGGCGGGCTGCGTAGAGCTGGAGCAAAGGTGACCGACAACAAACCGGACGCCTTCGTTAACCATGCGGTTGGCGACGGTAACCGCCTGCTTGGGATCGCAGGCGTCATCCATTTCCACCGCAACCAGTTCTTCGCCCAGTACACCGCCGGCTTCGTTAATGCGCTCAATGGCCATGCGGGTGCCGGAAAACTGCATGTCGCCATACTGGGCAACCGGGCCGGTCATGGGGCCGGCAACACCAATCTTGATTTCAGCGGCGGCCTGGCCGGCGGCCATCAGGGCAACGGAGGCGCCTACAGCAGTAGCAAGCTTCTTCACGGAGAGTGTCATTGTGTTTTCCTGTGTCTTTAGTGTTGTTCTTGTGTGCTCAGAGCATTAACAAACACCACCGGTGAGGTTATGTCAAGAATCGGGTGCTCCGAGACACCTGTGATCAGGAAAACTGAAGCAAGGTCCGTGCCGCAGGACGTTGCCTGCGGCAGGCCAGTCAGCTGGTCGGGTCTGTGTCCTGATCGGTGAAGATCAGTTCCTTGAAGTTCTCGAATTCATGCAGCCGCTCGAAACTCGGGTCCACCGAGGCATCGTCCCGGTAGGCTTCAGAGATGTCGATGGCCCGGGCCAGGGTGGACACGGCATCCTCCCAGCGGCCGATTTCCGCATAGGCGCAGGCCAACTGGTAGTGGGCGTGGCCGTTGTCCGGGGCGAGTTTCAGGGCGCGCTGGCACAGACTGATGGCCCACAGGGGTTCCTGCATTTCCAGCACCGCATCCGCCTTGTAGCTGAGCGCTTCCACATCGTCCGGTCGCAGGTCCAGTATCTGGTCGTAGGCGGCAATCTTGTTCTGTTGCGAGGTTTCCTGGCTGGCCTTCAGCCAAAGGCCGTGCACCTCATTGGTGCGCTCGATCTCGGCCTGGTTCTGGTGAATGATTTCGGATTTCTGCTGCAACTGGTCTTCAATGGATTGCAGCCGGTTTTCGTATTCGATAACCAGTTCGTTCACCCGCTTCTCCGCCAGGCTGGTCAACTGGCTGCGCATGTCGCGAATGGAATTCCAGCCGATCACCACCAGGATGGAGGTGGCGCCGGCAATCAGGTAGAAGAAGTAGGTGACCGTATCGGTGGCGTAGGACATGGTTTTGTCCGCCACGGACAGCTCCTTCTCAACCACCTTTTCGATCAACTCGGCGCGGGTGTCCTGCATCTCCTTGCGCAAGGCCTTGGATTCTTCCAGCAAGTACAGCTCCACAAAGGGCGTGTACATTGGCCGCTCGTCCAGAGTTTTGATGCTTTCCCTGACATCCTCTGCGGTGATCTCTTTTTCAGGGCCCAGTTCCTGTTCCTGGGCGAGAACCGGAGCCGTGAAAACCAAAGCAAGAACGAAAGCGAGGCTGTACCTGATCATTAACCGTGTCCGCGAAGAAGAAGTGTTTAGGGGTAACTCTAGACGGTGACCATAGCACAGTGATCGTCAGAAATAATGGGCCCGGCATTGCGGGAAACCCCACTTGCATTACCAATGGCAAAGCCATCTAATGTTTAGAGTTGTAAGTATTTCTGGCGATGGAGAAAAGCGTGAGCAGTTACGAAAAGGTGTTGGTGGCGCTTAGGCGGGTGATTCGGGCGACGGATTTGCATTCGAAGCGGTTGAGCAAACACGCGGGGCTGACCGGTCCCCAGCTGCTGATTATGCGCACGATTCGTGATCTGGGCGAAGTGACCATCGGAACCATCGCCGATCATGTCAGCCTCAGTCAGGCCACGGTGACCACCATTCTGGACCGCCTGGAGCATCGGGGGCTGGTTTACCGGGTGCGTAGCACCCGCGACAAGCGCAAGGTTCATGCCCATCTTACCGAACAGGGTGAAGAGCTGCTCGCCCAGGCTCCCAATCCGCTGCAGGAGGATTTCGTGCAGAAGTTCCAGAGCCTGGATGAGTGGGAGCAGACCATGATTCTGGCCTCCCTGCAGCGGGTGGCGAACATGATGAACGCGGATGACATCGATGCCTCGCCGGTGCTGACCGTGGGGTCCATGCTTAAAGACGATGGCTGGAAGGAGAAGGCTTAGATGCGCTTTTTATCCCCCTCTCCCTGGCCCTCTCCCACCAAGGGAGAGGGAATGGCTTACTAAAACCTGGTGGCATCCCCCCCCTCTCCCCTGGCGGGAGAGGGGCCGGGGGCGAGGGGGTTAATGAACCGAAGCCCCTTTCCTGGGCTTGCTGGCAAAGCACACCTGGAACACATCGTTGTAGTGCTTGGCGAAATTCACCGATAGCCCTTCCTTCAGATACTCCGGCAATTCGTCGTAATCGCCCCGGTTAGCCTCCGGTAGAATCAGGCTGCTGATCTTCTGCCTTCGGGCGGCAATCACCTTTTCCCGAATACCGCCCACCGGCAGTACCTGGCCGGTCAGGGTCAGCTCGCCGGTCATGGCGATGTTCTGCTGTGGTGCTTCCTTCCGGGCGATAGAGAGCAGGGCGGTGGCCATGGTCACACCGGCGCTGGGGCCATCCTTCGGGGTTGCGCCCTCGGGCACGTGCAGGTGCACGAATGACTTGTCGAAGAATGTGGGGTCGCCCTTGTAGCGTTTGAGGTTGGAGGACACAAAGCTGTAGGCAATCTCCGCCGACTCTTTCATGACATCCCCCAACTGGCCGGTCAGCTTGAAGCCCCGCTGGCTGGTGTGCACCCGGGAGGCCTCAATGCTCAGGGTGGCGCCGCCCATGGCGGTCCACGCCAGGCCAGTGACCACACCGGTGCCTTTCAGGGATTTCTCTTTTTTGAAGGCCGGCTGGCCCAGGTAATGGGGCAGGTCGGAGACACCGACTTTCACCGGCTGTTCCGGGTTTTCCAGCAGCTTCACGATACCCTTGCGGATCACCTTGTGCAGCAGCTTCTCGAGATTCCGCACACCGGCTTCCCGGGCGTAGCCCTCGATGATCTGGCGAATGGCGGCGTCGGTGATGTTCAGCTGCTTTTTCAGCAGACCGGCTCGTTTGAGCAATCGCGGCAGCAAATGGTGCTTGGCAATGGCCAGCTTTTCCTCGCCGATGTAGCCGGACAGGCGAATGGTGTCCATGCGGTCCAGTAGCGGGCGGGGAATGGTGTCCAGCTGGTTGGCGGTGCAGATGAACAGCACCTTGGACAGATCCATGCGCACATCCAGGTAGTGGTCCAGGAATTCCTTGTTCTGTTCCGGGTCCAGGGTTTCCAGCAGGGCCGAGGCCGGGTCGCCCTGAAACGAGCTGCCGATTTTGTCGATTTCATCGAGCATGATCACCGGGTTGGCGACCTTGCTGTCCTTCAGTGCCTGCACGAACTTGCCCGGCATGGCGCCGATGTAGGTGCGGCGGTGGCCCTTGATTTCCGCTTCATCGCGCATGCCGCCGACACTGAACCGGTAGAATTCCCGGCCCAGGGCGTCAGCCACCGAGCGGCCGATGGAGGTTTTGCCCACGCCCGGTGGGCCCACCAGCAGAAGTATGGAACCACTCACTTCGCCCTTGAAGGTGCCCTCGGCAAGAAACTCAACGATGCGGTCTTTCACATCGTCCAGGCCGTCGTGGTCGCGGTCCAGAATGCGGCGGGCCTCGGCCAGGTCGAAGTGGTCTTCGGAGTGCACGCCCCAGGGCACCAGGGTCAGCCAGTCCAGGTAGTTGCGGGTGACACCGTATTCCGGTGACCCCTGCTCCAGCACTTGCAGCTTCTGGATTTCATCGCGGAAGCGCTCCTGCACCGCCTCGGGCGGGTCCAGCTCGGCCATGCGTTGCTCGAAGCGTTCCACATCCGCGGTCTTGTCGTCCTTGGCAATGCCCAGCTCCCGCTGGATGACCTTCATCTGTTCACGCAGGAAGAATTCACGCTGGTGCTTTTGCACCTTCTCGTTCACTTCCTCGTTGATCTCGCTCTGCAGGCGCGCCACTTCCTGCTCCTTGCGCATCAGCAAGAGCACTTTTTCCATGCGCCGCAGCAGTGGCACGGTATTCAGCACGTCCTGCAGCTCCCGGCCGGGCGCGCTGGTCATGGAGGCGCCGAAGTCCGCCAGGGGCGAGCTGTCGTCCGGACCAAAGCGGGACAGGTACTGCTTCACCTCCTCGCCATAGAGCGGATTGGTTCGCAGGAGCTCCTTGATGGCGCTGATGATGGCCAGGGTGTAAGCCTTGAGTTCGTCTGCCGGCTCTTCCGGCTCTTCCGGGTATTCCACCTCAACCAGATAAGGCGGCCGGCGGCGCAGCCATTGGACAATCCGAAAACGTTGCAGACCCTGGGCAATGAACTGCACCTTGCCGCCCTCGCTCTGGGCGTGGTGCACCCGAACGGCGCAACCCATGGTTTCCAGTTCGTCGCTGGCCGGAATGCCGGTTTCGGTTTCCGGCTCATCGACAAAACACACACCCAGCACCTTGTGGTCGGTTTCCCCCACCCGCTTCAGGGTTTCCTGCCAGGGATCCTGATTCACCATGACTGGCTGCACCTGGGCCGGGAAGAACGGCCGGTTGGAAACGGGTAGCACATACATGCGCCGTGGCCGGCTGTGTTCCGGCAACGCCAGGCCGGTGCTGCTTTCGTCCTTGCCGATGTATTCGGTCACGTCTTCTTCGAATTCTTCCAGGGAGTCGTTGCGGTTCTCGTCGCTCATACCGGTTTGCTCTCAGGGCTTTGTGAAAGGTTATTTAGCTATGTGACGGCGGCTTTGGCTTTTTCAAGTTGGCTTGATTTTCAGGGGGCTGCCACCATATGAATAATCTCTTTCATACATTCTGGTTCAGGTGCGCGGTTTATGAGCGATTCCCCGTATATTTTTGATGCCACTGCAGACAACTTTCAGCAACAGGTGATGGAGGCCTCGGCCAAAACGCCGGTGCTGGTGGACGTATGGGCGGACTGGTGTGCGCCGTGCAAGCAGCTGATGCCGATACTGGAAAAGCTGGTGAACGAATACCAGGGCAACCTGCTGCTGGCCAAAGTGAACGCGGACCAACAGCAGGAGCTGACTGCTTCACTGGGGGTGCGCAGCCTGCCAACGGTGATCCTGGTGAAAGATGGCCAGGCGGTGGATGGCTTCAACAGCGCACTGCCGGAAAGTGAATTACGTAAGCTTCTGGAAAAACACGTGGAAGCGCCTGCTGAAGGTCCCTATGAAAAAGCGCACAGCCTGTGGGAAGCGGGTGATGTGGATGGTGCGCTGGCCATCTTCACCGAAATGAACCAGAAAGACCCGGAAAACGTCGATGTGCTGATCGACCTGGCTCAGCTGAAAGCCGAGAAGGGCGACCTGGAAACCGCCGAGCAGGTGCTGAACAGCCTGGCGCCGGAAGACAAGCTGGGCCACAAGGCCAAACAGCTGGCGGCCCGGGTGAAGTTTATGCAGCAATCTGGTGAATTACCTCCAGTCGCCGAGTTGGAGCAAAAGCTGGAAGCCGACCCGAAAGACCCTGAAGCCTTGCACCAGTTGGCTCTGCACAAGATTTTGCAGGAGCAGAATGCCGAAGCGATGGACTTGTTGATCCGCTTGATGCAGGCCGATAGCCAGTACAAAGATGGTGTGGCCAAGACTACGTTGGTGGAGCTGTTTGAAAAGCTGGGGAACAACAACCCGGATGTGCGGACCTACCGGCGCAAGTTGTATGCGATGATGTACTGACGACCGCCCTATTCCGCAAGCGCGGGCAACGTTGGCGCCGGGTGACATAAGGAGTCATGTACCTTGAATACGTCTGTGATCAGGGCAGGTATTGTAGCGCTTGCCCTTGCGGTGCTTGCCGGCTGTGCCTCCCGGCAATACCAGGCAACGACGGTTGTCGCTGTTCAGGAGTCCGCCTGCCAGCAGACCTTCCGGCAATGGCAGGCGATGGTGGAGGCCGGTAACCATTTCGATGCCCAGACTTGGTCTCCGCCCGGTTTTCCCTATTTGCGTGTGAATCGTTTGCTGGCCAGTTTTCAGGTTGCCAGGCTGGATTCCGCCCAGCGGCAGGAATGGCTGAAACGGGCCCAACAGCTGGCGCTTACGGCCTGGCAATACGAGGCTGAGAGCCTTGGCGGCACCGCCGAGCAGAGGCTGCCCGCGTTGCAGCGCTGTGCCCGGCTGGCTGCCGAAACCTTGATGGAACAGGAGGATGCCTGGGCACAGCTTCAGCAGGCCATGCAAATTCCGGATGATTACAATAACGTCGGGCGGGCGCTGGGCGCCTACCCGTTGGTTGCCCCCGTTGTGCGCTGGCGGGCCGGTGTGGTCATGGGTGAGTTGATGGATGAGTTCGGCCATGACCAGCCCGAGGCACCTTTAGCGATTTACTTACCTCGGGCCGGTACCACAGAGCTGGACAGGTTTGTGGTAAGAAGCGCCCAGGCCCGCAGCGAGCTGGGGATTCCTGTTTTTACGCCTGCCGAGAGAGAAGCCCTGGTGGCGCGTTACGCGCCTGCCTGGGTGGTGGAAACCGCGAGTAAAGATGATATTCCGGGGCGCCCGGGCCGGTCGGCCAATGGAGCGCTGGATTTTCGTCCAGAGCCGGTGGTGTTCAGTCAGATGGTTTTTACTCGTTTTCAGGGCGATGTGCTGCCGCAACTGGTTTACACCCTCTGGTTCCCGCGTCGACCGGCAGAGAGTCGTTTTGATATCGTCGCCGGTGAGCTGGATGGGCTGGTCTGGCGGGTGACCCTGGGCGCCGACGGCCAGCCATTGATTTATGATTCTATTCACCCCTGTGGCTGTTATCACACCTGGGTGCTGGCACCGGGCGGCTTGAGGCCGAAAGGGGAGCCTGGGTTCTGGGAAGAGCCCCTGTGGATTGCCGGTATCGCCCCCGAGGCCGATGGCGGGGTGGTGCTGCACGTCTCTGCCGGCAGTCATTACCTGATGAATGTTACCGCCGATGTGCCGGAGACTAAGCTTGTGCCGCAGCGCTATGGTCTGGAGCCCTACAACAATCTGCGTGGTCCTTCCCGGGCGGGACAGCGGCTGTTTGACGAAAGCGGCATGATTCCTGGCACCGAGCGCTCCGAACGCTTCTTTTTGTGGCCCACCGGTGTGCCGTCGCCCGGCGCCATGCGCCAATGGGGCAGCCATGCCACGGCTTTTGTGGGTACCCGGCACTTTGATGATGCGTGGCTGTTGCAGGAGTATTTCCGGAAAGCCGAATAAGCCGCCAGGAAACAAAAAGCCCGGAAGGCGTTAACCTTCCGGGCTTTTTCATGTGGCATGGTGGCTGTATGTTCAGCCGTTGCCCTTCTTCATTGCCTCGAACTCGTCCTCGAAGAAGAACTTCTCTTCTCCGAACGCCGGTTCCAGCTCGTGCAGCCAGGTGGCTGTGTCGCTGTACTTGGCGAAGAACGGGCGTTGCACCCAGTCCGGGTTTCGGCCCTGAAGGAAACGCAGTACGAATACTTTCTCGCCATTGATTTCGGTGATTCCCTGGACTTCCACCTTGCCTGGCCCGGCGCTCATGCTGGGGCCGCGGGCGGTGCGGGCCAGGCCGGACACCTTTTTCATGGCTTCACGGTAGATCTGGAAGGCCTCGGCCAGCGGCACTTCAAAGTAATTCTTGGCGCCGGTGTCCCGCTCCACAAACATGTAGTAGGGGGTGATGCCCAGTTGCACTTCCTTCTTCCACAGCTTGGCCCAGGCGTCGGCATCGTCGTTCACGTGCTTGATCAGCGGGCCCTGGGCACGGATCTCGGCACCGGTGGCGCGAATACGGCGAATGGCCTCTTCGGCGATGTCGGTGGTGATTTCCTGCCAGTGGTTGTAGTGCGCCATGATCGCTACGTGCTTGCCGGCATCAACCAGCTTGGCGAACAGCTCGATCAGCTCGTCGGCATCCTTGTCGGTGACAAACCGGTACGGCCAGAAGGTCAGGGCCTTGGTGCCGATCCGGATGGTCTGGATATGGTCATACTCCGGCTGCAGCAGCGGCTCCAGATATTGCACCAGGCTCTTGGTTTTCATCACCATGGGGTCGCCGCCGGTAACCAGCAGATCGGTCACCTCGGTGTGCTCGGCCAGGTAGCCGTGCAGCTTCTCGGCCTCGGTGCTGGCCATTTTCAGGTCCTTGTCACCGACAAACTGCGCCCAGCGGAAGCAGAAGGTGCAGTAAGAGTGGCAGGTCTGGCCCTGGGCCGGGAAAAACAGCACGGTCTCGCGGTACTTGTGCTGCACGCCGTCCAGCACCTCGCCGTCCAGCTCCGGCATGTTCATTTCCATCTGCCCGGCCGGATGCGGGTTCAGTTCGTCGCGGATTTCCTTGGCAACAGCCTGGATTTCCTTCTTGTCCGCGCCCTCACGGTGCATCTTCGCCATGCGCTCGTAATGTTCGTCCTTGAGCATGCCTTTTTGAGGGAAGACAAGTTGGTAGATCGGATCATTGGGTACTTTGTCCCAGTTGATCAGCTCGTTGATCACATACTCGTTCACACGGAAGGGCAGCACGCTGGCTACAACCTTCATTTCGAACAGAGTCTCTTCCGGGAGATTCTGGATCGCTTCGATTTTGTCTAGCTGGCGGTCCGTAAAAACCTTGAACCGGCGTTCCTCGAATTCCTGAACCGGAATCTGGTTCGGAAAGGTGACGATGGAGTTCATAGATCGCCCTCTGTTATGAGCCAAAATGAAAGGAGGGGGTGTGCCGCCTCCACTGGTTAAAAAACGGGCAGGCAAGTATACAGAAAAGGAAATTTATTTTCAGGTCTAAAGATTAAACCTTTCAGGCTGGTCGGTTTTCCGCTTTTTTACGTAGGAAATCTGAATAAATGAAGTGGTTTTCCGATTTAAACGGCTGTTTGGTTGTTTCTTTTGGTGGTTTTGTAGTAAAAATACGAAAGTTTCGAAAACAAAGACAACACAGAAAGTTTGCAAAGACTGTTCTATGATTGAGACAGTTCCAGGCAACTGCTGACAATCCCGAGGGGAGGTTTGATGTACCAGGACGACGATCCCATTGAAACCACGGAATGGCTCGACGCGCTCGAGTCTTTGATAGAAAACGAGGGCGTGGAGCGGGCCAAATTCATTCTTGAACGCCTGTCTGAGCGCGCCAGTCGCGATGGCACCGAGCTGCCGTATTCCATCAACACGCCATTTCGCAACAGCATTCCCGTTTCCCAGCAATCGCAAATGCCGGGCGATCTGTTCATGGAGCGCCGTATCCGCTCGCTGATCCGATGGAACGCCATGGCCATGGTGGTTCGAGCCAACAAGCGCCCGGGCGAGCTGGGCGGCCACATTTCCACCTTCTCCTCCGCCGCCACCCTTTATGACGTGGGCTTCAACTACTTCTTCCACGGCGGCGACGACAAGCGCGACGCCGACCTGGTGTATTTCCAGGGGCATGCGGCACCGGGCATCTACGCCCGCTCCTTCCTGGAGGGCCGCTTTGATGAGTGGCAACTGGATAAATTCCGCGAAGAAGTTGATGGCGAAGGCCTGCCTTCCTACCCGCACCCGTGGCTGCTGCCGGATTACTGGCAGTTCCCAACGGTTTCCATGGGCCTTGGGCCGATTCAGGCCATCTACCAGGCCCATGTGATGAAGTACCTGGACAACCGCGAGCTGATCGACTCCGACAAGCGCAAAGTCTGGGCCTTTGTCGGCGATGGTGAGTGCGACGAGCCGGAAACCCTGGGTTCCATTTCCAAGGCAGGCCGTGAAGGGCTGGACAACCTGATCTTTGTCGTGAACTGCAACCTGCAGCGCCTGGACGGCCCGGTTCGTGGTAACGGCAAAATCATCCAGGAGCTCGAAGGTGTGTTCCGCGGCGCGGGCTGGAACGTGATCAAGGTGGTCTGGGGCCGCATGTGGGACCCGCTGTTCGAGAAAGACGAAGACGGCGTGATGCAGAAGGCCATGGACGAAATCTGTGACGGCGACCTGCAGAACTATGTGTTCAAGGGCCCGGCCTACACCCGCAAGGAATTCTTTGGTCGTTATCCGCAACTGTCCAAGATGGTGGAAGACTGGTCTGATGAAGAGCTGCTCAAGCTCAATCGCGGTGGCCATGACCCCTATAAGGTCTATGCGGCTTACCACAAGGCTGTCAACCAGGCTAATGGCAAGCCGACCGTGATCCTGGCCCACACCATCAAGGGCTATGGCTTCGGTCAGGCCGGCGAAGCACAAAACACCGCTCACTCCCTGAAGAAGCTGGACCTGGATACCCTGAAGGACTTCCGCGACCGTTTCGCTATTCCGCTGAAAGACGACGAGCTGGAAGACGTCCCTTATTACCGCCCGGCACCGGACAGCCCGGAGCTGGTGTACATGAAAAAGCGTCGCCAGGAACTCGGTGGTTTCTATCCCAAGCGCAACAAGGATTGCCAGCCGCTGAAGATCCCCGATCTGGATATCTTCAAACAGGTACTGGAAGGTTCGAACGGCCGTGAAATTTCCACCACCATGGCGTTTGTGCGCATCCTGACGTCACTGGTGAAGGACAAGCGTATCGGCAAGCGGGTAGTGCCCATTGTGCCGGATGAGGCCCGGACTTTCGGCATGGAAGGCATGTTCCGGCAGCTGGGTATTTATACGTCCGAGGGCCAGAAATACGTGCCCCAGGACCGTGACCAGATCATGTACTACCGGGAAGACAAAAAGGGCCAGATCCTGCAGGAAGGCATCAATGAAGACGGCGCCATGGCCACCTGGATGGCGGCGGCCACGTCTTACAGCACCAACAACTTCCCGCTGATTCCGTTTTACGTGTTCTATTCCATGTTCGGTTTCCAGCGAGTGGGCGACCTGGCCTGGGCCTCCGGTGACATCCAGGCCCGAGGCTTCTTGATCGGTGGAACCGCCGGTCGCACCACTATTAATGGTGAAGGTCTGCAGCACCAGGATGGCCACAGCCATGTGCTGGCCAACACCATCCCGAACTGCCGTGCCTATGACCCGGCCTTCGGTTACGAAATGGCCGTGGTGATCCGTCAGGGCATGAAGGAAATGTTCGAAGACAACCAGAACGTTTTCTATTACCTGACTGTGGAAAACGAGTTCTACGAGCAGCCAGCCATGCCGGAAGGCTGCGAAGACGGCATCATCAAAGGCATGTACAAGTTCGACTCGGTGGAAGCAAAAGGTGGCAAGAAAGCCCCGCGGGTTCAGCTGCTGGGTGCCGGCGCCATCTTCAATGAAGTTACCGCTGCCGCGCAGATGCTTAAGGACGACTGGGGTGTGGCCTCTGATGTTTGGAGTGTCACCAGCTACAATGAGCTTGCCCGGGATGGCCAGCACGTAGAACGCTGGAACCACCTGCATCCGGATGACAAGCCGCGCAAAGCCTACGTGACCCAGATGCTCGAAGAGCAGAAGGGCCCGGTGGTGTCTTCCACCGACTATATCAAGCTGCATTCCGAACAGTTGCGCGCCTTCATCCCGAAGACCTACATGACCCTGGGCACCGACGGCTTTGGCCGAAGTGATACCCGCCAGAAGCTGCGCAGCTTCTTCGAGGTGGATCGCTACTATGTGACGGTAACGGCTCTGGCTGCCCTGGCCAAAGATGGTGACATCAAGCAGGAGGTGGTGCTCGAAGCCATGCGCAAGTACGGAATCGACCGCAACAAACCGAACCCGGTGCTGAGCTAAGGAGACCGCCATGAGTGAACAGGAAATCAAGGTTCCCGATCTCGGCGGCGCTGATGAAGTCGAGATCATCGAAATCACCGTCAGCGAGGGCGATTCGGTTGAGGCGGAAGACCCGATCCTGACCATTGAATCGGACAAGGCCTCGGTGGAACTGCCGTCGCCCGCTGCCGGCAAGATCACCAAAATCACCGCCAAGGTGGGTGACAAGGTCAAGGAGGGCGATGTGGTCGGCATGATCGACGCCAGCGGTGAGGGTGCGAGCTCAGACGACGAGCCTGCCGAGGAGCCGGAGAAAGAGCCGGCCGGGGCAGAGTCTGAAGAGAAGTCCGAAGACAAACCCGAAGAAAACGCCGAGAAAGGCGCTGACGAGCCAAAAGCGGAAGAATCCAGGCCAAAGAAAAAAGGCGGCTCGCGTCAGGAAACGGTGAAAGTGCCGAACCTGGACGGGTTTGACGACGTGCCGGTGATAGAAATCAACGTGGCCGAAGGCGACACCGTGAGCGAGGAGGATCCGCTGGTGACGGTGGAATCCGATAAGGCCACGATGGAGATACCTTCTCCTTTTGCCGGCAAGATCAGCAAGATTCTGGTCAAGGAAGGCGACAAGCTGTCCGAAGGCAACGATCTGCTGGAAATGACGGTTGAGGAAGACGGCGATGAAGAGCAAGAGGCTTCTCCGGCGGAAGGCAGTTCCTCGTCGGAAAACGCTGAGCCTGAACCATCCGGAGACTCTTCGGAGCCGGCGCCGGGGAAGAGTGAGGCCGATACCAAGCCACAGGATTCCGGCTACGAGCCACCGGCTCCGGGCACCAAGGTGCATGCCGGGCCCGCCGTGCGCAAGCTGGCGCGGGAATTCGGGGCGGACCTGACGCGCATCAAGGGCAGTGGCCCGAAAAGCCGCATTCTCAAGGACGACGTTCAGGCCTATGTGAAAGGCCAGTTGCAACAAACCCAGAAGGGGGATGGAGCCGCCGGTGCCACCGGTGCCGGTATTCCAGGCGTGAAGCTGCCGGACTTCAGCCAGTTTGGTGAGGTGGAGCGCGAAAGCATGTCCCGCATGATGGCGGCCACAGCCGTGAACATGCAGCGCAGCTGGCTGAACGTGCCGCATGTGACCCAGTTCGACGAAGCCGACATCACCGAGATGGAAAGCTTCCGCAAGGCGCAGAAAGCGGCCGGCGAGAAGAAAGGCATCAAGATGACGCCGCTGCCGTTCCTGCTGAAGGCCTGTGCCGCCGCGCTGGCGGAACTGCCGCAGTTCAACGTGTCGCTGGACATGGAGCGCAAGGAAGTGGTGCACAAGAAGTACATCCACATCGGCATTGCGGTGGACACGCCGCACGGCCTGATGGTGCCCGTACTTCGGGACGTGGACCAGAAAGGCCTGTGGGAACTGGCGGCCGAGAGCGCCGAACTGGCCCAGAAGGCCCGGGACAAGCAGCTGAAGCCTGCAGAGATGCAGGGTGCCTGCTTCACCATCACCAGCCTCGGCGGCATTGGTGGCACGGCCTTCACGCCGATTGTGAACACACCTGAAGTGGCAATCCTTGGCGTGTCCAAGGCGGCCATGAAGCCGGTGTGGGATGGCGAGGAGTTCCAGCCACGGCTGATGCTGCCGCTGTCACTGTCCTACGACCACCGGGCCGTGAATGGCGCTGATGCGGCGCGCTTTACCAACCTGCTAACGCAGCTGCTGGGGGATATTCGTACCTTGTTGCTGTGAGGCGGCGTAACGCCAAAGCCGTTGTAATAAGACCCTGGCCTTCGGGCCGGGGTTTTTTGTGTCACTCAGGAGGGCTTGTTGATTTGTGCTCATAGCCTGGCTGTTTTGGTGGAGGCAAGGGGGCCCGGCACTCTTTCTTCCTACCTCTATGATAACGCTGGAAATTGGTTGCCGATAAACGCAAAAACCCCGGCGCAAAGGCCGGGGTTTCTGCTGAGTTAACTTCTAACGGAAGAATTAGAAGTTGTACTGCGCAGCGAACATCAGGCGGTTGGCGTCGCCATCGTCGCCGTTCACTTCTTCTGTTTTCAGGTACTGATATTCAACACCCAGCATCACGTTTTCCACTGGTGTCATCATGTAGTTTACGTGAACTTTCTGGTTGGTTTCGGTTTGAGAGCGGACCGCTTCCAGCTGATTCTGGCTGTTTGCATAATCGCTTTCTGCGTCATCCCAGTCCATCTTGGCCAAACCGTAGCCAACGTTGACGCTGCTGCCATTTCCGAGGGAAAGGCTTGTGCCGATGGTGGCAGAGTAGCTAGAGATGGTTTCGATGTCGCCATCTACGACGTAACCATCCGTGCCGTAATAGTTGTCACCAGTGCGCCACACATAGGTGTTAGCGCCATCGCTGTAGTTAACGGCGCCTTGGATGGAGAGCATGTCAGTAACATTGAATTTCGCGGCAGCGAAAGCAGCAAAGCCTATCGCGCTGTCATCGGCGGTACCTGTGTCGTAAGACAGCTGCTTAATGACGGCCGCAGCAGAATAAGACATCATGTCGTTGGAGTCTTCGAATCGGGCAGTCAAAGCAGGGAGACTTTTCTTGGCTTCAACGTCACCAACAGCGGCATCGACTGTCTCTTGTGCGAGTGTGCCTGTGTCCTGATCAATAACCCACTGGGTAGTTGGAGCGCTTACCGCGCCAAGTGAACCCCGGGGATCTTCCAGTGCTACCGACAAGGGGCCGGTTGTATACCGGACTTGCTCCTCCCGATCTTGCATGCCGGGGTTGCCAGCGGTGCCATCGAAATCTAGCGTCGCAGTGGTGCCTACAAAGCTGTTGAAGTTAGACCATGTGCGGCCGGCCAAAACGCCCTTGTATTCGCCATATGCTTGGCGCAAGCGAAGGCTGCCTGCCGAGTTACCTGACCCGCGGAAATCACCTTCTACGAGGATTTTTACGCCTTCAGGTGTGACGGTCTTGATACCGACCCGACTTTGCTTTGCGTCAGCGCCGAGGTGACCAGTTACTTCATCATCTTCAGCAGCGCCAGTGTTGATCTTGGAAAAATCACCAGCTTGAGTCGAAGTAGCTGTGTCCTCATCGATATCGTAAGAAGCGTTCAGGCGTGCAAAACCATAAATGCTGGTCTCCCAATCGCCAGTTGGCACGTCAAGCGCAGCTGCCTGTCCTGCCATACCAAAAGCAGCCATTGCAGCCGTCGCTCGGATTGCCATTCTGAGTTTGTTGTTTTGCATCGTTGTTTTCTCCAATCATCAATTTGTTTTTGTTGGACCCAGAAAACAAGGTAGTTACGAAAGTGTGACAATTCAAACAGATTCGGCAGATATTTAGACGAATGTCTATGGAGTGATCGGTCGGTAGGAAAACATCTATATGTCGATGTTCGGCGTAAACCAACGAATGGCAAAGAAACCTTCACTGCTTTCCGGCGAGACGTTCGCCTTCCTGGATATCGAAACCACCGGCGGTAACCCGCAGCGGGATCGCATTACCGAGATCGGTATTCGTTTCTGGCGCGATGGTCAGGTGGTGGGCGAGTGGCAAACCCTGTTGAACCCTGAAACCCGCATTTCCGGATTTATCGAACAGCTGACCAGTATCAGCAATTCGCTGGTGGCCGATGAGCCGGTGTTTGCTGATATCGCCAATGAGCTGGAGGAGCAGCTCCGGGGCAAGGTGCTGGTGGCTTACAATGCCCGGTTTGACTATGGCTTTCTGAAAGCGGAGTTTCGCCGTCTCGGCCATTTGTTTACGGCGAAAGTGCTTTGCACGGTGCGTTTGTCCCGGGCGCTTTATCCCCAGCACAAACGCCACAACATGGATGCACTGATGGCGCGCCATAACCTGCCGCAGGTTCAGCGCCACCGGGCCATGGGTGATGTGGCCGCGATGCTGTCGTTTTTCGAGCATGTGCTGGCCGAGCGCGGCGCTGAAACTGTGGAGCCGGTGTTGGCAACCCTGCTGCAACGGCCCAGCACGCCGTCCCACGTGCCGGCTGAAATGCTCAGGGATTTGCCATCCCGCCCGGGTGTTTACCGGTTCTACGGCGATAACGATGTGCTGCTGTACGTGGGCAAAAGCACCAACATTGCCCAACGAGTGGCATCCCATTTTGCCGGGGATCATCAATCCGGCAAGGCCCTGAGGATGTCCGAAAGCCTGCGCCGGGTGGCCTACACCGAAACCGCAGGCGAGCTGGGAGCATTGCTGTTCGAGCTCAAACAAATCAAAAACCTGAGCCCGCTTTATAACCGCCGTTCCCGTGCCGCGAAAAGCCTGGTGAGCATTGCGCTGCAGGCCAATGCGGACGGTTATTTGGAGGCCGGTCTGGCAAGGGAAATCTCGCCCGACCGGCTGGGTGACTACTTCGGGCTTTTCCGCAGCAAACGAGACGCAGTGAATGCCCTGCGCGGCATTGCCAGCAAAAATGACTTGTGTGGCAAGTTGCTTGGGCTGGAACCGCAAGGGCCGGGCCCTTGTTTCCAGCGTTCGCTCGGCCGCTGCAAGGGGGCCTGCGAAGGTGCGGAAGATGTCACCCGCTACAACCTACGTATGCAGATTGCCTTCCACAACCTGCAATTGAAAACCTGGCCCTGGGCCGGTCCCGTGGCGTTGGTTGAACACAATAAAGCCACGCAACGCACGGATTTTCTGGTGGTCTGGAACTGGATTCACATCGCTACCCTGCATAGCGAGCAAGACCTGGCTGACTTTGAGCCGCCCACCACTCCCGTCACCTTTGATCTGGATTCCTACAAACTACTGGCCAAGGCTTTGCTGGGACCGGAGCGCCATCATCACCGTGTGATTGAGATGCCGGCCATTCATCAGCCGTCGGTTGTGATGCCTTGAAAGGCCTATCCGCTTACTCCCGCACACGTTAGTATTAGTTCCGAAAGCTTCTTTTAAGACTGACTGATTGAGAGAGATCCATGAACAAAGACCCCGTCTCCCGCGAACTGTTTGACGAAGTTATGGTGCCCAACTACGCCCCCGGGAACATCATTCCGGTGCGAGGCGAAGGCTCCCGCGTTTGGGACCAGGACGGACGTGAATTCGTGGATCTGCAGGGTGGCATCGCCGTGACCAGCCTGGGCCATGCGCACCCGGGGCTGCTGGGCGCCTTGTACGAGCAGTCCGAGAAAATCTGGCATTTGTCCAACGTCATGACCAACGAGCCGGCCCTGCGTCTGGCCAAAACCCTGTGCGACCTGACCTTCGCCGAACGGGTCTTCTTCGCCAACTCCGGCGCCGAGGCCAATGAAGCCGCCTTCAAACTGGCTCGCCGCTATGCCTGGGACAATACTGGCGCGGAGAAGAACGAAATCATCTCCTTCACCAACTCCTTCCACGGTCGAACCCTGTTCACCGTCGCCGTGGGTGGCCAGCCGAAGTACCTGGAAGGCTTCGAACCGGCGCCGGGTGGCATTCACCACGCGGAATTCAACAACCTGGAATCGGTGAAGGCGCTGATCTCCAAAGAGAAAACCTGCGCCGTGGTGGTCGAGCCCATTCAGGGCGAAGGCGGTGTTTTGCCCGCCGATAAAGACTTCCTGCAGGGTCTGCGCGAACTGTGCGACGAACACGATGCGCTGCTGGTGTTTGACGAAGTGCAAACCGGCGCCGGCCGCACCGGCCACCTTTACGCTTACGAAATGTATGGCGTAACCCCGGATATCCTCACCAGCGCCAAGGGCTTGGGTGGCGGTTTCCCGATTGCCGCCATGCTAACCACGGAAAAAGTGGCCGCCAGCCTGAGCGTGGGCACCCATGGCAGCACCTACGGCGGCAACGCCCTGGCCTGCGCTGTAGCCCAGAAAGTGGTGGATACCGTCAGCCAGCCGGAAGTGCTCAAAGGGGTGAAAGCCCATTCCGACATGCTGCGTAAAGGCATGATGGACATCGGCGAGCGCTACGGCGTATTCCGTGAAGTGCGCGGCGCCGGTTTGCTGCTGGGGTGTGTGCTGACCGAAGAATGGAAAGGCCGGGCCAAGGATTTTGTCGCTGCTGGTCTGGATGAAGGCGTCATGGTACTCGTCGCTGGCGGTGATGTGGTGCGCCTGGCGCCTTCGCTGATTATTCCTGAAACTGATATTGAAGAAGCATTGGCGCGTTTTGAGCGGGCGGTGGCAACACTGACAGGCCTTTAACTGCTCTTGGGTCGCACCTTGGTGCGTGCAGGCAGGAAGTGCCTGATTAGAGGCCTGCTTCAGGATAAGGAGGCTGTCGGGTACGGCTTGGAAGGAGTATCTGAAGCCATGGATGGCTTCAGCTAAGAGAACGACCGCCATGGAGGGCGGAAGTGCAGATTTTGCAGGAGCAAAAATCTGCCAGGGATGTCTCGAGCGTCTCCTGGAAAGCCGTACCCGACAGACTCCGAACAGGCAGCACCAAACAAGCAGGCCCCAAAAGCGGAAACTCCCAAACCAGGAGCCCAAGAATGCTAATAATAAGGCCCATCCAAACCGACGACCTGGACGACCTCTACGAGCTCACCGGCGCCGCCGGCAACGGCCTGACCACGCTCCCGCAGGACCGCGACATCCTGCAGCAAAAAATCCGCAAGGCCAGGGACACCTTCGAAGGCCGCTGTCCACCGGACGCCGGGCTCTACCTGTTTGTGCTCGAAGACCTGGAACAAAACCGCTGCGTGGGCGTCAGCGGCATCCAGGCCCGGGTAGGGCTGGACGAAGTATTCTACAATTACCGCCTGAGCATCACCGTACACGACAGCCGCGAGCTGGACGTACACGTTCGCACCCCCACGCTCTACCTGACCAACGACATGACCGACGCCACCGAGATCGGCTCTCTGCTGCTGGCAGAAGACTATCGCGGTGGTGGCAACGGCCTGCTACTGGCCCGCAGCCGGTTCCTGTTTCTGGGAGAATTCCGGCAGCACTTCTCCGACAAAATCTTTGCCGAACTGCGCGGCATCTCCGATGACCAGGGCGTAAGCCCGTTGTGGGAAGCCCTGGGCCGGCGGTTCTTCGACATGTCATTCACCGAAGCCGACCGCCTGTCCGGGCTGGGCAACAAAAGCTTCATCGCCGAACTCATGCCGCGCTTTCCCATCTATCTGTCCCTGCTACCAGATAGCGCCAGCGAGGTGATTGGCCAGGTACACCGTGATACCCGGCCAGCCCTGAAAATGCTCCAGGCCGAAGGCTTCAACTTTAACGGACTGGTGGACATATTCGACGGCGGCCCGCTGCTGGAAGCCTTTCTGCACAACATCCGCAGCATTCGCCAAAGCACCCTGCGCCGCGTGGTGCAAGACGATTCCGTGTCCATGGACCATGGCGACAACCCGGTCATGGTCAGCAATGGTTCTTTCAGCGATTTCCGCGTGGCCATTGTCCCGGCCTGCGGTGACTCCCACCTGCGCTTACCGAAAGCGGTCATGGATGCCTTGCAAATTACAGAAGATGACGAGGTGCGGGTCACGCCCTTGAAAGAGGTGGGGTTGTGAGCAATACCTGTAGTAGATGAGGTTTTGTACCAAATTATGAGAGTTATCGGGTACGTGTTCCCAAAACCGTGCGGAGCCAAGGATGGCGGAGCTCGAGCGTTACATGGATGTATTTAAAGCGTGTTTTGGGAACACGTACCCGATAACTCAGGCACTGGCTAGCAGGAGGTTTTATGAGCCACACCCTCACCGGCGAACTCTACATCAACGGCCTCTGGCTTCAGGGCCACGGAGCCGCGTTTGAATCCGAGCACCCGGTAACCGGTGACACCGTGTGGGACGGCAACGCCGCCAATCAGGAAGATGTGGACGCTGCCGTACGCGAGGCGCAAAGGGCCTTCTCTGACTGGCGGCGCAAGAGTTTTGCCCAGCGCCGGGCGCTGGTGGAAGGGTTTGGCCATCAGTTGGAGCTGAACAAGGAAGCACTGGCCCGGCAAATCGGCCTGGAAACCGGCAAACCCCTGTGGGAAGCCCGCACCGAAGTGGCCTCCATGATTGGCAAGATCGCCATTTCCATTGACGCCTATAACACCCGCACCGGTCAGTCCAAAACCGAGGTGGCCGGCGGGCGCGCGGTGCTTCGCCACCGGCCCCATGGGGTGGTCGCCGTGTTCGGCCCCTACAACTTCCCCGGGCACCTGCCCAACGGCCATATTGTGCCCGCACTGCTGGCGGGCAACACCGTTGTGTTCAAGCCCAGCGAGCTGGCGCCGGGTGTGGCGGAGATCACCGTCAAGCTCTGGGAAAAAGCGGGTTTGCCCCAGGGCGTGCTAAACCTGGTACAGGGCAGCGCCGACACCGGCAAGTCGCTGTCCCGCCATCCGCTTGTGGATGGCCTGTTTTTTACCGGCAGCGCCACCGTGGGCCATCAGTTGCACCATCAGTTTGGTGGCCAGCCGGAAAAAATCCTGGCGCTGGAAATGGGGGGCAACAACCCACTGATCGTGCAGAACGTGGCCGATATTGACGCCGCTGTGCATCACACCATCCAGTCTGCGTTTGTCTCCGCCGGCCAGCGCTGCACCTGCGCCCGGCGTTTGCTCGTACCCAAGGGTAAAAAGGGTGACGCCTTCCTTGACCGACTGGCACAGGTGGCTGGCAAACTGAAAGTGGGCGAGTTTGATGCCGAGCCACAGCCGTTCATGGGGGCGGTCATCTCGCCGGAGGCCGCCGATAAACTGCTGAACGCGCAAAAAGACTTGTTGGCGAAGGGCGCAAAGCCGTTGCTCGAAATGCAGCAACTGAAACCGGGCACCGGCCTGCTGTCGCCAGGGATCATCGACGCCACCGGCCTTGAACAGCAGGACGAAGAACACTTCGGCCCGCTGCTCACAGTGATTCGCTACAAGAGCTTTGATGAAGCGCTTGAACTGGCCAACAGTACCCGTTTCGGGCTGGCGGCCGGCATCCTGACCGACGACCGCAAGCTGTACAAACGGCTGGAGGAAGAAGCCCGGGCCGGCATCGTTAACTGGAACCGGCCACTGACCGGCGCCAGCAGTGCGGCGCCCTTTGGTGGCGTCGGCGCCAGTGGCAACCATCGGCCGAGCGCATACTACGCAGCTGATTACTGCGCCTGGCCCATGGCCTCGCTCGAAGCCGACAAGCCCGAAATGCCGGACAACCTGGCACCGGGCCTGAGCTTCGACTGACGCCTTGAGGGGCAAAGCACAAGGTTCACAACCCACGACTCACAACAACACTCAAGACAACAGAAAAGGGGCGCCCGCCATGGTAACGCACGCAGTGGAAGCCAACTTCGACGGCCTGGTGGGGCCGACCCATAACTACGCCGGCCTGTCCTGGGGTAACGTGGCCTCGAAAACCAACGTGAACGCCGTGGCCAACCCGAAGGAAGCCGCGTTGCAAGGCCTGGCCAAGATGAAGCTGCTGGCGGACCGGGGGTATGTGCAGGGTGTGTTGCCGCCCCACGAGCGGCCACACATTCCCACCTTGCGCGCCCTCGGGTTCACCGGCAACGACGCCGATGTGCTGGCGCAGGCGGCTCAATCGGCCCCGGCCGTGCTGGCAGCGGTTTCTTCAGCCTCGGCCATGTGGACGGCCAACGCGGCAACCGTCTCGCCCAGTGCCGATACCGGTGATCACCGGGTGCATTTCACGCCTGCCAACCTCAGCGCCAAGTTCCACCGCTCCATTGAACACGAGGTGACCGGCCGGGCCCTGAAAGCCATATTCACGGACGAAAGCTACTTCGCCCACCACCCGGCCTTACCGTCGGGCAGCCACTTCGGTGACGAAGGCGCGGCCAATCATACCCGGTTGTGCAGCCGCTACGGTGAGCCGGGAGTGGAGCTGTTTGTCTACGGCAAAGCTGCGTTTAACGAAGCCGCGCCTGCGCCGGCCAGATACCCGGCCCGACAGACCCTGGAGGCTTCGCAGGCCATCGCTCGCCTGCACGGGTTAACCGCAGACCATACCGTGTATGCCCAGCAGAACCCGGCCGCCATCGACGCGGGTGTGTTTCACAACGACGTGATCGCCGTGGGCAACGGCAATGCGCTGTTCTACCACGAACAGGCGTTTCTGGATGAGCAACGGGTGTTGGCGGATATTCGCCAGAGGTTGGCGGGCGTGGAACTCGAAGCAGTGCGGGTGTCTTCCGAAGACGTCCCGCTGCAGGACGCCGTGGCCTCCTACCTGTTTAACAGTCAGTTGCTGAATACACCCGACGGCATGCTGCTGGCTGTGCCGGGTGAGTGTCGTGAAATCGAAACCGTGAGCCGATACCTGGATGAGTTGTTGCTCAGCAATGGGCCGATCACCAGCGTTGAGGTGTTCGACGTCAAACAATCCATGCGCAACGGCGGTGGCCCGGCCTGCCTGCGCCTGCGGGTGGTCCTGACAGACGACGAACTGAAGGCCATGAATCACGGTGTGCTGCTGACCGATGACCTGTACCAACGACTGGTGACCTGGGTGGAGGCCCATTACCGGGACGAGCTCACGCAAGCCGACCTGGCCGATCCCATGTTGCTGGAAGAAAGCCGCAAGGCTCTGGACGAGCTTACCGGCATACTTGGCCTGGGCAGTATCTACGACTTCCAGTTGTAAGCTGGTGGCGCCGGCCGTACCAGCAGCCCCACCCGCTGGCCGACGGGCACAGCCGGATTCGGAAACACAATCGCCTCCGGCGCCGTGCCCACACGATAGCAGGTCTGGTCATCCTCCCAGATCATCGTGCCGGATGGATGCTCGGTAAAATTCGCCACATCGTCCGGCACATGGAACCGGAACGATGGCCCGGTATTCAGAATCTCGTGAACTACCTCGAATACCGTCAAATGATCAAACGGCGGCCCCGCCTCCGGTGCCGGCAACCCCCGAAACCGCCGCCGCAATGCCTGTTCAATACCCCGGAACCGACGCAGGTCATTGTGGCCAAGCGGCTCCACCTTACCCAGCTCCACGGTAAAACTCTCCGCCCCTAGCAGGCTGGCGGAAAACGCCGAAAACACGGTGGATTCCTTGTGCTGGAGAAGCAGCGTCTCCACTTCGGCTTCCAGCAAAAACGCACACTGATCCGCGGGCGGCACTGAACGCCCTTCCACATGCGGATACAACGCAAACCGCTCCCGCTTCGAAGGCCGAATCGCCGTGTGCAGATCGTAATGGCTCAGCGCCAGCTCCTGATGCGCCATCGCAAACTGCCGACACATCTCCTCCAGAAACCGCGCCCGCCGCGCCTCCGGCAGCCCTTCGTATTGGCTCTCCCGATGCGCCCCATTGAACAACCGGTTCAGATTCACATCCAAAAACCGTTCCCCCGCCACCATTGCGGGCGGGTTGCCAAGAATCAGCAACAGCGGGCAACCTAGCGACCACTCACCGGCCAACAACTCCGACACCAACCCGTTCAACACCTCAATCGGCGCCGTCTCATTGCCATGAATCCCGGCAGAGACAATCAGCGCTTCCTGGTTCAGGTTGGCCCGCCCGGCGGGTGGCGCGAACCACAGCATACCGGTGCCCTTGCGCGACACACGAGTGCCGTCTGGTAGCTCGGTTTTGGTTTCAGAGAGATCAGCAGAAGCGTGGGTAAGCGTGTGGGTAAGCCAGTCGCCGTGGAAATCGAAGAGATGGTTTGAAGCGTTCATATAGTCCCCGTTAGTCAGGGATTGTGAGTTGACCGCAATTGAATCCCCGAAAAAACTCTGGGGCAGACAGGCAGGAGGTTTCTCCCGGGAATTTCGAAGGCCATGGATGGCCTGAGATAAGCGCACATGGGTCTGGCCGAGCGCTTATGAAGCAAAGCTTCATGCGACAGCCGGACGACCGCAATCTATGATTGCGGGCCGGACCCGCTTGCGGGTGCTCGTAGCGGTTCCCGGGAGAAGCCTCCTGCCTGTTTGCCTTGCACAAATGTTCGTAGCGCTTTCCAGAAGGCGTTCCCTGCCGGCTGGCCTTGCACCATAAGCTCGTAGCGGTTTCCGGAAAGGCATCCCCAGCGGCAGTTCTTGCACCCGAAACCTAAGAACTGACTGGTCTTTGGTGCCGCAAAAGCCGCTTCTCCAGCTTCCGGAACGCAAACACCAGCAAAAACGTCAGCGCCATGTAACAAAGCGCCACAAAAATAAACGCCTCAAAAGGCGCATAAAACCGCGAATAAATATTCCGCGCCGCCCCGGTCAAATCCACGATGGTCACCACACTGGCAATCGCACTGGCGTGCAGCATGAAAATCACCTCATTGGCATAGGCCTGCACCGCCCGCCGCGCCGCACTGGGCAGAATGATCCGTCGCATGCGCAAGAACCAGTTCATGCCATACGCCTTCGCGGCTTCAATTTCACCATGGGGGGTGGCCACAATGGCTCCCCGAATGATTTCCGTGGTGTAGGCTGCCGTATTCAGGGTGAACGCCAATAGTGCCGGGTACAGCGGTTCGCGGAAAATTTCCCACCAGAAAGAATCCTGAATGCCGTGAATCTGCGCCACCCCGTAATAAATAATATACAACTGAATCAGCAACGGCGTGCCGCGAAACAGATAGGTGTAGAGCCAGATCGGGCCGGACACAAAGGGGTTTTTCACCGTGCGGAGAATCGCCAGCGGTACCGCCACCACCAGCCCGATAATCAGCGACAGAAACACCAGGTGGACCGTGGTTACCAGCCCGTCCCAGTATTCCATCAGGGTCATGGCGGTAAAAATGTCGTTCTGATTAAGCCACTCGACAATAAACTCGGGCATCACTTAGCTCCCCTGGACCACGCCGGCGTGCGCCCGCTTGTCGAGCCACTTGATGAACAGTTCCGAGCCGGCGGTCAATGCCAGATACACCGCCGCTACCGGAATAAAGAAATGAAAGGGCATGCGTTCGGCCTTGGCGGCTTCTTCCGCCACGCGCACCATGTCGGTCAGGCCAATGATCGACACCAGTGCGGTGGTTTTGAGCAGCACCTGCCAGTTGTTGCCGATGCCGGGCAGGGCATGGCGCAGCATTTGCGGCACCATGACCCGCCGGAAGGTGTGCCAGCGGGTGAACCCGTAGGCCCGTGCCGCTTCAATCTGGCCGCTTTCCACCGCCAGAAAGGCACCGCGGAAGGTCTCGGTCATGTAGGCTCCGAAAATGAGACCAATGGTCACGACGCCGGAAATGAACGGATCAAACTGGAAGAAGAAGTCGATCTCGTAGGCTTCCCACAGGTAATCCGACAGCATATTCACGCCCACCTGGCCGCCATAGTAGAACAGCAACATCATGACGATGTCGGGGACACCGCGAATCAGGGTGGTGTACGTGGCGGCAAAGCCGGCCAGAAACCGATTGCCGGACAGCTTGGCGCTGGCACCCAGCAAACCAAGGGTGAGTGCCAGGGCCAGGGATAAAAACGCCAGTTCAATGGTAACCAACGCCCCTGCGGCGAGCTCCGGGCCGTAACCTTTCAGATCAAACATGGGAATATCCGGGAAGCGGGGAGCAGCGGAGCGCTGCTCCCGGGCTTGTCGTCAACAGCTGGGTTAAATCTTGATGTCGTAGCTGAAGTATTTTTCCATAATGGCGTCGTAGGTGCCGTCTTCCTTCAGCGTTTTCAGGGCGGCGTTAACCTCATCGGCCAGCTCCCGGTCACGCTTGCGCATGGCTACACCAACGCCTTGACCCAGTTTCACCGGCTCACCGACTTCCTTGAAACCCTCTCGGTTCAGGATAGTCTGCTCGCCCACCGGGTAATCAACGAACACCACGTCCAGCCGCTGGCCTTCCAGGTCCAGGACCATATCCTCGGCAGTGGTGTAGCGCTTGATGTTCACGGTACCGCCCATGTTCTCGGTCACGTAGGAATCCATGGTGGTGCCACGCTGCACGCCCACGGTTTTGCCTTCCATGGCCGCCATGTCGGTCACGTCGGTATTAAAGGATTCCGGAGCAAACCAGCCACCCGGGGTGATGTAGTAGGGCTCGGAGAAGTTCACCCGCTTGGCGCGCTCTTCGGTGATCGACATGGAGGACATGATCAGATCAAATTTGCGGGCCAGCAGACCGGGAATCATGCCGTCCCAGGCCTGGATAACGAATTCACAGTTGGCCTGCATTTCCTGGCACATGGCCTCGGCCAGCTCTACCTCGAAACCGGTCAGCTCGCCGTCGTCGTTGCGGTATTCAAAGGGCTCGTAGGGAACGTCGAAGGCGATACGCAGGTCGCGGTCCTGGGCCTGGGCGCCGCCGGCCATCAGGGCCAGGGCAGTTGTTGCGGCAACCATCAGTTTTTTCATGTGTCACTTCTCCAGTTTTGCCTTGTGGGCTTTAATTTTTATGGAAGTTTTCAGTTCTGTTACCGGTTAAAGGTAGCACCGGCTCAGAACTTGGGAGCAAGAAACTGTTTCATCCGCTCGGAATCCGGGTTGTCGAATACCTTTTGCGGCGTACCCTGCTCTTCAATCACGCCCTGATGCAAGAACAGGACCTGACTCGACACATCCCTTGCAAAGGCCATCTCGTGGGTCACCACGATCATGGTTCGGCCTTCCTCGGCCAGACTCTGCATCACTTTCAATACTTCGCCCACCAGCTCCGGGTCCAGTGCCGATGTGGGTTCATCAAACAACATCACTTCCGGCTCCATCGCCAGGGCCCGGGCGATGGCTGCCCGCTGCTGCTGGCCACCGGACATCTGGGCCGGGTAATAGTCCTTGCGCTCGTAAATGCCGACCTTGTGCAGATACGCCTCGGCCCGCTCGATGGCTTCTTTTTTGGGCACCTTCAGCACGTGCACCGGCGCCTCGATAATGTTCTCCAGAATGGTCATGTGTGACCACAGATTGAAACCCTGGAACACCATGGAAAGCCGGGCGCGAATCTGCTCCACCTGTTTATTGTCAGCTGGAATGCGCTGGCCCTTGCGGTTCTCGGTGAACCGGATCGGGTCACCGTGCACGATAATGTCGCCGGAGGTGGGCGTTTCCAGCAGGTTGATGCAACGCAGGAAGGTGCTTTTACCGGAACCGGAGCTGCCAATCAACGAGACCACATCGCCCTTGCGGGTTTCCAGAGAGATTCCTTTCAGTACTTCGTGCTTGTCGAAGGTTTTGTGAATGTCCCTGCAAATCAGAGGCGCGGGTTCCGCCATGGGGTGGCTCCTGAGGCTGTTTTTTCAAAGGCGCTTGTTTTACGGACTGCGGCCGAGGAAATCAATAGCAAATTGTCTTATTCGAAACGGATGTTTGAACGCCATTCTCGCTTAATTGTTGATCAATGCAAGCCTTAAGGAGCTTCCGGGGCTGGCTCGCGCAGTAGCTGGTCGCCCCGTTTTTCCATTTCCATCAAGGTCTGGCGCACAAACTGAACGTGGTGGGTGGCAATTTTACGGGCCTGCCGGGGGTTGGCGGCCATGATTGCCTCGTACAGCTGCTTGTGGTGCCTGGTGATCCGGCGCCGCATCTCCTCCCGGGGATTCAGGTTCGATACCGAGGCCTGGACTGTCAGCAGCATCATGTTTTTCAGGCCGCTGAGCACATGTACCAGCACTGGGTTGTGGGAGGCCTCAACAATGGCTTGATGAAACCCGTGGTCCAGGCGGGCATTGTGCAGCGGGTCGGTGTTCTCCAGGGCCTGATAGGCCTGGGTAAGCCGGTGGCGATCCAGATTGGTGGCGCGCTGGGCGGCAAGGAACGCTGCCTGGCCTTCCAGTTGCTCCCGAACTTCCAGCAGGTCAAACAGGGTGCGGGAGTGGCCCTGGTACAGGTACATCAGAGGGCTGTCGGAATGCCGGTTGTCGGCATCCGGAACAATACTGGCGACGAACGAGCCTTTGCCGTGACGGGTCTCTATCACGCCCCGCGCCTGTAACTCATGAAGCGCCTCGCGAACCGCCGAGCGGGACACTTGCAAGCGGGCGGAAAGCTGGCGCTCCGAGGGTATTTTCTGGCCGGGTGCAAGCCCACCTTCCAGAATCAGGTGTTCGAGTCGATAGGAGATGTCTCTGGATATGCCCATTGCCTGCTGGTCTGACCAGTTGCTGTGTTTACCGGTAGTTTAGGCGATGGCTCGGGGCCCGGGCAAACTTCCCGATACACGGCACCTTAGCGTTACCCGCCGAACTGGCATCAAATAAACTGGTCGGACCAGTTGCAAAACCTATGGACCTTTGAGGCGAATCCAAAGACCATCGAAGGTATATCGCGGTAACCCTCCAACAACAAAATAGGTGCCGACCATGCTTACCATAAAACGACTGTCTCTGGACGACGCGCGGACTTTGATTGCCGGCGCTTCGGAAAAGGCCCGGGAGATCGGTGTGCCCATGTGCATCGCGGTGACTGATGAATCCGGCAACCTGATTGCCTTTGAGCGGATGGACGGTGGCAAAACCACCAGCGTGATCATCGCCCAGGACAAGGCCTTCACCGCCGGTGCCGCCAGAAAAGCCACCCACGAATACAACGCCGCAAATGTGCCCGGTAACCTGGCCTTTGGCATCAACACCGAAGTGGGCGGACGCCTCAGCTCCGTCGGTGGCGGCCTGCCGGTTATCGTCGACGGCGACGTGGTGGGCGGCATTGGCCTGAGCTCCGGCACGCCGCAACAGGACATGGATTGCGCCCAGGCTGGAATCGACTATTTTCTAGGCAAACGCCAATAACACCCGAGAGAGCCATGACAAGCGAATCCAGATCCAGCAAACAGCAGCTGGCGGACGAATTCCGGTCGTTTATCGACCCACAGTTCGTCATCAGTGACGAGGAAACCCTCAAGCCCTACGAGTGCGACGGCCTCGCCATGTATCGGGAGATGCCGATGCTGGTGGTGCTGCCGGAAACCGTGGAGCAGGTGCAGCGGGTGATGCGCATCTGCCATGAAAAGGGTGTGCCGGTCGTGGCCCGGGGCGCGGGCACGGGCCTGTGTGCAGGTGCCATGCCCCATAAAGAGGGTGTGGTGCTGTCGCTGGCCAAGTTCAATCGCATCCTGGATATTGACCCGGTGGCCCGCACTGCCCGGTTGCAGCCGGGCGTGCGCAACCTGGCCATCAGTGAAGAGGCAGCGCAATACGGCCTTTATTACGGGCCTGATCCGTCCTCCCAGATCGCTTGCACCATCGGCGGTAACGTGGCGGAAAACTCCGGCGGCGTGCATTGCCTGAAATACGGGCTGACCGTTCACAACCTTTTGAAAGTGGAAGTGATCACCGTTGAGGGCGAACGAGTCACCGTTGGTAGCGATGGGTTGGATGCCTGCGGTATGGACCTGCTGGCGCTGCTGACCGGTTCGGAAGGTTTGTTGGGGGTGGTCACGGAAGTCACCGTGAAGCTGCTGCCCACCCCCGAAGTGGCGCGGGTGATCATGGCCGGCTTCGACAGCATCGAAAAGGCGGGCGACGCGGTGGGCGCGGTGATCTCCCATGGCATTATCCCCGGTGGCCTGGAAATGATGGACGGCCACGCCATTATTGCCGCCGATGATTTCTGCCAGGCCGGCTATCCACGGGACGCCAAGGCCCTGCTGCTGTGCGAGGTGGATGGCACCGAAGAGGAAGTGGACGAACACATCGCCGAGGCCGAGGCCGTGTTCCGCAAGCTCAGCGCCACCTCCATTCGCACCTCCACCAGCGAGGAAGAGCGGGCGCTGTTGTGGAAAGGCCGCAAATCGGCGTTCCCGGCCGTGGGGCGCATCTCCCCGGATTATTACTGCATGGACGGCACCATTCCCCGGCGCCATCTGGCCCGCGTACTGCTTGAAATGGAAAAGATGTCGGACGAGTTCGGCCTGCGCGTGGCCAATGTTTTCCATGCCGGCGATGGCAACCTGCACCCGTTGATCCTGTTTGACGCCAACGTGCCCGGCGAGTTTGAGAAGGCCGAGGCCTTCGGTTCCCGGATTCTGGAGCTGTGTGTCGAAGTGGGCGGCTGCATCACCGGCGAGCACGGCGTGGGCGTGGAGAAGATCCGGCAGATGGCGGTGCAGTTCGATGACCGGGAACTGGCGCAGTTCCACAGCGTGAAAGTCGCCTTCGACCCCAAGGGTATCCTCAACCCGGGCAAGGGCGTGCCTACGCTCAAGTTCTGCCAGGAATACCGCTCGATTGAGCACAAACAACACAAGCACGAACAGGCGGGGGCCGAGCATGGCTGATCAAATTCAATCCCTGCAGGAGCAAGTACTCAAGGCCCGCGCGGAAAGGCAAACACTGAATATCGTCGGCGGTGGTACCAAATCGTTCATGGGGAGGACACCGGACAATGACGCCGCGACTCTCAGCCTGGCCGAACATACTGGCGTTGTGGAATATCACCCGGTGGAGCTGGTGCTGACGGTGCGCGCCGGTACCACGCTGAGTGAGATCGAAGCCGTGCTGGCCGAGGAAGGCCAGTGCCTGCACTTTGAACCGCCCCGGTTGGGCGAAAACGGTGAGGGCGCCACCATTGGCGGTACCCTGGCCTGCAACCTGTCCGGCCCCGCGCGGCCCTGGAGCGGTTCGGTGCGGGATCAGGTGCTGGGGCTGCGTCTGCTCAATGGCCAGGGCGAACACCTGCGCTTTGGTGGGCAGGTCATGAAAAACGTGGCGGGCTACGATGTCTCGCGCCTGCAGGCCGGCGCCATGGGCACGCTCGGCGTGATGACAGAGATCAGCCTGAAAGTCATGCCCAAGCCGGCGACCACCGCCACCCTGGTACAGGAAATGCCCCTGGACAGCGCCATTGATTACATGAACCGCCGCGCCGGCGAGCCCAAGCCCCTGACCGGCGCCTGCTGGTTCGATGGCAAAGTCTACCTGCGGCTGGCCGGTGCCCGTTCGGCGGTGGAGGCCACGGCTGAGCAGTGGGAGGGCGAGGTGTTTGAAGGCGGCGATGCGCTCTGGCAGCAGATTCGGGACCTGCAGCACGAGTTCTTCGCCGGTGATGACCCGTTTTGGCGCTTTTCCGTGAAGTCCTCTGCGATCATGCCGAGCCTGGATGGCCCCTGGCTGGTGGACTGGGCCGGCGCCCAGCGCTGGTACCGGGGGCAGGCGACCCTGAGAGACCTGGAGCCACTGGCTCTTGAGGCCGGCGGGCAGGTCAGCCTGTTCCGTGGCGGAGACCGCACCGGTGAGGTGATGCTCTCCCAGCCCGAGGCGCTGAAAGCCATTCAGCGCCGCATCAAGCAATCGTTCGATCCCGACGGCCTGTTTAACCCGGGCCGCCTCTACAGCTGGTTGTAATCATGCAAACGAATCTGGTTCAACAATTTGCCAATACCCCCGAGGGGCAGGAAGCCGAGGAAATCCTGCGGGCCTGCGTGCACTGCGGTTTCTGCACCGCCACCTGCCCGACCTACCAGGAACTGAACGACGAGCGGGACGGTCCCCGGGGGCGAATCTACCTGATGAAGATGTTCCTGGAAGGGAGCGAAGTCACCGAGAAAACCCGGGAACACCTGGACCGCTGCCTGACCTGCCGCAGCTGCGAAACCACCTGTCCCTCCGGTGTGAAGTACGGCCGCCTGGTGGACATCAGCCGGGGGTTGATCGACGAACAATTGCCTCGCCCGGCCAAGGAAAAGTGGCTGCGCTGGGGGCTGACCCGCCTGCTGCCCAACCGCCGCCTCTTTGGTCTTGGTCTGCGTGTAGGCCAGGCCTTCCGGCCGGTTTTACCGCAGGCGCTTCGGGCCAAGGTGCCGCCCAGACGAAAGGCCAGCCCCTGGCCGTCGTCTAGTCACAACCGCATTGTGCTGGCCTTGGCCGGCTGCGTGCAGCCTTCGGCCGCACCCAACACCAACGCCGCTGCCGCCCGGGTGCTGGACAAGCTGGGCATAACCCTGGTGGAAGCGCCACAGGCCGGTTGCTGCGGTGCGGTGAACTATCACCTCTCCGAACATGAACGCGGCCTGCAGGAAATGCGCCGGAACATCGATGCCTGGTGGCCGGCCATTGAGTCTGGAGCGGAGGCCATCGTGATGACAGCCTCCGGTTGTGGCGCCATGGTGCAGGAATACGGCCACCTGCTTCGCCATGACCCCGTCTATGCCGGCAAAGCCGCGCGTGTCAGCGAGTTGTGTGTGGATCTGGGCGAGTTCCTGCTAAAAGAGGATCTGGAACCACTGAAAGCCAGCGCCGAGGGTGGCAAGGTGGCGTTCCATTGCCCCTGTACCCTGCAACACGCCATGAAACAGAACGGCGTGGTGGAACAGGTATTGACCCGTGCCGGCGTGCCCCTGGCGCAAACCCGCGACAAGCACCTGTGCTGCGGTTCGGCGGGCACCTATTCCATCACCCAGCCGGAAATGAGCCAGAAGCTGCTGGATAACAAACTGAAGGCACTGACGGTGGAAGATCCGGTGAGGATTGTCACCGCCAACATTGGCTGCCAGTTGCATCTGGAGAGCAAGGCCAAAGTGCCGGTGCAGCACTGGGTAGAGTTGTTGGATAGGTAGGTGCACCTTATTGCACTCGTCGATCTTTTCAGTCTAGGGTTGCAGATAGGAGTCGGTTTGCGGGGGAGGCCTTTCCAGAACCGTGCGGAGCCAGGGATGGCGGAGCTCGAGCGGGACAGGGATGTCTTTACAGCGTGTTTTGGAAAGGCCTCCCCCGTAAACTGACGGTCGGACTATTAACAAGCTATTAAACAACACAGGAAGTGAACATCATGCCAAGGATCACGGCCCTGGCCCTGCTGGTTTGTGCAGGGCTTTCCCCTCATGCGTTTGCCGAAATCTACCAATGGACCGACGCCAAAGGCGCCGTGCACTTCTCCGACACCCCGCCGGAGCAGGGCAACCACCAGCCCTTAGACATGCAACCCATGGTTACTGTACCCATGCACGAGAACCTGAAGCAGGCCGACAGTGTCAGCCGCAGCCGGCGGGCCGTGGGTAAAATGCTGGAATCCGAGCACGAAGACCGCTTCAGCTCCGGAGACAAATCCGCAAAAGCCGACAGTTGCCGAAAACTGGAGCAGCGCCTTAAACGTATCCAGGCCCAGTTGCGCAGCGGCTATGAAAACGATCGGGGCAACCGGCTGCGCGAGCAGCGCCGTGAACTGAGCCGGCAGCACAGCCGGGAATGCATCCTCGGTTGATTGAAGCCTGGCGGTTCCCTGAACCTTCGGAAACCGCTCATTGTTCTTTGATAATAATTATTGTTAGCTATCTACCTGCTAACAGGAGGTAGATCTTGTCCCATTTTTACTTGGCACTTTTGCTGGGCATGACGGTAGCATTGGGCCCCCTGGCCCTCGATGCCTACCTGCCCGCCTTCCCGGACATTGCTGACGGTTTTGGTATACATCACTCCGATGTGGGGCTCACCCTCAGCGCCTACGTGGCCACACTGGGTATGGCCCAATTGGTGGGCGGCCCGCTGTCTGACCGCTATGGCCGGCGCATGATTCTGTTGGGCGGCCTGGCCATTTTCGCCGGTGCGGCCGTGATGGTGGCGCAGGCCGGTTCGTTGATGGAAATGTCGGTCTGGCGGGTGATCCAGGGCGTTGGCGGTGCCTTCTGTGCGGTCTCGGTGCCGGCCATCGTGCGCGATCAGGTCAGCGGCCAGGACGCCGCACGACTGTTCGGCCTGATTGGCCTGATCATGTTCATCGCCCCGGCGGCCGCACCCTCACTCGGTGCGCTCATGCTGGCGCTGGGCGACTGGCATTTTATCTTTGTTGTGCTGGCCGGTTACGCGGTGTTTCTGGCCATGGTGCTGCAGCTGGCTTTGTTTCCCAAGCTCAAACCCCGTCCCCGCGCCACCACGCCGGTCAGCACCCTGGTGACCAACTACCTGCTGGTGCTGCGCCATAAAACCACCATGCGTTTTATCGGTATTCAGGTACTGTGCTTCAGCGCCATGCTGTTGTTCATCACCCACTCGTCCTTTATTTACCAGGAGTGGTTTGGCCTTTCCAACAGCAGCTTTTCTATCCTGTTCGCCGCTAACATTGCCCTGATGGCCACACTGAACCTGATCAACCGCCCGCTGTTACGCCATTTCCACTCGGTGGTTCTGCTGCGCTTCCAGGTGCTGCTGCAAAGCCTGGCGCTGGTCGGACTAGTCACGGTTGTGGCACTGGATGGACCGTTCTGGGCGGTGGCCGGGCTAATCATCACCAGCATCGGCTTCCAGGGTGGCATCGTGCCCAACAACATGGCTAACGCCCTCGACTTCTTCCCACACATGGGGGGAACCGCCGCTGCTTTGCTGGGCGCTTCTCAGTTCACCCTGGCTGGCGGCATCAGCGCTCTGTCATCCACCTTTGGTGGCGAAAGCCTGTTGCCGATTGTCGCCAGCATGCTTGCCTGCTCTGTGGGTGCGGCGCTGTTGGCACTCGGTGCACCGAGGGCGGTGCAGAGGGAAAAGGCGCGGTTGGCTTCGAAGCGTGGCTGATTAAACTATGTGCAAGTCAGTAAGGGGGTAGGGTTTTCCAAAACACGCCGCGCAAGTACATCCCTGTAGGGCTTGACTGCAGCCATCCCTGGCTGCAGACAGTTTTGGAAAGCCCTACCCCCTTACTGACATCTGGCGTGGTCACTTCTTTCTCGCCGCATATTCACCAAGAGTGGACTCCCGGTTGCCGGGTCTTCCAGCAAATCACAGTGCACCCCATACAAGGTATGCACGAGCTCCGGCGAAACAATCTCGCCCGGAGGACCTTCCATAATCACCTTGCCCGCTTTCATGGCCACCATATGATCAGCATAACGACAGGCGCTAGCCAGGTCGTGCACCACCATGGCAACGGTTTTTCCCTGCGCTGCCAGCTGCCGGATCAACTCGAACACTTCAATCTGGTGGCCAAGATCCAGCGCCGAGGTGGGCTCGTCCAATAATAGTAAGGGTGTCTCCTGAGCCACGGCCATGGCAATCCAGGCCCGCTGGCGCTGCCCCCCGGAGAGGGTGTCCAGTGCACGATCCTGCAGCTCGATGACATCGGCGGCGGTCACGGCGTGGTCGAACGCTTGCTGGTCCTTTCGGGACCATTGTTTCATCCAGCCCTGATGTGGCTGGCGGCCAAAACGCACCAGATCGGCCACGGTCAGGCCTTCGGGCGCGGTGTTGTCCTGGGGCAGCAGGGCCAGCTTGCGGGCGACTTCCTTCGAGGGCAGGACATGAATGTCTTTGCCGTCCAGCAGAACCGTGCCGGTGTCGGGTGCGTGAATCCGGGCCAGGCCGTTTAGTAGCGTGGATTTACCGCAGCCGTTGGGGCCGACAATGGCGGTAACTTTGCCTGGCGGGAGCGTTACGCTCAGGTTTTTGGCAACCGTGAACTTCCGGTGGGCGAGTGTGATGTTGTCGGCAGCCAGTGTAGCGGTCTCGGTCAGGTTCATGTAAGGCTCCGATTGGACGGTTTCAGCAGAATCCACAAAAGATAGGGGCTGCCAACAATGGCAGTGATGATGCCCACGGGAATTTCCAGTGGCGAAAACAGGGTGCGGCCCAGCAAATCGGCCAGCACCATAAAGGTGGCGCCGGCAAGCCCCGAGGCCAACAGGGGAACCTTGCCCGGTCGGCAAAGCGTGCGGGCCAGTTCCGGGGCCAGCAGGGCGACCAGCCCGACGGGACCGCAAACAGAAACCGCCAGGCCAGTCAGCAATACCGAGAGCCCCAGACCCAGAATGCGGATAGCCCGCAAGCGGGTGCCCAGGGCAATGGCCACAGCGTCGGAAAACTGCAGGGTGTTCAGGCCACGATTAATAATGGCCAGCAAGATAGCGGCAAGCACCAGGCCGATGGACAGGATTACCACACTGTGACCGGACCGGGCATTCAGGCTGCCGACGGTCCAGGGATAAGCGGCGTTGGCGGCGTCAATCGCCACACGGCTGAGCATCACCTGAGTCGCGGCACCGGCGATGGCGCCAATACCAATGCCCGCGACGATGAACCGATAACCCCGCGTACCGTTCGCGCCCGCCAGTCCGAACGCCAGTGAAGTAGCGGCAGCTGCGCCTGCCAGTGCCATGGCTGAAGGTGCCAGGCTCAGGCCAATGCCCACCACCGATGCCACGGCAAAAGCTGTGGCGGCGTTATCGATACCGATAATGCCCGGCGTGGCCAGGCGGTTGCGGGCCAGGGTTTGCATCAGGCAGCCGGCCACCGCAAGTGCCGCGCCGCTTAGCAGGCCGGCGAGAATGCGGCTGCCGCGCAATTCTTTCACCACGAAATCCGTCATCGGATCGGCCTTGCCCAGCAGTGAGCCCAGAACATCGAGAGGAGCCACTGAAATCGTGCCCAGTGACATCGAGCTCAGGCTGGCGGCTACCAGAGCCAGTAAAAGAAAGCCATTGGCGAGTCCGGTGCGTTTGTCGGTCAGGGCAAGGAGCATGTTCAATTAACCTGCGGGTTCAAGGGTTACAGCGACGGCATTCGCCCTGCCCGGACGATGGCCAGCAATACGGGTGCGCCAATCAGTGCGGTCACTACGCCCAGTGGTAATTCCGACGGGGCCGCGATCAGCCGGGAGAGCACGTCAGCGCCCAGCACCACGGCTGGGCCAATCGGTAAGCAAAGCCACAGTGTTTTTCGGATATCCGGGCCGGCAAAGGCACGGGCAATAAAAGGCACCACCAGCCCGACAAAAATCAGCGGGCCGGCCAGGGCGGTGGCGGAACCCACCAGCAAGGCGACCGAGAGGGTAATCAGAAAGCGAATGCGGCCGGGATGATGCCCCAGCCCGACCGCCGCTTTTTCGCCCAGCGCCATGGCCGCCAGTGGGCGCGCAACCATGGCAATGATCAGCAAACCCACTGCAATGGCAGGCAGGGTGCTGCTGAGCAGGGTTAGTGGTTTTCCGGCAATGCTGCCGGTGATCCAGAAGCGGATTTCATCGGCGGCCCGCTGGTCCATCAGCATCAGCATGGAGGTAAGCGCCAGCAGCAGGCCGCTCAATGTGGCCCCGGCCAGAATCAGCCGGACCGGATCATTGCCCAGGCCCTGCACCCGGGTGGCGGCAATGACCAGTGCACAACCGGCAAGTGCCCCGAGTTGGGCCACGAAGGTGGTGAGTGTGGCGTTGCTGGCGCCGAATAAAATGGCGAGCGCCACGGCAAAGCCACTGCCAGCGCTCACGCCGAGCAAGCCGGGTTCAGCCAGGGGGTTGCGGGTCATCGATTGCAGCAAGGCGCCCGCCAGTCCCAGCGCCAGCCCGGTAACCAGGCCGATCATCGTGCGTGGCCCACGCAGTTCGGAGACCACGAAGTGGGCATTATCCGGGCCATTGCCAAGTAACGCAGCAAAAGCGTCCCCGGGGGAGACCGGTCCGGCACCGTAGAGCAGGCTGGCCATTACAACCAGCGACAACAAAAAGCCCGCCACAAGCCATGTCGTTAACAGCCGCGACGGGAATGAGGCGCGGGACGCAACCGCGCGGTTGGGGACCATGGCTTTCAAGGACGGAACCTTCAGGGCTGAATGTTTTGCACGGCCGTTTCGATGTCATCCAGAATGGCCAGTGCCGCCAATGGGCCGGAAGCGCTGGTCCAGAGCTGGCCGCTGACGCTGATGACCTGTTCGTTCCGCACGGCATTCAGGCGTTCGAAGGCCGGTGACTTGCGGGCGGACTCCAGCGCTTTTTTACCGTCTTCATTCAGAGTCGCCAGCACCACCCAGCTTTGGTCCATGCGCGTGAGGTTTTCCAGGCTCAGTGGTTCGCTGTGCGGACGGCCCTCTTTAACCAGATTGTTATCCGTCACCTCAAAACCGGTGGCTTGCAGGATGGAGGCTGAGAACAGGCCCTCAGCCATGATCAGCGGTCCCTGTGGCATCCAGCGCACCAGCGTGGCGTCGCGCCTGTCTTCGGGAATGGTGGCTTCCACCAACTGGCGTACTTCAGCTATCCGGCTTTCCACCTGTTCAATGACCGCTTCGCCGGCTTCTTCCTGGCCCAGGGCCCGGGCGAACAGCTGGGTCTCCTGTTTCCAGCTGTCCGGCTGGAACATGGGCACATCTGACACAACTACCGGGGCCACCCGGGACAACAGTTGGTATTGCTGTTTACTGGTTCTCGGTGCGGCCAGAATCAAATCCGGGCGGGCAGCAATGACCGCTTCGATGTTGGTTTCTGCCGGTGCGCCAACGATGGCGACATCGGCGGCCTGTGGCTGGATGTAGTCGGCCACGTCACTGCCGCCACGGGTAATCACCGCACCCACGGCGCTGGAGCCAACCGCCAGTGTCGTGTCCAGGGCACCCTCGTACAGGGTAACCACCCGTTCGGGCTGACCTTCAATGGTGACAGGGCCGAAAGCAGTCTCGACGGTACGGCTCTCTGCTTTTGCCACATTCAGGGAAAAGGCGATGGCGGCCAATGCGAGAAAAGACTTTTTGGCCGCAGATCGGGTTTTCGTGGGGACGCTGCTCATTGGTACAGGTGCTCTCTGATGCATGGGTAGGAAGCAAATCAAGAATTAATATAATGATAATGGTTCGCATTAGTGTTTTAAAGTGTTAAGTTGGAACAGTCGGTTGCAATTAGTGAGACGCAAACATGTATGACTTGCAGGAACTGGAAGCCTTTGTGTCGGTGGTGCGTTCGGGCAGTCTGACGGCCAGCACCCGAGACCTGGGGTTGCCCAAATCCACCCTGAGCCGGCGCATACGGCAGCTGGAACAAACCGTTGGCCAGCCGTTGCTGTTGCGCCAGTCCCGGAAGATTGTGCCCAACGAGGCGGGCAGGGTGTTCTACCGTTACAGCAACGATGTGCTGGAACTGATGGCCCAGGGACGCGAAGCCTTGGATGAACTGAAAGAGGAAGTCACCGGCAAACTGGTTCTGCAATGCCATGAATCGTTCGTACGGGGCTGGTTTTCCCGGGTTGTGGAAGCGTTTATGGCCGAACATGGTGACCTTCAGGTGATGATCCAGACCCAGCGAGAGGTCCCGGATAACCTGGAAGACGGCGTCTGCCTCTGGCTCGGCCTGGTGGGGGAAACCGCACTGCGCCAGGAAACACTGGGTGGGCTGTCGCAAGGCATATACGGCAGCCCGGATTATTTCCGGAAAAACGGGATGCCCTCCACACCCGGTGATTTAGCGGACCACCCCTGGGTGGATCTGCTGGGTGACACACAGGGCGGGTTATTGCTGCGAAACCCGAGGCAGGGCACTTATCCGGTGGCCACCCCCGCCCGGCGATTGACGGTGGATCAGTCCTGTGTACAGGGCGATGCCATTGCTGCGGGCCGAGGCCTTGGGCTGATGCCCCACTGGCTTGTGGAGCGCCGAATGCAAGCGCACCCCGGCAGCTTTCAATGCTGCCTGCCAGACTGGCAGGGGCCGGAATTGCCGGTAACCTTGTTGTACCCCCACGGGCACCTGCCGCGCCGGGTGCGGGCGTTTCTTGCCCATGTACGGGGATCGGTTCCGGAGGCCTGGGTCGAGCCGGCCGGTGCCGGCGCCACTGAACGGCAGAATTCAGAGTGCGTTTAGACAAAAAAGGGGAGGCCGAATGGCCTCCCCTGAACTGAGCTAACTTAAATAGTTGGGCTTAGAATTCCACGGTGGCGGAGAGCCATAGACGACGGCCTTGTTCGATGGTGCCGCCCTGGGCCATGCCTCGGTTCTGATAAATGTAATCAGATGCCCAGCCTGTTTCCTGAGTGCCGCCATCATCATAGGTATAGCTCGCGCCAGACAGGAAGTCTTTGTCCAGCAGGTTGTAGATAGTTGCGGTCAGGGTCACCTTGTCGCTGGCCTGATACGCGCCGCCGAGGTGGAATAGCGCGTAAGCATCCAGGTCGCCCACGGCGTTGTCGATGGCCTGCTCTTCGTCATCGTACTCGCCTTTAACCTTGGTGAAGCGGGTCCTTTCTCCGCGGTATTCGCCCGACAACCAGAGATCCAACTGATCGGTGGCCTGCCAGTTCAGGCGAGCATGGAAGACGTGTTCCGGGGTGTTGGTCAGCTTGGCACCGCGATTTTCACCGCTTTTCTGCTCACTATCGGTGAAGGTGTAATTACCTAGCACGCTCCAGTCCTGAGCAAACTGCCAGCTTGAGGCCAGCTCGATGCCACGGGTTTCGGCTTCGCCGATGTTGTCCAATTGATCGTAGGTTCCATCCGGAATGTTCGGGTCGCCATTGATAGTGACTGAGGTGCCGCTATCAATTTTGTCCTCAAAATCGGTGTAAAACACCGTTGCATTCGCTTTGAAACCGTTCAGGTTGTCGTAGTAGGCCCCAATCTCATAGTTGGTGCTTTTTTCAGGCTCCAGGCCGGGAGTGCCGATGGTGATTGTATCGCCCTGACCGGTTACACCATTGATCCCATCGTGCAGGTCGCTGATTTCCGGTGTCTTGTAGCCCTGACTTACGCCACCTTTGAATGTCCAGGCTGGCGTGGTATTCCAGACCAGATAGGCCCTGGGTGTGAAATGGCCCGAGAAAGCATCATGGTCTTCATAGCGACCGCCTAGCGTCAGTGCGAGGTTGTCACGCAGGTACCACTCGTCTTCTGCAAATACGGCCCAGGAGCTTTGTTCAAACGTGGTGCCTGCGATGCCGTCAGTCAGCTCTGTGTCACGGTATTGTGCACCGAACGTTGCGATGTGGTTGTTGCCAAGGGGAGAGACAAGCTTGGTATCCAGAACAGTGTCTTTGGACTCCAGTTCACGATCTGCGCCGCCAATCAGATCCTGATAGGGTGGATCGTAGGCTTCTCCGAACGGGCCAGGAAGTGTTCGGCCTTTAGTTTCAGTGACGTTGTAAGTCAGATCATTCGACCAGGTGCCGAAGCCGAATCGGCTGTTGCTCCCTAAAGCCAACTGATCGCGATTGAATCTCAGCTCATCGGAGTAACCGTCAGCCTCGTCGTCGGTGTCTGGCTCGCAGGATCTTGTTCGACCATCTAGCGTCCCCAACTGGCACTCGTCATTGTTATAAACCTGCCGCCCGGTCTCAGCGTCAAGATAGAACTCATGGCCGGTCATCGGCACAAAGGACAGCCGGGCACCGATATGACTATTTCTGCCATCAACCGGCGCCACGCCCCGCTTGGGCGCCTCGCTGCCATCATCGAATGTGATATCGGAAGCGGAGCGGTCCAGTACGCTGCCTCGTACGGCCAGGCCAAGGGTATCCTCGATCAACGGGCCGCTGGTGTAGAAGCTGGTTTTGCCAGTGTCGCCATATTCCCGGTGTTCCTGGAAAGTGTGCTCAAGGGAAACGGAGCCGGACCACTCGTCAGACACCTTCTTGGTGATGATATTAACCACGCCGCCGATAGCATCGGAACCGTAGAGGGTAGACATGGGGCCCCGGATTACTTCGATGCGCTCAATCGCGGAGACCGGTGGCATGAAGCTGGTTGAAGTGTCGCCAAAGCCGTTCGGGGTAACGCCACCTGGCGCGTTCTGGCGGCGGCCATCGATCAGGATAAGGGTGTAGTCGCTGGGCAGGCCGCGAATGCTGATGTTCAGGCCGCCGGTTTTGCCGGTGCTTTGGCGCACATCCACGCCTTCGACGGTTTCCAGTGCTTCGGCCAGGTTGGAATACTGGTTCTGCTGAAGCGCTTCCTGATTGACCACGCTGATACTGGCCGGCGCATCTGTTATTTTCTGTTCAGAGCCGGAGGCCGACACAACAATCTCGTCAAGCTCGGTTGGCTGGGCAGCGGCATTTAGGGAGACCCCGGTGGATAGCAGGGGAATGGCCACCGCTAACAGCTTTTTCTGGAACGCCATGAATAACTCCTTACTGGTTGGCAATCTTTCAGGTGGGCAAATGATAATCGTTAACAAGTGATAATAAAGAGATTTTGACGGAACGGTTTGTCCAGTAATCCGGGACAGTCTGTATTCGCTTACCAACGCTTTGATTTAACAGCTATAAGGCGCGTAAACCCATGAAGCTGATCCTCAGCAGAAAAGGCTTCGACACCTCCGCTGGCGGCTGCCCGAACCCGGTCTTTCCGGACGGCAGCGGCCTGGCTTTGCCCATTCCTGACCCGCAATCACCCATTCGCTACAGCCAGGTCCGACATGCCGGTGAATTGATTGGGCCCATGGTGTCGCAGCTAACCGGACACCGGGGTTTTTCCCGTAAAGGTGCGCACCTGGACCCGGATCTGCTGGCGGATGCCTATCAACGGGAGCCGGGCTGGCGGCCGCTGCTGGGCCAGCACAGCGCGGCGCAGGCGCATCTGGCCAATCATGGGGTGGGCGACGGGGATCTGTTTTTATTCTTCGCACTGTTTCGCCCTGCGGAACAGCACAGAGGGCGCTGGCGGTTTGTTCCCGGTACGCGGGCTTTTCACGCTGTCTGGGGCTGGTTGCAGGTGGCAGAGGTGTGGCCGCTGGGCGAAGCACCACGGGTGCCCGCCTGGGCCGCGTATCACCCGCACCTGCATGGCCAGCGTTCAGCTCACAACAGTCTGTATGTGGCAAAGGAACAACTGAGCCTGCCCGGATTAAATCAACCACTCCCGGGTGCCGGCGTGGTGCCGGTTATTGGCGGGCTCCAGCGCCTGACAGCGCCGGATGCCACGGGTGTGACGGACTGGCGCTTGCCGGCAGCGTTCATGCCCGGGCCGGATCAGGAACCGCTCAGCTACCATCACAAGATGGCTCGCTGGCAACGAGAAGACGAGCATTGGTGCCGGCTGAAATGTGCGGCCCGTGGACAGGAATTTGTGCTGGATCTGACCCAGTACCCGGGCGTGCGCCAATGGCTGGCCACGCCGGGGCTGCTGGGTTAGGTGTGTCAGGCGCGTTTGAAGGTGGCCAGTGCTGCGGCGGCGGTAACAAACAGCGTGCCAAATACACGGTTCATCTGTTTCTGTCGCCGGGGAGTGGTCATGAATCGAAACAGCTGGCTGGCCAGCACGGCGTAACCCACCATTACCAGAATATCCACCAGAATCAGTGTCGCGCCCATGGTGGCCAGTTGCGGGCCATGAGGGGCGTCGGCCACCAGGAATTGCGGAAACAGGGCAATCAGAAAAATGGTGGCCTTGGGGTTGGTCAGGTTCACCAGGGCGCCGTTCCAGAACTGCTGGCGTTTGCTGAAGCCGGCCAGATCGCCCCGGCTGGCCTCCACCGGTGGCTCGCGCCATTTCTGGATGCCAAGCCAGACCAGGTAAGCCACGCCAATCCACTTGATGACCATCAGCGCGGTCGTTGATGAAGCGACAATGGCGCCAAGCCCTGCACCCACCAAAACAATTTGGGCGCCGTAACCGAATTGCTGCCCCGCGATGGTCGGTAAAGACTTCCTGACCCCATAACGCAGACCACTGCTCATGGAGTTCACCGCGCCTGCGCCGGGTGAGAGGCTGATAAATAAGGCCGCGACCAGGAAGGTCAGCCAGATGGTGAGTGTCATTAACGGTGCTCCCTTGTAAATTGACGTTTGTCACAAAAGCGTCACAAGTCAAAAAGCCCAAGCTGTTATCCTGTACCGCTTAGTCTACCCAAATCAATGCAGGAGCAGGGCAGTCATGAGGATAATTGCGCTATACAGCCCCAAAGGTGGCGTGGGTAAAACGGCAGCGGCGGTGAATATCGCTTACCTGGCCAGCCAGGATAACTGCCGCACGCTGTTATGGGATCTGGACCCGCAAGGCGCCTCAAGCTTTTATCTGGCAGGTGCGGAGCCGGTGAAAGGCCGCAAGCTTTCCAAGCTGCTGGAAGGCAAGTCGCCCATGGCCAAGTTTGTCCATGATGACATCTATCCGGGGCTGGATTTCATTCCCGCTCACAGCAGTTTCCGCAATTTCGACATCAAACTGGACCAGGATGATGGCGATGGCAATCAGCTGAAGAAAATGCTGGCGCCGCTTTCCGAGGAGACCAGCCTGGTGGTTCTGGACTGCCCCCCCACCTTATCCCGCCTGACCGAGCAGGTGCTGGACGTGGCGGACCAGGTTTACGTGCCGCTGGTGCCCACGTGGCTCTCCATGAACAGCTGGAACCAGCTTTACGAGTTCGCCAAAGACAAGAAGCTGGGAGCGAAAAAGCTGCGCCCGTTTTTCTCCATGGTGGACCGCCGCAAGAACCTTCACCAATCGTTGGTGCAGCAGGGGCCTGAACGACTGAACAACTATGCGGATGTCGCCATCCCCTACGCCAGCGTGGTGGAGCGCATGGGGGAAGAAGGTCTTCCGCTGGAAAAACTGGACGCCAGAAGCCCGGCGGCAGCGGCTTATCGGGAGCTTTGGTCAGTCATCAAAAACGATCTCTGGTAAGCGCCTGGGCTCTGCCCCTTATTCTCCACCAAAGGGCGCCTTTAAGGTATCCATCAGGGTTTTGATTTTATTCAGCGCGCCGGCCGCCGGATGAATATCCGGGTAAGGCTGGTCGCCCTGCTGCTTCTGCTTCTCCGCCTGCTCTTTCGCCCTGGCCGCCGCCTTCTCGGCCTCGATACGATCCAGCTCCTTATACACCTGTTCCGAGCTCACCACAGTGCCGGGTTGCACCTCGATCTGCTCTGTGGTTTGTTCTTCCGAGCAAGGTTCATCAGTGAATTCAACGGCGCCAGTTTGGGCATCGGTGCATTTGAACACGCTTTGCGCGGCCACCGGGGTGGCCAGCAATAGCAAGGCGACAGCCGCTAGCGGTTTTATCATGTCCCGGGTCCCTGAGTCGCGGGTGGGTTGTGCTGTTGTCGGCAGCATAGCATGAGTGTCGGGCTCGGCCTGCACTCAGGCTGAGGGAAACACCAGCGAAGCCTCAACGCCGCCGGGTGCATTGGCAATGATGGCTTTGCCGCCGTGTTGCGCCATGATTGCGGCTACGATGGCCAGGCCCAGCCCACCGGTTTCCGAGGCATCCTGCCGGGATGGATCGCAGCGGTAAAAGCGGTCGAACAGTTTGGGCAGGTGTTGCGGGGCGATGGAGTTGCCGGTGTTGAATACTTTCAGGACGAAGGTCTGGTCGTCCCGGGTGCTGCTCACCCGGATGGTCCCGCCGGGTGTACCGTAGCGCAAGGCGTTGTCCAGAAGGTTGGCCAGCGCCCGTTGCACCAGTTTACGGGAGGCACACAGGGTGTCAGTGGCCTTGTTTTCCAGCGTCATCTGCTGCTCTTCAGCGATGTCCTGGAAATAATCGAACAGGTTGTCCGTCAGGGCGTTCAAATCCACGGTTTCTTTGGTAAGAGTGCGCTCGCTCTGCTCGGTGCGAGCGAGGAACAGCATGCTATTGATCATGCGCGACAGGCGCTCATGTTCTTCGAGGTTGGATAGCAGCAGCTGGCGGTAGTCTGCGGTATTCCGGGGGCGAGACAGGCTCTGCTGGGTCTGCCCGATCAGTGTGTGCAAGGGCGTACGCATCTCGTGGGCGAGATCTTCGGAGAAACGCGCCAGCCGATCAAAGCCGGCCTCCAAGCGCTCCATCATCGCGTTCAGCCGAGCACTCAATTGTTGTAGTTCGGGCGGTTGGTCGGAGAGACTCAGGCGGGTGCCGAGGGTATCTGTGTGAATGTCGGCGATGGTACGGGTAATGCGGCGCACGGGTCTTAGCCCCAGGTGGCTGACCAGCCAGCCCATGAATGCACTGACCAGGGTGCCCAGCAGTAGTGCGCCGGCCAGTGTAGCGCGGTAGTCGGCCAGCATGCGGTTTCGCTCGGTCAGGGTGCGGCCGGCGACGAGGGTCAGGGTCTGTCCCCGTATGACCACGGCTACCCGGGCCAGCCGGTAAGGCTCTGGCTGTTCGCCGGCACTGAACCGGATGTGCGTATTGTGACTGGCATGAGGCACTGGCAACCCGGGCGGGTTGATGTCGATGAGTACATTTCCGTTGGCATCCAGCACCCAGAGCACGTTTTCGGTGTTGCCCAGCATGTTGGCGTAGAGCCTGGGTTGTTCCTGCAAGGCGGTTACGCTATCGGTCTGTGACAGCAGAGCCTCCATGCGTTCCAGCCGCCCGCGCAGGGTCTGGTCGTCACGCCAGGTCAGTTCCTTCTCCAGCGACAGGTACAGGAAAAGGCCGAGCGAGCCTAGGGTGATGAGGGTGATGGCGGCAAACAGCAGCGCCAGTCGCAGGCTCAGGCTCAGGGAAAGGCACCTCATTCAGCCGGCTCCGCTTTCAGCACATAACCCACACCCCACACTGTCTGGATTAGCTTCAGGTCGTGATTGTCGTCGATCTTTGCGCGCAGGCGTCGAACAGCCACGTCGACTACTTTGGTGTCACTGTCGAAATTCATGTCCCAGATCTGCGAGGCGATATTGCTGCGGGCCAGTACTTCGTCTTCGTGGCTCATTAGCAAATGCAGCAGGGCGAACTCTCGTGCGGTCAGGGTGAGAGGTTGCCCGGCGCGGGTCACCGTCCGGCTTCTGGTGTTCAGTTCCAGATCGGCCACCACCAGGTGGTCCAGATCCCGGGTCTGGGTACCCCGGCGCAGCAGCGAGCGCACCCGGGCCAGAAACTCGGCGTAGGAAAAGGGTTTGACCAGATAGTCGTCGGCGCCGGATTCCAGCCCCCGCACCCGGTCTTCCACCGAATCCCGGGCAGTCAAAAACAACACGGGAGTTTGGGTGTGTTTGCGTAGTAGTTTGAGCAGCTGCCAGCCGTCGATGTGGGGCAGCATGATGTCCAGTACCACCAGATCAAACGACTCCTCAAGAATCAGATGGCTCGCATCCAGACCGTCGTGGGCTACCTCCACCTGAAAACCGGATTCCGCAAGCCCCTTGCGCAGATAATCCGCTGCTTTGAGCTCGTCTTCGACTATCAGAATCCGCATGGGAGCGCTCCGGGGAAGGTGGCTGAAAAAAAGGGTCGTTTGAGAGCGCAAAGGGTGGGGAAATAGTGCGCTTTTTTCAGTGAATGTTTGGTAATAAAGCTGCAAACCTTCTGTTCCTGCCGGCCCGGCAAAGTAGCTGCCATCAACTCAACCAATGAGACAGGAGAGAGTGTATGTTTTCCATGAAATCGGTAGTGGCAGGTGTGGTTCTGGCGGGCACGTCCAGCATGGCGTTCGCGGCGGGCAATCCGCTGAGCGTTCACGTGTTGAACATTGAGAACGGTTTGCCGTCTCCGGACGTAACCGTCACTCTGGAGCGTAAAGAGAACGGCAACTGGGTGGATCTGAGCGAAGCGGTGACCAACGAGCAGGGCCGTATCAGTGCGCTGTATCCGGAAGGTGAAGCGCTGGAAGAAGGCACTTATCGCGTGGTGTTCGAAACCGGCGAGTGGTTCGAAAAGCATGAAACCGCGACCTTCTTCCCGGAAATTCCGGTGGTATTCACCATGGACGGAACGCTCGACCACTACCACGTGCCGCTGCTGCTGAGCCCTTACGGTTTCTCGACTTATCGGGGCAATTAAGACCGGCAGAATGGTGCTTTGAAATAGAGGTTGCGTCTAATCTGCTTCGGGGCGGCTTGTGTCGCCCCGGTTTTCCTCCGCTCGATTTCGCTTTATCTATCTTATATAATCCCGCCACTCCGCAGGAGAGAGGGTGCAAATGCCCCGCCGAAGGCGCAATCTCCCATAAACGCTCAGGCACACGTACTGCGGAGCTTCACATCAAGCCGACTGGAGAGCGACTGCCAGAGCAGTCCACCGAAGGGGCAAGCAGGGGCCACCCTGTAAACTCTCAGGTATCAGGACAGGGGGAGAGGCACGCAAACGCAGGAGAGCTGTGTGCTGATCTATATCTATATGATGGCGATTACCGCCGAAGCCATGTCCGGAGCCCTTGCCGCTGGTCGTCGTAACATGGATATTTTCGGAGTTGCCGTGGTGGCCTTCCTGACCGCCCTGGGCGGCGGAACGGTCCGCGATATCCTGCTCGGTAACTACCCGGTTAACTGGACACAACACCCGCTTTATATCTATCTGGTTCTGGGCGGAGGCCTGGTGACCATTATCATTGCCCGGGTCATGCGCCATTTGCATCAACTGTTTCTGGTATTGGATGCCATTGGCCTGGTGGCCTTCACTGTGATCGGCTGCAACGTCGCTCTGGGGCTCGATTACGAGCCGATTGTGGTGCTGATGTCCGGTATTACCACCGGTATTTTTGGCGGTATTCTGCGGGATCTCATGTGCAATCGCATGCCGCAGGTATTGCGCCATGAGCTTTATGCCAGCGTCTCACTGGTGGTTGCTATCCTGTACCTGTTCATGCTGGACCTGGGGGTCGGGGAAAACGTCACCCTGCTGGCTGCCTTCAGCCTGGGGCTTTTGCTGCGTATGGCGGCCATTCGCTGGCATCTGTCTTTGCCGGTGTTTCGTTATTCGCAGGAGCAATGGGACTGATAGGCTGTATTGACTGTTATTCCGGCCATGTGTACTACACTGTTGAGACGTCCGTTTTTCTTTGCCAGCAAGGAGGAACTGTGGTGTCTGAATATGCGTCGAACGGCCATAACACTGAACGTATCAGTGGTGACCTCTCGCCCTCCGAACGCTTTTTGCAGGAGCTGCTGGAGCCGGCCGATATTCAGCTAAATGGGTGCCGGCCCTGGGATATGCAGATTCACGATCCCGCTGTCGCGGATGCCATTCTTGCCAGAGGCAGCCTGGGGTTGGGTGAGAGTTATATGGAAGGCGGTTGGGACTGCCAGCGGCTCGACCAGTTTTTCCACCGGGTTCTGCGTGCCCGTATTCAGGACAAAGTAAAACCCTCCCGCGCCTTGTTCCACACTCTGAAAGCCCGACTACTCAACCGCCAGACAGGCCAGAAAGCCTGGCAGGTGGGTGAGCACCATTACGATCTCGGTAATAAGTTTTACGGGGCCATGCTCGATTCGCGCATGACCTACACCTGTGGGTACTGGAAAAAGGCTGAAACTCTGGAACAAGCGCAGGAAGCCAAACTGGACCTGATTTGCCGCAAACTTGGGCTGCAACCAGGTATGCGGGTGCTGGACATCGGCTGCGGCTGGGGCAGTCTCATGGGCTATGCCGCCGAACATTATGGCGTAGAGTGTGTTGGTGTCACGGTTTCCCGCGAGCAGACCGCCTGGGCGCAACAGAAATACGCCGGTCTGCCGATCGAATTCCGCTTGCAGGACTACCGTGATATTGATGAGCAATTCGACCGGATTGCCAGTGTCGGTATGTTCGAGCATGTTGGTCGGAAGAACTATGGCACCTACATGGATGTAGCCCGCCGGTGCCTGAAAGATGACGGCCTGTTCCTGCTGCACACCATTGGTACACGGGAAGACGCCAGCGGCAGCGATCCCTGGATGGACCGCTACATTTTCCCCAACGGCGAGCTGCCCACCATCAGCCAGATCAGCCGAGCGGCGAAGGGCCGTTTTGTGGTGGAGGACCTGCATAACTTCGGTGCCGATTACGATAAAACCCTGATGGCCTGGCAGGAAAACTTCAAAGCGGCCTGGCCGGACTTCCGTTACGAGCTGGGTGAGCGTTTCTACCGCATGTGGGAGTATTATCTGAACGCCTGCGCTGGCTCCTTCCGGGCCCGGGAAATCCAGTTGTGGCAGTGGGTGTTGTCGAAAGAGGGGGTAGAAGGTGGTTACAAAAGAGTTAGCTAGGGTGCCCGGAGGGCATGAAACATAAAATTACACTCCTTATCTTGATGCAGCTCAAGTTTCTGCGAGCATAACCGATAACAAGTAACTCAATTACAGCTCACTTCAGTTGAGCCAAACCTCCTTCCCTGAACCTGGCGCGGGAGCTTGGGCACACAGTCCGGGTTTCGCCTGGAGAGTCACATCAAGATGCAGCATAGCGAATTTTCTCTGCTGGAAATGCAGCAGAACATTCATGAGTTGATCGCGCAAAAACACCCTCTGGAAGAAGTGCTCCCGGCCATTACCGATTGGATCGAAGTCATGATGCCAACCGCCCTGGTTTCCATCATGCGGTTCAATCCGGAGACTCAGGCGCTAAGCATGGTGCCCAGCCCGCAGTTCTCTTCCGCCTATGTGGAACAGTTGCAAGGCATTTCGATAGGAGATGGCAAGGGAACCTGTGGAACAGCAGCTTACAGGCGAAAACTGGTCATCACCGAGGATATCCGGACGGACCCGAAGTGGAAAGGGTTTCAGGATATTGCCGAAGCGGAGGGTGTCCGGGCCTGTTGGTCCATGCCGATACTGACGGCCAGCGGTGAATTGCTGGGCACCTTCGCATCTTATTACCGGTCGCCGGTGGCCCCCACAGAAGGTGCCCAAAGGAATCTGAGCCGGGGCGCTGCGCTGGTTGCCCTGGCCATTCTCCGGCAACGGGATACCGAGGATCATTCCGCACTTTCCGAATGGCACCGCACGCTGTTCGACAACCACCCGGATGGTGTGTATACCTTTGATCTGGAAGGGCGTTTTCTAAACGGAAACTCTGCCCTTGAGCGCATTACCGGTTACTCGGTTGAAAGTCTCGTGGGTGTCCATTTCAATCAGTTTATTCAGCCAGAGGCTCAAGCACTGACTCAGGCCGCGTTTGATAAAGCGAGTCGCGGCGAAGCCGTCACCTACGAAACTGCAGGTATACACGCTGATGGCCGCCATTACGATCTTGAGATCATCAACTTTCCGGTCAGGATCAAAGAGCGAATTGTGGGTGTGTACGGTGTCTGCAAAGACATCACAGAGAGAAAGGCCCAAGAGGTTCAGATTCGTTACCAGGCCACTCATGACCTGGTGACAGGGCTGCCAAACCAGGCGGCTTTTAACGAAAACCTCGAAAGGCTCATGGACGACGGTTCTGTCCAAAAACAGGGGTTGGCGGTTCTGTATTTTGACCTGGATGGTTTCAAGCCGATTAACGAGGGGCTGGGGCATCAGGTGGGTAACCAGGTGATACAAATCGCGGCACGGCGGATGCAGGCTTGCTTGCCGGAGAATGCTGTTCTGGCCCGGCTTGTAGGCGATGAGTTTGGTGCTGCGGTTCCGGGTTTTACAAGTGCAGATGCGATCTCTGGAATTGCCGACCAGATTCTTCAGGCGCTGGCCGAACCTATCGAGGTGGACCCGCAGATGATTCATATCAGTGCCAGTATTGGCATTGCCGCCTATACCGCAGATGTAAAGCAACCCCAGCAGTTATTGCAATTCGCAGATCTGGCCCTCGAACGGGCAAAACGCAAAGGCCGCAACATCTGGCAGTGGTACCGCCCCGAAGAAGGGCAACGATTGAAGCACAGCGTTACATTAAGGCACGAAGTGCAGACAGCGCTGCGCGAAAACCAGTTTGAGGTTTATTATCAACCGCTTGTGGATTCGCTAACCGGGCGTATTCGCAGCGTTGAAGCGCTGGTGCGCTGGCAGCACCCGGACAGAGGCATGGTGTCTCCCGGCGACTTCATCCCCCTGGCTGAACAAACCGGGCAAATTGTGCCGCTGGGCCTCTGGGTTCTGAAGCAGGCTTGTCAGGAAGTGGCGGACTTGAATACCGGGCGGGAGCAAAGTTTGCGCGTTGCTGTGAATATCTCCTCTTTGCAGTTTATCCGTGATGGTTTTCTGGATGATGTGTTCAAGATATTGGATGAAACCGGGCTTCCGCCCCGCTTACTGGAACTGGAGGTGACCGAGAGTGTTCTGATTGAAGGCGCGGATCATGTCATTGGCGTGATGGAGGCTCTGAAGCATAAGGGCATCCGGGTTGCCCTCGATGACTTCGGGACTGGTTTTTCAAGCCTGAGTTATCTCAGGGATCTGCCGACTCATAAGGTAAAGCTTGATCGAAGCTTCATTCAGAAAATCGAAACAGACCGGCGCATTGCGGCCATTGTTCAGGGGGTGATTACTATGGCTCACCACATGGACATGATTGTGGTCGCCGAGGGTATTGAAACTCTTGAACAGCAGGAAGATCTGGCCCGGCGACATTGTGATCTCTTGCAAGGCTACCTGTTTGCCCGGCCCATGCCGATGGCAGAGCTGATGGCCCTTCCCGATATTTTACCTGTTGAATCGAATGCATGAACAAGAAAACCAGTCTGGCTCGCCGCCTTGTTGTGGCGAGCGCTTCAGCGGTGATTCTGGTTACTCTGGTGATCACCCCGATTATTATCTCAAACATCTCAACCCGCTTTGAAAGTTCACGCCAGACCGCCGAAACCCTTCTCGAAGGGGAATATGATGCTCTTTTGCAAGGTTTGGATGAGAGTCTAAACCATACCCTGGCCCTGTCCGAGTTTCCGACAGTTCGGGAATACCTGACCCGAACCGGCAGCGCCAGCTCGCCTTATCAGGAAGAGTGGGCCTTTCGTAACGAAATGCAGCTGCGGGGTATGCTCGGCACGCTGCTGACGCACTTCGGTCGCTACACCCGATTAACCCTTATCGATACTGCCGGCCTGGAACGGTTGTCGACCGGCCCCTCGGAAACCATCGGTACAGACCACAGCAACGCCCCGTATTTTCGGGAAGCCATGGTTATGGAAAACCGGGCTCTTTACCTGTCTGTGCCTTACCAGAGTGCCGTCCGGGGGGCGCAACAACCGTCTTATGTGATTGATATCGCGACGCCCGTGTTGAATGCTGATGGCAGTCGTTTGGGGGTGCTGGTACTCACGCTGAGCTGGGACTATCTGCTCGGTACGCTGCCCCACGCGACAGGGACCAACGACAATGCACATGTCTGGTTGACCGATGCCCAGGGCCGATGGCAGTTGCCGGACACCCAGGGGCTGTTTGGCTTTGGTGAGTCATTAAAGGATCGCCGGCCAGCGATCTGGGCAGCCATGGAGCGAGGCAATCGTGGAGAACTGCTGACCGGCGAATCCATCCTCGTCTTTCGGACACACGATCTGCGAAATGATCATTTCCGCAGTGAGGCCAGGCAGGTAACGAGCCTGCCCGGGACCCAGCCGTGGCGGATTGCTATCAGCGTACCACGCCCGGATCTGACGTTCCTGATGCTGGAAAGCCCCTGGAAGCTAAGCCTCATTGTGGTGACCTATATTCTCGCTATTGGCTTCGGTCTGTTCTGGGTGTTGAGCAACCATCGTCAACGTTCGTTAAAGGAAGAAGCGCATAAACTCTCAAAAAACGCGCGGGCCTATGCGCGGGAATTGATGGATTTGTATGAAAATGCTCCCTGTGGTTATCACTCGCTGGACGAGCAGGGCGTGATACAGAAAATAAACCGCACGGAGTTGCAGTGGCTGGGCTACTCAAAAGACGAGGTGGTGGGCAAGCGTTATTACCGTGACCTGGTGTCACCAGAAACCCGTGCCGCTTTTGATGAAGCCTTCAGCGCGGTTCTGCTGAGCGATGAGCATGAAGGCTCCGCCGAAGTTGAGCTGATGCGCAGCAATGGCGACCGATTCCCTGCTGCCATCGAGGCCTCCGCCCAGACAGACGATGACGGTTTCCAGTACAGCAGGGCCATGGTCTTTGACCTCACCGAACGCAAACAGATTGAAGACCTGTTGACCCGGCAGGCGATGACGGATCCGTTGACCGGCCTGGGTAATCGGCGTTTTCTTGAGTCGCAGGCGGAACTGGAAATTGCGCGTGCCCGCCGGAGCGGCGAACCTCTTATGCTGATTGCGGCCGATCTGGACAAGTTCAAGCGCATCAACGACAACCATGGGCATGATGTGGGTGATGCGGTGCTCCAGGCTTTCGCAAAAACCGCTCAGAACGAACTGCGAGACGGGGATGTGCTGTGCCGGATGGGTGGTGAGGAATTTACTGTACTGCTTCCTGACACCTCCAAAGAGCAGGCGTTAATGATTGCCGAGCGCCTGAGGGTGGCCGTTGAGTCTGCGCCTGTTGATGTGGGTGAAGAGGGTGCCGCAGACGGCTATCTGCGTTACACCACATCCATGGGAGTTACTCAGGTTCTCCCGGACGAAAAGACACTGAAGCCCGCCATCAAGCGCGCCGATGAAGCGCTCTATCAGGCGAAAGAAGCCGGGCGGAATCGCGTGTGCTGGGGCGATTAACCAATCCAACCCAGCATTTGCCACCAAAAATAATCCAGCGGAAAGAGCAGTACCACGGAAAGGCCAGCTAATATCAGGCATAAACGGGCAGCGTGGCGTATTGAGATGCCTGCCAGTGGCATGGCCATCATCAGTGGCACTGACTGGTAGGTAAAGACTACCGTTGAGAAGCCGAGCACCTGGGTCATCAGTACTGCTTCTAGGGAAAAGCCCGTCAACTCGCTAATTTGTCCCGCCAAAGGGGTCAGGGTGGCTGGAATGCCGGCCAGAGTGGTTAGGACGCCAGTAAAGGTAGCGGTCAGCGACAGTACCATAAAATTGGTAAAGTGGTTTTCAGGGTTCAGTGGCATCAGGTCGAGAGCATAGGTGCCGACGATCTGGCTGATGTCCTGATAATTGATCAGCGCGGCAATCCCCAGCAGTCCTCCAACCACTAGAATGGCGCTGACATTCACCTTCTGGTTAAAGCTTTTAGTTGAAACCATTCCTATGCCGGGTAAAAGCAGTAGCGTGGCAGCTGCCAGGCCGATCCAGGCCACGGATATCTGGTGCAGGGAATCGGTCATCCACAAGCCCAGGGTTGACACCATGATGATCAAGAGTCGTATTTCCTTTCCTGAGAATCCGGATGTGGTGGCTTTTACCGGGGTACGTTCAGGTTTGGCTGGATAAAGCCAGAGGATTGCGACAATTAACAGCAGCGCTTTGAGAAAGCCGAGCACAGGAAAGTGCAGCAACAGGTATTCGCCAAACATGGGGCTCCAACCGTGGATGTTCTCGGCGGAGCCGATCATGATCATGTTTGGGATGTTGGCAGGAAGAATGGCAAACGTGGGAATGTGGCTGCCAAAAGCCGCCGCCAGGCCTACCCCTATTTGTCCGTTGCTCCCCTTTTCAAAGCCACAGTTTTCCGAGATAACCAGGGCAATTGGAATAAACAGCACAATTCTTCCTACTGAGGACGGCATAACAAAGCCCAGTAGAATGCCGATAAAGACGATGCCGGCAATTAGCCGGACATAGCTGGAATCCAGGTGGACAGTAACGGAATCGGAAAGCCGCTGGGCGAGCCCGGTTTCTGTGATGGCAATACCGATTACCAGACCGGAGACAATTAACCAACATGCGGTAGATGTAAGCCCTGAAAACACTACTTCGGCTGGAGCCAGAGAAAGCAGCATGGCCAGCGTCAATACCAGCAGTGCAGATACAAATTCCGGCAAAGCACCGGTCGCAAATAGCACCAGACCGGTCATGATCAGAAGTGCGGAGAGCAGCTGTTGCTGATCAAGCCAATTGCTGATGGAAGAGATCATCAACGCCAGAGCCAGAGCGGGAATGAGTACTAGCGCCATCCATTGAGCTCTGGTGAGCCGCAGCTTCTGAATCATTTTAGAAAATTTCCGTGGCTGAAGTTTTGATGGAATGGCATCAATAGCTGCCACGGATGAGTTCGATGCCTGGCTCAAGCACCTCGTAAGGTTTAACGCACATTGTCGTTCTTCCTGGGAAACAGCCAGAACGAGAACCACCTGGTCATACGCGGCATCAGCACATAACTCATCAGCCCCATCACTACCATGGTCACCAGCATGGTGCGGATCAGCAGCGGGATTTGCGCCAGCCAGTCGCCAAACAGGGCGAACACCACGGTAACCGCCGGGTACAGCGCCAGCCAGCTAACAATGGTCATCTTCCACTTGGGCGGCGGTTGCACCGGGTTCTGGCCGGGCAGGGTAAACCAGGTGACGATGCCGGACGTGGTTTCCCGTTCGCTCGGCTGCGCTAGCAGTGCCTCGATTTGCTCGAGTAGCTCGGTTCGCTCCTCCGATTCTTCCCATTTCCTGAGGCTGTCACGGTCCTGGAACTTGAAGACAATGCGGTATTCCGGGTCTTCCGGCGATGAGGGGCGAAACATGGTGGCGCCCAGGTAGCCGGGAAAGCTCGCGGCGCGCTTTGTCATCTGGCTGCTCAGCTTTTCAAATTCGGTTTCCTGGCCTTTTTTCACGCGCCGGGAGACCACCACGGTTAACGGATCAAAGTGTTCCTGGTTGTTTGCTGTCATCGCTTGCATCCTTGAGTTGGTAACGATTTAACCGGCAGCTCGGGTGTCGGGCGCCAGGTGTTGAACCAAATATTTCTGGCGAAGCACGTGATACCCCACGGACTCGCCAGCCTGTACGGTTTCGGTCAGCGTTTGGGCGGTGTCGCTGGCCAGCCGGTGGATATCCGCCACTTCCTCGCTGATTTGTTGCACTGTCTGGCTTTGCTGCTCGGTGGCGGCGGCAATTTGCTGGTTCAGTCCGTCGTTGTCGTTCAGCCCGGAGACAACCGTTTGCAAGGCCTCCACGCTGGCCTGCATTTGCTCCACGCTTTGGTTGGACTGCTGTTTTCCGGTTTCGATGGACGCCACCACAGCCCGGGAGCCTTCTTGCAAGGTGGTGATCATGTCCTGGATTTCGTCCGTGGATTGCTGGGTGCGCCTGGCCAGCGACCTTACCTCGTCTGCCACCACGGCAAAGCCACGTCCGCTCTCTCCGGCGCGGGCGGCTTCGATGGCCGCGTTGAGTGCCAGCAGGTTGGTTTGCTCGGCAATGGCGACAATCACATCCAGAATGCGCCCGATGGACTGGCTGCTGTCATCCAGTTTGCGCACCACTTCCATGGAGTGATCCAGCTCCTGCGCCAGCTCCTGAATGCTTTTCTGGGCCGCATTGGCGTGGGTGGTTGCGTCATCGCCCGCCTGCCGGTTGCTGTTGCTGAGCGTGGCTGCCTGCTGTGTGTTGCTGGAGACCTCCTGAAGGGTCGCGCTGAACTCTTCCACCGAGGTTGCAACGGTAGACAGGGCTGCCTGCTGCTCGCCAGAGGCCTGGGTGCCGCTTTGCAGCAGGGTGTTGGCTCGCATGACAAAGCCTTCGGTTTGCTGGCCGCTGTCAGACACGCGGGTGATCATTACATCCAGTCGGACCCTCGCCAGGCGCAGAGCCAGCTCGATTTGCCCGATCAGGCCCGGGTGTCCGGTGTAAACCAGTTGCTTGATCGGGTGGTGAACCAATTCCCTGGCCTGTGCGGCCAGACGTTCCAAAGGGCGGTTCAGCACCCATAGTGCAGCGAGCATGGCTCCGCTTCCGGCCAGAAAGGTGAGTGTTGTTATCAAAGGGCTGAACAGATAACTGGCGATCAGCGCGGGCACAAATGCCAGGGCTGCAATCAGGGTTTGCAGTAGCGCCGGAGGCAGTAACGGTATCTTCAGCTGGCGGGGCGTTTTGCCACGGCCCCGGGCCCGATAGACATCTTGGGTGCGCTGAATAGTAAGCGGCGAGGGCAGCTGGTAGATGGCCTGATATTCGATTATCGAGCCGCTGGTATCGGAGATGGGCGTGACAAAGGCGTCGAGCCACAAATCTTTTCCATCGGCGGTTTTGTTGCGGATCATGCCCATCCAGGACTCATGGCGCCCGAGCGTTTTCCATAAATCGTTCAACGGCCCTTTGGGCATGTCCGGATGCCGGAGTTTTTCGAATGAGTGCTCTTTGAGCTGAGCTTCGCTGTATCCGACCAACTGACAGAAGCCTTTACTGGCGTAAGTGATCCGACCCTGGCTGTCAGTCAGGACCAGCAGCTGCTGTTTGGTCTGTTTTTCCATCTGGATAGATTCGTAACCAGACATGGTGCCACCCCTTGTTGAAACCCGTATTGAAACTGAAAAAGGGGCCCGCAAACGCGGGCCCAAAGGAGAGCCACAACGATGTGCAGATCATTGGCCCATAACAAACTGGCGATTGGGATAACGGGGGTCTGGTGTCACGAAGCTGTAAGCGATGCGCGGAGCGCAGGCTGGAGAAGTATTCATGTCGGGTCACCGTCTTTGTTGTTTGTGTTAGCGACGGCTATCGTTAAAGCAGGATGTGTGCCGGTTAATCCTGCTATATATATTAAGTATATGATTTTATTTTAAAAAATATTTATCAGAGGTGTGGGTGAGGGGGGTTGGGTGTACGGTGAGCAAAAGATTGTTTGATCAAATGATGAAATGGAGGAAGAGGTTCTTTATTTCATCAGGTGGATCGCAACCTCCCTGTTGCAGTGCATCAATGCCGGCACTCAGCCGTCGAGAATGCCGGCTTTTTTCAGGCGATACGCCAGAGCCGGTCGAGTCAGGCCCAGTAAGCGGGCAGCCTTGGAGACATTCTGATTGGCCTCCTCCATCGCCTTTTGCATTAAAATGCCTTCGACCTGGTCGAGGCTGATCTGTTGGGCGAATATCTGTTCCGGCCAGTCAGTTTGCTCAGTGCCACTGTCGCCGGTTGTGATATTGCCCTCTTCATCCACGCGCACGATACCGGCCGGATTCACCTCGGGTGGGGTGACGAACAGGGCTTCCTGGCTGATGGTTTCGTTGTTGTCTGTCAGGATTACACCCCGCTCGATGACATTCTCCAGCTCGCGAATGTTGCCCGGCCAGTGATACGCCAGGCAGAGTTCCAGGGCCTTGTCCGACAAGCCGAGCGTTCTTTTGTTGTACTGGGCGTGGAACTTCTCCAGAAAGTGCTCTACCAGTAACGGCAGGTCTTCCAGCCGTTCTCTGAGCGGGGGAATCTTTACCGGGAAGACATTTAACCGGTAGAACAGATCTGCCCGGAAGCGTCCTTCTTCCACGGCTTGCTCCAGGCTTTCGTTGGTGGCGGCAATCACCCGCACATTCACCTTGCGGGTTTTGTTGTCGCCGACCCGCTCCAGTTCACCTTCCTGCAAGACCCGTAACAGCGTGGCCTGGGCGCGAGGGGTTAACTCAACAACCTCGTCCAGAAAAATAGTGCCGCCATTGGCTCGCTCGAAACGGCCCTCCCGGGACTGGTTGGCACCGGTGTAGGCGCCTTTTTCAACGCCGAACAGCTCTGCTTCGATCAAATCCGGCGGAATGGCCGCACAGTTCACGGCCACGAACGGGTCCTCCGAGCGTTCGCTGCGCTGATGAACGCTGCGGGCAATCACTTCCTTGCCGACACCGGTTTCCCCCAGCAGGAGAACGGACACTTTGCCCTGGGCGGCCTTGTCGATCATTCGGCAAACCCGGTTGTACGACGGGGACTGTCCGATGCCGTAATACTGGCCCTGTTGCTTGTGCAGGCTGCTACGCAATGATGTCAGCTGTTCCTGCAGATCGTAGAGCTCTTCAATGAGTGGGTCGTCTTTGAAATAGCGGGAGAAGGCCTCGGCGTTTTCCCACTCCTCCGCCGGCCGGCCTTCGATAATGCACTTTTCATCACCGCAGCCACGACAACTGATTTCCTGGAAAATGATCTCCCGTCCCATGAAGGAGGAGCTGTAAGCGCAGGCATAGCCCAGTAAAACCCAGCAGGCCGGTTCATCCATCTGTCCCAGCTCGGTTTTGCAGATTTCCACCTCCCAGGAATTTTCCCATTCCAGAATACCGTGCAGGGCACCGGTTTCCCGGTCCAGGTCCAACTCGTGAGGTATAACTTTGACCATGCCCTTGAGTGCATGCAGCTGAGGGCCGGCCAGGAAAGTATCTATGTCGTCGGAGTCTGGCCGGAGTTTCCGTGCCAGCTCAGCGTCTTTAACGCCAGAGGTGTAACCCAGACGCAGGAAGAAGCCTTTGGCTCTTTCCACGCCCATGCTGTTGACGATCTCGCGACGAAAGGCCGCCAGAGACGCAAGGCTCATCAACAGAACCCGCTGCTCACCGAACCAGATCTTCCCTTCGTTGCTGTGAAACTGAATCTGATCCGTCAGATCCTTGAAATCTGTGTATTGGAGATTTGGCTTGTAGGTTTCAGCCATGACAGTCCCCCATTGTTGTTGTCAGTCGGGGAAGGCGTTCGCCGCCTTTATTTTGAACCCGCTATCTAGCCCATGATCGACGCCAAAAATCAATCCAAGGGTCAGGAGTTCAACCAAATCCTGCGGGCCAGGATACGTGTGACCAAATAGTCAGATCCGGGTTCCATTTCATTATTTGATCAAATTTGCATAGGTATTTTTGCGAACAAAAAGTGACCTGATAGGCCGGATTAGAACGCCTAGTCTAAAGATAATCCCTTCTAAAACAGCCGGCTAAATGAAGTTCAGTCCGGTTTTCCCGTTGCTGGCACAGCCGTTGCTCACCCTCCCTACAGCCAAATACAAATACAACGGGGCTAACCATGACTACCGAGATTCAACACAAATCGTTTGACGAGCTGACCCGTTACATCCGGGTGCGCAGTGAACCGGACGACCGCTTTGTCGAGTTCGACTTTGCGATCGGTTACCCGGAGCTGTTCGTGGAGCTCGTGCTTCCCCGCGATGCATTCAAGATTTTCTGCGAGCACAACAAGGTCGTTCACATGGACGCAGAGATGATCCGCGAAATTGACGAGGACATGGTCAAGTGGCGGTTCGGTGAGCGCGGCGAGCGCTACTAAGCAATCCATCAACTCCAGTTTCACAACAACAAAACGGAAAGGTTGATATGAGCATCGAAATCAAAACCGACTCGGTGGAGCCCATCCGCCAAACCTACAGCCACATCGCCCGGCGATTTGGCGAAAAGCCGGCAAGTCGCTACCAGGAAGCCAGTTACGACCTGGAAGCGAAGGTGAACTTCCACTATCGCCCGCAGTGGGATTCCCGCTACGAGCTCAACGACGAGCGTCGTACTGCCATCCGCATGGAAGACTGGTACGCGGTGTCTGACCCTCGCCAGTTCTACTACGGCGCCTATGTAGGCAACCGCGCGAAGATGCAGGAATCGGCGGAAACCAGCTACAGCTTCTGCGACAAGCGCAACCTGCTGGGCCGTCTGCCGGAAGAAACTCAAAAACAGATCCTGCGCCTGATGGTGCCGCTGCGTCATGTCGAGCTTGGCGCCAACATGAACAACAGCAAGATTGCCGGTGACGCGACCGCGACCACCGTTTCGCAAATGCACATCTACCAGGCCATGGACCGTTTGGGTATTGGCCAGTACCTCTCACGGGTTGCCCTGATGATGGATGGCACCACTGGTAAGGCTCTGGATGAGTCCAAAGGTTACTGGATGGACGATGAGCTGTGGCAGCCCATGCGCAAACTGGTTGAAGACTCCCTGGTGGTGGACGACTGGTTCGAGCTGACCCTGCTGCAAAACGTGCTACTGGACGGAATGATGTTCCCGCTGGTGTATCACCGGATGGATGCCTGGTTTGCCGAGCAGGGCGCCGAAGACATCTCCATGCTGACCGAATTCATGCGTGACTGGCAGAAAGAGTCGCTGCGATGGATCAACGCCATGATGAAAGCCGTGGCAGGTGAAAGCGAAGCCAACCGTGAACTGCTGCAGCAGTGGATTGACCACTGGGAGCCCCGTGCCTACGACGCCCTGAAGCCCATCGCCGAGGCCTCCACCGGCCTGGATGCGCTGGATGAAGTCCGGGCCGAACTTAACACCCGCCTGAAGAAATTTGGTTTGCAAAGCACAGGAGTGTCCGCATGAGTGAGCAACTCGTTTTTATCGTGTTCCAGGACAACGACAACGCCCGTTACCTGGCCGACGCCATCATGGCGGACAACCCCCACGCGGAGATGCAGCACCAGCCGGCGATGATCCGCATTCAGGCGGACAAGCGCCTGGTGATCAACCGCGAAACCATGGAGGAAGAGCTGGGGCGTGACTGGGATGTGCAGGAAATGCTTATCGATGTAATCAGCATCGGCGGCAACGTCGATGAAGACGACGACCACTTCATTCTTGAGTGGAACTGATCGGGAGACGAATCATGGCTGTTAAGAACAAGAAACTGAATCTCAAAGACAAATACCAGTACCTGACCCGTGACATGGCCTGGGAGCCGACGTACCAGAAAAAAGAAGACATCTACCCGGACGAATCGTTCGAAGGCATCAAGATTGTCGACTGGTCCCAATGGGAAGATCCGTTCCGCCTGACCATGGATGCCTACTGGAAATACCAAGCGGAGAAAGAGAAAAAGCTGTACGCCATTTTCGATGCTTTCGCGCAGAACAATGGCCACCAGAACATCACCGATGCCCGTTATGTAAACGCGCTGAAACTGTTCCTGACCGGTGTGTCACCGCTGGAGCATGCGGCGTTCCAGGGCTATTCCAAGGTTGGCCGCCAGTTCAGTGGTGCCGGTGCGAGGGTTGCTTGTCAGATGCAGGCGATTGACGAGCTGCGTCACTCACAGACTCAGCAGCACGCCATGAGCCACTACAATAAGCACTTCAACGGTCTGCACGATGCCGCCCACATGCACGACCGGGTGTGGTTCCTGTCCGTACCCAAGTCGTTCTTCGACGATGCCCGCACCGCAGGCCCGTTCGAATTCCTGACCGCGATTTCGTTCTCGTTCGAGTATGTGCTGACTAACCTCTTGTTCGTTCCGTTCATGTCTGGCGCGGCCTACAACAACGACATGGCCACTGTAACCTTCGGCTTCTCCGCCCAGTCAGACGAAGCCCGTCACATGACCCTGGGGCTTGAGGTGATCAAGTTCATCCTGGAGCAGCACGAAGACAACGTGCCCATCGTTCAGCGCTGGATCGACAAGTGGTTCTGGCGGGGTTTCCGCCTGCTGAGCCTGGTCAGCATGATGATGGACTACATGCTGCCGAAGAAGGTGATGAGCTGGGCAGAGGCCTGGGAAGTCTACTACGAGCAGAACGGCGGTGCGCTGTTCAAGGATTTGGAGCGCTACGGCATTCGCCCGCCGAAGTACGAAGACGTGGCCAACGAAGCCAAGCATCACCTGAGCCATCAGCTGTGGACCACCTTCTACCAGTACAGCCAGGCCACCAACTTCCACACCTGGATTCCGACCGAGGAAGAGATGGACTGGATGTCCGAGAAGTACCCGGACACTTTCGACAAGTACTACCGCCCGCGTTACGAGTTCCTGGCCAAGGAGCACGCGGAAGGCCGCCGCTACTACAACAACACCCTGCCGCAGCTGTGTCAGGTGTGTCAGGTGCCGACCCTGTTCACCGAAAAGGGCGATGCCACCAAGCTGAGCCACCGCCAGATCGAGCATGAAGGCGAACGCTACCACTTCTGCTCTGAAGCCTGCTGCGACATCTTCAAAGACGAGCCCGAGAAGTACGTGCAGGCTTGGTTGCCGGTACACCAGATCTACCAGGGCAACTGCGAAGGAGGCGATGTCGAGACGGTGGTTCAGAACTACTACCACATCAATATCGGCGAGGACAATTTCGAATACGTCGGCTCGCCGGACCACAAACGCTGGCAGTTCATCAAGGGCATGGCGCCGCAACAAAAAGGCGACGACCAGGCCGAGAAAACTGTTCAGAAACCCAACGCAGCCTGAAGCGGGACGGCCCGGTGCTCAAGCGTGCCGGGCCTGTCACCCACAAAAACAACAAGGTGATGATCATGAGTGTAAACGCCCTGTACGACTACAAATTCGAACCGCGCGACAAGGTAGAAAACTTCAATGGCATGCAGCTGGTGTATGTCCAGTGGGCCGGCCATCTGATGTTCTGCGCGCCCTTTGCCCTGCTGGTCAAGCCGGACATGAGTTTCCGCGCCCTGATCGATGATGTGCTGAAACCCGCAGTTGCGGCGCACCCCCAATCGGTCAAAGCCGACTTTTTGGAAGCGCAGTGGGAGCTGAACGGCGAGTCGTTCACGCCGAACGCCGACGCTTCCCTGGTGGATAACGGCATTGATCACAAAAGCATGCTGGTTGTGACCACACCCGGCCTGGACGGCATGTTTAACACTGGATACTGAGGTGCGCCATGACTCATTCCGTGACCATTGAACCGATTGGTGAACAGATTGATGTGGAGGAAGACCAAACCATCCTCCAGGCGGCTCTGCGCCAGGGTGTCTGGCTGCCATTTGCCTGCGGCCACGGTACCTGCGGAACCTGCAAGGTACAGGTGGTGGATGGTGATGTGGACGTCGGCGATGCCTCGCCGTTTGCGCTGATGGATGTAGAACGTGATGAAGGCAAGGTGCTGGCCTGCTGCGCCACCGTGGAAAGCGACGTCACCATCGAAGCGGATATCGATGTCGACCCGGATTTCGAAGGCTATCCGGTGGAGGATTACACCGCGACGGTTACCGAGATCACGGATTTGTCGCCGACCATCAAAGGGTTGCACCTGAAGCTGGACCGACCCATGACCTTCCAGGCCGGCCAGTACATCAACCTGGAGCTACCGGGTGTGGATGGCCCGCGCGCCTTCTCGCTGGCCAACCCGCCGAGCCAGGCAGACGAAGTGGAACTGCATGTGCGCCTGGTCCCGGGCGGTGCGGCCACCACCTACATTCACGAACAGCTCCAACCTGGCGATGAACTGAACCTCTCCGGACCCTACGGGCAGTTCTTCGTTCGCGATTCCCAGCCGGGCGATCTGATCTTTATCGCCGGTGGCTCGGGGCTTTCCAGCCCACAGTCGATGATTCTGGATTTGCTGGAGCGCAACGATGGTCGCCAGATCACCCTGTTCCAGGGGGCCCGCAATGTGCCGGAGCTCTACAACCGCGACCTGTTCGAAACACTCGCCCGGGATCACGACAACTTCACCTACATTCCGGCGCTCAACGACGCCGACAACGATCCCGACTGGAAAGGCTTCAAGGGCTTTGTCCACGAGGCGGCCAAGGAGCATTACGAAAGCCGGTTCGCTGGCAACAAGGCCTATTTGTGCGGTCCACCGCCAATGATTGACGCGGCCATCACGGCATTGATGCAGGGGCGCTTGTTCGAGCGTGACATCTTTATGGAGAAATTTCTGACAGCGGCGGACGGTGCGGAAGACGCCCAGCGTTCGGCCCTGTTCAAGAAGATCTGACCGGAGGTGCGCCATGCCGGCATACCAGGTGTTCAACCGAACCACGGGTGATTCCTTTACCTGTAACGGTGACCAGAGCGTGCTCAAGGCGATGGAGTTGGTGGGCAAAAAATGTGTTCCGGTGGGATGCCGCGGCGGAGGCTGCGGGTTCTGCAAGATCCGGGTAGTGGAGGGCGATTTCGAGTGCGGAAAGATGAGCAAGGCTCATGTACCGCCCGAGGCCCTGGCGCAGGGGGAAGTACTGGCCTGCCGTATCTATCCGCAAGCGGATTTAACGATCGAATGCGTGCCACAACCCGTGGACGCAATCGTGGAACAAGCAACACGAGCAAAGCAAACAACAACAAGACCGATGAGGTAACTGTCATGAAAAAAGGTGTTATGCGTCCCGGCCACGTCCAGATTCGCGTTCTGGACATGAAAGAAGCGGTAGAACATTACACGGATCTGGTGGGTTTGATTGAAACCGATCGTGACGACCAGGGCCGTGTGTATCTCAAAGCCTGGACCGAGGTGGACAAGTTCTCCGTGGTTCTGCGTGAAACCGACCAGCCCGGCTGCGACTTCATGGGCTTCAAGGTGCTGGATGAAGACACGCTGGTCAGCCTGACCCAGGGCCTGAAAGATTTCGGCCTGGAGGTTGAAGAGATTCCGGCTGAAGAACTCAAAGGCTGCGGCCGCCGCGTGCGCTTTACCGTGGCTTCTGGCCACGCCTTCGAACTGTATGCCGACAAGGAATACACCGGCAAGTGGGGTGTGACCGAAGTTAACCCTGAAGCCTGGCCCCGTGGCCTGAGCGGCATGAAGGCCACTCGTTTCGACCACGCCCTCTTCTACGGACCGAATCTGCCGGAAGTGCTGGATGTGTTCACCAACGTATTGGGCTTCCATCTGGCCGAACAGGTGATGGACCCGGACGGCAACCGCATTGCCCAGTTCCTGACCGCATCAATGAAGGAGCACGACATTGCCTTCATCCACAGTGATGAGCCCGGCCAGCTCCATCACACGTCTTATTACCTGGAAACCTGGGACGACGTGCTGCGCGCCGCCGACCTGATATCCATGACCGACACCTCCATCGATATCGGCCCCACGCGCCATGGCCTGACCCACGGCAAAACCATCTATTTCTTCGACCCGTCAGGAAACCGTTGCGAGGTGTTCTGCGGTGGTGACTACACCTACCCGGATCACAAGCCCGTTACCTGGACAGCCGACGAGCTCGGCAAGGCCATCTTCTACCACGATCGTGTGTTGAATGAGCGGTTCCTGACGGTATTGACCTGATCCCAAACCGATTGAACAGGATGAAGCAGCAATGAAAGAGATCAAGCATTACATCAACGGTGAGTATGTCGGTTCTGCCAGCGGTAAGCAGTTCGACAATGTGAACCCGGTGAACGGCCAGACCTTCGCCCGGGTTCACGAAGCCGGCAGGGAAGAGGTGGACGCGGCGGTGAAAGCCGCCCGCGCTGCCCTGAACGGTCCCTGGGGGAAGATGACGCTGGATGAGCGCACCCGGATTCTGCACAAAGTTGCTGATGGCATTAACGAGCGCTTTGACGAATTCCTGGAAGCGGAATGTCTGGATACCGGCAAGCCGAAAAAAATGGCGAGCCATATCGACATTCCCCGGGGCGCGGCCAACTTCAAGGTATTCGCCGACATGATCAAGAACGTGCCCACCGAATCCTTTGAAATGGCAACGCCTGACGGCTCCGGTGCGCTGAACTACGCGGTGCGTCGCCCGAAAGGCGTGATTGGTGTGATCAGCCCCTGGAATCTGCCATTGCTGCTGATGACCTGGAAAGTCGGCCCGGCACTGGCGTGTGGCAACACCGTGGTGGTTAAACCCTCGGAAGAGACGCCCACCACCACCGCCTTGCTGGGCGAAGTAATGAAAGACGCCGGCGTGCCGGATGGTGTGTACAACGTGGTGCACGGCTTCGGCGGTGATTCCGCCGGCCAGTTTCTGACCGAACATCAGGACGTGGACGGTTTCACCTTCACCGGCGAAACCACCACCGGTGAAACCATCATGAAATCTGCCGCTAAGGGCATCCGGGATATTTCCCTGGAGCTGGGTGGCAAAAACGCCGGCCTGGTGTTCGCCGACTGCGACATGGACAAGGCCATTGAAGGCACCATGCGCTCGGCATTCGTGAACTGTGGCCAGGTGTGCCTGGGCACCGAACGGGTGTACGTGGAGCGCTCCATCTTTGATGAGTTTGTCTCCCGCCTGAAAGCAGAGGCCGAAAAGCTGCGCATTGGTCCGCCCGATGACGACGCTGCCAACTTCGGCCCGCTGGTCAGCCTCAAGCACCGGGAGAAGGTGTTGTCCTACTACCAGAAAGCGGTGGAAGACGGCGCGACCGTGGTCACCGGTGGTGGTGTGCCGGACATGCCGGAGCAATACGCCGGCGGCGCCTGGGTACAACCAACCATCTGGACCGGGTTGTCCGAGGATTCGCCGGTGGTCACCGACGAGATCTTCGGCCCGTGCTGTCACATTCAGCCCTTCGATTCCGAAGAGGAAGCCATCGAGCTGGCCAACCGTCTGCCCTATGGCCTGGCGTCCGCCATCTGGACCGAGAACGTCAGCCGCGCACACCGTGTGGCAGGGCAGGTCGAAGCCGGCATTATCTGGGTGAACAGCTGGTTCCTGCGGGATCTGCGCACGCCCTTTGGTGGCAGCAAGCAATCCGGTATCGGCCGTGAAGGTGGTGTGCACTCCCTGGAGTTCTACACCGAGATGAAAAACGTCTGCATCAAGCTGTGAGGTCATCATGAATGCATCTGTAGACAGCCCGGAAATAGGGCGGGAAATAATCGCGGCCGGCTACCGCACCAACGTCCATGACCATGGCGAAGGCGGCTTCCCGGTAATGATGATTCACGGCTCCGGGCCCGGCGTTACCGCCTGGGCCAACTGGCGCCTGGTTATTCCGGAGCTGGCCAAACATCGCCGCGTGGTGGCTCCGGACATGCTGGGTTTCGGCTACAGCGAGCGCCCGGAAGATCAGATCTACGACCGTGAACGCTGGGTTAAACATGCCGTCGGGGTGATGGACGAGCTGGGGCTCGAACAGGTCGACCTGGTGGGCAATTCCTTCGGTGGCGGCCTGGCACTGGCGCTGGCCATTGAACACCCGCAACGGGTGCGCCGCCTGGTGTTGATGGGCTCGGTGGGTGTGAGCTTTCCGATCACCAAAGGCCTGGATGAGGTCTGGGGCTATGAGCCTTCCATTGAGAATATGCGCCGGCTGATGGATGTGTTCGCTTACAACAAAAATCTGTTGACCGACGAGCTGGCGGAAATGCGCTACCAGGCCAGTGTGCGCCCTGGCTTCCAGGAATCCTTTGCCGCCATGTTCCCGGCACCGCGCCAGCGCTGGGTGGACAACCTGGCCAGCCCGGAAGAGGACATCCGTAAACTGCCTCATGAAACCCTGATTCTGCACGGCCGGGAAGACGAAGTGATTCCGCTGGAAGCGTCTTACAAGCTCGCCGAATTGATTGACCGGGCGCAGCTCCATGTCTTCGGCCGTTGCGGCCATTGGACCCAGATTGAACACGCCGGCCGTTTTGCACGGCTGGTGAACGATTTCCTGCACGAAGCGGATCAAGCCGCCGGAGGTAAATAATGGAACAGGCAAAGATCCAGGCGTTTGGCGATGAACTGTACGAGGCGCTGGTAAACCGAGAAGCGGTACCACCGCTGACCAGCCGCGCTGACGATATCACCATCGAGGACGCCTACCACATTTCCCTGCGCATGCTGGAGCGTCGGCAGCAGGCCGGTGCCCGCATCATCGGCAAGAAGATCGGTGTTACCAGCAAAGCCGTGATGAACATGCTGAACGTGCACCAGCCTGATTTTGGTTACCTGACCGACGACATGGTGTTCAACAGCGGCGAGGAAGTGAACATCAGTGACCGCCTGATTGCACCCCGCGCTGAGGGCGAGATCGCGTTCATTCTCAAGAAGGATCTGACCGGCCCGGGCGTGACCAATGCCGACGTGCTGGCAGCCACCGAGTGCGTGATGCCGTGCTTCGAAATTGTCGATTCCCGCATCAAGGACTGGAAGATCGCCATTCAGGACACCATCGCCGACAACGCCTCCTGCGGTTTATTTGTGTTGGGCGACAAAGCCGTTTCACCGCGTGACGTGGATCTGGTGACCTGCGGCATGGTGGTGGAGAAGAACGGTTCGATTATCAGCACCGGCGCCGGTGCGGCGGCCCTGGCGTCGCCGGTGAACTGCGTTACCTGGCTGGCCAACACTCTCGGTGAGTTCGGTATTTCACTGAAAGCCGGAGAGGTGATTCTGTCCGGTTCGCTGGTGCCACTGGAGCCGGTGAAAGCCGGTGATCACATGCGAGTTGACATCGGTGGCATTGGCAGTGCGTCGGTCTGTTTCTCATGACCCCTGGCTGGCGACAAGAACAAAGAGGACATTGCTATGAGTAAGAAAATCAAAGCCGCCATCATCGGCTCGGGCAACATCGGCACCGATTTAATGATCAAGATTCTGCGCAACGGCCAGAACATCGAGATGGGCGTGATGGTCGGTATCGACGAAAAATCCGACGGCCTGGCTCGTGCCAACCGTATGGGCGTGGCCACTACCGCCGAAGGCGTGGAAGGCCTGGTGAAGATGCCGGAGTTTGCCGACATCGATGTGGTATTCGATGCCACCTCCGCCGGCGCCCACCGTCATAACGATGTGTTCCTGCGTGGTTACAAGGAAGGCATCAAGATGATCGACCTGACGCCAGCGGCCATCGGCCCGTACTGCGTCCCGGTGGTGAACCTGGAGAAGCACCTGAAAGAAGGCAACGTCAACATGGTCACCTGCGGTGGCCAGGCCACCATTCCCATGGTGGCGGCGGTCTCCAACGTGGCCAAGGTGCACTACGCCGAAATCGTCGCCTCCATTTCCAGCAAATCCGCTGGCCCCGGCACCCGGGCCAACATCGACGAGTTTACCGAAACCACCTCCAAGGCCATCGAAGTCGTCGGTGGTGCCGAAAGAGGAAAGGCGATTATCATCCTGAACCCGGCCGAGCCGCCGCTGCTCATGCGCGACACCGTCTATGTGCTGTCCGACAAAGCCGACCAGGCGAAGGTAGAGCAGTCCGTGGAAGAAATGGCCGCGGCCGTGGCCAGTTATGTGCCCGGCTATCGCCTGAAGCAGAAAGTCCAGTTCGACGAAATTCCCGAAGACCAGCCCATCAACGTGCCGGGCCTGGGGTATTTCAGTGGCCTGAAGACCTCCATCTTCCTGGAGATCGAAGGGGCTGCCCATTACCTGCCGGCGTATGCGGGCAACCTGGACATCATGACCTCCGCCGCGCTGGGCACCGCCGAGCGTATCGCTGAATCGCTGGTCAACTGAGGAGGAACGAACAATGACTCATAACCCCGGTAAAAAACTCTACATCTCCGACGTGACCCTGCGCGACGGCAGCCACGCGATTCGCCACCAGTACTCCATCAAGAACGTGCAGGACATTGCCCGTGCCCTGGACAAGGCGAAAGTCGATTCCATCGAAGTGGCCCACGGCGATGGCCTGCAGGGTTCCAGCTTCAACTATGGCTTCGGGGCCCACACCGATCTGGAGTGGATCGAAGCGGTGGCCGAAGTGGTGGAACACTCGCAAATTGCCACCCTGCTGCTGCCCGGTATCGGCACCGTGCATGACCTGGAAAACGCCTACCAGGCCGGCGCCCGCATTGTGCGTGTGGCCACCCATTGCACCGAAGCGGACGTTTCCCGGCAGCACATCGAACACGCCCGCAAGCTGGGCATGGACACCGTTGGCTTCCTGATGATGAGCCACATGCAGACCCCGCAGGGCCTGGCGGAACAAGCCAAGATGATGGAGGACTACGGGGCCACCTGCCTGTACGTGGTCGACTCCGGCGGTGCCATGAACATGAACGACATTCGTGACCGCTTCCGCGCCCTGAAAGACGTGCTCAAACCGGAAACCCAGACCGGCATTCATGCCCACCACAACCTGGCCTTGGGTGTGGCCAACTCCATCGTCGCGGTGGAAGAGGGCTGTGACCGCGTTGATGCCAGCCTGTCCGGCATGGGCGCCGGTGCCGGCAATGCGCCGCTGGAAGTGTGCATCGCCGCTTTCGACAAGATGGGTTGGGATCACGGCACCGACGTGTACGCCCTGATGGACGCCGCCGACGACATCGTTCGCCCGCTGCAGGATCGTCCGGTCCGGGTGGACCGTGAAACCCTGGCGCTGGGCTATGCCGGTGTGTACTCCAGCTTCCTGCGCCATTCGGAAGTGGCGGCCAAGAAATACGGCCTTAAGACCGTGGATATTCTGGTTGAGCTGGGCAAGCGCCGCATGGTGGGTGGCCAGGAAGACATGATTGTGGACGTGGCGCTGGATCTGTTGAAAGCGCAAGAGGAGCAAAAGGCATGAGCAAGACACTGAGCAACGAACAGATGCTGGCGCTGGCCGAGCACGTGGAAAATGCGGAATTGCAGGCCCACGACATCACCAAGGTCACCAACGACTACCCGGACATGACCTTCGAGGACGCCTACGACGTGCAGTGGGAAATCCGCCGTCGTAAGGAAGAGCGGGGTAACAAGGTCGTGGGCATGAAAATGGGCCTGACCTCCTGGGCCAAGATGGCGCAGATGGGCGTGGATACTCCCATCTACGGCTTCCTGGCGGATTATTTCAGTGTGCCGGACGGTGGTGTGGTTAACACCAAAGAGCTGATCCATCCGAAGATCGAGGCGGAAGTGGCCTTTGTCACCAAGAAGCCTCTGCACGGTCCGGGTTGCCACATTGGTGATGTGCTGGCGGCCACCGACTTCGTTATTCCCGCCGTGGAAGTGATCGACTCACGCTATGAAAACTTCAAGTTCGATCTGGTGAGTGTGGTGGCGGACAACGCCAGTTCCACCCGCTTTATCACCGGGGGCCAGATGGCCGATGTCTCGGACGTGGACCTCAAAACCCTGGGCGTGGTGGTCGAGAAAAACGGTGAAGTGGTGGACGTTGGCGCCGGCGCCGCCGTGCTTGGCCATCCGGCCTCCAGCGTGGCCATGTTGGCCAACCTGCTGGCGGAGCGTGGTGAACATATCCCGGCTGGCACTTTCATCATGACCGGTGGCATTACCGCCGCCATCGCCGTGGAAGCTGGCGACAACATCACCGTTCGTTATCAGGGCCTGGGTACCGTCTCGGCCCGCTTCGAATAAGGAGGCTCTATGCCGATTGCGCAGATCAACATTCTGGAAGGCCGGACCGATGAGCAAAAGGAAGCGCTGATCAAGGAAGTCAGCGAGGCTATCGTGCGTTCGCTGGATGCGCCGATCGAAAGTGTGCGGGTTGTCATCAACGAAATGCCCAAACAGCACTTCGGCATTGGCGGGCGATCGGCGGAAAAACTCGGGCGTTGACGTCCACTCGGGGCCGGCAGGCCCCTCACTCAAAACCACTACAAATACAAAAATGGTGAACATTATGAGAACGACCAAACTGCTTGCCGCCGCCGGTACGCTCGGCCTGGCTTTATCCGCAGCTCCCGCCCTGGCCGTAAATGGCCACTACGTGGGTGGCATTGAAGGTACCAAAGGACCAACTGTGCCGCCGGAAGGGTTTTATTACCGTGGGTACCTGTTGCACTACGATATCGATAGTGTTCAAGACGGTGATGGCGACAAGGTCCCCGGTGATAATGGCGGCTCGGTTTCAGCCTTTGCCAACCGATTCATCTATGTGACTGATAAAAAATTCCTTGGTGCGGATTATGGCATGGAGGCAATTGTGATCGGTCAACGTAATGACTTTGACTTCAAAGGCATGGGGGTAGATGAAACAGAAACCGGAATTGGTGATGTTTTTCTGGGTCCATTAATTTTGTCGTGGCACGGTAAGCAATGGGATTCCGTGTTTGCTGCGGGCCATTGGTTTGATACCGGTGACTACGATGCCGCAGATCCTGCGTCTATCGGCAAAGGCCATGGCACCACGATGCTGACGCTTGGAGGTGCCTGGTACTTCGACGAGCAGCGTGACTGGTCGTTCTCCGCATTGTCCCGTTATGAAATCAAAACCGAGCAGGAAGATACGGACATCACCAAGGGTGACAGCTGGATTGTCGAGTGGGCGCTTGGCAAGGTTCTGGATAACGGCGTGGAAGTTGCGCTGGCCGGTTATGACGGCTGGCAGTTAGAGTCGGACAGCGGGACGCCTGCACCAGGCCCGAAGGTTGAACAGCACGCCATTGGTGCCGAAGTGACCTTCCCGGTCAAAGCGATTGGCGCCCAGCTCAGCGGCGCGGTGTACACCGAGTATGCCAACAAAAATCGCCCCGAAGGCAACCTGTTCCGTCTGCATTTAACCAAAGCCTTTTAAACCCGACAGGTTATCGCGATCGGCAAACAGACAACCCGTGCCGGCGTATTTTGCGCCGGCTCAGGGTTGATGGTCGTAACAAAGGCAATGGGTGCATTATGTCGGAATCACGCCAACACGAATTTCTCCAAACAACTTCCAGACTGACTGAAACAGCTGTTCTGACCATGCTCCAGGCAGCAGTGGGTAAGGCTGAAGATTTAGGCATTCGCGCGACTATAGCTGTCACGGATTCGTCCGGACGTTTGCTGGGTTACCTGAAAATGACGGACTCATTTCTGGTGTCCTCCGAGCTTGCCCGCAAAAAAGCGATTACGGCTGCCGGAATGGCCACCGAAACGGTGGAGCTGGAAGGCCTGCTGGCATCAGCCCCTGACCGGGTATTGAATGGTCTTACCTCAACCGAGGACTTTACTGTCGTCGGCGGCGGAGTGCCCCTGTTTCGGGACCAGATGCTGGTTGGCGGTATTGGTGTATCCGGAGGTTCGGAAGATCAGGATGTTGAGTGTGCCCGTGTAGCGGCTCAGGCAATACAACTGTTACGGAACACGAAATGACAGCGGCCCCATTACTGGCAAGTCCTTTAAGTGAACTGGCACAGGCGTTGGAGGCTGGAAATCTCACCAGCGAGAAGCTGGTCGCCTCCGCCATCGAGGCTTATCGCGCCAGTGACGACAACGCCTACATTCAATGGTGCCCGGAGCAGGCACTGGCGCTGGCGAAAGCCAGTGACCGGGCCCGGAAGGCCGGTGCCTTTACCGGCCCTTTGATGGGCTTGCCGGTATCGGTGAAAGACCTGTTCGGTGTGCCGGGACTGCCCATTCACGCCGGCTGTGCCCGGCCATTACCGGAAAGATGGCAGGCAGCAGGGCCTGTGATCAAAGCGCTAAGCGCCCAGCTGGCACCGGTGATGGGGAAAACCCATTGTGTGGAACTGGCGTTTGGCGGGCTTGGTACCAACAGCCACTGGGGAACGCCGGCAAACCCCTGGGACAAACAGGTTCACCGTGTGCCGGGTGGTTCCAGTTCGGGTGCCGGGGTGTCGCTGGTTAACGGAACAGCGGCGCTGGCGCTGGGGACAGACACCGCCGGGTCCATCCGGGTGCCAGCCAGCATGACTGGCGTAGCAGGGTTGAAGCTGACAGCCGGGCGCTGGCCCACCCAACAGATTGTTCCGCTGTCCCACACGCTGGATACACCGGGATTAATGGCCCGGCGGGTTGATGATCTGGACTATGCTTTTCGCGCTCTTGATCCGGTTGTCAGCAAGCAGCGGGTGGTGCACACAAGCGCTTCGGAGTTGGCTGACCTGACATTCGGCGTACCAGCTGCATTCTTTTGGGAAAACTGCAGCCCCGGTATTGCGGAAGCGGTGGAGGCAGCGCTTAAGATGATTGAGCGTGCGGGCGCACGCCTGGTGCCTTTTGAGCTGCCAGGTGTGGAACAGATTCATGAATTATTCCTGAAGGGTGGGGTGGCCGCACCCGAGCTGGCCGCCTTCATTCGAGAAGACATGCCGGAAATTGTGGCCTCGCTGGACCCCAATGTGGCGGCGAGGTTGCACACGGCCGAAGAGCTGTCAGCCTGGGAGTATATTCAACGCCTGCAGGTGATGACACGACTCTCCGCCGAGGCAGCCAGTCAGATGCAACAGGTTGATGCCGTCCTGACCCCGACCGTCACCCTCACCCCGCCCACTGTGGATAGCCTGAAAGATCCAAAGGCCTACACGGCTGCCAATATGCAGGCCCTGCGTAACACAGCAATCGGCAATTATCTGGGGCTTTGTGGGCTGAGTTTGCCGGTCGGGCTGGACAAAGCCGGGTTGCCGGTAGGTATGCAGGTTTTGAGCAGGCCATGGCAGGAGGAGCGCCTGCTGGGTATTGGTCAGGCCATTGAACGTAGCATCGGGTGCGGCCCTGATACACTCGGGCATCATTGCTGAGCGTTATTGGATGAACTTGATGAATCAGAGGTTTGCTTGACTGCTTTAAATGTTCTGATGATTGGTGCCGGTGGCATCGGTGGCTACTATGCGGCAAAGCTGGCGCAAGCGGGCCATAACATCGTCCTGTCTGCTCGGGGCGAGCACCTTGAAGCCCTGCAGGCAAACGGGCTGGTCGTTGATTATGAGGGGGCTGTCACTCACCACGATCTGCCGGCGTTTGATCACCAGGCTCTGATGAGAACGTACCGGGCGGATGATTTCGACCTGATTGTCATTGCCCTGAAATCCACCGCCACGGATTCGGTGATGGTTGAGTTGTCAGAGTGGCTGCAGGGTGGCTCAGTGCCCGTGTTGTCCCTGCAAAACGGGGTGGATAACGAACAGCGTATCGCCCGGGAGGTTGGTGAACAGCGAGTGCTGGGCGGTCTGGCCGTGCGCATTGGTGGTCATATCACAGAGCCTGGCAAAGTTTACGCCGAAGGCGTGGCTCAGATTGTTTTGGGGGCCTGGCCGGTACAGGCCCGGAACGACCCGCGCACCGGCCTGCTGGCGAGACTGGAGAGAGAATTCACTGAAGCTGGCATACCCACGCGTGTGACCGACGACATTCATTACGAACTGTGGCGCAAGCTGGTGATCAATAATGGCGTGAATCCGTTGTCGGCGCTGACCCACCTGGACACCCGCACTCTGACCCACCATCCGGAATTCGGAAAAATGGTGTACGGCATGATGGCGGAAACCGTCCAGGCCTCAAAGGCCGATGGTGTGAACCTGACTGAGCGTGATCTGGATGAAATGTTTGACCTGATCAGCAGCTTCAATGCCATCAAAACTTCCATGCTGGTGGACCAGGAAAAAGGCCGGCCGCTTGAGCTGGACAGCATTTCCGGTGCTGTACTTCGTCGCTGCCAAAGCCTTGGGATCGAAGCGCCCTATACCCGTACGGTGCATGCACTTCTGCAACATCGAAATGTCCGCTAACTGCTAACTCCCTTCCACTTAAAGGTTATAAGAAATCATGAATGAGCTGATGTCACAAGCCGTGGACCTGATGATTGCCGGCATGGGCTTTGTGTTTGCGTTCCTGATCATCCTGGTGTTCGCAACCACGTTCATGTCCAAACTCATCCTGCGGTTTGCGCC
>NZ_FOSC01000013.1 GCF_900114155.1 Marinobacter persicus
GTTGAAGGCGCAGATCAGGCGCATGTCCTCGGTGCCACCGTACAGGGTGTGCTTGTCGTGGTTGTCCAGGGCGTAGAGGGTACCGTCGGTAATCTCGTGAACTTCACCCGTGGCGAGGTCCTTGATGCGCCCGTTACCGGCAACGCAGTAAACGGCTTCCAGGTGGTGCTTGTACCAGAAAGTGTGCTCGGAGCCTGCCTTGATGATGGTTTCGTGGAAGGAAAATCCCATTTCGTCCTTCTTGAGCAGCAGGCGGCGGCTGGTCCACTGCTTGTCGCTGACTTCACGCTCGGTACCAATGATGTCCTGAACTTTAACGATTTTCATGGGCGTATCTCATGGTTGGTTGGTCAGAATCGGGTGAAACAACTTTCTAGTATAAACATTAGGCATCTATATATTTCAAGCGGCCCTTTCCTCCCGCCACTGGTCATACCCCTCTAGCGCTTCCCGGCTGTCATTGCCCGGTGTGGCCGCTTCGAACGCCGCCGTGAAGCTGTCAACGTAGAGCTGAGACCGACGTTCCAGAGCGATGGAAAGAAGGTTGACGCCAAACGCCCCGCCGAGCTGGCGCACGAAGTTGATTGCGCCGGAGCCCTGACCGAGTAGCGCCCTGAGGGCGCCGGCGTTTAAGTTCAGCATAACGAAACCAAGGCCGATACGCCCCAGCATGATCCACTAGGCGAACAGCCAGAACGAGGTATTAGTATCCACGCCGGTCATCAAAAACGATGACACCGCGAAAACCGCGAGCCCGACCATGACCGTGGCATAGGCCGGCGTCTTGTCGGTCAGCCGCCCCGCAATGGGGAAGACCAGGAAGATCGTCTGCATGGCGAGCGGCTGGAGGATGCCGGCCGCGCCGCCTTGCTGCTCGCCCACGCGCCATGCAGCCTGGTGGCCGTCGAGGACCGGTAGTTGTCAAGGAATATGTCGTAGCGTCTTCATCAAGGTCTTCGCCTGCTAGGCCGAGGAGAACGCCCTTTAAAGCGAGGCCGCCACGGTGGGTAGGATGGCATCATGGCAAAGGGTCTCCATTTGTTACCGTCGCTTTCAGCAGGGGGCGTTCAAACTGTTCAGTGTGAAATGCGCGAACAGGGCTTTCAACCCCACTTGGTCTCTCGCGTGATGATCCCCGACTGAAGCGGTGCTGTCATTGCCAATCGCGGTCGTGCTCACAGCAGCCACTCGATCGGCAGCAGCGACAGCAGGAATACACCGCTGTTCTTCCAGAAGCCGGTATTGGGCTCGCTGTCATGGCGAACGTGTCTTGTTCCCTGTTGCTCGAGCCAATAGAGTTGGCCTTTCTCGCTCAGGCGAACCTCGTAGGCGTAAGCGGGGATCCTGTCGTCGAATGCGGCTGCGATGCTTTGCGCCAGCGTCGGGCTATCAATGACGAAGCCGAGCTCGGTGTTGAGATTGGCTGAACGCGGATCGAAATTGAACGAGCCGATGAATACCCGCTCGCTATCCACCGAGAAGGTCTTGGCATGCAGGCTGGAGCCGGAGCTGCCGAAAGGTCCGGGGCTCTCGTTGCGCTCAGTACCGTGACCGCTGACAGATGGCAGGCTACGCATTTCATAGAGGATGACGCCAGCTTCCAGCAGCGCCTTGCGCCGCTTGGCATAGCCGGCGTGCACGGCCACTACATCCGTGGCGTCTAGGGAGTTGGTCAGGATGCGGACCTTGACGCCGCGTCTGGCCATCGCGCCAAAGGCCTCGGTGCCTGCGGCCGTGGGCACGAAATAAGGCGAGACCAGCGCCACATCCCGGCTCGGCACGCCGATGATTTCTTCGAGTTGGTGGATCAGCAGCCCGGCTTCTTCACTGTCGCCGAGCCCCTTGGCGGGATCATCGCTGACCATGCGGGTAGTGGCCCACTCCAGGGCCAACTGGCCGGCCAACAGTTCATCCACGAAACCCGACTGGCGTACGGCAGTCACGTAGGCCGAGGCGGCGGGGTCGCGTTCGACGCTCGACGCACTCGCAGCCAGTCGATCCAGCCGGCCGCGGTCGGCGGCTGGCAGGATCCGCTCGACAGGATAGGAGGACTCGCTGGCCCAATAGCGGTCGAAGTCGCTGGACACGTCCTCCACCACCGGGCCGACGGCGATCACGTCCAGATCGGCAAACAGCACGCCTTCGGTCGCCCCGAAATATTCATCGCCGACATTGCGCCCGCCAATGATGGTGGCCTGGTTATCGGCGGTGAAGGACTTGTTGTGCATGCGCCGGTTAGCCCGCGAGAAATCGGTCAGATAGCCCAACCACTTGGGGCTGCGTACCACAAAGGGATTGAACAGCCGCACTTCAATGTTGGGATGCGTAGCCAGGGCGGCCAGTTCGCTGTCCAGGCCGGAAGTACCGTTATCATCGAGCAGCAGGCGGACTCGCACGCCTCCCTCGGCGGCGGCATGCAAGGCGCCCAGCAACAGAGTGCCGGTGGTGTCGCCCTGCCAGATATAGTACTGGACATCGAGAGTGCGCTCGGCAGCCTGCGCTAGCAGTACCCGGGCGGCAAAGGCATCGCGTGGGTTCTGTAGCGGCTGGATACCGCTCTTGCCGGGATGTTCTTCCACCCGCGGTGCAATCGCCTGGCCAAGCTGGGTGGCCCTGGCCTCGTCATCGTCCAGCGCTCTGGAAACGCTGCGACCTTCCAGAGCCGGCAGGGTGGTGCACCCCGCCAACAAGCCAAACAAGCAGCACAGTAGAGAGAACCGGATCCTCCCGCCGTGCCTTATGCGCCACTTTGTCATCGGGTTCTCGCAGTCGGGCGAGATGTCTAAGGATACAATGATCAATTCCACTTCAGGCCATTCTTTGGTACAAGTGAATCATAGCCACATTGACCAGAAATGACCAGGAAGCGGCCGAGTTTCGCTTGGGCTGGGTTTAACGCCAAGAAAAAGGCAACCCGACGTGAGCGATTTCTGGCCCAGATGGAACAGGTGGTGCGCCCGATTCCCTTCAAGCGGATGCAGGACCGGCATGGCAAGCGCCCCGAGTTTTAGGACTCAGAAGTCACCTGGTATGTAGCCGATAAGCACGTCAAGCTGTTTAAGGTGCCAGAAGCTCTGTGGTGGCATGGGCCTGATGTACCTGCGCTGGGTTGTGTCAGCCAGCGGTTAAGCTAACATCTGGAACAAGCTGATTTTTATTCTGCTGGCATTGAGCCTGCTGAGGTCTGGATTTGCAGTATTGCCAACACCTGGATCAGCCTACCGCTGCTAATTGAGAGGTCGCTACCACGCGGTTTACAAGCTGACAGAGGATCGCACGTTCTCGCTGGAGCTTTTGAACAATATGCGCTCTACCAATGTACGTCGGTGGAGTTCGGGTACAGTTTCCCGATAGGGGGATACGCTGAAGGGCCTCTTCCAGTGCTACAACGGGTATGGGGAGAGTCTGATTGGTTATAACGAGCGTATTGAGCGGTTTGGCGTGGAGATTATGCTGAATAACTGGCTCTAGGAGTCTGCCCGACGCAACCCCACGCTACCATGCGTCAGGTCCGTCAGGCCATGGTGCTGAGTGTTCGCCGGAAGCGGGTCAGGGCCAAGCCAAAAAGGGTACTCCCGATAACGGCGATGGCCAGAAATTGCGGCCACACGGTGGCGAGGCCCGCGCCACGGTAGAGAATAGCCTGGGCCAGCATTACAAAGTGGGTGTTGGGCGCCGCGAGCATGATGTACTGGACGGCCTCCGGCATGCTCTCGCGCGGCGTCGAGCCCCCGGAGAGCATCTGCAGCGGCAGCAGCACCAGCATCAGCAGCAAGGCGAACTGCGGCATGGACCGGGCGACGGTGCCGAGGAAGATGCCCATTGAGGTGGTCGCGAACAGATGCAGCGCAGTCCCGACCAGGAACAACGCGAGCGAGCCTTCGATCGGCACGGACAACCAACCCTGCACCACCGCAGTCAGTGCGAAGGCGGTGGCGGCAAGGACGACCAGCGCCATCGCCCATACCTTGCTGCTCATGATCTCGAAAGGCGTGACCGGCATGACCAGCAGATGCTCGACGGTGCCGTGCTCGCGCTCGCGTATCAGTGCCGCGCCGGTGAGGACGATGGAGAGCATGGTCACGTTATTGATGACCTGCATGATCGCGCCGAACCATGACTTGTTGAGCTGGGGATTGAAGCGCACCCGCAGTGCCAGATCGACCGGCAACTCCGGAACTTCACGATAACGCTGCACAAAGGTGCGTACCTCATCGCTCACAATGGCCTGGATATAGCCGCTGCCGGTAAACGCCTGGCTCATGCGAGTGGCATCGACGTTGAGCTGGACCGTGGGCCGCTGCCCTGCCAGCAGGTCACGCTGGAAGTTGGGCGGGATGTCGAGGGCGAAGGTGTCGAGGCCGGCATCCATGCGGGCGTCCATCTCGGCCTGGTCGATCACCTCGGGGAGAACAAAGTACGGCGGATAAAAGGCGCTGACGATACGCCAGGACAGTGGCGAGCGATCCTCGTTCACCACCGCGATCGGCGCCTTGTTGAGGGTCTCCGGCATAGCCGTGGCCGCCGTGTAGACGGAAACGGTGAAGGCGTAGACGATCAGCACCAGCATGATCGGGTCGCGGACCAGGCTGCGCAGCTCCTTGACACCGAGATGGCAAATATTGGCAAGGCGCATGGACTATCGCTCCTGTTTTTTGAGCAGCGCGGCGGACAGCCCGATCAGGACCGGTAAGGCCAGCGCCAGCGGGAGAAAGGCGGCATGAAGGTCAGAGAAGTTGAGGGCCTTCGAGAAGGTGCCGCGCGCGATCGTCAGGAAATGCGTGGTCGGGTAGATCTCGCCGATCAGCCGGCCCACCCCTTCCAGGGACGAGACCGGGTCGATCATGCCGGAGAAATTCGCCGCCGGCAGGATGGTGAGCACCGCCGTGCCGAAGATCGCCGCAATCTGGCTGCGCATGAAGGTGGAGATCAGCAGCCCCACGGCCGTGGCGGCACCAACATAGAGCAGCGCACCCGCCGCCAGCGTCAGGAAGCTGCCCTTCAGCGGCACGCCGAAGACGGTCACCGCCAGCAGCGTGAGCAGCAGAAAGCTCAGGAAGGACAGGACCACGTAAGGGAACTGCTTGCCGATCAGAAATTCGAGCCGCGTGGTCGGCGTGACGTAGAAGTTGGTGATCGAGCCGAGTTCCTTCTCGCGCACCACGCTGAGCGCCGCAAGCATGGCCGGGATCAGCATGAGCAGCAGCGGGATCACCGCCGGTACCATCGCCACCAGGCTCTTGACGTCCGGGTTATAGCGGAACCGGGTCTCGATATTGACGAGCCCCGCCACAGCCTCGCCGTAGCCGGCCTCGCGCGCCCTGGTCGCCAGCCAGTGGGCGTGAATTCCCTGCACATAGCCGCGGACGGTCTCGCCCCGTGTCGGCATGGCGCCGTCGATCCAGGCGCCGATCTCGACCCGCCGGCCCCGGGCGATGTCGCGCGCGAAGCCCGGCGGGATCTCGATCGCCAGACTGATGTCGCCTTCGCGCATTCGCCGGTCAAGATCGGCATAATCGGTGATCGGCGGCCGCTCGACGAAGTACCGGGAGCCGCTGAGGTTGAGCGTATAGTCGCGGCTGACGGTGGTCTGGTCGCGATCCAGCACCGCAAAGGTGAGATCCTCAACATCGAGGCTGATCCCATAGCCCATCACGAACATGAGGATGACGCTGCCGAGCAGCGCCAGCGTTAGCCGGATGGGATCGCGGCGCAGCTCCAACCCTTCACGCCGGGCGTGGCTGATCATGCGCCGGGGATCGAACATGCGCCGCCAGCCCTGAGGTTCGCGATGACCTCCCGACGCGTTAACCGTATCGAGCGACGCTGTTTGCTCCTCTCCCGCTTCGCCCTCCCCCGACGCCTCCTCCAGATGCGCGACGAATGCCTCTTCCAGGGTCTCTGCGCCCCGCTGCTGTACGATATTCGCCGGCGTATCGGTAACCAGCACCCGGCCCGCATGCATCAGCGAGATGCGGTCGCAGCGCTCAGCCTCGTTCATGAAGTGGGTGGAGATGAAGATGGTCACCCCGTCACGGCGCGACAGCTCGACCAGCCTGCGCCAGAAAGCGTCGCGCGCCACCGGGTCGACACCTGAGGTAGGCTCGTCGAGGATCAGCATCTCGGGCTTGTGGATCATGGCCACCGCCAGCGACAGGCGCTGGCGAATGCCCAGTGGCAGCTTGTCCGGCAGGGTGTCGATCACCGTGGCCAGATCGAATCGCTCGACCATCTCGTCCGCCCGCCCTGGAATCTCGGCGGCGGGCACGTGGAACAGCCGGGCGTGCAGCTCCAGGTTCTGACGCACCGTCAGCTCGGTATACAGCGAGAAGGACTGCGACATGTAGCCGACGCGGCGACGGGTCGCGAGGTCGTGCGGGTCCACCTCGTGTCCGAACAGCCAGGCCCGGCCTTCACTCGGCGGCAGAAGGCCGGTCAGCATCTTCATGGTCGTGGTCTTGCCGCAGCCGTTGGAGCCGAGAAAACCGAAGATCTCACCCCGTGGGACACGCAGGTTCACATGATCGACCGCGGTGAACTCGCCGAAGCGCATGGTCAGATCCCGGGCCTCGATGGCGGCATCGCCATCGTCTTCCGGCCGCGGCGGAATCTCAACGGCCCGATAATCCCGGCGCTTGTCTTCCGGCAGCAGCCGGATGAAGGCTGCCTCCAGCGACTCCGCTCCCGTGCTGTGCAGCAGGCCTTCGGGCGTGTCGCTGGCCAGCACCCGCCCATCGTCCATCGCCGCGAGCCAGTCGAAACGTGCCGCCTCCTCCATATAGGCGGTGGCCACCAGCACACTCATGCCGGGCCGGGAACGACGGATGCCGGCGATCAACTCCCAGAACTGGCGTCGTGAGAGGGGGTCGACACCGGTGGTCGGCTCGTCGAGGATGAGCAGGTCCGGGTCGTGGATCAGCGCGCAGCAGAGGCCGAGCTTCTGCTTCATCCCGCCGGATAGCTTGCCCGCCGCCCGATCGAGAAACGGCCTGAGCCCTGTGGCCCCGGTCAGCGCATCAATGCGGCGCGCCCGTTCGCCGCCGTCATGCCCAAACAGGCGCCCGAAGAAGTCGAGGTTCTCGGACACCGTGAGTGTCGGATAGAGGTTCCGCCCCAGGCCCTGCGGCATGTAGGCGATGCGCGGGCCGACTCCGCGGCGATGGTGCGCATCAGCCATGTCGCCGCCGAGCACCGCGACCTGTCCCGTCTGGACCGCGCGGGCGCCGGCGACCAGCGCCAGCAGGCTCGACTTGCCGACCCCGTCCGGGCCGATCAGCCCGGCCATGCAGCCCGCCGGGATATCGATGGTAACCTCGTCGAGCGCACGCACCTTGCCGTAGCGCAGGGACACATCCCGCAGGCGGGCAACCGGCGCGCCCCCGCCATCCTCGATCTGTGCATGCACATCACGGCTCACTGCGGCAGTCTCGTCTGCAGTTCAGGCGGCCAATCCACCCGCGGGTCGAGCTGCACATAGGCCATGCCCGGCAGGCCGGTCTTGACCTGGAGGAGGTGCTCCCTGAGCAGGTCCGGGGCGATCCGCGCCTTGATGCGGAACATCAGCTTCTGGCGCTCTTCTTGCGTCTCCACCGTCTTGGGTGTGAACTGCGCGACGTCCGCGACGAAGGAGATTTCGGTCGGGATCACGTATTGCGGGGCGGCGTCGAGCACGAGCCGCGCCTCGGCCCCGAGTGCGATCCGCCCGGCCTGTTCCGTCGGCAGGAAGAATGTCATGTACACATCGGTGAGATCGACCATGTTCAGTACCACGCCGCCCGGGGAGAGGACTTCGCCAGGCTGGGCGACGCGGTACTGGACACGCCCGTCACGCGGCGATTTCAGTACGCTGTCGTCGATATCCGCCTGAATGCGCTGGAGGGTGGCCCGCGCCGCCTCTACCGAGGCCTCCGCAGCAATGACATCCGACCTGGCCCGCCCTATGGCGGCTTGCGCGGCCGCCGCCTGCGCCTCCGCGGCACCGACCGCAGCCTTCGCCGCCGCGGCCGCGGCACGGTCGTCATCGAGCTGCGCCTCGGAGGCGGCATTTTTTGAGGCGAGCTCCCGGGTGCGGGCAAGCCGTTTTTGCGCGGCGTCGAGCTCGGCCTTCCTCTGGGCTATAAACGCCTCGGCGGCCTGCTTCTCGGCCTCGCGCTGGGTCACCAGGCTTTGCGCGGTCTCGATGCCGATGAGCGCCCGTTGCAACTGCGCCTCGGCCTCCCGGAGCTGCGCCTCCAGGACGGCCGTGTCCATTTTCGCCAAGACCTGGCCGGCGCGGACGAAGTCGCCCTCGTTGACCAGGATCTCCCGGATCCGGCCTGCGGTCCTGGCCGCGATATCGATCTCGACCGCCTCGATCCGGCCGTTTCCGGCGGCGAATCCGTCGGGCAAGTCCTGCGGTTGAAAATGCCACCAAGCCCAAACGCCCAGCGCAATGACAATCGCAGCGGCGACGCCTCGAATACCTGCTTTCATGAATTTTTTCACGTCTTGGATTGCTCCACGCCAGTTGGCTCACTCATTCTTGACCATTGAATTCAGGCTGAGCGCGATCTTTGTAGACCCACATCTTAAGCTATACCTTACGCACGAATCACAGCAATTAGGCTGACCCACATCATTTTAACAAATCTCCGGGCGAGATTCCCAGTTTCCCTATTATCCCAGTTTATAATCATGGGTAGTAACTACGCGGACTGCTCAGAGATAGAGTTTCTATCCATGGGTAGTAAAATGGGTAGTATTGAGCGGCGATGGCTGTGAAAAATACACCAAGTAACTGTTTATAAATGCTTTTTAATTTTTATTCGTCGAGCAGGTGCAGAACCTGGAATGACCGCAGGCCGGGATGCGAACCCGGGGCAAAGCCCGTATAATCGCGCGTTTTCTGATCGGGGAGAGAGCACATCATGAAGCAGGCCGGCGAGCAGGGTACCTTGTACGTGATTTCCGCACCCTCCGGGGCAGGCAAAACCAGCCTGGTGGGGGAAATGTTGCGCAAGGACCCCGGGCTGGGCGTGTCCATCTCCCATACCACGCGCCCCATGCGTGAAGGCGAACAGGATGGCGTGAACTACCATTTTGTCAGCCGGGACGAGTTCGAGGCGATGATTGCCCGGGGCGATTTCCTGGAGCACGCTGACGTTTTCGGCAATTACTACGGCACCTCCCAGGTGTGGGTGCGGGAGACGCTGGCCACCGGCCAGGATGTAATCCTGGAAATCGACTGGCAGGGCGCCGAGCAGGTGCGCCGGCTGATTCCCGAGTGTGTGGGTATCTTTATTGTGCCGCCGTCCGCCGCCGTGTTGCGTGAACGGCTGGTGGGCCGTGGCACCGATGCACCAGAGGTGATTGAACGCCGCCTGGCCGAAGCCGCCGAGGAATGCCGGCACGCGGTGGAGTTTGATTACCTGGTGGTGAACGATGACTTCGACCAGGCGCTGGGCGAGTTGCTCAGTATTGTGCGCAGCCAGCGTTTGAGAATGGATGTACAGAAACTGCGTCACGCGCAATTGCTGGCTGGCCTGGCCGGCGGCCTGTAACCGGAGCCTTTTCCTGGACCGGTTTTCTGTATACAAAGTGAGCCGCGGGTATTACACTACGCGGTCTTTCATCAGTGTTTGTTGAGTTTCGGGGAACATAATGGCACGAGTTACCGTTGAAGATTGTCTGGAAAACGTTGATAACCGCTTTCAGCTGGTTATGCTGGCCACCAAGCGCGCCCGCCAGATTTCCACCAAAGGTGCCGAGCCGATGGTGCCGGAAGAAAATGATAAGCCGACAGTCATCGCGCTGCGTGAAATTGCCGAAGGCAAGATCACCCGCGATCTGCTGACCGAGCAGGAAGAAGATTAAAGCAGTGCGCCTGCGCCCGGCCTGAAGCGGGAGCGTGGGAAAAGCATTGAAATATCCCTCCGCAGTTTATAGTGTATTCTATAGTAACCTGCCGGAAGGACACGGAAAGCCCGGATGCATGCATTCGGGCTTTTTTCGTTCCGGCGTTCAGAGATTGACGGAGGCGCGGTGTCGGCAGAGGCAACGGTAGAAGACCTGACCCCGGTGTTGGGTGCTTATCTGGATAACAATCGCATCAATCAGGTGCGAAGGGCGTACTATTACGCCGAACAGGCCCATGAGGGCCAGATGCGCAAAAGCGGCGACCGCTACATTACCCACCCGCTGGCCGTGGCCGGCATACTTGCCAACCTGAAGCTTGACCACCAAAGCCTGATGGCGGCCATGCTTCACGATGTCATCGAAGATACCGGCATTCCCAAAGACGCACTGTCGGAACAGTTCGGCGACGATGTGGCCGAACTGGTGGATGGCGTCTCCAAGCTCACCCAGATTGAATTTCGCACCCGCGCCGAAGCCCAGGCTGAAAACTTCCAGAAAATGACCCTGGCCATGGCCCGGGACATCCGGGTCATTCTGGTGAAACTGGCCGACCGCTTGCACAATATGCGCACGCTCGGCCCCATGCCGTACGAGAAGCGCCTGCGCATTGCCACCGAAACCCTGGATATCTACGCGCCCATTGCCCACCGGCTGGGCATGCATTCCATTTGCACCGAACTGGAAGACCTGGGTTTTTCCTCTCTGTACCCCATGCGTTCGAAATACATCGCCAAGGCGTTGGACAAGCTGCGGGGTAGCCACCGGGAGATCATTGAAGACATTCGCGGCAAACTGGAAGAAAAACTGAAGGAGCGTGGGCTGCCCGGCAAAATCATGGGCCGGGAAAAACACCTGAACTCTATCTACAACAAGATGAAGTTCAAGCATAAATCCTTCCATGAAATCATGGACGTGTACGCCTTCCGCATCATTACCGAAACCGAGGACGACTGTTATCGCATCCTTGGCGTGGTGCACAGCCTTTACAAACCACTGCCGGGGCGGTTCAAGGATTACATCGCCATGCCCAAGGCCAACGGCTATCAGTCGTTGCACACCACCCTGTTCGGCATGCATGTGAACATCGAAATCCAGATCCGTACCGAGGAAATGGAACACATTGCCAATAACGGCATTGCCGCCCACTGGATGTACAAGAACGAAGAATCCGGTGTGACCACCATCAATCAGGCGCGGGTCGATAAGTGGGTCAAGGGGCTGATGGAAATCCAGGAGCGCGCGGACGACTCCATGGAATTCATCGAGCATGTGAAGGTCGACCTGTTCCCGGATGAGGTCTATGTGTTCACGCCCAAGGGGCGGATCATGGAGTTGCCCGGTGGTGCCACCCCGGTGGATTTTGCCTATGCGATTCACACCGATATCGGTAACGCGGCAGTGGCCTGCCGGATCAACCGCAACCTGGCGTCGTTAAGCCAGCCGCTGCAGAGCGGCCAGACGGTGGAAATCATCACCGCTCCTGGTGCCCGGCCGAATCCGGCCTGGTTGAGTTTTGTGGTCACCGGTAAGGCCCGCAGCAGTATTCGCCATGCCCTGAAAACCCGCGAGCGGGCGGAATCACTGGAACTGGGTCGTACCCTGCTGAAGCGCTCTCTGAAAGGCTTTGGTGCCAAGCTGAGCGATATCAGCGAAGCCCAGCGCCAGTTGGTGGTCAACCACAACCAGGTCAACAGCTTTGACGATCTGGTCAGCGATATTGGCCTGGGCAACCGGATGGCCTACCTGGTGGCCAGGCAACTGGTATCGGGTGGCGAGGCGATGGAGGAAGGCCCTGCCAACCTGGAGAACACCGGCGACGGCAAGGCCGGCCCGGTAACCATTCGCGGCACAGAAGGCCTGCTGGTGAAGTTCGCCTCCTGCTGCAAGCCGATTCCGGGCGATCCGGTGGTGGGCGTGATGGACTCTGGCAACGGCATGGTGATTCACTCGGATACCTGCTCGAAGCTGCCGGAAGACGACGAAGGCCGGGCGCGCCTGACCCACCTGAAGTGGGCCAAGGACATTACCGATGAGTTCTCGGTCGAGCTGCGTGTGGAGCTCGAGCGCCAGCGCGGCGTGATTGCCGAGGTGGCCAACGCGGTGGCTATGGCCGACGGCAACATCGAGCGTATCGGGGTGGAAGAACAGAATGCCAAGTTCGGTGTGGTCAGCCTGGTGGTGCATGTGAACGGTCGCCGACACCTTGCACGGGTGATGCGCCGGGTGCGCAACATTCGGGCGGTGACCCAGATAAACCGGGTACGGCACTGACTTCCGGCGGTTGACAGTCGCGCCAACAAAGGGCGACGATTGGCGTTTTGGCAAAGAGGAAACTGAAGGTCATGACCAACAAATCTGTTATCCAGACCGAAAACGCCCCGCAGGCGATTGGTACCTACTCCCAGGCGGTGAAAGCCGGAGATACCGTGTATCTGTCTGGCCAGATTCCGCTGGACCCGGAAACCATGGAAGTGGTGGCGGGCGACTTCGCCGCCAAGACCCGGCAGGTGTTCGAGAACCTGAAGGCCGTGTGTGAAGCCGCCGGCGGCGAGCTCAAGGACATCGTCAAGCTGAACATCTACATGACCGACCTGGCCAATTTCGCCACGGTCAATGAAATCATGGCCACCTATTTCCAGGAGCCCTATCCGGCCCGCGCTGCCGTGGGTGTGGCAGCGCTGCCCAAAGACGTGCCGGTGGAAATGGAAGCGGTAATGGTGCTCAGCTGAGGTTGCTGATCATCTCCCGGTATCCGGCCTTGTAGTCCGGGTACCGGAACTGAAAGCCGCTGTCGAGCAGGCGCTGGTTGTTGCAGCGCTTGCTACCGGCCCGCCCGCCTTTTCTCGCTCCTTCCACAGGTTCCTTGCATGGCACCTGCTGTCGAACCCAGTCAACCACTTCATCCAGCCGCACCGGCTGGCAATCACTGGCGATATACAGATCCTCAATGGTTTTGCCGGCAAGCGCCTGCCCTGCCAGCCAGGCGATGGCATTGGCGGCATCCACCTCATGAATGCGATTGCTGAACGGTGCCGGCGGCTGTGGGTTCATGCGCCCCTCCAGCACTTCTTCCAGGAAACGCTGGCGGGTGGGGCCGTAAATACCGCTGAAACGGACCACGGTTGCCGGATGGATACTCTCCAGCGCCGTCTGTTCGCCCTGGCGTATTTGCTGGCCGGTAAACCGGTCGGGTTCGGCCGGGCCGGTCTCATCCACCCAGCTGTCATCGTCCTGGGCATAAACGCTGGTGCTGCTGACAAAAAACAGGCGGGTCAGCGGGCGTTCGCCAATGGCGACCAGCAGGTTCTGCAATCCGGTTACATAGGCCTGATGATAACCCTGCTCGCTGTAGTCAGATGGTGTCAGGCAGTAGACCACCACATCCAGGTTGTCGGGCAGTTTGCCGTTCAGGGTCTCCGGCTTGCTCAGGTCGGCGCCAATGCCGGTAATGCCTTCGGGCACGTTGCCGGGATTGCGGCGCAGGCCATACACAGTCGCCTGTTTGGCCAGTTCACAAGCGATGGCGCCGCCTAGCTTGCCGCAACCGGCGACCAGTATTTTTGCGGATGGGTTCGGGTATGTCCTTGTCATAGACAATTTCAATCCTTATGCTTTGGCTGATAAAGTATGTGAAACTCTATTTCGTTTCAGTTGCCGGAGCTCACCATGACTCTCACCGAGTTACGATACGTTGTTACTCTCGCCCGGGAAAGGCATTTTGGTCGCGCCGCAGAGCGCTGTCATGTCAGTCAGCCCACCCTCAGTGTGGCGGTAAAGAAACTGGAAGATGAACTGGGTATTCCCCTGTTCGAGCGCAGTAAGAGCAGTATTCGGGTCACCGAAACCGGTCAGCGCATCATTGAGCAGGCCCAGCGTGTGCTGGATCAGGTGGGTGTGATCCGCGACATGGCCCAGGATGGCAAGAACCAGCTGAACTCGCCGCTGAAAGTGGGCGCCATTTATACCATCGGGCCGTACCTGTTCCCGCACCTGTTGCCGGAACTGCGCCGCGCCGCCCCGGACATGCCCCTCTACATCGAGGAAAACTACACCGCCAATCTGCGCCAGAAACTCCGGCATTCCGACCTGGACGCGATTATTGTCGCACTGCCGTTCGATGAGCCCGAAGTGGTCACGCTGCCACTGTACGATGAGCCGTTCGTCGTGCTGCTGCCGGCGGACCATCCGTTGACGGAAAAAGACGAGATCACCGCCGAGGAAATGTCCAAGGAGCAGCTGTTGCTCCTGGGGCCGGGCCACTGCTTCCGTGACCAGGTGCTGGAAAGCTGCCCGCCGCTGGTGGACGCCATTACCCACCGTTCCGACGGTGGTCAGCCGCAGCTGGTCACCGAAGGCAGCTCGCTGGAAACCATCCGCCACATGGTTGCCTCCGGCCTTGGCATCACCGTGCTGCCGCTGTCGGCGGCCACCGCAATCAAATACCAGGAAGACATCCTGGCGGTTCGTCCCTTTGCGCCTCCGGTGCCGTTCCGTACCGTGGCCCTGGCCTGGCGTGTTACCTTCCCGCGGCCCAAGGCCATTGATGTGCTGTCGCTGGCGGCCAGCCAGTGCCGGGTGATTGAAAAGGCCAAAGACGCCACGCCGACGACGGCCGCCAAGAGCGCCTGATCTTTCATGGCGTCGCTGGAGGATATCTGCGTCACCGAGCTCAAGGGCGTGGGCCAGGCGCTTGCCGACAAGCTCGCCAAACTGGGCATCCGCTCGGTGCAGGACCTTCTGTTCCACCTGCCGTACCGGTACGAGGACCGCACCCGCATTGTGCCTATTGGCAGTCTGCGGGTGGGCGATGTGGCCGTGGTGGAAGGCGAGGTGATGAAAGCCGACCTGGTGATGGGTCGCCGGCGCAGCCTGCAGGTGACCTTGAAAGATGACAGCGGTTTTCTGGCGTTGCGCTTTTTCCACTTCAATGCCGCGCAGAAAAACCAGCTGGCCGAAGGTGCGCGGGTGCGCTGCTTTGGTGAGGTTCGCCCGGGCAGGGCGGGCTTCGAGTTTTACCATCCCGAGTACCAGGTAAACCCGCCGCCCATGCCCCCGGCCGAACAGGCCACGCTCACGCCCGTCTACCCCCTCACCGAAGGCATCCAGCAGCCCCGTGTACGCAGCTTGTGCAAGCAGGCTCTTGGGTTCCTGCGCCGGTTCCCGATCAGGGACTGGCTGCCTTCGGAACTGCTCGCGGATTATCAGTTACCGGGCATTACCGAAGCCGTGCGCCTGGTGCATTCGCCACCGGCCGGCTCACCGGTTCATTTGCTGGTGGAGGGAAAGCACCCCGCCCAGCAGAGGCTGGTCATGGAAGAACTGCTGGCCCACCAACTGAGTCTTTTGCAGGTCCGTGAACAGATCCAGGCTCGCGAGGCCTTGCCACTGTTGCCTGCCGGAGACCTGGCCGAGCGTTTTCTGGATCAGTTGCCTTTCACGCTGACCGGTGCCCAGAAGCATGTGATGGCCGACATTCGCCAGGATCTGAGCCAGCCCCTGCCCATGCTGCGGCTGGTACAGGGCGATGTGGGCTCCGGCAAAACCGTGGTGGCGGCGCTGGCGGCCTTGCAGGCTATCGGTGCCGGCGCTCAGGTGGCGCTGATGGCGCCCACCGAAATTCTGGCCGAGCAGCACTACCAGAATTTCCGTAACTGGCTGGAGCCCTTGGGTATCGAGCTGGCCTGGATCTCCGGCAAGGTCAAGGGCCGGGCCCGGCAAGCGGCGCTGGAGGCCGTGGCCGAGGGCCGGGCGCAGGTGGTGATCGGCACCCACGCGCTGTTTCAGAATGATGTTGTCTTCCAGCGACTGGCTCTGGTGATTGTCGACGAGCAACACCGTTTTGGCGTACACCAGCGCCTGGCCCTGCGCGAGAAAGGCGTGGGTGGCACCCTGGCGCCGCATCAGCTGATCATGACCGCCACGCCCATTCCCCGAACCCTGGCCATGAGTGCGTATGCGGACCTGGATACCTCGGTGATTGATGAGCTACCTCCGGGCCGCAAACCCATCGAAACCGTGGTGGTGCCGGACACCCGGCGCGACGACATCATCGAGCGGGTTCGCAAAGCCTGCCGGGAGGGGCGCCAGGCCTATTGGGTATGTACCCTGATTGAGGAGTCCGAGGCGCTTCAGTGTCAGGCGGCGGAAGTGACCGCCCAGGAGCTGGCGGAACGCCTGCCAGACCTGAAAACCGGGCTGGTGCACGGGCGCCTGAAAGCCGCCGAGAAAGCCGAGGTAATGGAGCGCTTCAAGAACGGTGAGCTGGATTTGCTGGTGGCCACCACGGTGATCGAAGTGGGGGTGGATGTGCCCAACGCCTCGCTGATCATCATTGAAAACCCCGAACGGTTGGGGCTGGCCCAGTTGCACCAGTTGCGCGGCCGTGTCGGCCGGGGCGAACAGGAGAGTTTCTGCGTATTGCTCTATCATCCGCCCTTGTCGAACAATGGCAAGGCGCGCCTGCAGGCGTTGCGCGACAGTCAGGACGGGTTTTTCATTGCCGAAAAAGACCTGGAAATCCGGGGGCCGGGAGAGGTGCTGGGCACCCGGCAGACTGGCATGATGCAGTTCCGACTGGCAGACTTTGAAAGGGACAAGGGCTGGATCGAGCCGGTGCGGGAGATGGCGCCGGGGCTGATGCAGCAACCCGCAACTGTTCAGGCACTGATCCGCCGCTGGCTGGGTGAGAAGATCCGCTACGGCGACGTATAACTCGCGGCACACAGTGCCGCTCTCGAGGTGACCGCACTATGCAACTGCCCGTTATGATCAAACAGGCCCTGGCCGAGCAGTCCTCGGCGGTGTCCTTGCGGGATATCCGCCAGGTGGATCCGAGCCATGTGCTGCGTATGGTTCTGTTGTCAGATTCCGAAGGCAAGCTGCAGGTTATCTGCCGGCGCGATGATCTGCTGGACCTGGCCACCCTCAACAAACGCCTTGGGCGGGACCTGCGCATGATGCCGATCGGGGAGCAGGTGCGGGTTCGCCAGAAAGTCGGTCTGACCGAATTGCCCGCGCTGCCGGGATTAACCGGTTGGCCGCTGGTTATTGACCCGAGCGTGGATGAGCTGGATTACGTGGCGCTGCCCCTGGCCGATCTGTCGCTGGCCATGGTGCTGCCCATCGATGATTTTACCCAGTTGACGGCCAGTGGCCGCCGGAAAAGCTTTGCGGTTGATACCCGCTCCATTCCGGTGAATCTCGACAACCCGGCGGCTGACCGGGATCAGCTGCATTCGGCGATTAACCGCTTCACCGGCCTGCGTATCCAGCAACGCCTGGAAGACACCCTGGAACTGCCACCCCTGCCGGAAACCGCCCAGCGGATCATTCACTTGCGGGTGAATCCCAATGCCGTGATGGGAGATCTGGTGGATGTGGTGGAAAGCGATCCAAGCCTGGCCGCGCAGGTGGTCAGTTGGGCATCCTCCTCGTTTTATGCCGCCGCCGGGCAGGTGCGTTCGGTCTATGACGCCGTTTCACGGGTCCTGGGCTTTGACCTGGTGATGAACCTGGCCATGGGGCTGGCCCTGGGGCGGGCCTTGCGTCAGCCTTCGGATCACCCGGATGGCTACGTGGATTACTGGCAGCAGGCTATCTGGCAGGCGCAGTCGGCGGGCATTCTCGCCGGAATGATGCGTGGCCCGCGCCGGCCGGTATTTGGCCTGGCCTATCTGGCCGGTTTGCTGCACAACTTTGGTCACCTGGTGCTGGCACAGGTGTTTCCGCCCCATTTTCGTCTGGTGTGTCGCTCGCTTGAGGTGAACCCGGACATCGATTCAAGTGTTATCGAACATCAGTTGCTGGGGGTAACCCGCGAGCAGATCGCTGCCCGCCTGATGGACAACTGGGGGATGCCGGAGGAAGTTGGCGCCGCTATCCGTTACCAGAAAAATCCTGAATATGACGGCGAGCATGCGGCTTACGCCCGTGTGCTTTGGCTGGGACGACAGTTGCTGACCGAGAGAGGCATTGCTCTGGGTGCTGGTGAAGCGGTGCCGGATGCCGTTTTTGGTGAATTGGGACTCAACCGGGATAAAGTGGAAGAGCGGTTTGACGGCCTGGTGAGTAACAAAGACAGCGTGATGGCGATCGCCGGCATGATGAGCCTGGGCTGAACATAAAAAGGCCGGCGCAAGGGCCGGCCAGTGTCACCCGGGGTCTGCAGTGTCGTCCAAACTTATCAGGAGAAAACAGGACAACTGTAAAACAGCAGTTGCAAGCAATGTCAGAGGTTCATCCGATGCAATAATCAACCTCTGATTAAAATATAGTCGACTGTCGCGAAAAATAAAGTGAATGGATCAATTGAATGGGTGATGCCGAATCAGTGCGGCCGCTTCCCTGATTTCATCCGCGTGTTCTTCTTCCACGGCAAAGCGTTCTTCATCCAGTTTCCGTAACGTTTCGGAATCGGTGTTCAAACGCGCCCGATGGGTGGGCATGTGGCTGATCTTGTCGTGTACCTGCTGAAATACACGATACTTCGGGTCCTCCAGCAATTCGGGTTCGACATGTTCCAACAAGCCTTTCAGACGCAGGCAGGCCTCAGAATATTCCACCTGTTTAGCCTCAACCGCCATGGCGACCAGACGAATACTCTCCACCATTTCCTGCCGGCGCCGGGCCTGAAACTCCTCGGTTTTTCTCTGACGCAGGCGGTGTTCGGAAAGGATGCGGGACTGGCGCCAGATATAGAATAAAAGCACACCGATGACCACGAGTGCGATGGCGATGAACACGAGTTGAAGGCCGCGGGGCATGCCTGGTCTCCTTGCCTGGGAGTCGAATGAGTGGTGTAAAAAAGAGTGACACTACCACTATCTCAGTTCGGATAGCACGTTTAATGTGGCAGTTGGCGCAGGGCCTTGCAATAAGGGTTAACCATGGAGGGTATGGCAAAAGCGTCGGCCCCGGAGTCCGGGGCCGCGTGTGGAGAGGATCAGGCTTTGCCCATCCGGCGGCGGCTCAGCCCCAGGCCCAGCAGGCCGAGGCCAAGCAGTGCGATGGAGCCGGGTTCCGGCACATAGGTCGGCGGCTCACTGTTGTAGAAGGCGATGTGAGACAATTCCTTGTCGTCGGGTGTAAACCAGGTGCCTTCGGTGACCACTTCCGCCAGGTTCAGGCAGGCGAGAGTGTAGGTGTTGCCGCTGCAGTCTTCACTGTTCGCGTCGTCCACATACCAGAACAGGTTGAAGCCGTTGCCGGCCTTGACTGACCAGTAGCGGATACCGGGGTCATCTTCGCCGGGGGTGTAGTTCCAGCTGCCTGTGGCGTCACCGCTGAAACTGATCTCATCACCGGTGAAGCTGCCGTAATCACTGTTAAGCTCATCGACGGTGCCGTTGGGCTTGTACTTGACGATCAGCGGTGAAATCTCGATACGCTCATCGTCGTCGTCGATGAAAATCTGGCAGGCTTCGCCTTTGCCGAAATAGCCGGAGCAGTCGTTGCCCTCGAATTCGTGGTAGATCAGCCCTGCCGAGGCCGGCAGTGCAAACAGGCCGGCAACCAGTGCGCCTGTGGCGGGAATGAATGTTTTCATGATGGAATCCTCCAGAATGTCCTTTCCGGTAAACCGGATCCACTGTCAGCAGGGTGCCCGATGGTCCTTTTGCAGCAGTGTCTGAAGCAGATAAAGCATAAATGCTGCCAAAACCTAACATGCTGAAAGTACGGCTTAATTTTGTGAGCGCCGGTTGTGGCTGTAAAAAACCTCGACGCTTTGGCGGCCCGGGCCGGCGGTAACCTTGACAGGGGGAGGCAGCCCCCTAATATAGCGCACACGTTGGCCGGTAACTTGCAGAGGGCTGCAGTTTGGAGTGCGGCGTAGAACAAAGGGATGCTGCCGCGCTCAGAATCTCATTTTTTTACCAGTAACACAGGATGCATCCATGGCTGTGGCCTTACCGCCCGAGCTGGAAATCAAGCTCAACAAACTGAGTATCAAGAAGCCTTTGATCAACCGCTTACTTGCCGTGCTCTTCATGCCCTTCATTGCCCGCAGCGGCCTGAAGGTGAATTACGACCCCGAGAATTTCTACGCCTACCTGCCGAAAAAACGGTTCAACTCGAACTGGTACGGCACCCAGGCGGGTGCTGCCATTCTGGGCAACAGCGAACTGGCAGCCGGTTGCTACCTGTTCCTGTTAACACAGGGGGAATACCGCATGGTGTGTACCCGCCTGGATTACCGTTTTTTGCTGCCAAGTACCGATCCCGTCATCTATAAAATCGATCTGGACCGGGCCGAGCTGGAAGAGAAAATCGCCGCCGGCGGCAAGTTCATGATGGATCTGACCATCAAACTGTTCCGCGCCAAATCGAAAACCACGGCCGGCAAGCGCATCGGTTCGGGCAAGATCAGCTTCAAAGTCTGGCCGGTGGGTGGTTAACATGCCGGTAGCCATGCAACAGGCGTTCTATCTGGCGTGTTCCTGGCTGTGGTGCATCGGGGCATTCCTGCCGGTTTTGTTGTTGCGTGACTATGGCTGGATAACCCTAACGGGCTTCACCCTGGCCAACGTGATCGGCGCCGCGGCCTTTGGCTGGGTAATGACTCGCGAAGGGCAGCCATCTTTTCTGGCCGAACACAAAGCGTTTCTACGGCTGTTTTCTTACATTACCGTCGCCTTTCAGCTGTTTTTCGTGGTCTGGCTCAGCGCTTTGGTAGGCTGGTGGCTGTTGCCGCTCATGCTGGTGTTTGTGGCACTGTTTTACCGTGCCGACCGTGATATCGGCGCGGTATCGGCGGGCCTGTTCCTGGCCTCCCTGGCGCTGTTCGGCGGTTACCTGCTGAAAGACCCGCCCCTGGCCTCGGTAACCCTCCAGCCGGGCTGGGCTCATACCCTGATGCCGCTGGTGCTCGGTTTTCTGTTGTCGCCCTACCTGGATCTGACCTTCCACCGGGCCTTCCGGCAAAGCCCCAACCCCCGGCTCAGCTTCACCCTTGGTTTCGGGGTGTTCTTCCTGACGTTGCTGGTGTTTGTCTTTGTGTACGCCGGCGGTTTGCGGGATATGGCGACGGGCAGCACGGCACTGGACCTGTCACTGCTCTGGCCGGTGGTCGCGTTCATCGTGCTGCAGACAGCGTTTACCGTGGCGGTGCACCTCAGGGAACTTCAGCGCCAGCAGGCGTCTGTTGCGCCGTCCCGCCAATGGCCCTGGCTGGCCTACCTTGCGGTACTCGTGTTGATCATGGCCGCAGGCGTGGGGCTGCAGTTACCCTGGCTGAAACTTCCGCTGACGGAAGTGCTGTATAAAGGCTTCCTGCTGTTCTACGGACTGGTTTTCCCGCTGTACCTGTTGCTGGGTAAGCGCAGGCCGTTGTTCCTGGCGGCATTGCTTCTGACGGTGTTGCCATACAGCGCTGGCTTTTTACTGGGCGGTAATTGGCTGGTGGCTTTGAGCCTGAGTATGGCGGTTGTGGTGGTGTTTGTTGGTGTGCGCTGGTTCAGGGCTGAGCGTGTTTGAGGATGTCCCTGTAGGGCGACATAAATTGTAACGGGCTTGCTTTGCTAGTTCAGCACCTCTATCGTTATTCGTAACACGGCCCCTGCCTCTTGGCTCCGATAGGAGCTTACGCGGGGGTTTTTTGTAATTAGTGGTAAGCCACACTTGAGTAATGCACCACTCGTGTCTATTATTTGTCGCAACACGGCCCCAATCGGTGGATCTGCTATGCAGTGAAGCTGCTGCGGGGTTTTTTATTGCCTGTTTTTCGGGAAACACTCCCAACCTCTCCATTCATCCGACACGCCAAAGGCGCCCCAGCCAATCCCAAGTGGTTCGTTTTCGGGAAATTCTGCCAGTAATTCAGAGAGCCGTTGCCACCAACTGGACGTTGGATTGATAGAGCTCAATAGCTTCTGGCAAATACACAGCAACAGAAAAGGCCGGGCAAGAACATGCTCGTTGCCACGCGTCCAGGCGTTATCAAAGTCCGGCACAACGCCCTTGGGAGGTTTTTGTGGCTGGTCTACAACGTTACGGTTCCATAAGCGGCTGTGATGGGCGCACACGTTGCGTAAATAGTTCAGGCTCCTTAGCCAGGAGGCGAGAGTACGGCCGTTCTGAATCCCGTATTTATCGGCGATGGTGTCCTGGTCTACCATCATAGAGCTCTGACAGCGTGTTGAAGTCCCATACCTCGCAGGCAATCCAGATAGGCAGCGGGTGGCCATACTTGGTTTTATTGTGCCTGATGAAGTCTTCCTTGGAGCGGGCGATTTGTGTGGCCTGCTTCTTCATCCAATCCACGTGTCTGGGCAAGCCTGTTTTAGCGTCTGCCTCCTTGGCGAACCCCTCGAACAGAATGTCCGGGTTCAGGTAGGCGAATGGGTCATGCTTTCCCAGCGTGTGGGATATATCGACCCGCAAGGCCACTTCGATGCGCTCGAGCGCATCCAGCGCAAGAAGGCGAAGCTTTTTGTCGAATACGTACAGGCGCACGGCCGCCTCGAAAGACGCGCCCGGCTTGAAGCTGTCGAGAACGGTGCTGGTTTCCTTTGTTTTCTTCCCTCGGGGAATGCCCTTACCAACGGGGCAAAACAACCCGGAGCGTTCACGAAACGGATGCCAGTACCCGCTCAGGCGGTAATATCCAATACGCTCCAGGTATTCCAGTGCCTTCGCCTCATCGGTAACCGAAAGCCCCCGGTTCTTTAATTTATCGAGCTGCTCGCGGTAGCTAAGCCACGGTTTTTCGTACACTGGGCGGTCATCCTTTTCCGGTTAGTTCAGGGCTCCTTCCACCACGGCTTCGGCCAGCTGGTTGCGGGTTTCGCTGGCTTGGTTCAGGCGTTCCTTGAGTTGGTCGCAGAGGGCCGTGAGTTCATCTATCTTTTTCACGATTTCCTTTTGAGTTCGTATGCTCGGAACTGGAATAAAGGCAGCCGCGACCTTTGCCGGTGAGGTGTGCCTAACTGTCGTGCCAGAACACGTTCGAGCGAGCTCGTTGCGAAGTAGTTTGCTGTTGAAAAACCAATATATGAATCGGGGATCGAAGTGGGCTTTGTTGAAAAGCAACTTTCCGAGCCGCTGATTGTGAAGATAGACCTTTCCATCCTCTGGTATGAAGGCTGCACTACCTAGCAACCCCGGAGCTTGTTCCGTCATTGGTATTATCAAGTCATGTGCTTTCAGCACAAACTCTTCGTCAACCGGTCCTTCGTAATACTTCGTTTTCACCCCTCGATCTCGGAAGCCTCCTTTTTCATGAAAGTTTCCTGGCGTGGTCAACACCAGCGGCCCCTCATTCTCCGAAAAGTAGCTGCTTTTGAATGCATAGCCATGCTTAAGGGCTATCACGTCACCCACCCGAGCCCATAGCCAACTATTGGGCAATCTATATGGAGTTTCGTCAGCCGACGATTCAGCGGGTGTCTTCGGTGCTTTCATTTGTGTCTTGCGAGCGATTTCTTCCTTTTCCGCTCTTAACGTCTCTAAAGAGTTGGGGGGCGGCATGAGGTCATGGTGTGACTCCGTTAGAGCCCCCATCATCCCAAGCTGAAGTACAGTCTGCCTAAGCTTGTCGATACTCTGTTCGGTGGTGAACAGGGTGTCGAAGTGGGCGGCGAGGCGGGCCCAGTTGTCGGCGAGTTCGGTGGCGTTTTCGGATTGGGTGAGGGTGCCGAGCAGGGTGTCCACGAGGGTTTCGTGGGCTTCGAGCTGGTCGCTGGTTTGCTGTTCCAGCCGGTCGCAGAGGGCCATGAGTTCATCGACTTTTTGGACGATGCGGTGTTGTTCTCAAGCGGCGGGACGGCTATCGGCATAACAGCTAACTTCCCGAGGTATATTCCTTTCTGAGCTGTCCCTTTGCCGTGGGTATCGTAATAATTCAGGCAGTTAGGAGCGATAAGTTGATAGGCTAGAAACTCTGAATCTATCGGAGTGCCTATCACGGCTACACTGCGTTGCAGTGCGAACTGGGGAGCTTCTGGTGGAACCACGGCAGCCCGACCCAATGATGCGACGATGGTCAGAAGAACATCCCCCGGGCGGGCTTCAGTTCTGGCATCCTCTTTTACGAAATCTTCAATCGTGAGATAGCGAGAAGGGCATTTAAAATCGATTCTTCCAAGATTCACGTTCTGGCTGCTCAACATTGGTATGCCCCTGCCGGCATCCTTTGGGGGATTGTGAGAGCCATCGGTTAACTTAAATGCAACCTCGCCCAACTGGGACCAGCACCAATTATTGGGTAAATCATTCAGTTCATCTAGATTGACCGATTCGTTAGCCTTTCGCCTTTTCTTAATTTTCTTGTTTTTTTCAAGTTCCAACCTTTCGTCTCGTAGGCGCGCAAGCAATACATGAGCAGGCTCTGCGTTTGGGTTCTGATTGACGAGCTTGCCTTTAATTGCCAACTCCAGAATCAACTCCCGAAGTTTCTTAACCCCAGTCAGCTCAACCTTGCCATTACTCCCCCGGCCACTGCTGGATTTCTTCGTAACAGCCCCGGTCCACAAATCCAGATGGTCGATGACTGCTCCTGCCACATCGACACTTCCGCCATCCCTGGCGGTCGCTCGTACTCCCTCCCGCGCACTCACGCCGTACCTCCATTGGTGTTCTCATCGCTGTTGTGAGAAAGCGCATCGGCCAGGATGTCTCGCAGCTGGTGGCGGATTTCCTGGATTTCGGACTGCTGCTGTTCGTACTTGGCCAGAAGCTCATCCGGGTCGTGGTTGACCTCTTCGCCTTGCCAGGGGTTCTTGATGTCCAGGTTGTAATTGCGGGCCTTGATGTCGTCGATGGACACTTTCCAGGCCTGCTCGGTTTCCTCGCGGCTGGCGAAGCCGTCGGCCTCGGTGCCCCACCAGTCGATTTCGGTCTGGAACTCCGAGAACTTCATGGGCCTGGTTTTGCTGTAGCTCTTGTAGCCTTCCGGGTAGGGGTGTTCGTAGTACCACACGGTTTCGGTGGGCTTGCCCTTGGTGAAGAACAGCAGGTTGGTCTTGATGCCGGTGTAGGGGTTAAACACACCGTTGGGCAGGCGCACGATGGTGTGCAGGTTGCACTCCTCCAGCAGCTTTTCCTTGAGGCGGGTTTTCATACCCTCGCCGAACAGGAAGCCGTCTGGCAGCACCACGGCGGCGCGGCCACCCTCGCGCAGCAGGTGGATGAAGAGGGTCATGAACAGATCGGCGGTTTCCCGGGTACGGAAGGCGCTGGGGAAGTTGGTTTCAATGCCGTCTTCTTCCATGCCGCCGAAGGGCGGGTTGGCGACAATCACATCCACCCGCTCTTTCGGCCCCCAGCTGATGAGTGGGCGGCCCAGGGTGTTGTCGTGCTTTACCTGGTCCGGCACTTCGATGCCGTGCAGTATCAGGTTGGTGGTGGCCAGCAGGTGTGGCAGTGGCTTTTTCTCCACGCCGTGGATGCTCTTCTGCAGGATTTGCTCGTCCTTCGGCGTCTCCACGTAGTTGCGGCGTTTGTGTTCGATGGTGCAGGTGAGGAAGCCGCCGGTGCCACAGGCCGGGTCCATCACTTTCTCGTCCAGCTTCGGGTCCACCCGGTTGACCATGAACTCGGTCACCGCCCGTGGGGTGTAGAACTCACCGGCGTTGCCGGCGCTCTGCAGGTCTTTGAGGATTTGCTCGTACATATCGCCCAGCTCATGGCGCTCGGCGGATTTGTTGAAGTCGATGCCGTCCTGCAGTTTGTTGATGACCTGGCGCAGCAGCTGCCCGGACTTCATGTAGTTGTAGGCATCCTCGAACACATTGCGGATGACCACGCCCCGGTAGTCGTCACCGGCCGGCTCCAGGTTCTGCAGGCCGGGGAACAGGGTGTTGTCGATGAAGTTCTTGAGCTCATCGCCGGTCATGCCTTCGGGGTTGGCGGCCCAGTTGCGCCAGCGCAGGTGCTCGGGAATCGGGGACTTGTACTCGTCGTAAAGCAGTTCCCACTCATCTTCCCGGTCATCGAAGATTTTCAGGAACAGCATCCAGACCAGCTGGCCGATGCGCTGGGCGTCACCGTCCACGCCCACGTCTTTGCGCATGATGTCCTGGATGGATTTGATGGTGGTGCTTATGGCCATGGGTGTTCCTGTGATTCTGAGTTAGGCGTTAATTCAGCCCCCTCTCCCTGGCCCTCTCCCACCGGGGGAGAGGGGATGTTCGCCGTAAACTTTGGCGCTAGAGGCAGGGGTCAGGAGGTTTGTTGGTAGAGTTCGTCTTCCAGGTCTTTCACGGCTTCGGTGTAGCCGGGTTTGCCGCCGAAGGCGTTGACCAGTTCGATAACGGAGCCCATTTCACTGAACGGGGCGGTATTGAGCACGGACACTTTCTCAATGGGTTCGATGCCGGCATTGGTGTACTTGTCCAGCAGGGCGTTCATGACCTCTCGGGTGGCGCCTTCGTATTTGCTGAAGTAGTCGTGCCTGCGTACCTGCTCGGCCCGCTCTTTGCGGCTCATGGGCGGCTGGTCGTAGACGATGTGGCAGATAACGTCGAAGGGGTCTGGCTCCTCGCCCAGCTTCTTGCTGACATCGCGGGTGAGGTCTTCCCAGATAACGCCCTGTTCGGCCAGTTCGTCGATGATGGCCTGCTTGCGGTCGGCCTCGTTCCAGCGGCGCAGGAAGTCGTCCAGGGTGGCGTACTGTTCTTTCACTTTCTTGCGGGTGAAGTCTTTCAGGCTTTCGGTAATGAGCTTGCCGTCCGGGCCCAGGTATTGGACGCGCTCGGCGATGACGCTCACATCCACGCCGTCCACCACGTATTTCACGCGCTTGCTCTTGCCTTCGTCCTCATCGGCACCGGTGTAGTCGGTGTACCAGCCGGTCTCGGGGTCTACGTCGTACCCGCCGTCATCGTCTGCGCATTCCTCGGGGTTGTTTACCGGCTCGTCGGCGTATTCGTCGTCCGGGTTTACCGGGTCGTCGGTGCCGGGTTGGTAAACCTTTACCGGGTCGCCGTCGAAATCCGGATCTGCAAACAGTTCGGTGGCTTTCTTGAAGTCCAGGATGGTAAACCAATGCTTGTTGTAGTCGTCGTTGATGCGGGTGCCACGGCCGATAATCTGTTTGAACTCGGTCATGGACTGGATGCGCTGGTCCAGCACGATGAGCTTGCAGGTCTGGGCATCCACACCGGTGGTCATCAGTTTGCTGGTGGTGGCGATAACCGGGTAGCGCTCTTCGGGGTTGATGAAGTTGTCCAGCTCGGCTTTGCCTTCCTGTTCGTCGCCGGTAATGCGCATCACGTATTTTCGGTTCTCTTTCACCCGCTCCGGGTTCAGGTTCACCAGGGCCTGGCGCATGCGTTCGGCGTGGTCGATGTCTTCGCAGAACACGATGGTTTTCTGGTAGGGGTCGGTCTGGGCCAGGAACTCGGTGACCTTGCTGGCCACCAGTTCTGTGCGTTTCTTCAGCACCAGCTGGCGGTCGAAGTCTTTCTGGTTGTAGATGCGGTCTTCGATGAGTTCGCCATTCGCATCAGTCTGGCCCTTGCTGGGCCGCCAACCCTGGAGGTCCCGGTCCAGGTCGATACGCACCACTTTGTAGGGGGCCAGAAAGCCGTCTTCGATGCCCTGCTTCAGGGAATAGGTGTAGACCGGCTCGCCGAAGTAGTCGATGTTGGAGACTTCCCTGGTTTCTTTCGGGGTGGCGGTCAGGCCGATGTGGGTGGCGCTGGAAAAGTAGTCCAGAATCTGGCGCCAGGCGGAGTCTTCCGCTGCGCTGCCCCGGTGGCACTCGTCGATAACCACCAGGTCGAAGAAATCCGGCGAGAACTGTTTGTAGATGTTTTTCTCTTCCTCGCTGCCGGTCACGGCCTGGTACAGCGACAGGTAAATCTCGTAGGACGGGTCCACCGTGCGGTTGGTGACCTTGGTCATGGCCTGGCCGAAAGGCTTGAAGTCGTTGTTCTTGGTCTGGTCCACCAGGATGTTGCGGTCGGCCAGAAACAGGATGCGTTTCTTCTGCTTGGACTTCCACAGTCGCCAGATTATTTGAAAGGCGGTGAAGGTCTTGCCTGTACCAGTGGCCATCACCAGCAGGACGCGGTCCTGTCCCTTAGCCACGGCTTCAACGGTGCGGTTGATGGCAACCATCTGGTAGTAGCGTGGCGTGCGACCGCTGCCGTCGTCGTAATAGGCCTGCTCGATCGTTTGGCGGGCGACCTGACCAATGCCCTTGTGTTGACAGTAAAGCTGCCAGAGCGCTTCTGGCGAAGGGAATTCGTCCAGCTGCAGAGTGGTTTCCGTCTGACCGTAAAGCCCGGTGCGGTCGTGGAACAGGAAGCCGTCGCCGTTGCTGCTGAATACGAACGGCGCATCCAGCGCGTCGCTATAGGCCAGGGCCTGTTGCATGCCATCGCCCAGGCTGTGGTTGTTGTCCTTGGCTTCGATGATGGCGATGGGGATGTTCTTCTTGTAGTTCAGAACGTAATCGGCACGGCGAGGGCGGGCCCGGGTGTGCATGCGGCCACGGACAATGATGCGCCCGTTGGTGACGGGAAACTCTTCGCGTACCTGGCTCTGGATGTCCCAGCCGGCTTGTTTGAGAGCCGGGTTGATGAACTTGGTGCAGATATCCCGTTCTGTGAGCTTTTTCTTGTCCATGCGCTCTCGCCGTTACGTCCGGTTTGCAACTGTCTGGATTTGCGTGGTTTTGTGCTGTTCAGGGTAGCCCAAAATGGCGTTGGTCAGAAGGGGGGAGTAAGGCAGAAACAACAAAGCCCGCTCAATGGCGGGCTTTGTTGTATGAGAATCTTGGTGGGCCCAGCTGGGCGAAGCAGGATAAAGCGGAAGCAAAGCTTTCGCCCTGCGAAGCGACAGAAATCTGTGATTTCTGGCTGGGATAGTCCGATGAGGTTCAGCGCGACTGAAAGGAGTGGTGGGCCCAGCTGGACTCGAACCAGCGACCAAAGGATTATGAGTCCTCTGCTCTAACCAACTGAGCTATAGGCCCTTTTTCTTTCTCATTGCCCTGGAGGGCAGAAGCGGGCGCCATTATACCGGTGAGGTGGGGCGCCCGCTACTGTTCGGGGAATTTATTGCGATCAGGCGCTGTTGCCCTGGTCGTCAATAAAGCCGCGCAGGTGATCGGAGCGGGAAGGGTGGCGCAGCTTGCGCAGGGCCTTGGCTTCGATCTGGCGGATGCGCTCGCGGGTTACGTCGAACTGTTTGCCGACTTCCTCAAGGGTGTGGTCGGTATTCATTTCGATGCCGAAACGCATGCGCAGTACCTTGGATTCGCGCGCGGTCAGTCCGGAGAGCACGGAGCGGGTGGCTTCGCGCAGGCCTTCGGCGGTGGCGGAATCGACCGGTGACAGGGCCTGAATGTCTTCGATGAAATCGCCCAGATGGCTGTCTTCGTCGTCGCCGATCGGGGTTTCCATGGAGATCGGTTCCTTGGCGATCTTCAGCACCTTGCGGATCTTGTCTTCCGGCATTTCCATGCGCTCGCCCAGCTCTTCCGGCGTGGGTTCGCGGCCCATTTCCTGCAGCATCTGGCGGGACACACGGTTGAGCTTGTTGATGGTCTCAATCATGTGCACAGGAATCCGGATGGTCCGGGCCTGGTCCGCGATGGAGCGGGTGATGGCCTGGCGGATCCACCAGGTGGCGTAGGTGGAAAACTTGTAGCCACGGCGGTATTCGAACTTGTCGACCGCCTTCATCAGGCCGATGTTGCCTTCCTGGATCAGGTCCAGGAACTGCAGGCCGCGGTTGGTGTACTTCTTGGCGATGGAGATAACCAGACGCAGGTTGGCCTCCACCATTTCCTTCTTGGCGCGGCGGGCCTTGGCTTCGCCGATGGACACGCGGCGGTTGATTTCCTTGATATCGGCAACGTCGAGGTCGACTTCCTGCTGTACGTTCTGGATGCGCTTTTGCAGGCGCACAATGTCGTCAATGCGCTCGCCGACGGCGGCCGCGTAGGGCTTCTTCATGGCGGCGATTTCAGAGGCCCACTCAATGTCGGTTTCGTGGCCGGGGAACCATTTGATGAAATCCTTGCGTGGCATTTTGCAGTCGCGCACACAGATCTGCATGATGGCCCGTTCGTTTTCCCGAACCAGGTCGTTGGTGGAGCGAACCACGCCCACCAGCTCTTCAAATGCCTTGTTGGCCAGCTTGAAGGGGGCAAACACTTCGCCCAGCTCGTTCAGGGCGTCCTGGGTTTTCTTGTGGCTTCGGCCATGCTTTTCCAGGGCGGCGTCGGCGGCGGCCAGTTTTTCTCTCAGCAGCTCGAAACGCAGGCGGGTTTCTTCGGGATCCGGGCCGCTTTCTTTCTCTTCTTCCTCGTCGCTGTCGTCATCGCTGTCGTAGGAGTCGGAATCGGAGGCGGTTTCTTCGGGCATGAACGGCTCGGCGCCGTCCGGGTCCAGGAAGCCGGTGACGATGTCGCTGATGCGGCCTTCGTTTTCGATAATGCGGTCGTAGGCCTGGATCACGGTGCCAGCGGTGCCGGGGAAGTGGGCCACGGCGGCCATGACATCGCGAATGCCTTCTTCAATGCGCTTGGCGATAACGATCTCGCCTTCGCGGGTGAGCAGCTCCACGGTGCCCATTTCGCGCATGTACATGCGAACGGGGTCGGTGGTGCGGCCGGCGTCGGTTTCCACGGCGGCAAGTGCGGCGGCGGCTTCAGCGGCGGCAGCTTCGTCAGCGGTGGAGTCACCTTCGGTCATCAACAGGGTATCGGCGTCGGGTGTTTCCTCGCACACCTGGATACCCATGTCGTTAATCATCCGGATAATATCTTCTACCTGATCCGGATCGGCGATGTCTTCCGGCAGGTGGTCGTTTACCTCGGCGTAAGTCAGGTAACCTTGTTCCTTGCCCCGTGCAATGAGGTCTTTCAAACGTGATTTCTGCGAATTGCCTGACATAGACACCCTGTGAACTCGCTTTTAAAAGGAAAAAAGTTAAACAGCCATTATAGCTGTCGCGTGGTTTTGCTGCCACCAGTCGGTTAGATGGTGATCAGCGCCCGTTGTTTCAAGTGCTGATGCCCAGGTTTCGGGTTTTACTACCCGCCGCTGAGCGTTCTGAGCTCTTCCCGTTCTTCCGGGGTGAGCGTGGCCAGGTTCCGGAGCAGGGTTGCCAGTCTTTGCTGGCGCGCGGCTTCTTCGTTCGGGGTTAACAGCTCTCTGGCGGCTGCCAGTGTGCTGTCCCGAGCCGGTATGTGCTCCAGACCGTCGAACAGGTTGTAAAACCGTTCGCGGGCCTGTTGATCTAGTGCCAGCCCCGCAACCAGTGCCTTGCGGGTCTGTATGTTGTTTTCTTGCAGCCAGCGGGCCAGTTGGCCGGCCTGGGGCAACTGGCGGCTGCTATCGGCCAGTGCGCGTATTTCTTCAGCCATTTCCGGCGCTTCCAGAAGTGCCAGGCACAAGGTGTTGTCCTTGCTGAGCTTTACATCAATGCGCGCTTCAGTGGGGCGTTTGTTCTGTTCGCCCCGCCAGCCCCGGTTGTTCTGTCCGGGCCTGCGGGTTTGCCATTGGTTGCCGCACAGGCGCTGCATTTCCTGCCACATGCCGTTGCGCAGCGTGGTGCGCGGCATTCTGTTCAGCAGCGGCTCGGCCCTGGCTTTCAGTTCGCTGCGGCCTTCCGGCAGTTGCAGGTCCAGGCCTTCGCTTTGCCGGTCAAACAGGAAGCGTGATAGCGGTGTGGCACCGGCAACCCGTTTTTCGAAAGCCTCGGCGCCCTCCTTGCGTACCAGGGTGTCCGGGTCTTCGCCGTCCGGCAGCATCAGAAACTGCAGGTGCAGCCCGTCTTCCATTAATTCCAGGGCGTTTTCCATGGCCTTGTCGGCGGCCCGGTAACCGGCCTGGTCACCGTCAAAGCAAAACACGATGTGCCGTACGTGCCGTAGCAGGGCCTTCAGGCTGTCCTGGTTGGTGGCGGTGCCCAGGGTGGCCACGGCGTAATGAATGCCGTGCTGTGCCAGGGCAATGACATCCATATAGCCTTCCACCACCAGAAGCTTGTCAATCTGGCGGAGCGCCTGCCGGGCTTCATGCAGCCCGTAAATCTCACGGCTTTTATGAAATACGTCAGACTCCGGAGAGTTGATGTATTTGGCCTTGTCGTCACCCAGTGTCCGACCGCCAAAAGCGACGGTTTTGCCCCGGGTGTTGCGGATCGGGAACATAACCCGGTTGCGAAACAGGTCCCGGGGCCGGCCGTACTTGTCCGAGACGGTTCCCGTTTCGATCAGCGGCGCTTTCAGGTCTTTGGGCGCGGCGTCGATCAGTGCGGTGCCGGTGCCGGGAGCAAAACCGAGTTGGTATTGCTGGATGATGCTGTCATCCAGGCCGCGTTGTTTCAGGTAGTCCCGGGCGTAGGCGCCTTGCTGGCCGGCCAGGGCTGAATGGTAAAAGCGGCTGGCGTAATCCAGGGCGTCGGTCAGGGTTCTGGCTTGCTGCATTTCCTGCCTGGCGGCCTGATCATAAGGCACTTCCAGGCCCGCGCGTTTGGCCAGCTCTTCGACGGCCTCGGTAAAGCCCAGGCCTTCGAATTCACGGAGAAAGCTGATCGCATCGCCGCTGGCACCGCAACCGAAGCAATGGTAAAACCCCTTGTCCGGGCGTACGTTGAACGATGGGGTTTTCTCGTCGTGGAAAGGGCAGCAGGCCTTGTAGTTGGCTCCGGCTTTCTTGAGGGTGATTCTGGATCCGATCAGTTCCGCCAGATCCGTGCGATCAAGCAGGTCTTCCACGAATCGTTGGGGGATCATCCCGCTCATGCTGGTTCCACTCACCCGAGGTGTTCTGGTAAACCGGCTTTCGCCATAGCCAAAAATGCCGCCGAAGCCAGGCCCCGGCGGCATTTTCGGTCTGCCGGCGAGGGCAAGCCTCCCCGGCATTCAGTTACTGCGCGAAACGCTCGCCTGAACTCAGTACAGACGTTCGAATTTGCGCTGCTCCCGCTGAAGCTTCTTGAGATGACGCTTAACGGCGGCAGCTGCTTTACGCTTGCGTACAGCGGTCGGCTTTTCGTAGTGTTCACGACGACGTACTTCAGACAGTACACCGGCCTTCTCGCAGGAACGCTTGAAGCGACGCAGTGCTACGTCAAACGGTTCATTCTCTTTCACTTTAACAGCTGGCATTCGAAAATCACCTACCTGATAGATTCGGTTTCAATGTGTTCCGCTCCGAAGCGTCGGGCGGCTCGATTCCTGGTCAGATTGGCTAAAACACGACCAGCGAATGTTTAAGGTCGGCAATGATAGCGGCTGGGTCTGTTCAGGTCAATCACTGTTCAACGAAACTGCCGGAGCCTTTCGGGTTTCTGCTAAAATGCCGGTTTGCCATTTCCAGCCGTTCGGATGCACCCAGATTATGCTGATTCTCGGAATTGAAACCTCCTGCGACGAAACCGGTGTCGCTTTGTTTGACGACCAGCAGGGTCTGCTGGCCCACGCCCTTTACAGCCAGATTGATATACACGCGGATTACGGCGGTGTGGTGCCGGAGCTGGCTTCCCGGGATCACGTGCGCAAGTTGCTGCCTCTGTGCGACCAGGTGCTGGCACAAGCGGGCAAGAGCCGGCGGGATATCGAGGGCATTGCCTACACTGCGGGCCCCGGCCTGGTGGGTGCGCTGATGGTCGGTGGTTCGGTGGCTCATGCCCTGGGGTTTGCCCTGGATATCCCGGTGTTGGGGGTGCATCACATGGAGGGGCATCTGCTGGCTCCGATGCTGGAAGACAACCCGCCGGGATTCCCGTTCGTCGCCCTGCTGGTTTCCGGTGGTCACACCCAGCTGGTTCGGGTGGATGGCATTGGTGAGTATCAAATGCTGGGCGAATCAGTGGACGACGCGGCAGGCGAGGCCTTCGACAAGACCGCGAAAATGCTCGGCCTGGACTATCCGGGTGGCCCCCGGGTAGCGGCACTGGCGGAAAAAGGCCGTGAGGGCCGGTATCGTTTCCCGCGTCCGATGACCGACCGTCCCGGGCTGGATTTCAGCTTCAGCGGGTTGAAGACGTTCACGCTCAATACCGTAAGCGCGGCGCAGGAGCAGGGCCGGTTTGATGAGCAGACCAGGGCCGATATCGCTCTGGCGTTCGAGTCCGCGGTGGTGGACACCCTGACCATCAAATGTCGCCGGGCACTGGAGCAGAGTGGCTGTGAGCGGCTGGTCATTGCCGGCGGTGTGAGTGCCAACAAGCGCCTGCGGACCGCGCTTGAGGCGATGGCTGTGAAACAGAAGGCCAAGGTGTTCTATGCGCGCCCTGAATTCTGCACGGACAACGGTGCGATGATTGCCTACGCCGGCGCGCAGCGCCTGAAAGCGGGCCAGTTCGATGGCGAACGCATTCTGTCGGTTCCCCGTTGGCCGATGGACACGCTGCCTCCGGTGAGCGAGCCCCGGGCCAATGGCCTGGTGGACTGAAATCTCTAAAGGCCGGTTTCCCGCCCCTGCGCCAGCCGGATCAGGTTGTTCCGGTGACGCACCACGATCAGCAGGGCGAGCAGTCCGAACAGGGGCAGGGTCTCCGGTTCCAGCAGGGCGCTGATCACCGGGCCGCTGATGATTGCCACCAATGAAGCGAGCGCCGATATGCGCCAGCGCCACATGATCACCAGCCAGATGGCTGCCATGATCAGTGTGGTTAACGGTGCCAGCGCCAGCCCCGCCCCCAGGGCCGTCGCCACGCCCTTGCCGCCCTTGAAGCGAAAGAAGGCTGGAATCATGTGGCCGGTGACCGCACACAGGGCCACGATCGCCTGTACCAGAATGGACAGGTCCGCCAGTTGCGCCAGCCACACCGGCAGCCAGCCCTTGAATGCATCGAGCGCCAGGGTGAGTGCGGCGGGTTGCCAACCCCCGACCCGGTACACGTTGGTGGCGCCGGGGTTGCCGGAGCCCAGTGCCCGGGGGTCCGGCAGGCGCCAGTAACGGCAAACTACCACCGCAAACAGCACCGAGCCGGCCAGATAGGCCGAGGCGCAGAGCAGAACTGTCAGAAGCGGGTTGCTGTTTACGTCCATGATTCGGAGTGGCGCAGACGCCAGTGGGTCATTTGTGAGAAAATCGCGCTTCGCGATTCGGGCTACAGGCACCTTCACCCTATCCGGTGCCTGACCATCATTCAATCAGCCTTGAGTGTAAGACAGCGGGAGTCAGGCTTGACAGATACGGTGTTTATAGAGGGATTGGCGGTTGAAACCGTGATCGGTGTGTACGATTGGGAGCGCACCATCAGGCAGCGCCTGCTGGTGGATCTGGAGATGGCCTGGGATAATCGTGTGCCCGGCGCCAGTGACGACGTAGCCGATGCGCTGGATTACGCTGCGGTCAGTGAGCGGGTGCAACAGCAATTGCAGGACCTGCAGCCGGCGCTGCTGGAAACCGCGGCCGAGGAAATCGCCAGAACCCTGCAACAGGAATTCGGGGTTTGCTGGTTGCGCCTGACTCTGAACAAGCCCGGTGCAGTGCCGGCGGCAGCCAATGTGGGTGTGAGGATTGAACGGGGGCAGCGCCCATGACCCGGGTATACATCAGCATTGGCAGCAACATCGAGCGGTATCGACATGTGCAGGCAGCGCTGGACGCCCTGTCGGAATGGTTTGGCGAGTTGCGGATTTCCCCGGTGTATGAGAGTGAGTCGGTGGGGTTCGAGGGGTCGGACTTTCTGAATCTGGTGGTTGCGATCGACACGGAGTTGTCGGTTGGTGAGCTCACCCGCCGGTTCAAGCGGCTGGAAGCCGTCAATGGCCGGAAAAGCGGGGCGCCCAAGTTCAGCCCGCGCACGCTGGACCTGGATATCCTGACTTACGGCGACACCGTGGGTGAGGTGGACGGCGTTCAGCTGCCGCGCGCGGAGATCCTGAAAAATGCCTTTGTGTTGAGGCCCCTGGCCGATATCGCTCCGGATGAGCGGCACCCGGTGTGTGGCCAGAGCTATGGCGAGTTGTGGCGGGCCTACAACACCGGCCAGAAACTCTGGCCGGTGTTGTTCAACTGGCGGGGCCGGGCGATTTCACACCCCGTTGGCGGCGCGGAATAACGCCACCAGATTGTCGGTTGCGCTGTCGGTTGCCCCGCCTGCCTCGCCCTTCAGGCGGGGCAGAATTTCATTGCCCATCTGTTTGCCCAGTTCCACACCCCACTGATCGAAACAGTCGATGTCCCAGATCACGCTTTGCACGAAGGTGCGGTGTTCGTAGGCTGCGATGAGAGCGCCCAGGCGGCCCGGGCTGAGCTTGTCCATCAACACAATGTTACTGGGCTGGTTGCCGGGGATGAGTTTGTGGGGGGCAAGAGCTTCGGCCTGCATCGCATCCATGCCGCTATCAAGCAGTTCCTGCCGGGCTTCCTCCAGGGTCTTGCCGGCCATCATCGCCCGGGCCTGGCTCAGACAGTTGGCGAACAGGATGGCATGATGGTCGCCCACCGGATTGTGGGAGGTCAGTGGCATGATGAAATCGGCCGGCACCAGCCGCGTACCCTGATGGATCAACTGGTGGTAGGCGTGCTGGCCATTGGCGCCAACGCCGCCCCAGAGCACCGGCCCGGTGGGATAGTCCACTGGCTGGCCGTGCTGGGTGACCCGCTTGCCGTTGCTTTCCATGTCCAGTTGCTGCAGGTGATCCGGCAGGTACTTCAGGTATTCATCGTAGGGCAGCACCGCCTGGGTTTCGGCGCCCCAGAAATTGTTGTTCCACACGCCCAGCAGCGCCATGATAACCGGCAGGTTACGTTCGGACGGTGTCCGGCGGAAGTGCTCATCCATGGCGTGTGCGCCCTCGAGCAGTTCGCGGAAGGCGGGCATGCCCAGCGTCAGGGCGATGGGCAGGCCGATGGCCGACCACAGGGAGTAACGGCCACCGACCCAGTCCCACATGGGGAAAATGTTCTCTTCGTCAATGCCGAAAGCCTTTGCTTCCGGGATGTTGGTGGTCACCGCCAGGAAATGTCGGGCGATGGCGCGCTGATTGCCGCCATTGTTCAGGAACCAGTCCCGGGCCACCAGGCTGTTGCTCAGCGTCTCCTGGGTCCGGAATGACTTGGACTGGACCAGAAACAGGGTGGTTTCCGGGTTCAGGGGCCTGAGGATGTCCTGCACATCGGTGCCGTCGATATTGGCAACGAAATGACAGCGAATCCCTGCTTGCGCATAGGGCGTGAGTGCCCGGACCACCAGCTTGGGACCCAGGAACGAACCGCCAATGCCGATGCTGACGACGTCTGTGAACGGCTTGCCGGTATGGCCCGTACGCTGGCCGGAATGCACGGCGCTGACCAGTTGTTCCATGCGCGCAAGCGTGGCCTGCACTTCCGGCACAATGTTCTGGCCATTTACCCGCACCTCTGTGCCGGCGGGCTGGCGCAGGGCGGTGTGCAGTGCCGGGCGGTTTTCGGTGCGATTGACGATATCACCGTCGAACAGCGCGTTTCTGCGTTGCTCCAGGCCACAGGCCCGGGCCAGATTTGTCAGTGCGCTCAGCACCTCGTCTGTCAGGCGGTTGCGGGAAAAATCCAGGGTCAGCCCCGCCCCTTCAGCCAGGTAACGTTGCGCCCTGTCCGGATCCTGTGCGAACAGTTCGCGCAGGTGGGTGTTGGCCAGTTGCTGTTTGTGCCTGGTCAGTACCTGCCACTCCGGCAGTTGAGTCAGGCTGGGTGTGTGCTCTGACATCCGTGAAAGGTCCTTGGCGGCAGTGAATACACGTTCCGTGTTAACGGTTAACGGACAGGTTGTCGATCAGCCGGGTGGTGCCCAGGAAGGCGGCGACCAGTAATGTCAGTTCCCGGTCGTTGTTGCTGGCCGGTTTCAGGGTCTGGCTGTTGACGATATTGAAATAGTCCGGACGCAGGCCCGCCCCGGTGAGCGCGTTGCATGCCTCCTGCTCCAGAGTCCGGAAATCGTTCCGGCCCTGGCGGAGCTGTTCGGCAGTGGCGCAAAGGGTCTGGTAAACGGCCGGTGCGCGAGCTCTTTCATCTTCTGATAAATAGCCGTTGCGGGAGCTTTTCGCAAGGCCGTCATCTTCACGTATGGTGGGGGCGCCCACCACCTGCACGGGAATCATCAGGTCCCGCACGAGCTTGCGGATGACCGCCAGCTGCTGGAAGTCCTTTTCTCCGAACACCGCGACATCCGGTTGCACCATGTTGAAAAGCATGGTGACGACCGTCGCCACACCCTCGAAGTGGCCGGGGCGGCTGGCGCCGCAATGGCCTTCGCTGACCTCCGGTACCACCACTTTGGTTTGCCGGGCCAGACCCTCGGGGTAGATTTCATCGGCAGAAGGGGCAAATACCAGGGTGTTGCCGGCGGCGGCCAGTTTTTCCTGGTCTTCGTTCAGGGTCCGGGGGTATTTGTCGAGATCTTCGCCTGCGCCGAATTGCATCGGGTTAACGAAAATGCTGGTCACGACTATGTCGGCGGATTCCACCGCCTTGCGCACCAGCGAGATGTGGCCTTCGTGCAGGTTGCCCATGGTGGGCACCAGGCCGATGGTCTTGCCCTGCTGGCGGTAGCTGCGCAGGATCGAACGGAGTTCTTTGAGCGAGTGGACGGTTCTCATGCCTTGAACGTATGCTCCTCAGCCGGGAATGTGCGTTCTTTGACGGCCTTCGCGTAGGCGGCGATGGCCTCCGGGATGGACCGGCTTTCTGCCATGAAATCTTTCACAAAGCGTGGCTTCCGCCCGGTGGTCAGGCCCAGCATGTCGTACACCACCAGTACCTGGCCATCGGTGTCGCAGCCCGCGCCGATGCCGATCACCGGCGCCCTGACTGCCTGGGTGATGCGGGCCGCCAGGGGTGCCGGTACGCATTCAAGCAGTATGACATCGGCTCCGGCCGCTTCCAGTTCGCAGGCATGCTCAATCATCGCCTCGGCGGCTTTTTCGCTGCGCCCCTGGACCTTGTAGCCACCAAACTTGTTGACGAATTGGGGGGTCAGGCCCAAGTGCGCGCACACCGGAATGCCCCGTTCGCTGAGGGCCTCGATGGTGTCACGCATCCAGTCCGTGCCTTCCAGCTTGACCATGTGCGCGCCTGCACGCATTAACTCGGCGGCGTTGTCCAGGGCGTCGGGAATGGTGCCGTAAGACATGAACGGCATGTCGGCCATGATCAGAGAGCCTTTGTTGCCCTGTGCCACGCAACTGGTGTGGTACACCATGTGCTCCATGGTGACCGGCAGCGTGCTGCTCTGGCCCTGAAGAACCATGCCCAGCGAATCACCAATCAGGATGACGTCAACCCCGGCCTCGCTGACCACCTGGGCAAAGGTGGCATCGTAGGAGGTGAGGGCGGAAAAGGCTTCGCCCTTTTCCTTGTATTCGCGCAGGGTATTGATGGTAACAGCCATAGGATCCTTGCCTTGTGGGTGGATGGGCCAGTACTCCGGGGTTGCCGGTTTTTGCTGAGCCTTAGATTAATGCCCGCTCCGGCAGGACACAAGCGTTGGCAGCGGGTTTACCGGCCTTGTGGTGGCTCGAGCTTGCGCAGGCGATTGTCCGGGCAGTGTTGGCGCAACTCCCGTATGGTGCGGCCGTCAGGCAGGGTCAGTTCCGGCGCCAGGTCCAGCAGGGGTTGCAGCACAAAATCCCGGTTCGCCAGTTCGGCATGGGGAACGGTCAGGCGGTCGTTTTGGATAGCCTGGTCGCCGAACACCAGCAAGTCCAGGTCCAGGGTTCGGGGGCCCCAGTGGCGCAGCCGCTCCCGGCCGTGGGCCTGTTCGATGGCTTGCAGCTGGTCCAGTAGCTGGAGTGCGCTCAGCCCGGTGGCCAGCAGCACCGCACCGTTGACGAAATCCGGCTGGTCCTGGGGCCCCACGGGCCGGCTGGCATAAAATGGCGACTGGGCCAGGAGTGTGGTGTCTGGCAGCGCTGCCAGGGCGGTAATGGCCCGGGCCAGTTGGTTGGCTGGCTGCTCCAGATTGCTGCCCAGCCCAACGTAAGCCTGTGTAGTCATGGCTGCGGACGTTTGTGCGGTGGTTTGCGTTTCTTGCGTTTCTTGCGAGGGCTGCCAGATCCAAGCTGGGCAATCATTTTTGATTGTCCGGATTCGTCGGCGTTCTGGAAATCTGTCCACCACTGCCCCAGCCCCGGTTCGATCTCGCCGGCGCTCTCCCGTATCAACAGGAAGTCGTAGGCGGCACGGAACCGGGGATGGCTCATGATGGCGAAGGCGCGCTTGCCCTGACGTCGGGGCAGGCGCATCTGCAGCTCCCAGATTTCCTTCATCGGGCCGGAGAAGCGCTTGGGGATTGCGGTGGAATGAACCTGCTGGCCGATGACCCGTGCAATGGCGCCATGCAGGGCGGGTTGAACCGGATCACCATTGTCCTGAAGGCGACGCCATTCAGCCTGTAGTGCTGGCCAGAGCAGGGCGGCAAACATGAAGTAGGGTGTGACCGATTTGCCCCGGGCAATGCGGGCGTCTGTGTTGCGCAGTGCCTGTCGGATCAGCTCGTCGGACTCGCCGGCTTCCAGCGCCGCCACGGTTTCGGGAAACAGTGGCGCCAGCAGGTTGTACTCACGCAGAAGGTCGAAGGTTGCCTCGCCGTGGCCTGCGGAAAGAAGCTTGAGCACTTCGTCAAACAGGCGCGCGGGCGGAATCAGTGTGAGCATGGCCGCCAGCTCACGGATCGGTGCTTCGGTCTCCGGCTCGATCTCGAAGCCGAGCTTGGCGGCAAAACGAATGGCGCGCAGCATGCGCACCGGGTCTTCCCGGTAACGGGTTTCCGGATCGCCGATCAGGCGGATCTGGCGGTTTTTCAGATCTTCCACGCCGTTGGCGTAGTCAATCACGGTGAAGTCCCGGATGCAGTAGTAGAGCGCGTTGATGGTGAAGTCCCGGCGCAGGGCATCCTCCTCCTGGCTGCCGTAAACGTTGTCACGCAGCAACAGACCGTGTTCGGAGGTCTTGTGCTCGTGATCACTGACGTCTTCCTCCACATCCTTGGCGTTGCCACGGAACGTGGTGACTTCAATGATTTCCCGCCCGAACACCACGTGAACAATGCGAAAGCGCCGGCCAATCAGGCGGGAGTTGCGGAACAGGTCGTGCACTTCTTCCGGGGTGGCGTTGGTGGCGATGTCGAAATCCTTGGGCTGGCCGCCCAGCAGGATATCGCGCACACCGCCACCGACCAGGTAGGCCTCGTAGCCGGATTTGTTCAGGCGGTGCAGGACCTTTTTGGCCGCCTCGCTGATCATCGACCGGGAAACGTTGTGCTGGTCCCGGGGGATTTCCTGCCGCTGGTAGTGTCTGGCTTTTTTCTTGCCGTTACCGGGCATGAAAGAACGGAGTTTTTGTACGAATCGTTTTGGCATGGAGTTCCGTGTTTGCGCTGAGCAAAAACGGGAGTTTAACGGTTTGAGCAGGATTTGCCCATGTCTGGGCGGAATTGTTGGGCATCTGAAAATCAAAAGGCGGCACCGTGTCTACGGAGCCGCCCCTGAAAGTATTGACGATCTGCATTGTTTTTGTTGTTGCCGGGTTTGTTTTTGTTGTTCCCCGTTATTGCCTGAAAAGGCTCAATCAATGCAAACGGAAAGCTTTGAATACGCAGAGTGATCAGTAGCAGGATGCGAATTCAGGGAAGGTGTAGCGTGGTACCTTCAGGTACTTCTTTTTCTCTACACACTTACCATTCGCGACTGCTGTAGGACCACTAAAAAGCATAGTACCCAAAACGCTCAGTTCGCTTACGCCCCGTTGTTGTTTTTGTTACCGGGCGGTCTCGTGCAGCTTTTTGTTTTTCTTGTGGCGCTGCGTTGTCACTGTTGTTTTTGTTGTTGTGCGCCATAAAGACTGCAGTGCGCGTGCCAGTTTTATAAAATCGTTTAAAAACAACATTTTGAGGTTTTTCGAGGTGTAAGTGTTACCCCGTATTTTGGGTATTTGTTACCGATACATGGGCCCGGGCAGTGTGGTTGTTACTGACAGGAACAGGCCGGTAACAAGTGAGGCGGGATTAGCTGCTTGTGTTACCGGTGGTTTTTTTACGTGGAATGCCCAGGCGCTGCCGGCGCTCCCACAACGACTTTCGGCTGATGCCGAGTTTGTGGGCCAGCTCGGTCTCGCTCATCTTGTCCTGGTTTTCCAGCACATAGTGCTGGAAGTAGTCTTCCAGAGACAGGTCGCCGCCTTCAGGAGCGGCGTGGGTGTCGGGCGACGCGGGGGATGGCGAGGCACTGCCGTTGGTTGGTTCGTCCTCGCTGTCCAGGTCAAGCACCGCCGGTGTGATTACATCGCTGTCGGCCAGGATAGACGCGCGTTCGATGGCGTTTTCCAGTTCCCGCACGTTACCGGGCCAGCGGTAACCTTCCAGCAGTTGCATGGCCTCGGGGCTGAGATTCAGGGTTGGGCGCCCCAGCTTCTGTGCCTGGCGTTCAAGAAAACGCTGGGCCAGGCCGAGAATGTCCGCGCGCCGCTCCCGCAGCGGCGGGATGCGCACCTGCATAACGTTCAGCCGGTAATACAGGTCTTCACGGAACTCTCCGGTCCGGGTCATGGCCTTGAGGTTGCGGTGGGTGGCGGCAATCATGCGGACATCCACCTTGCGGCTCTGGGTGGAGCCAACCTTGCGGATTTCGCTTTCCTGCAGCACCCGTAACAGTCGCGCCTGGGCTTCCGCAGGCAGTTCACCAATTTCATCCAGGAACAGGCTGCCGCCGTCGGCCGCCTCAATCAGCCCGGTCCGGGCGGACACCGCACCGGTAAAGGCCCCCTTCTCGTGGCCGAACAGTTCCGATTCAATCAGGCTTTCGGGGATGGCTGCGCAGTTGACGGAAATCAGTGGCTTATTGGCTCGGGGGCTGAGCAGGTGCAGCGCCCGGGCCGCCAGCTCTTTACCGGTACCGGACTCGCCCTGGATCAGCACAGTGGTTTCGGTGGGAGCCACCTTGCGGATCAGGGTGAAGACGGTTTGCATGGCGTCGCACTGGCCGAACATGATGCTGGACGGATCGCTTTGTTCGGGTGCCGGGTCATCGGTTGCCGTGTCAGCCTTCGGTTTTTCGGCTGTTTTACGGGACAGGATGCTCTCCACGGCGGCCAGCATCTCGTCGTGGTCGAACGGTTTGGCGATGTAATCCACGGCCCCCATTTTCATGGAATCCACCGCTGAGCGCAGGCTGGCGTAGCTGGTCATGATCAGCACGGGCGTGTTGGGGGCCCGGGTGATCATTTCGGTGCCGGCGGCGCCGGGTAACCGGAGGTCGGTAATGATCAGGTCAAAGCTTTCCGGTTCCTGCTCCTGGGCGTCTTCCACGGAGATCGCATCGGCCACTTCGTAGCCGGCATGCTGGAGCAGCTTGCGTACGGCAGAGCGAATAATGTCTTCGTCTTCAACAATCAGAATGCGGGGCATAAGGGTGTTACAACCTTTCGTTCGGGCTGCTGGTACCGGTATCGGTTTGTGGCTCACAGGCTGGCAGGCGCAGCCTTACACAGGTGCCCCGGCCGGTTGTCGGGTCGGCGGGGCTTTCCACCTGAATATGGCCATAATGCTCTTCCACGATGCTGTACACCAGCGACAGTCCCAGACCGGTGCCTTTATTGGGAGCTTTGGTGGTGTAGAACGGCTCGAAGATGTGTTCCAGCTGGTCGGCCGGAATGCCGGAGCCGCCATCGATCACTTCGATAATAGCGGAGTAGCCGTCGGTATTTCCACTGATCAGCACGGTGCCACCCTCGGCAGAGGCATCCCGGGAGTTGGCCAGTAGGTTCACGAATACCTGGACCAGGCGCTGCTCGTCGCCCATTACCTGGAGGTCTTCGGGACACTCGTTGCGGTAGTGAATGCCCATGCCCTTGTCGCTGAGGGACAAAAGATTGATGGACTCCTCAATGCACCGGTGCAGGCTGACCGGCTCATACCGGTTGGCCTGGGCGTGGTTGCCGGTGCGGGCGAAGTTCATCAGCGATTGCAGAATGTTCGACACCCGGCGGGTTTGCTGCTGGATCTGCTCGGCGGTTTCCAGAATTTCCGGGTTGTCGGTTTCAAACTTGAGGTTTTGGGCCAGTGACGAGATGCCGGTGACCGGGTTGCCAATTTCATGGGCCACGCCGGCGGCCAGCCTCCCGACCGAGGCCAGCCGCTCACTGTGAATCAGCTCATCCTCCAGCAGGCGGGTTTCGGTTTGGTCTTCCACCAGGATGATAGAGCCACCTTCCGGATGATCCGGGCCACTGAGTGCCGCTTTGTGCAGGTTCAGCCAGTGGGGTTTGCCGCGCAGGTCCAGCCGGTGCTTGTGCCGGTGCAGTTCATCGCCCCGGTTGAAGTCGTCCAGCAGGGAATACCAGTGTTCCGGCAGGGCGGCCAGCCTGGCGCCCACCACCTCATCGGCGGGAATGCCGGTCAGGTCCTCGATGGCGTGGTTCCACATCAGGATTTCGCCGTCATCACCCACCGAGCAGGCGGGTATGGGCAGGTTCTGCAGGGTCTGCCGGTAATGCCTGCGCAGGTTGTCCAGTTCACCGGCCAGACCGGTCAGCTTGTTCTGATAATCTCCCAGAACCCGTTCCACGTAACGGATGTCCTGGCCGGCGTGCTCCCGGGTAACCGGCTTGAACCCCAGGTGCCGTTTGACGATATCCCGGGCAATGGAGGGGCCCAGCAAGCCGGAGAGGTTGACCTCGACCTGGTCGCGCAATCGGCGCAGCTGGTAAGGGCGAAACTCAACCGCCGGCAGGCGCAGTTGGGACAGCGCCCGCTCCACCTCGCGCCGGGCCACATGGGCGCCGAGCGGATCGGTGAGTTGCTGGATGAATTCGTTGGAGGAGGTGGCCTCCAGCTCCCGGCGTTGCGGGCGGGATAGGGTGCCGATCGAGCAGGACTGGGCGGCGCTGACTTCCTCCGGCGATGTGGGGGTGAGCAGCGACACCAGGATGAACACGGTGGCGTTGATGGACAGGCTGAAGAATGTCAGCAGATACCAGTTATCTTCCGAGGGACTGACCGGTAACCGCAGCTGGTAGAGCAGCTCGGTGGTGTAGGAAAACGGCAGCACCATGGTCAGCACCCACAGCAACAGCCCGGTAATCAGTCCGGCAACCAGCCCGCGCCGGTTACCATGGCGCCAGTAGATCACACCCAGGGCACCGGGCAGCAGTTGCAGGGTGCCGGTCAGGGAAATGGCGCCGAGCATTTGCAGGTCCAGATACTGGCCAATCAGTTCGTGGAACAGCAATGCGGTGAACAGGATGACCGCAATCAGCATGCGTCGCAGCCATTGCAGCCAGCGGTAGATGTCGGCCTGGTCGCGGGGAGTTTTCAGGGGCAGGACCACATGGTTAAGTACCATGCCCGACAGCGCCAGTGTGCTGACAATCATCAGGCCGCTGGCGGCCGATAGTCCGGCAATGTAAATCAGCAGCGCCAGGGGAGGCAGGCCCAGTGCCTGGCCAATGCCAATGGCGAAAAAGGCCGGAGGCACATTCACCGCCAGCGCCTGGCCACCCCAGGCGATCAGGGGAATGGGCAGGCCGACCAGTAACAGGTAAAGCGGCAACCCCCAGCTGGCTTTGGTCAGTCCTCGGGTGGGCGGGTTCTCGGCAAAGGTCATGTGGTACATGTGTGGCAGAACCAGTGCCGAGGCGAATGACATCAGCGCCAGGGCCCGCCAACTGCCATCCCCCCCGGGATTGATCGAGGGTTCGAAGGTGAACCAGCTTTGAAGGCCGCCAATCCCCCCGAGTACCGAGAAGACGATCACGCCGCCAAGCACCAGCAGCGCCACCATTTTGACCACCGAGTCGAAGGCGATGGCCAGTACCAGGCCCTCGTTATTGCCGGCATTGCGCTGGCCCCGGGCGCCAAACAGTATGGTGAACATGATCACCATCAGGCTGAACATGAAGGCGATGACTTTCGGGGAGGTTTCCGGTGCCATCAGGCTGGCGGACAGTGATACCGCCTGAATCTGCATGCTGAGCAATGCCAGGATCGCCGCCCCGGAGCAAAGAGTGACCAGTGTGCCGGCCCATTGGCTGCGGTAGCGGAAGGCGAACAAGTCAGCCAGTGAGGTCAGTTGATGGGCCCGGCTGATGCGCAGAATCGGGTTGAGTAACACCGGTGCCAGCAGGAAAGCGACGCTGATGCCGAGATAATAAGCGATGAAATCGTAGCCGGAGGCGACCGCCATGCCCACCGAGCCGTAAATGGCCCAGATGCCGGCAAACACCCCAAGGCTCAGGGTGTAAACCAGGGGATGGCGCACCCAGGTGCGCAGCCGGGTGCTTTGTTCGGTGGCCCAGGCAATGCCGAACAGCAGGACAAGGTAGGCGAAACTGGCCAGTAACAGGCCGGTGGCGTTAAACGTCATGGGTGTATTGCCGGGATGTCAGGGGAATGTGTTGGCGTTGCCAGTGTGCTTGTGCCCACGCCAGAACGCAGGCAACACTCTCGTTTGCCAGGCTGGCGGGTGGTTGCTGGCCGAGGGCCGACAGTGCTGCTGTCAGGTTGGCCGCCGGCCGGTTGTCATTGAGCGCGGGTGCATGGGTCTGTTTGCTCAGTTTCTGCCCCTTGTCATTGAGCAGTACCGGAACGTGCAGCCAGTGCGGTGGTTCAGCCCCCAGGGCCCGGTAGATCTGTTGTTGCTGTGCGGTCATGGGCAAAAGGTCAGAGCCGCGAACGACATGGGTGATGGCCTGGTCGATATCATCCACCACCACTGCCAGCTGGTAGGCGAAGAAACCTTCCTTGCGCAGCAGTACCGGATCATCCAGCTCTTCGTGCACCGCTTGGTGCTGCCAGCCCAACAGTTCATCGTGCCAGTGGCTTTGTTCATTGTGCAGGGCAAAGCGAACCGCGCAGGGAGTATCGCCCGTGGCCGGTGTGCCCTGCCGGCAGTGGGCCGGATGGTAGCCGCCACTGGCCTTCAGTTGTTTGCGTGAACAGCGGCAATAATAGGCCTTGCCCCGCCCGAGGAGTTGATCAATAGCGGCCTGGTAAGCGGCGTGGCGTTGGGATTGATAGCGAACGGGTTCGTCTGGCTGCAGGCCGTGGCGCTCAAGTGAGTGCAGAATCTGTCCGGTTGCTTCGGGTGGTTCACGCAGTGGGTCCAGGTCTTCAATGCGCACCAGCCAGTCACCACCGGCCGCTCGGGCCTCCAGCCAACTGGCAAGAGCGGTCACCAGGGAGCCGAAATGCAACGGTCCTGTGGGGGAGGGGGCAAAGCGCCCGCGGTACCGTGGTTGCTCCATAGAGGCTCAAAAGCCGGCCGCACTGGCAGCCGGCTGCGGTGGGATCAGATGCCGGTCTGGCGCTCGCGGATTTCCGCCAGGGTTTTGCAATCGATGCACAGGGTGGCCGTCGGACGGGCCTCCAGGCGACGGATACCGATTTCCACGCCGCACTGGTCGCAGAAGCCGTAATCGTCTTTGTCGATGCGGTCGATGGTCTTGTCGATTTTCTTGATCAGCTTGCGCTCGCGGTCACGGGTGCGCAGCTCCAGGCTGAATTCCTCTTCCTGGGTTGCGCGGTCGCTGGGATCCGCGTAATTTGCCGCATCTTCCTGCATGTGGTGCATGGTGCGGTCGACTTCTTCCATCAGTTCCTGCTTCCATTTCATCAGCAGGTCCTTGAAGTGCTGGAGCATCTCCGCACTCATGTACTCTTCACCCTTCTTCATTTCATAAGGGGTGAAGTCGGTAAAACGTTCGCGTGGATGTTCTGCAGTGTTTGCCATGTAACCCGGCCTCTTGTTTGTACTTCACAAGAACGCTTTGCTTCACCGCGCCGATGCTGCCATGCGCGGTTTACCCTGAATAAAGCATTCGTCCTGAAACGGGAATTGGCGGAAAATAGCAGATAAGTCACGAGGGTGCCAGCTTTGTGATGCTGACTTTAGTGGAGACAAGATGAACTTTCCCGAACCATTGCTACAGGGGCGGCTGATTCGCCGCTATAAACGCTTTCTGGCCGATGTGCGGCTGCCCGATGGCACGGAGGTGACGGCCCATTGCCCGAACACCGGCTCCATGCTCGGCTGCCAGCCGGAAAATGCACGGGTGTGGCTGAGCGACAGCAACAACCCCAAGCGCAAACTCAAGTACACCTGGGAACTGGTGGAAACCGGACCCGGCCAGCTTGCGTGTGTCAATACGGCCAGACCCAATGCCCAGGCACGAGAGGCTATTGAGGCGGGGCGGGTGCCGGAGCTCGCCGGTTACGATGGTTGCCGCAGTGAAGTGCGTTATGGCGAGGAGAAAAGCCGGATTGACCTGTTACTGTCTGGCCACCCGAGTCAGCCGGATGCCTGGGTGGAAGTGAAGAACGTGACATTGGCGGAGGGGCACGAGGGCTTTTTCCCGGATGCCGTCACCACCCGGGGGCAGAAGCATCTCCGGGAACTGATGGCCCAAGTGGCCAGGGGCGACCGGGCAGTCTTGTTTTTCGTGGTAAACCACACCGCCATCGAGGAAGTGCGACCGGCTGATCATATTGACGCCCGGTACGGCCAGTTGTTGCGTGAGGCGGTTGAAGCCGGTGTGGAAGTGGTTGCTTACCGGGCAGAGCTTGCCAGCGATGGCGGTGACCCCACTGGCCGGCTGGCCCTGGGAGAGCCAGTGCCGGTCAATCTGGTGCCCTGACCCCGGTGGTCAGCCGCCTGCCGGTGGCTTGGGCAGAATGGCGTAGCGCATGCGTGTGCCATGGTTCAGGGACATGACGATCTCATCGGCTTCCAGCCGGTGCGGAAAATAGCAGCCGGAGATCTTGGCGCTGGCAATGCTGGAGCCTTCCATGCGACTGCGGGAGAAGTCGATACCGCGCAAGTCGGCGCCCCGGAAATAGGCGTGGCGGAAGTCCAGGCCGGTGGCATCCAGTCCTCGCAGGTCCAGGCCCCGGAAGTCGCCGTGGGCGAAGCTCGGCAGCTCAGCCAATTCCGCCTTTTGCTGGTTAAATTTTTTGACCTCTTCGTTGCGCAGTATCTCGTACAACGGGTGATCAATGGTGTGCAGTTCGTGCTCGTGAAATTCGTCCATGGTCTGCTCCCTACCTGTGGTGTTTGTCCCGGCCTTCAGCCGTTATGCTCCGGCAGCCCCAGGTGCCGGCGGATGCGGTCGGCCACGGCCTCGGCCACATGCTCCTGATCGGTGTGCAGGTGGATGGTGTGGCTTTTTTCTTCGGCCGACAGTGGTTCAAACCAGCTTTGCTGGGCATCCAGCAGTTCCTCGGTGGCTTCCGAGGCATCGCCCTTGCGCTCGCGGATCCACTGCCGGCGCAGATTTTCCGGTGCCTCGCAGTGTAACAGCAGGAAGGGCACCCCCTGGCTTTCTGCCACTTCGGCAAACAGGGTCCGCTCTTCGTGCTTCAGGCAGGCGGCGTCGATAATCACCGATTGGCCGCTGGCCAGCAGTTGGCCTGCCCGGTCTGCCAGCGCCTGATAGGTTTTCCGGGTGGCTTCGGCGCTGTAGAGGTCGGTGCCCAGGCCGGATTTACTGTTTGCAAGCGGTGCAAGGCCATGCAGGCGCTTGCGCTCAACATCCGAGCGCAGGCGGATCAGGTTCAGTTGCTGGGCCATGGCGGCACTGACACAGGTTTTGCCGCTGGCGGACAGGCCGGTGGTGGCCAGCAGGTAACGGTTGGGGATCGCCTCACTGTCATCGGCTAGTTGGGCATAGGTGCGATAGCTCTGCATCAGGCCGGCTTTTTCTTCGTCACTCAGGCCCGGATTGCCCATGGTGAACAGGGCAATTTTGGCCCGCACCATGGCGCGATAGGCCTTGTACAGTGGCAGCAGAGCCAGGCCTTCGAAATCACCCCGGTATTCCAGGTAGGTATTGAGCACCAGGTTGGCCAGCCCCGGCTCGTTGCGGGATTCCAGATCCATCAACAGAAACGCCAGATCGTTGATCACATCAATGTAGCGGAAAGGTTCGCTGAATTCGATGCAGTCAAAAACGGTTACCCGGCCGTCGAATACGGTAATGTTCGCCAGGTGCAGGTCCCCGTGGCATTCGCGCACCATGCCGTTGGCCCGCCGGTCGGCGATCAGATCCCGCTGACGCTCGAAGGTGGTGCTGGTCCATTCTTCGAGGTTGTCCAGTTGCCTGAGCAGAGACGTGTCATCCAGTAACGGGCGAATCTGGTCGAAGTTTTCCTGCATGGCGGCGAAGACCGCTTCCGGGGTGCCCAGCGGTTTGTCATCGGCGATGGGCGGCAGGCTGTCGTGGAACTGTGCCGCCTGGCGGGCCAGGTCGGTCAATAGTTCCGGGGGCAGTTCACCGCGTTCCTGCCGCTTGTCGAACAGCTCGGCCTGCTCAAACTGGCGCATTTTGATGGCGTACTCGAACGGTTCGCCGCTGCCGCCGAGCATTGGTTGTTCCGGCGAGCCGGTAATGGGCAGTACTTCCAGATAAAGCTGTGGTGCCAGCCGCTGGTTCAGGCGCAACTCTTCTTCGCAGAAATGCTTCCGGCGCTCGAGGGTGGAAAAATCCAGAAAGCCGAAATCCATCGGTTTTTTAATCTTGTAGGCGTACTCGCCTGTCAGGATGACCTGGGAGATGTGGGTTTCGATAACCCGGAAATTGTCTACCGGGTGGTCGAACAAAGCCGGATTCTGCAGGGCCTGGATCAATGTTGCTTCGGCGTTGGCGCTCACTCATGTGCTCCTGGTTATCTGAACCTGTTGATTTTTATCGGCCTACTATAGCCGGCTGATTACAGAAATAACACAGAACAGACATGCCTCAGGGCCTGCCCGGTTCGTTATAATCCCGTTCATGACTCGATCCCGCTCCCCCAAGAAAAGAAAATCCGGCCGTAAACCCGCAGCCGGGCGCACGTTGCTCAGGTTACTGTTACGTACCGGTCTGCTGGCGGTGTTCCTGCTGGCGGGCTGGATGGTGTACCTGGACGCCCAGGTGACCTCCCGCTTTGAAGGCCGGCGTTTCGAGGTGCCATCCCGGGTGTATGCCCGACCACTGGAGTTGTACGAAGGCGCAAGCGTGAGCGCATCGGCGCTGGCACGGGAGCTGGAACTGGCCGGTTACCGACAGGGTGATGGCCGGCGTGCGGGCACCTACCGGCGCAGCGGTCGGGAATTTGTCATCAACACTCGCGGTTTTGAGTTTCCCGATGGTCATGAAGCGCGCCGGCGTTTGCGGTTAACGCTTGGGGATGGACAAGTGCGGTCGATGTCCGTTCTGGAGGGGCAGCGGTCATCCATTGTCCGGCTGGAGCCTGCCCATATCGGCGGTATTTATCCCGAGCACCGCGAAGACCGAGTGCTGGTGCAGCTGGAGGATGTGCCCCGGGAGTTGCTGGCCACCTTGCTGGTGGTGGAAGACCGGGACTTCTACGACCATTTCGGTGTGGCGCCAACCGCCATTGCCCGTGCCATGGTGGCGAACCTCAAGGCCGGGGGGATTGTCCAGGGCGGCAGCACCCTGACCCAGCAACTGGTGAAGAACTTTTTCCTGACCCGTGAACAGACCCTCGTGCGCAAGGCCAACGAGGCCCTGATGTCGATCCTGCTCGAACTGCACTATGACAAGAACGACATCCTGGAGACCTATCTGAATGAGGTTTACCTGGGGCAGGCCGGCAATCGCAGCATTCATGGTTTTGGCCTGGCCAGCCAGTTCTATTTTGGCGAATCGCTGAATGATCTGGCAGCGCACCAGATCGCTCTGCTGGTGGCGATGGTGAAAGGGCCCAGTTACTACAACCCACGGCGTAATCCGGGGCGTGCCACCGAAAGGCGCAACCTGGTGATCGGGCAGATGCAGCAGGCGGGGCTTCTGAGCCAGGCCGAAGCCAGTGCCGCCAGGGGCAGTGGTCTGGGCGTGACACCACGCCCTTCGTTCTCCGAAAACAGGTATCCGGCATTCATCGATCTGGTGCGCCGGCATCTGGCCCGGGATTACCGGGAGGAGGATCTGCAAAGCGAGGGACTGCGCATATTCACCACCCTGAACCCGACACAGCAGGAGGTGGCTGAAAAAACGGTGCGGGAGCAACTGCCGAGAATAACCGGTAACGATTCACTGGAAGCTGCACTGGTCGTCACCACCAAAGACAGTGGCGAAGTGCTGGCGCTGGTGGGCGGTAAAGACCCGCAGTTTGCCGGCTTCAACCGTGCTCTGGATGCGCGCAGGCCCATAGGTTCGCTGATCAAGCCGTTTGTTTATCTGACCGCCCTGCAGCAGCCGGACCGGTACACCCTGGTAACGCCGGTGCAGGATCGGGCTTTTGCCCTGGAGTTTGATGATGGCAGGCGCTGGCAGCCATCCAATTACGATGGCAAACAACGTGGTGAAGTGCCCCTGCACCGGGCCTTGTCCCATTCCTACAACCTGCCGGTGGTCAGGGTGGGCCTGGATGTGGGGATTCCGCGGGTACAGGAAACACTGCGGGCGTTTGGTGCGCAGGGCGCGATACCGGATTTTCCTTCCATGCTGCTGGGTACACCGGCACTCACACCGGTGGAGGTAGCGCAGGTCTATCAGGGGCTGGCAACCGGTGGATTCAACACCCCGCTCAGAACGATCCGTGACGTGACCAGTTCTGATAATGAACGTCTGTCACGGTACAACCTTGAAGTCCGCCAGGTGGCAGACGCTGCTGCCGTGCACCTGGTGCAATACGCCATGCAGGAAACCATGCAGGAGGGCACCGGCCGTTCCGCCTACAACTGGCTCCCGGATAGTCTGAGCCTGGCGGGTAAAACCGGCACCACGGACGACGGCCGGGATGCCTGGTTCGCCGGGTTCAGTGATAACCTGCTGGCCGTGGCCTGGGTGGGGCGGGATGACAACGGCCCGACTGCTCTGACAGGGGCAACCGGTGCCCTGCCGGTCTGGGCTTCAATGATGTCGGCAGTACCTCAGTACGGGTTTTCACCCGTGGTGCCCGATGGCGTGAACTATCACTGGGTAGACAGTGAGCGGGCAGCATTAACCAACGAATACTGCGACAATGCCCGCCTCGTGCCGTTTATTGCCGGCAGTGAGCCTGAACAGCGTGTTGAGTGTGAAGGCAATATTGGTGGCCAGATACGCAGTTGGTTTGAAGGATTGTTTCAATGATGAATAGACAGATCGCATTCCGTGCCGGTGCGCTGGCATTTCTGCTGGTGCTTGGTGGTTGTGCCACCGGCCCCGGCGGTGACGGGATTTACGCGCCGATGGGCGGCGATGACCGTACCCGTGCGCCGGAGCCGCCCAGGACAGACGCCGGGAAAGATGAGGCGGAGGAAAAAGTCTGGCGCAAAAGCGAGCAGCCACAGCAAGACGAAGACCCCCGGGAGGATGAGCGCCGGTCACCCAGCTACAGCGAAACGGGTTCGCAGTTGCCCGCAGCTGCTCTGTCGCTGGTGCGCGAGGGTGACCGGCGTTTGCAACAGGGTAATACAGCCGGTGCCATTGCCAGCCTGGAGCGCGCACAGCGCATTGCGCCCAGATCCGCAGAGGTCTACTTCAAATTGGCGGAGGCTTATGTGAGAAGCGATAACCTTGGCACGGCGGAGCAGTTTACCTTGAAGGGGCTGTCGCTGGCGGGAAACAACGAATCCATGCAGCGATCAGGTTGGAGGTTGCTGGCGGATATTCGCCGGGCACGGGGTAATGTGGCCGGGGCGGACCAGGCTGAGGCGCGGGCGAGGGCTTTGTAGGTCATTTTAAACAGTGGGGTAGCAAACAGGCGGGTAGGCCTTTCAAGAACTGTGCGGAGCCAGGGATGGCGGAGCTCAAGCGACACAGGGAGGTGCCGCAAGGAGCGTGTTCTGGAAAGGCCTACCCGCCTGTTTGCGCGGAGCACCGTGCTCCGCAGGATAATCACAGCGTAGCCATGACCTTCTTTGCGGCGGCAATGGTCTCGGCAATATCCTCATCGGACAGCGCTGCACAGACAAAGCCGGCTTCGAAGGCTGACGGCGCCAGGTAAATGCCTTCCTTCAGCATGCCCTGGAAGAACTGTTTGAAGCGCTCGGCATCGCAGGCCATGACCTGCTCGAAACTGCTGACCGTCTCGGCTTCGGTGAAGAACAGGCCAAACATGGCGCCGGCACTCTGTACCGTCATTGGAATGCCTGCCTCATCCGCAGCCTGCTTTAGTCCTTCGGTCAGCTTGCGGGTCTTGGCGGCCAGGGCGTCGTGGAAGCCTGGCTCGGAGATGGCGTTGAGCGTGGTCAGGCCGGCAGTCATGGCCAGCGGGTTACCGCTCAGGGTGCCTGCCTGATAAACCGGGCCCAGCGGCGAGATGTGCTCCATGATTTCCCGCTTGCCACCGAAGGCACCAACCGGCAGGCCGCCACCGATAACCTTGCCCAATGCCGTCAGATCCGGAGTGACTCCGTACAGGCCCTGGGCACCGCCGAGGGAGACCCGGAAACCGGTCATTACTTCGTCGAAAATCAGTACGGTACCGTGCTCGTCGCACACCTCGCGCAGTCCCTCCAGGAAACCGGGTACCGGTGGGATGCAGTTCATGTTGCCGGCTACCGGCTCAACGATGATCGCGGCCACCTGATCGCCAATGTCCTTGAACGTTTCCCGAACCCCGTCAATGTCGTTGTAGTTCAGCGTAATGGTGTGCTCGGCCAGGCTGGCGGGAATACCCGGTGAGTTGGGCACGCCCAGGGTCAGGGCGCCGGAACCGGCTTTGACCAGCAGTGAATCCACATGGCCGTGGTAGCAGCCCTCGAATTTCACGATCTTGTCCCGACCGGTGTAGCCACGGGCCAGTCGGATAGCGCTCATGGTGGCCTCGGTGCCGGAGTTGACCATGCGCACGAGATCAATGGACGGCACCAGTTCGCAGACCTTCTTGGCCATTTCGGTTTCGATGGCGGTAGGCGCGCCGTAGCCGATACCCAGATCGACCTGTGCATGCAGTGCCTGTTTGATGCGAGGGTCCGAGTGGCCGAGAATCATCGGGCCCCAGGAGCCAACATAATCGACGAAGCGCTGGTCGTCCTCATCAAAAAGATAGGCGCCCTCGGCGTGTTTGAAGAACAGCGGAGTGCCGCCCACGCCCTTGAATGCACGAACCGGGGAGTTGACCCCGCCGGGGATGTACTTTTGTGCCTGTTCAAACAGTGTTTCTGAATGGCTCACGGTAACTCCTGTCAGTCTGGAATTTTAAACAAGGGGTGATGTTTGGCGAACAGGCCCGTCAGCTGTCGGGCCCGCTGTTCGATGTCGTTGTCCGTACCCCCGAAGAGGCCACCCACCACGGCCAGCAAATCGGCACCGGCTTTGATCAGTGGCTCGGCATTATCTGCTGTGATGCCGCCAATGGCGGTTACTGGCAGCCCGAACGCCCGGCCCTGAGTCAGCACTGAAGGCTGGGCGGCGGGCGCACCGGGTTTGGTGCCTGAGTTGAAAAACCGGCCAAAAGCCAGGTAACTGGCTCCATTGTCGGCCGCTTCCCGGGCCAGGTCCAGCCGGTGATGGCAGGTGATACCAATGATGGCTTGGTCCCCCAGCCGTTTTCTGGCTTCCTGCAGGCTGCAATCGTCTTGCCCCAGATGCACGCCACTGGCATTCACCCGCTGGGCCAGGGCCGGGTCGTCGTTAATCAGTAACGGAACGCCAGCGTCCTGGCACAGGGCTGCCAGGTCACTGGCCTGGCGCAGTCGTTCGGCTTGCGTGGCGGTCTTGCTGCGGTATTGCACCAACACGGCACCGCCGCTCAGAGCCGCAGCAACCGATGCCAATAGCCTGTCCGGTGGTGTCAGCCTGTCATCGGTAATGGCATACAGGCCGGGCTTCAGCGTTCCCACAATATGCCCCGGTCCGGAACCAGTTGGCCCTTGCCGACTTGCAGCGCATGCAGCAGGGTACGATGCACGTAATTCTGGGCCTGGGATATGGCCGCCCTTGGTGACAGGCCACAGGCCCGACCGGCCGATATGGCAGCAGCCAGCGTGCAGCCAGTGCCATGGTATTCGTTGCTGCCCACACGCTCAACTTCCCAGACCATCGGCTCAGGGGCATGGTTGTACAGGGTGTTGATGATGTGAATGCCGGTGCCGTGGCCGCCAGTGGCCAGTACCGACTCGCACCCGCCACGCATCAGGTTGCCGGCGGCGGTGGCGCTGTCATCGCTGCCACCCAGCAGGGCCAGTTCCTCGCCGTTGGGCGTGATCATCTCGGCGCGGGGGAACAGCCGGGTTTTCATGGCCTTGATCAGTTGCTCGTCGGCCAGCTCACCACCGCCCGCGGCTTTGATCACCGGGTCGACAATCACCGGCAGCTGCGGGTGGCTGTCCAGAAACTCCATCAACACCTCGACCACCTCGGCATTGCCCAGGGCGCCGGTTTTTACCGCATGAATCGGCACGTCGTGCGCCAGGCAGGCCAGTTGCCGGCGGATCAGCTCCGGCGCCACGGCCTCGGCGCCTTCCACATTGCTGGTGTCCTGTACCGTCAGGCAGCTGAGTAACGGCAATGGGTGTGCGCCGAGTGATGTGATGGCCTGAATGTCGGCCTGGATGCCGGCGCCACCGGACGGATCAAGCCCGGACAGCACCAGAACATGGGGGCGGGTAAAATGCTTGTTAATGACGAGCCTCCTCAGAAAGGTCTGACAACCGCCAGGATGACAACGGCCAGCAGAATCAATACCGGCAGTTCGTTGAACCAGCGGTAGAACACGTGGCTTCGGGTGTTCCTGTCATCCCGGAATACCTTCACCAGGTGGCCGCAGTAAAAATGGTAGGCAATCAGGATGCCGACCAGTAACAGTTTGACGTGCAGCCAGCCCTGGCTGAAATAACCGGAGACATTGTAACTGATCAGCCAGACGCCAAAAATGACGGTGGCGATCATCGAGGGGGTAGTGATACCGCGGTAGAGCTTGCGCTCCATGATTTTGAAGCGCTCACGGCCGGGCTGGTCTTCACAGGCGGCGTGATAAACGAACAGACGCGGTAGATAGAAAATGCCGGCAAACCAGCAGACCATGGAAATAATGTGGAAGGCTTTCACCCAAAGCATGTATCAGCTCCGTCGGTATTGGTAGTAACTCTCGATATCGGATTTAAGTACCACGCCGTACACGCGCTGGATCATCGGTGCGACGTGTCTTTGTACGTAGAGCGCCTCGGCCCGGGTACTGTCGAATTCGTTCAGGGCCTCTTCCAGGGTGGCCTGGTACTGGACCGGGGCCAGATCACGCCGGTTGGCCGGAATGGCCAGCAAGTCTACCTCGGTGGGTGGTTCTTTGCCTTCCTCTTTGCTTTCTTTCTCGCAATCTTCCAGGTAACGGGCCAGGTCGACCGCGGGTAGCAAAGCCGTCGGCCCCTGCTCGCCCTCAATCAGGATCCACTTGGGTTCGGCTTTCAAGGCCTTCCGCGCTTCCTCCACTGTCAGTTGCCGGTCGGAGCGCATGATGCTGCGGTCCATGATGGCGCCGACGGAAACCCGGCGCAGGGCCTGGATCACCGGCGAGTTCTGGTAGCTCAGTCCCTGGTTTTTCAGGATCGTCAGGAACAGTGACTTTTTGCCGAAGGCCTCGCTGGTGACCAGGCTGGCGGTAGTGATGATCAGCATGCCCGGCAGGATAATATTGGGGTTGCGGGTCAGCTCCATGAGGGCCATCAGGGCTGCAAGAGGGGCCTGCAGAATGGCCCCCATCATCGCGCCCATGCCCAACATGGCGTAGAAGCCTACCGAAGAGGCGTGCTCCGGGAGTATCTGAGCGCCAACCAGCCCCATCGCTCCGCCCAGGGTGGCGCCCATGAAAATGGTTGGGCCAATCACGCCGCTGGGCATGCCCAGACCGATGGTCATGGCGGTTACAACCAGCTTGGCGATGCCCACGCCCAGCAGCAGCCAGAAGCCGAGCTCACCATGGATGGTATCGCTCACGGTGTCGTAGCCGATGCCCATGGTTTCGGGTACCGCCAGGGCAAACGGTACCATCAACAGTCCGGCGACGGTGATCCGCAGCAGCACTGGTCGATGGCTGTAACGGCCCATGCGATCAACCAGGTGGATAAACCCGGCGGCAGCGATGCCAATGATGACCGCAATCACCAGTATCCAGGGAATCTCCAGAAGGGAGTTCATGGTCAGGGCCGGTACGCTGAAGGCCGGCTCCGATCCGTAAACCGCCTGGGTGACCACTGCGGCACTAACCGCCGCCAGAATGATGGGGGTGAAGCCAGCGATGGTGTATTCCATCATCACCACTTCCATGGCGAAGATGACGCCGGAAATCGGAGTGTTGAAGGATGCGGAAATGGCGGCGGCACAGCCACAGGCGACCAGGGTGCGAATGCTGTTATTGGGCAGGCGCATGCGCTGGCCCAGCAGGCTGGAAAAGGCGGCGCCCAGGTGCACCGCCGGGCCTTCACGGCCGGCAGACTGACCGGTGACCACGGTGGTCACGCCGGCAACAAATTGCACCATGGCACTTTTGAAGGAAATGTAACCCTGGTGATAGTTCAAGCGCTCCATAATGTGCACCACGCCCACCTTGCGGTGATGCACGGACAGCCGATGTAACAGGATGCCCAGGCCGATAGCGCCAGCCAGCGGCAGAAGCCCCCGGGTCAGCAGATCAAGCTGTTCAAAGTTCTCCGAACTGTTGCCGGGCAGGAAGTATTCCAGTGGCCACTCGATGGCCAGGCGAAAAAGCAGGATCACCCCGCCGGTTACCAGTCCGGAGAGAAGACCAAGGATTGCCAGCTGTGGCAGAGCGTCCACTCCGGAGAGCTTGCGCCGGAAAACGGGGATCAGGTTTTCGGTGAACTGTTGCCTGATGTTGCGCATGAATGCGAGCTTCCGGTTACGTTGGCGGGCGGTACAGACAGCTTCCGGCCCATTGTAGCCCTGCCCTGCAAGGGTGCAATAAGTCATTGCCTTAACATGCTAAACTAGTCGCAAATTCTGGTTTTACCACGTAGACAGACAGGTTGGAGAGAACAGTGATCAAGATAGGCATTGTCGGCGGTACCGGTTACACCGGTGTTGAGCTGCTTCGTATACTGGCGGTACACCCGGAAGCTCAGGTGCAGTGCATTACCTCGCGCTCAGAGGCCGGGGTGCCGGTGGCCGATATGTACCCCAACCTGCGCGGGCATTTTGATTTGGCCTTTTCCGAGCCGGATCCGGCCGTTTTGGCCGGCTGCGATCTGGTGTTTTTCGCCACGCCCCATGGCGTGGCCATGCGCATGGTGCCGGAGCTGATGGCTGCCGGAGTGCGGGTGGTGGATCTGTCCGCCGATTTCCGCATCAAGGACCTGGACACCTGGGCCCGCTGGTATGGCATGCCCCATGAAGCACCGGAGTGGGCCGCCAATGCAGTGTACGGCTTGCCGGAAGTGGCTCGCAATGCCATTCGGCAGGCTCAACTGGTGGCCAACCCAGGGTGTTACCCAACCGCTATTCAGCTTGGCTTCCTGCCGTTGCTGGAATCGGGATTGGTGGATGCCAGCCGGCTGATTGCCGATGGCAAGTCCGGCGCCAGTGGCGCCGGCCGTCAGGGTAAAATCGGCATGTTGCACGGCGAGGTCGGCGAAAGCTTCAAGGCGTATGGAGCCTCCGGGCATCGCCACCTGCCGGAGATTCGCCAGGGGCTGGCAGCCGCTGCCGGGCAGCCGGTAGGGGTAACGTTTGTGCCGCATCTGGTGCCGATGGTTCGCGGTATCGAGGCCACGCTTTATGCCGAGCTGACGACTGCAGATGACTTCGAGCGTTTGCAGGGGTTGTATGAAGATCGGTACCGGGACGAACCGTTTGTGGATGTGATGCCTGCTGGCAGTCATCCTGAAACCCGCAGTGTGCGGGGTGCCAACCATTGCCGCATGGCGTTGCATCGCCAGGAAGACAGCAAAACCGTGATTGTCACCTCGGTCATCGATAACCTGGTGAAAGGCGCGGCGGGTCAGGCCGTTCAGAATATGAACGTGATGTTTGGACTGGACGAAACGCTGGGCCTGAAGGCCCCGGCGTTGTTGCCTTGAGGCCCGGGGAGTGACGGAACAGCATAGCCCCGCGACGGGCTCACAAGCCAACCAGTGCCGCCGGCGTACTATTTTGTGGGCATCGGCCTGTGCGCTGGCCGCTGGCCTGGCTGGTTACGCGGCGGGGCTGCAGAAACAGGGACAGCACCTGAATTCAGTTGAGGCTGACAAGGAGCGGTTGCTGCAGGAAGTGGCCGACCTTCGTGAGCGCCACTATGAGCTTCGCCTGGAGGCAGCCCGGCTGGAAAGTGAACAGGCGGTTGATGCCCAGGCGTTATCGGAGGCGCGCTCCACCATTGCCGGCCTGGAGCAGCGCAATGCCGAGCTGGAATCCGACCTCGGTTTTTATCGCAGTATCATGGCGCCTTCCGATGCTGAAAAAGGGTTTCAGGTCGACAGTTTCGGTGTGCGTGCCACCGGGGATGGCAGGGTGTGGGATTATTCCCTTGTGGTCACCCAGGTGGGTAACAATGACCGTTTCCTGTCAGGTCGTATTGAAATGACGGTTATTGGCCGGAGTGAAGGGGAAACCCGGACTCTGGCACTGCCCGAACTGGCTGATGACGTGGAAGAGGGAGGCATCAAGTACCGGTTCCGCTATTTTCAGAGCGTGGATGGGCAACTACGCCTACCGGAAGGGTTTGACCCGGAGCAGGTTCGGTTACAAGTGAATGCCCGTAGTGGTGGAGAGCCCTTATTGGATGAAACCTGGAAATGGTCTGAACTGTTGCCGGTTGGGCAATCGAATAGTTGATTGTTTTAGTCAGGAATACCATAATCGTCGACAGATCAAATCTGCCGGAGGCAAAACTTGAGTGTAGTCCAGCAACAAATGGCGGCGCCGTTTTTCTTCAGTGATAACGCCGTGGCCAAAGTACGAGAACTGGTTGAGGAAGAGGAAAACCCGGACCTCAAACTGCGTGTGTTTGTCACAGGCGGTGGTTGTTCCGGTTTCCAGTATGGTTTCTCGTTCGATGAGAATCAGGAAGAAGACGACACCGTCATTGAACGTGACGGCGTCAAGCTTCTGGTGGATGCCATGAGTTACCAGTACCTGGTAGGTGCCACCATTGATTATCAGGAGGGGCTGCAGGGCTCCCAGTTTGTTGTCCAGAATCCCAACGCGACAGCCACCTGTGGCTGCGGCAGTTCTTTTTCTATCTGATCTTGACGGTGGCCGGCCTCAGGCCGGGTAAATGGCGCCCAGCACTCTTGCTCCCCGGGCGCCAGTCACCGATGGCAGGTTGCCGGGCAGGCCCAGCAGAGTTTGTCGGGCCAGCCAGGCAAAGGCCACCGGTTCGACCCATTGTGGGTCCAGACCGATCTCCGCCGTGGTTTTCAGCATGCCTGCGGGCAATCCTTTCTCCAGCTCTTCCATTAGCAGTGCGTTGAATGTGCCGCCGCCACAGGCGTAGACGGCCAGATTTCCGGATCGCTCCGGCAGTTGCTGGAGTATCGAGTTGACGGACAATTGCAGCAGGGTTCTCTGCACATCTTCGGCGGGCAGCTCGTCAAATCGTTGCAAGTGAGTGCTGATCCAGTCCAGGTTGAAACGTTCCTTGCCAGTGCTTTTCGGTGCGGGCTTTACGAAGTAAGCGTCTGACTGGAGGTCTTCCAGAAGCTCGGTGTTTACCTGGCCCTCCCGGGCCCACTGGCCATTCTGGTCATAGTGTTTGCCGGTTTGATCAAAACACCAGGCGTCGACCAGCGCATTGGCCGGACCGGTGTCAAAACCGATCACGGGTTGGTGGATGTCGGCCGGCAGCCAGGTCAGGTTGGCGATACCGCCGAGATTCAGTATACAGCGGTCCTGGTTTGGCGAGCGAAACAGCCACTGGTGGAACGCTGGTACCAGAGGGGCACCCTGGCCGCCCGCTGCCAGGTCCCGGCGACGAAAGTCCGCGACGGTGCAAAGGCCGGTCGCCTCCGCAATAATCGCGGGGCAGCCGATCTGCATGGAGAATGGTGCGCTGCCCGCCGGTTGATGACGGATGGTCTGGCCGTGGCTGCCAATGGCTTCGATGCTGCTGCGGTCTATCCCCGAGGCGTCAATCAGCTCATTGGCGGCTTGGGCAAAATGTTGGCCGGTCAGGGTGTCAAGCTCGCCAAGTTCGTCCGGGTCCGCGTGGTTGCGTACGGCATTGAGCAGGCGTGAGCGTAACTGCTCCGGATAAGGCAGGGACAGGCTGGCGTGCATGTCCAGCTGTTGGTCGGCAAAGGATACCAGCACGGCATCAACCGCATCCATGCTGGTACCGGACATCAGGCCAAGCCAGTAGCTCTGACTCATTCGTTGTCAGCCAGTGCCAGCTGAGTGGTCTCGCGGAACACGTTGAACTGGGCCAGACGCTGTTCGGTTAACTGTTTGAACCGGGCCAGTTCCGAGGATGGAATGGGCTTTGCGTCCGGTAGCTTCACCGTGCGGGAGTTCTTTGCCACGCCGTTAACCCGGAATTCATAGTGCAGATGCGGGCCGGTGACCATGCCCGATGAGCCCAGATAGCCAATGGTCTGGCCTTGTTTAACACGAGTACCGTTGCGAATGCCCTTGGCAATGCCGCGCATGTGAGCGTACAGCGTAGTGATGTTGTCGCCATGCTGCAGTACCACGGTGCGGCCGTAGCCGCCTTTCCAGCCGGCAAATTTCACCCGGCCGCTGCCGGCTGCTTTGATCGGCGTGCCCGGAGGGGCGGCATAGTCCGTGCCTTCGTGGGGACGAACTACGTCAAGCACCGGGTGGCGGCGCTGCAGATTGAAAGGTGAAGACACCCGGGCGTTAATCGGAACGCGCAGGAATGCTTTGCGCATGCTTTTGCCTTCCGGGGTGTAGTAATCGGACTCGCCATTGCTGTCGGTATAAAGCAGCGCGACGTGTTCACTGTTCCGGTTGATGAATCGGGCAGAGAGAATCTGGCCGGTTTTGAATTTTTTGCCGTCTATAAAGAGTTCTTCGTAAACCACTTCGAAGCGGTCACCCTTGCGAACGTCATATACAAAGTCTACTTCCCAGCCGAAGATGCCGGCCATTTCCATGGCCAGGCGATCATTCAGTCCTGCTTCCTTGGCGGCCAGGTACAGTGAACCGTCGATTTCCCCGGAGGCAAAGGCCGGGCGTGCTTCCGGTTCACGAACGACGGTTTCGCCCTGGAAGCCCTGGTCGGTTTTGGTGATCTTCAGGGATTCAAGCAGGCTGCGCTGCAGCTCAATGGCAGCCAGTTCGCCATCGCCATTCGTGCCAAAGCGAATGGTTTCTCCGGCATAGAGCTTTTGCAGATTTTCCGCATCGCCCTCGCCGTGGATCACTGACAACATGATGCCGTCGTTGAAGCCGGCCTGTTTGAACAGCGAGGAAAGGGTGTCTCCGGAAGCAATCTCAAACTCTTGCCAGTTGATTTTCGGCCCCGCTGGTTCAGCGGCTTTTTGTGCATCAGGTCTGGTTGCCTGCCCTTCATGGCCCGCGGCGGGGGTGTCGTTTGCTGAGCGTGCATGCCCCTCATCCAGTGCGGGCAAATCCCTGCCTTCTATGGAACCGTTGCCATCCAGTTCGATGGCATAAGACATGCGTTTGGCTTCAACATCAGAGCTCGGGCTCATCAGAACGGCGGTGCCAATAATGGCGGTGGCCGCCGCAGCCAGCGTAATGTGTGTCTTGGAAAAGTTGTTAAGCACGGAGCTCACCCATTTTTGATCGATACACCAACAGGTTGTGAAGCTTAGTTAACACGCCTGTTTAATTGTAGACCAACAGACTACCGTATATGACAAATTCAGGACAGGCTTCAACATTACGGTTGCCTGTCGCCAGCGGTCGAATAACCGGGGCGGAGGCTGTTATAATCCCGCGCCTTATCTTATTCGCTTGGCCATAAGCTGGCCACTCATACTTTACCAAGAGTTTGCCGGAGTGCGTGGGTGTGTGTCGCAAATTCACGCATGGGTTCGGTCTGACGGGTTCAACTGGGGACACATTTTCATGGCATCTATCGATGAAGCGCTGGCGATCATCAAACGGGGTATCGACGAGCTGATACCGGAAGAGGATCTGGTGGAAAAGCTGAAGGAAGGGCGGCCGCTCAGGATCAAGGCCGGTTTTGATCCCACCGCGCCGGATCTTCATCTTGGCCATACCGTGCTGATCAACAAGCTGCGGCAGTTCCAGGACCTGGGGCACGAAGTGATCTTCCTTATTGGCGACTTCACCGGAATGATTGGTGACCCAACGGGTAAAAGCGCCACCCGTCCGCCTTTAACGGAGGAAGAGGTAAAGCAGAATGCGATTACCTATAAAGAGCAGGTCTTCAAAATTCTGGATCCAGCCAAAACCCGGGTGGTATTCAACTCTGACTGGATGAGCAAGATGGGTGCGGCCGATATGATTCGCCTGGCCGGTCAGTACACCGTTGCCCGCATGCTTGAGCGTGACGACTTTACCAAGCGTTATCGTGCCGAGCAGCCGATTGCCATTCACGAGTTTCTGTACCCGCTGGTGCAGGGCTACGACTCGGTGGCCCTGGAGGCAGACGTTGAGTTGGGGGGCACCGACCAGAAATTCAATCTTCTGATGGGCCGCATCCTGCAAAAGCATTACGGTCAGAAGCCGCAGGCCATCATTACTGTTCCGATTCTGGAGGGGCTGGATGGTGTCCAGAAAATGTCCAAGTCCCTGGGTAACTATGTGGGAGTCAATGACTCGCCGGGCGAGATGTACACCAAGTTGTTGTCCATGCCCGATGAGCTGCTTTGGCGCTACTTTGAATTGCTCAGCTTCCGTCCTCTGGCTGAAATTGAAACCTTCCGCAAAGCGGTAGAGGGTGGCGCGAATCCTCAGGACTACAAGAAGGTGCTTGCCGAAGAGCTGATTACGCGCTTCCATGATGAAGAAGCGGCGAAGAGTGCCCACAAATCGGCGGGTAACCGGGTTGCCCTGGGTGAAATCCCCGAAAACGTGCCGGAAGTGGAGGTGGCTCTGGAAGGGCAGTCGGAAATGCCGACCGCTTCGGTGCTGCGCCTTGCAGGTCTGGTGAAGAACGGTGCGGCAGCGAAGGATGTGTTGAAGCGCGGTGCTGTCTATATAGATGGTCAGAAGCTTGAAGGGAATCGTATGTTTGTGGCCGGAGACCAGTGTGTGATTCAGGCGGGCAAGAAGAAGATCGCCCGGGTGACGATTGTCGGCTGAGTAAGGGAGTTTTTACGGTCTTTCGAACTTTTTTCAAAAGGCCGTTGACAGGAAATCTGCGGTCTGTAGAATGCGCATCTCGCTTGAGGCACGCCCCGGATTGCGGGGGTGGTGAGAGCGAGTTAACCGCTTGAAAGTTTTAGAGAAAGACGATTTACAGATTCTTTAAAATAGCGGTTGACAGGGTGCGAATTCGCTGTAGAATGCGCACCACTTCTGAGGGGGTCAGCCACGGCGGCTTCCTGGGGAGGTTGGCCACTTTGGTCTTGAGGGATTTCGGTTTTAGGCGCTTGAGTCGCTTCGAAAAATCTTCAAAAAAGTGGTTGACAACAGCGAGGCGGGATGTAGAATACGCAGCCTCGATTGAGCAGCAGCTCAACGCTCTTTAACA
>NZ_FOSC01000021.1 GCF_900114155.1 Marinobacter persicus
TGGTGGGTCTGGGTGGACTTGAACCACCGACCTCACCCTTATCAGGGGTGCGCTCTAACCACCTGAGCTACAGACCCAATCATCGGGCCTGTTAGACCCTTTTGCTCTCTTTACAGGAACCAAGTAATTCGTGTGGACTCTGACCGAAGCATTCGGCTTCGTTTAAGGAGGTGATCCAGCCGCAGGTTCCCCTACGGCTACCTTGTTACGACTTCACCCCAGTCATGAACCACACCGTGGTGATCGTCCTCCCGAAGGTTAGACTAACCACTTCTGGTGCAATCCACTCCCATGGTGTGACGGGCGGTGTGTACAAGGCCCGGGAACGTATTCACCGCGACATTCTGATTCGCGATTACTAGCGATTCCGACTTCACGGAGTCGAGTTGCAGACTCCGATCCGGACTACGATGCGTTTTAAGGGATTGGCTTACTCTCGCGAGTTTGCAGCCCTCTGTACGCACCATTGTAGCACGTGTGTAGCCCTGGCCGTAAGGGCCATGATGACCTGACGTCATCCCCACCTTCCTCCGGTTTGTCACCGGCAGTCTCCCTGGAGTTCTCAGCTTTACCTGCTAGCAACCAGGGATAGGGGTTGCGCTCGTTACGGGACTTAACCCAACATCTCACGACACGAGCTGACGACGGCCATGCAGCACCTGTCACAGAGTTCCCGAAGGCACCAATCCATCTCTGGAAAGTTCTCTGGATGTCAAGGCCAGGTAAGGTTCTTCGCGTTGCGTCGAATTAAACCACATGCTCCACCGCTTGTGCGGGCCCCCGTCAATTCATTTGAGTTTTAACCTTGCGGCCGTACTCCCCAGGCGGTCAACTTAGTGCGTTAGCTGCGCCACTAAGACTTCAAGAGTCCCAACGGCTAGTTGACATCGTTTACGGCGTGGACTACCAGGGTATCTAATCCTGTTTGCTCCCCACGCTTTCGCACCTCAGTGTCAGTATTGGTCCAGGTAGCCGCCTTCGCCACTGGTGTTCCTTCCTATATCTACGCATTTCACCGCTACACAGGAAATTCCACTACCCTCTACCATACTCTAGCCCGACAGTTCGGAATGCCGTTCCCAGGTTAAGCCCGGGGCTTTCACATCCCGCTTATCGAACCACCTACGCGCGCTTTACGCCCAGTAATTCCGATTAACGCTTGCACCCTCCGTATTACCGCGGCTGCTGGCACGGAGTTAGCCGGTGCTTCTTCTGTGAGTAACGTCAAGCCTCACGAGTATTAGTCGTAAGGTTTTCCTCCTCACTGAAAGTGCTTTACAACCCGAAAGCCTTCTTCACACACGCGGCATGGCTGGATCAGGGTTGCCCCCATTGTCCAATATTCCCCACTGCTGCCTCCCGTAGGAGTTCGGGCCGTGTCTCAGTCCCGATGTGGCTGATCATCCTCTCAAACCAGCTACGGATCGTGGCCTTGGTGAGCCTTTACCTCACCAACTAGCTAATCCGACTTAGGCTCATCCAATAGCGCAAGGTCCGAAGATCCCCTGCTTTCTCCCGTAGGACGTATGCGGTATTAATCCGGGTTTCCCCGGGCTATCCCCCACTACTGGGCAGATTCCTAAGCATTACTCACCCGTCCGCCGCTCGTCAGCGGGGTGCAAGCACCCCCTGTTACCGCTCGACTTGCATGTGTTAAGCCTGCCGCCAGCGTTCAATCTGAGCCATGATCAAACTCTTCAGTTTAAATCATACAAGAAC
>NZ_FOSC01000009.1 GCF_900114155.1 Marinobacter persicus
TGGACTTCCCCCAGTTCAGTGGACACGCATCGATAACTCCGCAGGAGGAGAAATACGATGCCGGAAATGATCACGGGGAAGAAAACTCAGCAGTACAGTACTGAGTTCAAGGTCAAAGCGGTGGAGTGGAGTCACCAGGCTCATCGCAGCGTGAAAGGCGTCGCGGAAGCGCTGGATATCCACCCCTTCATGCTGTCACGCTGGCGAAAAGAATACCGTGAAGGAAAATTCGCCATGAAACGGGTTAAGAAAGCGCCAGCTGACGCGAAGAAGAAAATCCAGGACGAGGATGAGGTCGCCCGCCTGAAACGCCGGATATCGGAGCTTCAGGAGGAAAATGACATCCTAAAAAAGTTTCAACGTTTTCAGGCCGAGGAACGACGGAAGCGTTCCGGTTCATCTGGAAACACCGACGAGACTACAGCGTAAAAGCGCTGTGCAGACATCTAAAGGTGTCGCGGTCTGGATACTATGCCTGGGCCAACCGGGAGCCCAGTAAGAGAGCCGCGGACAAGGCAGACTTGTTGCTGAAGATCAGGAAGATCTACGACAACAGTAAAGGCCGTTATGGCAGTCCTCGCGTTTACCAGACGCTGCGTCGCGAAGGTCTGATAGTCGGAGAGAATCGGGTCGCGAAGATTATGCGGGAGTGGGGCATGAAGGCCCGCTCTGCTCGTGTATACCGCCGACTGAGGAAGCTCAGGGATGATTTGAAGGCCCTGCCAAATTATCGACTTGAAGCGGCGAAGCCGACTGCGGAAAACCAGCAATGGAGCAGTGATGTCACCTACATCAAGCTTGGCAAGAAGTACGTCTTCCTGGCGGTGGTGCTGGACCTGTACTCACGCCGCATCATCAGCTGGCGCCTGGGAGAGAGTCTGAGTGCAAACTTTGCCCGAGCGACGCTGCGCGATGCCTTTACGACCAGACAACCTGATTCTGATCTGTTGTTCCATACGGATCGCGGCATCGAATACCGAGCTCATAAGACACAAGCGCTGCTGAGGCAGTACCAGGTAAAGCACAGCATGAATCGGCCCGGTCAATGCACCGACAACGCTGAGGTCGAATCGTTCTTCAAGACCCTCAAGGGAGAATTGCTACACGCCACCAGCTTCGTGACGATGCGCCAATTACGGAAACATATAAAAGCCTATATTGAGGGCTTTTATAATACCCAACGGCTGCACAGTGGCCTTGGTTACCGGACTCCGCTAGAGTTCGAAGGAATCAACTGATGGGGCGTGTCCATTTTATTGGGGGAAGTCCAACAGCCGAGAGCTACGTTCCTTCGTCGCTCCACCTTCGGCTGCGGGTTATGGGCAGCATTATGTGCAAAATGAGACAGGAGAGATTGCATGAGTTTTGCAAAAAATAGCGTTATCAAATTCTATCTAATGGCAGCAGTAGCCTCTTTCGCTCTGTTTGGCTGTGATGCATCGTACGATTCGTCGAATTCTACGAATGCATCCGATTCAGAGAATGAGGCCAAGCACGAAAGGATTTCGTATCCGCCCGAAGGTTATTCAGTGTCAGTTTCAAGTGAGAGACTGAACGACAGTAAAGTCTATCTAGAATTGAGTACAAACATACCTGGCACAATCGAACTAATGGTTGGTATCAGTCTGGCCGGCCAAGCGGCAGATGATACTTGGATTGGTAAGAATGAGCGGGTGCGGTTAGTGAATGGGAATGGGCAGGTAACATTCGATGTAAGTGACCTGCCGTCTGGCCAATATGAAGTCGAGGCGACGTTCTATCCTCGTTGGGGATTTCAGGACGAAGAGTCAAGGCTTTCTGGAGTAGATCAGCGCTTAGAGCATAGGCACCCGATTAAATTAATGGGATCCGGCGAACCCGCCGAGCTAGCAGCTCAGCGCAATGAGAACCAAAAGTGGGTTAGAGAAAACATTATCATGGGCTCAGAATGGGACCCTGAATTCTGGAAGGGTCGCTTTGGGGAATGGAAAGAATTCCCGGTGAGAACTCGGAATCCTGACATTATTTCAAACTATTATTTCGAGTCTCTGGATATGACCATCATCGTAAATACTCTGAAGGATGAGATTGTAGTCTGGAGAATGGGCCGAGATGGACTGTAAATGTATGGCGGCACACATAACACAGGCTTCAACGCGGACCGGATTTTCCGCTGGTACTTAAAATTCGGCCGATTAAGTCGGTCGTTAGAACTGAGGTCGAACTGAGAACATGAGGGAAAACGATAATGTGTAAGGAAGATGCGCCAAGGAAACCTGATATAAGAGAAATCAACTATTACTCGGGTAAGAAGTCCGACGGACGTTTCCAAGTATATCAAATCCGTGCTATCGATATCCCTTGTCCGCCTTCAATCCCGTATCTTTTGAATGGGGCGATAGTCTGTATCGAGATAGCAGACCGACTAGACTACATACAGCGTCAAGTGACCGAGGCAGTCGCGGCCTGGGAAGCATGTCAACACCGGCCACACAAGTACTCGATTGAAACTGCATTGATAAACATGAAGCGGGTTATGGATGACTTAGTAATGATGTCCTACTGCCTGAAATACGAGCGTGTCGTTCAGGACTCTGTGGAATTAGAAGTCGACGGATGGGGTGCCTTGTTCTCAAAGGGGAAGCCCACAAAGGTAGGCGCCGCACTTATTGATGAGTTCTTCAAGGGAGTTGACCGCTTTCCGCATGTGCTCTCAGAGATCGTCAATTCCTTCAAGCACAGTTATCTCCTACCAGAGGCGGCCAGACTATTTGGCGCCGATTTTCCGACAGTCATTGGAATATATTCGCATAGGAATAATTACAGGAAGGTAATACATCATCACAATCACAGCCTTGGGCAGATTGTTATTGGCTTTAACGACTTCTGTTCAACGACGATCGGGAATCAAATTAGATTCACTGACCAAGAGGGGACGGCGCGTTATATCGTCAGCAAAACTGCGCGAAGGCCTGATGAATAGCCAAATCAGCCATTGTGTTCTAACAAGGCCAAGCACGGCGACGCCTACTACATTGCGGCTTCGCCTCCATTTCGTAGCTGCGCATGTTGGCTGGCGTTAGGCTTGTCAAAGCGTATTACAGCGCAGGAAGAAAGTATGACTCCACACGAAAAAGTCGATCAAATTAATAAATTTGCGTATGACCATCTGATGGCGCAAGAAGTTTTGGCGAAGGGCGAGCGTGAAGAGAGGTATTCGCTGTCCTTAGTGTACTGGAAGAAGTTTTTGATTAATTGCAAAGTCATTTCAAGTCTGGTGGCAGAGGGCTACCACGATGAGGCTCTTACGATACAACGCTTATCAATGGAGCATTTATTCAATATGTTTGCTTTGGTGACGCAGGAAAACTTCGTTCAAGAGCTTAAGAACAATACCGAAGCCAGTATTCCAAAGGCGTTAAACTGTCTGAATAAGGATCTAAGCAAGGATGGGGGTGGGCTGCTTACGCAAGAGAATTCCCAAGCCCTAACTAAAGCGTTGGAAAAAAACGAAAATGAACCGGTGTGTCACCTAGGGTATAGCGTGTACAACGCAGCGCAGGCCTCTGAGTTGTGGAGCTTTTACAATTCAATTTATCGAACCCTTTCTGTCTCATATTCTCACTCAACTATTCTTTCCGCTATCAAGCCACCCGGCAATGAGGAAGTTGAAAATATGCTAGACAATGCAATAAGTTTTATGGAAATTGCTAAAGCATTCGTAGATAAAGAGTTTGCCTAATTGCGGCGTTAGGAGCCAAGATGAGCACTATTCCAATGATGCAGTGTGTAGTTGCTTCAATCAGTCGTGGCATTGAGGAGGGTAATCATATAAATGTAGCCAGACTTCACGGAACTGGCTTCTACATCAATGAGGATGGCTTCCTTCTGACAGCACGGCATGTAATTGAAAAAGGGAACGTTGATGTTGAAGAAAACGGCGGAAAGCTATTATTTTCTCCGTTTCATTCTGAGGTCGGGAAGCACGTTTGTTTACCCATAGAGCAGTATGAATTTGCCCCAGACAATTTCGATGTTGCAATCTGTAAAACTCCATTGGCGTCGCATACCTTTTATCAGTATTCCAATATCACGGTCGGGCCTTGGAAGGATGTTGCAACTCACGGTTATCCCGCATCAATCATCAATAAGCTAGTTGATGAGTTCCAAGTCCAGCAGCGTTACCACAAAGGATATATTCAGAGAGAGGTTCCTGCAGGCAGGCTCGTGAACCACAATAATCCGCCACTTTTTGAACTAAGTTTCCCAATTACTCAGGGCCTTAGCGGGTCTCCTCTTTTCGTTCATAGTGAACCTTACGATTACTTGATCGGCGTTTGTGTTGGCACGACAACCTCGCAATTGGTCGTTTATGAGGATACTCAAGTCTATGATGAAGGCGAAAAGTATCACGAGCGCACAGTTAAGGTTGAAGAATTCGGGATAGCCCATGACATACGAGCCCAGGCAAACTGGAAACCCGGAATGCTTGGTGGCGAGTCATTGGGTGACAGGATTGGCGTCAAAACTCCTAACCAGTGAATGAAACCGACCAATTTTCCGCTGCCGCTACAAATCGGCGGCTTATTCAAAGCGTTATGAAGGAGAAAGGTAGTAAACATGGATCTTGAATTCTTAGATCGCATTGTCTCAAGCGTTGAGGAAGGCAATATATTGGTTTCAGTGATAATAGTCGTGGTTGCTATTATCTTTAACTATAAAAAGATCGCAGACTACCTCGAAGAGAGAAAGCGCGCGAAAATTGTGAAGATATCTGAGGCTCTGAGTTGCGAGCATGTGGATGGCCTTACAAAAGAGCATTTGAAAGAGGAGCTTGCTACAGAGCATTTCAAGATTGCTACTGGGCTGCGGCTCGAAAAGGAGTTCAGAGAGGCAATCATTAGTCTGCACAAGAAAACGAAAGGAAACCTCGGATTTTTTCATTTCAAGAGAGCACTAACGCATCTCGAATATAAGGACTCCGAGCTCAAGATAAAGTTGACGTGGTTTGACCAAGCGGGATTTTTGTTCAACCTAGTGTTCGGCTGCGTTTTGGCCCTTTTAGGGCTCTTAACCCTCATCGTTCCGGCTCAAATTGACGAAATCAGCATTGTTCAGTTCTTTATGTTCGTCGGTCTAGGTGCTTTTTTCTTTTCCATCGCGGTCATGATGTTGGTTCAAACGTTTCCGGTGAGATCAGCAAAGTTTATAAAGGAGGAGATGCAGTCTCTTCATAACCAGTAGTTCCAGTTTGTTACGGGCCTCACGGCTCTCCACCGGACGCCCTTTTATCCGCTTCGCTACAAAAAGGTCGCCGCTGAACAAAAGCGTTATGCATAAGGGATTTTCATGCTTGAATTTTGGATAGAAACGCTGAAACCAAGCGTTTTCTGGACAGCATTGGCAGCCATAGGGACATTAATGGCGGTGTTAGTCGCTTTACTTTATCCCCTTTCGTCCAAATATTTCCGCAATAACCGAATAGAAGCGCTGATAGAAGCAGAGATTAAGGGCAATTTCGAGAAGATTAGGCGCATGACCTCGAAGGAAGATCACCAGCTTCCACGGGGCCAAAAAATTGGTGCCATGGAACATAATGATGCCTTAGTGAAGCACGTTGATCTCCGCCTGTGGGAGCAATATCGCTACATACTGGCTGCCGAGAGACCAGTTGCGTTTCAGAAATACCAAGCAATCAATAGGCATGCAGAGGGCGTCCTCGATGCACCTACAAAACCCGCGCTAATGCGCCTGACCCTTCAAGTGACTGAGGCGCAATCTTACGTCGCAAAGTTTGAAGAAGCCTTCGGGAAGCAACCTTAATTGCTGTTATTCAGACTAAACAGAGTACAAGGATAAGCTATGGAAAACCTGATTTTCCGGATGAATGGTGCAGCCTTTGACGACGGCTATAGGTTGGACAAAATGGTGTCAGGATTGCACGGTACGCAACAGGTGCTTGAAGGGGTTTATAAAGGAGTCACAGGAAAGTCTCGCCTTTCTAAAAGTGACAGAGAGCTTTACAAGCTTATTGCTCAAGATGTTGAACATGGCAGCTTGCTAGTTACGCTCGGTGCCATGTTTTCTGGTGTGCAACAAACGCTTCCATTCCTGCCCTCTCTGTCTCCTGACGACATGTGGGATTATACCAAGGCTAGTGCCGCATTTTTATATGATATCTACAAAGCCGCCCATGAGGGAAAGCCGGTTTCGATTCACCAAGATGGTGAAAATACGTCGGTTGTGACTCAAGGTAATGAAAATGCCGTTCACGTATACAACGGCCCGGTTTATCAAATTGGTACGCAGATAATCACTGGGTTGCGTACACTGGATGATGCCCTGGAAGAAGATAATGTCGAAGAAATATCTCTGAGCTCGAAGTTCGAGAAAAACCCGGCCATAAAAATGCTGTTTGAAGAGAAAGGGCTATATTATCCGCCAATTTCTATTGATGAAGAACCTAAGACAATAAATTGCGATATATTTGACTTCAACAAATATGACCGAATTGGCAAGCTTAGGGTTTCGGAGTCGCAGCAAATTCCTGAAGGAAACTACAAGTTTCGGGTTGTAGGCAGGCAAGAGGTTGAAGATTATATTTTATCGATGACTGAAAGAGAGGTCGAAGTCCATTGCATTGTCGAATATGAAAATGACCCACTTCGAGAAAGCCGAATTGGCACCCTTCTCATCATTGATGTCGCAGCATAACCAGGCCAAGCACAGCGACAGATTTTTCGTTGCGGCTTAGCCTCCACGAAAATCTGCGCATGTTGGCGGCGTTATAAATCGAGGAGACTATAGTGCAAGCTCAAAAAACCGGTTTGCGCAATGATCTGGCATTCCACTACTGCACTGATGCATCAGACTTTTTGGATCGTTTTAACCTCCTCTACGAGCATTACTCGAAGACTAAACGATTTAAATGTTTTGTGGACCTGCTAATGGGGTTTGAGTGCATTTTAAAATCACATATCTTCCTTTCTCACCAGAGTGATGACATGAAGGAAGTATATAAGGCCGTAAGAAGATGTGGCCACAGTCTGAGCAGGCTTGGGTCACTTGCTAATTACTCTAGCGCTACGGACTATCAAGCCATACAGGAAAATCTAGGAGAATACTCGGTTTTCCTTCGTTACTCATTGGATGCATATGAGAACTTTCTACCGTCGTGCGCAGGGTTCGGTGAAGGAAAATATAATTATTCGTCGACCTTAACCAATCATCCCTGGATGATGAGTCAAAGGGATTTATTGCAAAAGCTAATTGACTTAACCTCGGATGAATTCGGTGGTTTCGTTGACCTTGATTTCGATAAAATTGTTGACGAAGCTAAGCAAATGAGGGAGTTCGCTAAAGATGTTGGGGTGGTCAATTCATAACCATCGCAGGCACGGCGACGTCTTTTCCATTGCGGCTTCGCCTCCATTTCGTAGCCGCGCATGCTGGCGGCGTTAAAACTCAGGGATCGACTGTGAATTTGAAAGAGCTATTACCGGATCTGCTACCGCAGGCTGTCTATTGGGCCGAGGCGCAAAGTAACCTCGCTGCTCTAGAGGGGGATTCCCTGAACGAGTTCGGCTTAAAGCTAGCTAGGCAGGTAGGAGTAGAACAGCCGGAGAAAATTCGGATTCAGCTTGTGTCAGATTTTACTCTTCCAGCTGACCAACCGCTTCGCGATATGGTGGTCCACACAGGCCTTCTAGGCCCTGAAATGGACGGGATTACTTTAGGGCATTCGGTTCTAATTCGCCGTGGACATCATCGCAATATCCGTTTGCTGTCGCACGAGTTTCGACATGTTCAACAGTATGAAAAATACGGTTCGATCACAGCATTCTTGAATGATTATCTCTGGCAGATTGCTGAGTTTGGCTATCGAAAGGCGCCATTGGAGAAAGACGCTAGGGATCATGAAGTCACTGAATTTTAACAAGTGACTGTGTTGTCAGACCGCTTCTGGATACCGCAAAAAAGCCAGGGCGTTATTAACTCCGCAACCGGAAGCATAAAAATTATGTTGAACCTGCTGTTCGTCGCTATCGGGGTGTTGCTTCTGTCTAGTGGCGGTGAGGCACTTATCAGAGGGTCTTTGGCAGCTGCGCATCGACTGGGCATTTCTCCTCTGCTCAGTGGCTTGTTAATTGTTGGTTTCGGTACGTCTGCGCCTGAACTGGTGGTCTCCGTTGAGGCCGCTCTTAGTGAGCGGCCCGATATCTCTATCGGCAATGTTGTGGGGAGTAATATCGGTAACATCCTGCTGATTCTGGGTGTATGCGCACTGATAACCCCCCTTGCTGTAAAGTCGCTCGTATTGCGGCGTGACGGTGTCACGGTTGTTGCGGCCAGCATGCTGTTTCTTATTCTTGTCGGCGGGGATGCGTTGGTAAAAGCTGACGCTGTCATATTCCTTATGGCGCTTGCCGCTTATCTGATCTGGGCGTATTGGACCGAGCGCTCCGGAGAAGCGCCTTCCGCAAAGTTGCACATAGCGGAAGGGGAGGAAGTTACTTCCCTGCCAAAAACAACGCTATGGATAGCCATGGCGATTGTGTTGGGCCTGGTTCTTTTGATCACCGGCTCACAGGTTTTGTTAAAGGGCGCCGTGGGAATAGCCGAAGCGTTTGGTATCTCGGAGGCTGTGGTAGGTTTGACCCTCGTGGCGGTTGGTACGTCTCTGCCCGAGCTTTCGGTATCAGTAATCGCGGCGTTCCGCCGACATGCCGATGTTGCTATTGGGAATATCCTGGGCAGTAATATTTTCAATCTCCTGGGAATACTCGGCATTTCCGCACTGTTACAGCCGCTTCCAGTCCATGAGCGAATCCTGCAGTTTGACCAATGGGTAATGCTGGGAACGACGCTGATTCTGTTGTTCTTTCTGTATACAGGCAGCCGTCTTAGCCGATTTGAAGGAGCGTTGCTCCTGCTGGGCTACGGTGTATATATAGCCCTGAGTTTTACAGTATTTTCCAACCCAGCAGTGATAGATGCTAATTACAACTAATCAAATCAAAACTTGTTCCTGATCATTGCTGATGCAACAACTGAGCTGTTCGAATGGTTGAACCACGGTGCTCAGACCGGATGTGTGCAGGAGCTTGAGGGAACTGTTTTGAACCACCCGTTATTTGCCAAGATGCGCTCTGCGCTGCTGGATTGTGTCAGCTCGCGTGATCATAGCCACGATTTTTCGTTCTATAGCAGTGAGTTGCTGCTCGAGCGCGTGCGTTTGTTTGCCGGGTTGTTTGGGCTGGCGTCGCCCGCCTGGGTCCTGGTGGACCGCTGGTTGCTGCCCGGTGATGTCCTGGGCGCGATGATGGGATTGCGCTTTGTGACCGGTCTCTTGTTGTTACTGATAGCCCTGTTTCCCGTGAAGCCCAGTCTTAATCGCGCCCGTTTGAGTGCAACTGCGCTGGTGGTTGTGGTCATGGGGTTCTATGTCTTTGTTGAGGTTCTGACAGGAGGCACATACCCGTCTCCGGGCTTGATTGGCTATACCATACTTCCGGTGTTGCTGGTGGCGGTTCTGGCGCTCTTGCCTTTGACCATATTGGAGAGTTCCGCGATGTTGGTGCTGGTGGGGCTCACAGTGCTGGCCACACACCTTTCGATTGGAACTGGTGGTTAAGACCGGAACCGGACCGCTGACGGTGACCACCAGCATTGGTGTCGCTGTGGGGGCACCTGGAGATCCGTTGGAAGAGGTGGTCCACCGAGCCGATCAGTCGTTGTATAGCGCCAAGGAATCCGGGCGTAACTTTGTGGTGTCGTAGGCCGGGGCCTAAAAAATAGGCTCACCCGAGGCCTTCACCGCGTAGAACAAACAATCACTCTTTGCTATCAATGGGTTGGTGGTAATCATAAACGTTTTGATGGCCTGGGCAGGGTAGATCTGCCCATTCTTCACGCGCAGTACTTTCTCCACATTCTCGGTGCGGTTGTGGCCAATGGCGGTGAGTACGCCAAGGCCTTTTTCGCCAACCCATCCCAGTGGCTCGCCTGGTGCAACTGTCCCGAAATTGCGGTGCTCAATGTCTGGCGGCAGCGTGATGTCGGCCCGGCCGCTGGGCTCCAGGCGGTATTCGATGGTGGCTTCCGGCGCCAGTTCCACCCGGATCGGGTTTCGCAGCACAACCACATCCCACTCCGCTTTTTCCAGTGACAACACGTCTGCCCCGGAGGTGTAGCGAACCAGCCCTTCGTAGGCCAGTTGATGGGCATGTTCGTCCTGGGCGCCGCCGCATTCGATGGTCACCGTGGGCACTTCCTGTTCGGAATATTCCATCAGGGCGCCCAGGCGCAGGTCGGTCATGATCAGGCGTTCGGTGTAGAGCGAGGCCAGTGCCTGGTGGGCGGCGTCGTTGGTGATGGTCACGGCGAAGGCGGGGCCGGTGCCGGAGGTGTTGTGTACGTCCAGCAGGCATTCGGGTTGGGCGTTGTGCAGTTCGGCCAGCATGGCTTCGGCTATCCGGCCTTCCTCGCCTTCAAAGGGCTCCTTGAAACACCGGTTCAGGTCGCGCCCACCGGGCAGTTGGCGCCGTGAAAACGTGGGTGGAATTTTGGCCGGGAATACGCCGCCGATAAGAAACAGCATGTTCACTTCGGGCGTGTGTTGTTCCAGCAGCCAACGGTGAAGCGCAAACAGGCCGGAAGGCTCGTTGCCGTGCAGCAGGGTGGCCATGGCGCGGGTGCGGGAGCGGTCGCGGCCGGCCACCCGGACCACGGTGGGCTTGAGCATTCGGTCCAGCCACTCGAGGGGCGAGCGGCCCAGGGTTCGGGGCGAGGGGTTGTCCAGGTAATCCAGAATCGTTGAGTGGCTCATGGCGACAGCGTCCATTCGTGCAGGGGCTTGTTGTTCTTCTGGTTGGCCATGTACAGGGACAGCATAGCCCGGAACGCCTCATCCGGGGTCAGGGATTTGAACAACGCTTCGGTGATGCGGCGCTGCCACCGTGCCCCGGTGATGGCATTCTCAATGCGGCCTTCGATGATGCCCAGCAGGCGGTCAATTTCCGCCTCGACCACGGCGGTTTGTTGCAGGGCTTCCCGGGCACGGGGCAGCAGTGCCCGGGCCACGGTTAACAGGGGCGTATCCTGCAACTGAACCTGGTCTTTGTGCGGCCAGATAATGTCCGCGCCGATGCCGTATTTGGCGGCGCGGTAGAAATTGTGTTCGGTGTACTGGAAGGGCAGTATCGAGGTCAGGTGCGGTATGTCATCGAGCACCGCGAGAGCTGCCCCGATCACGAACAGCCCGTTGGCACACATGTCCACGGCGGTGGGGCCGGCCGGCATGGAGCGAATCTCGATGCGCAGGTGGCCACCGTCGGCATGATCATAGATGGCCCGGTTCCAGGGCCAGGTGGTGCCATGGTGCAGCCGCAGTTCCGCCAGTTCCGGAATCTCGCCACGGTCCACCGCCGCCATGGGGTCTTCATCGGACAGGATCGGGATGATGGGCGGGAACAGGGACGCCGAGGCGGCGAACAGCTCCCAGGCGTTGCGCACCCAGCCGGTTCCGTAATACACCCGCGACGGGTGCCGCCAGGTTTTCCGGTTGGGGGAGCGGCTGTCGATGGATTGCTTGAACAGGGCGATCCGGGTTTCGTCCCACAGGTGGTGGCCGAACAGGCTGGGGGAGTTGCTGGCCAGTGCCAGGGCAATCGGTGTGACCAGCTGTATGGCGTTGAAATAATCCGCAAACCGGTGCGCCGGCACCCGCCAGTGCAGCTGGAAGGAGGTGTTCGCCCCTTCCATGGTGACGTCGTTGGCCATCAATTTAATGACATCATCACCGCCAATGTGGATGGTGAAGGGTTCGCCCCGTTGCCTGAGCAGGGCCGTGGCAAGGGCATGGTAACGGGGCTCGTCTGTCATGGCCTTGGAGCCCACATCACACCGGCGCAGGGTGGGCAGAATGCCGATGGGCACCAGTTCGCCACCCAGGGGCGCGGCGTGCCGGTTGATGCGCCGGATGGCGGCGAGCAGCTCCCGCTCCGTTTGGCCAAACGGGTCGCCCCGCAGCGGGTGGGGGCTGAGGTTGTATTCGAGGTTGAAGCGGTTTAGCTCCACGGTCAGTTGCGGGTCCTGAACACTGGCTGCGATTTCGGTGTTGATGGGCTGAACCCGCAAATCCGGGTTGACGATGTAGAACTCAACCTCGGCGCCAATGGAACTTTCTCCCTCGCCAAAGCCGGGCCGGTTCAGTAGGCGGGCGAAGGCGCTCAGGTCCGTGCGGACCTTGGCAGCAAAGCGCTCGAAGTCCTCCGCCGGGAATTCTGATTTGTTGATCGACAGCCCCATGGTAATGTCGTCTCCAGCGCCCACTTATCTTTGATATTAGTGGAGAATCTGCTGACGAGCCCATAAAGACAGGATTATTGCCCCATGAAGAAGATTTTGTTTACCGCGTTAGCCGCCACAGCCCTGGCCGGCTGTGCGACACAGTCAGACCAGGAAGCCGTTGTAACGGTGGACCAGCTCACCGGGCAGCAATGGGTGGTGGAAGACATCAACGGCGAGGGGATCATCGACAATTCCCGGGTTACGCTGAATTTTACCGAGGAAAACCGGGTGGCCGGTGAGGCGACCTGCAACCAGTATTTCGCCCGGTACTCCGTTGAAGGCCAGACATTGAATATCGAAAAGGCCGCCACCACCATGATGGCGTGCCCGGAAGCATTGATGAACCAGGAGCGTCGTTTCCTGGAGGCCCTGCAAAACGTTCGGTCGTTTGAGCTCGACGACACCAATGCGTTGGTTTTAACCGGTGAGGGCAGCCGGATTCTGGCCCGTTAAACCGTTGAAGGGGCGCCGGGCCGTAGTTGAGTATTCCTAGGAGGTCGCCCATGGCGGACAACGATTCTGAAAATACAGTTCCCGAGCGGGAGCGCCGGCGTTTTGCCGTGTCTGCCAACCGGGGCAAGGCCAGCCATCGCATCCGCTATGTGGAGACGGGCGGTGCTTTGGTGGATAACGAGGAATGCACGTTTTGTCAGGCGGTGCCGGATTTGGACACTAGCGCCAATGCGGGGAGCGACCGTTCTCGCTCCAAACCGTCTGCTGATACTGCCGCTCAAACAGACGACGCCGATTCTGGGCAGTGAGCGTGTCTGTCCATTCAAACGTGATTTCCGAGCCCGGCAGCTGTTGCGCCAGCAGGCCGCAATCCAGTGATGCAATCACGCCCGGCTTGGGGTAGCCGCCGATGGTCTGGCAATCGGCCAACAGGGCAATGGGCTGGCCGTCGCCGGGTATCTGCACCGCGCCCGGGATAATCCCTTCCGAGACAATACCCGGTGGCGGGTCGGCCATTGGGCTTCCCGCCAGCCGATAACCCATCCGGTCGGAGTCATCCGATACCTGATATTGGCTGGTAACCAGCCGGCGCAGGTCCGCAGACCGGAACTGGTGGTGTTGGTAGCCGGGAATCAGGCCCAGTACCGGCGACTGTTCAAGCCACTGCCAGGCCTGGGGTGGGGCAATACGGGGTGCGCCCTGAATAGGCTCGTGCGAACCGGCCGGCAGCAAATCGCCGGCCTGTAATGGCCCGGCACCTTCCAGTGCTTCCCGCTCCACCACCGAATGGCTGCCAAACCACTCACGCGTTTTGAAGCCGCCACGCACTGCCAGGTAGATCAGCCGGTGGTTCCGCGAGTGGCCGATGGCCAGTTTATCGCCGGGCGCCAGCTGCAGGCTCTGCCACATCCCAACGGGTTTACCATTCACTGTGACGTCTGCCCGGGCGCCGGTTACTGAGACTTCGCAGGCTGACAGGGCTTCCGCCTGAAACCCGCCCAGAACGATTTCCACGCAGGCGGCATTACGCTCGTTGTCCAGCAGTTTGTTGGCCCAGGCGGCGCTGCGCAGGTCCAGCACGCCGCCCCGGGCCAGGCCGTGGTGGCGAATGCCTTGGCGGCCCTGGTCCTGAACCGTGGCTTTGATGCCGGGGCTGAGTACTCTCAATGTTGGGCTGATGGCTCTTAACTCTGAGCTGATGGCTCCGAGTTCTTTCATAGTTGCCCACCCTGAGCCAGAAATTCGTCCTTGCCGATGGCAACGAAACGCACTTTGTCGCCCACCCGCAGTAACGAGAGGTTCACTTCATCGAACAGTTGCGTGGGGCAGCGGCCGATCAGTTGCCAGCCGCCGGGTGAGGCCTTGGGGTAAACGGCGGTTTGCCGGTTGGCGATGCCCACGCTGCCGGCCGGTACCTGGGTGCGGGGTGTGTCCTTGCGCGGGCAGGCGATGCTTGGATCTACCTGACCCATGAAGCCAAATCCGGGGGCAAAGCCGATGGCATACACCTGATAGGTTTCGGCGGTGTGGCGTTCGATGATTTGCTGGCTGCTGAGCCCGGTGTGTTCGGCCATCCAGGCCAGGTCCGGGCCGGTTTCCTGGCTGTAGTACACCGGGAGTTCAATCAGCCGGCCTTGCTGTGCGTTGGTTGCGGGCCCGATGGTTTCCGGTTGACTGTCGATTAAAGGGCGAAGCCGGGCCCTGGCTTCAAACACATTGACGGCAACCGGGTCGTAAATCACCAGCAGGGTGGTGTAGGACGGCACCAGGTCCACCAGCCAGGGCAATTCCAGGGCTTCAATACGTTGGCACAGGGCGGCGATTTGCCCGGGCAGGGCGCTGTCGATGGCGTCACCGAAGGAGATCAGCAGCGCATCTTCCCCAACGGCTTGGATCATGATTCCGGGTTGGCGAGTGCCTGGCGGATGGCGCGAATGGCGTCCAGCGCGGCGTCGTTGTCGCCATGTACGCACAGGCTGTCGGCTGGCAGTGTCAGCCAGTTGCCGGTGGCGCTGTAAACACCGCCATCGCGGGCAAAGCTCAGGGCCTGTTTGACCACCAGTTTGGGGTCTTCATGAACGGCGCCGGCCTGGCGACGGGAAACCAGCTGGCCTTCGTCGTCATAGGCGCGGTCAGCGAAGGCTTCCAGCAGCAGGGGAACACCGATTTCAGCGGCCATGGCCTGGTGTTCCCGATAGCGGTTGGTGACGGGGATCATCAGCGGCAGACCTTCTCGGAAGCAGCGCACCGAGCGCAGCACGGCCTTCAGCAATTCCGGGTTGCGCATCATGTCGTTGTTGAGCGCACCGTGGGGTTTTACGTAGCTGATATGCAGGCCTTCCCGGCGGCACATGCCTTCCAGGGCGCCGAGCTGGTAGAGCATCAGCGCCTCGATTTCTTCCGGGGAGTGGTGAATTGAACGCCGGCCAAAGCCCGGCAAATCGTGGTAGGACGGATGTGCCCCCACCTCAACGCCGTGTCTGGCAGCCAGCGCCAGGGTCTGGCGGATTACCATCGGGTCTGCGGCGTGGAAGCCGCAGGCCACGTTGGCCATGTCGATCAACGGCATGACCTGTTCGTCCTGGCCCATTTGCCAGGCGCCGTAGCTTTCGCCCAGGTCGCAGTTCAGTTTCATGGTCGTCTGCCCGTCAGATGTCGGTGCGGCCGGGGTACGTTGCCTGTTTCTGTGCCTCTGCGCGTTTGGCGCGGGCGTTCAGTGTGTCCGGGTTGATCTCCGGCTCGGCCCAGCCCTGCAGGTTATCTTCCACCAGTTGCACCAGCGCTTCAATATGCCCGGGGGTGGCGTTCAGGCAGGGGATGTAGCCAAAGCCGTCGCCGCCGGCTTCCATGAAGTATTCACGGTTTTCCTCGTTGATTTCCTCGATGGTTTCCAGGCAATCGGAGGAGAAGCCGGGGCAGAATACGTCAATGGATTTCACACCCTTGCCGGGCAGGGACTTCAGGGTTTCGTCGGTGTAGGGCTGCAGCCACTCTTCCCGGCCAAAGCGGGACTGGAAGGTGGTCATGTACTCGTCCTTGCCCAGGCCCAGGCGCTCGGCCAGCAGGCGCGAGGTCTTGTGGCATTCGCAATGGTACGGGTCGCCCTTGAGCAGGTATTTCAGCGGCACACCGTGGTAAGAGAGGATCAGCTTCTCGTTGCGCCCGTTTTTCTCCCAGTAGTCCTCGATGTGTTTGGCCATGGCTTCGATATAGGCCGGGTAGTCGTGGTAGTGGGAGATAAACCGGAAATCCGGCAGCCAGCGCCGGCGGGTGAAATCGGCGGAGATGGCATCAAAGGTGGACGCAGTGGTAGAGGCGGAATATTGCGGGTACAGCGGCAATACCACCAGCTTGCGCACGCCCTGTTGCTGCATTTCCTGCAGCACTTTGCTGATGGACGGATTGCCATAGCGCATGGCAAAGCCAACCACCACGTTGTTGCCGTACTTTTTCTTCAGGGCGTCGCGAATACCCTCGGCCTGGTTGGCGGTGTGGATCAGCAGCGGCGAGCCTTCCGGTTCCCAGACGCTGGCGTAGGCTTCGGCGCTTTTTTTCGGGCGAATGCGCAGGATGACCCCGTGCAGGATCATCCACCAGATCGGTCGCGGCACTTCCACCACCCGGGGGTCCCACAGAAACTCGGCCAGGTACCGGCGCAGGGCCGGGGTGGTCGGGGCGTCGGGTGTTCCCAGGTTGGTTACGAGAACACCAATACGTTCCGGCTGGTTATGGCTGAAATTTTCGGTTCCTGTGTAGGGCATGGACGTTATCCGTTGTCAGTCGATCAAGAGTGTTTGGCCTGTTGCATCATACGCGGAACCAGGCCGGAAATATCGTACCCGGCGTTTCGCGCCTTGGGCAAAAGTTCTTCCGGCTGGTGCTCGCGGGCGCTGCTCAGGGCCCAGAGAATGGTACAGCGGGTGCCTGAACGGCAGAAAGCGAATACGGGCTTTTCGGCATCGCGGATCATGGGCGCGAAGTTGTCCACGTCTTGGTCGGTGATATTGCCGGATTCCACCGGCATGTAGACCCAGTTCAGGCCGTTGGCTTTGGCTTCGGCTTCAATGTCGGCCATGGACGGCTGGCCCGGCTCTTCCCGGTCCGGGCGGTTGGCGACCAAGGTTTTGAAGCCGAGTCTGGCGATTTCGGCGACGTCTTCCACCGCGATTTGCGGGGCTACCGAGATGTTTTCATCGATTTTGCGGATTTCCATGGGAATCTCCCGTCGTTAACTGGGTTAGAGCTCGAACGTGGCCCAGACCGGGCAGTGGTCCGATGGCCGCTCCATGCCCCGGATGTCGTAGCTGACGCCGGCGCTGCGGGCCTTGGGCAGCAGGCTGTCGCTGGCCATGATCAGATCGATGCGCAGGCCACGTTTGGGATCGCGTTCGAAACCGCGGCTACGGTAATCAAACCAGCTGAAGGTGTTGTCTTCGTCCGGGTGCAGGTGGCGGAATACATCCGTGAAGCCGCGCTGCTCCACCTGGCTCAGCCATTCCCGCTCTTCCGGCAGGAAGCTGCACTTGCCGGTGCGCAGCCAGCGCTTGGCGTTGTCGGCGCCAATGCCGATGTCCTTGTCGGTGGGGGAGATGTTCATATCGCCCATCACCACGATGTGGCCGGGTTGTTCGTTCAACTGGTCCAGCCAGCTCATCAGGTCGGCGTAGAACTTTTCCTTGGCGGGGAATTTGACCGGGTGGTCGCGGCTTTCGCCCTGGGGAAAATAGCCGTTGATCACGGTCAGGCGCTCACCGTTGACGGTGAAATGGCCGGTGATCAAGCGCTTCTGGGTTTCCTCGCCGTCCCAGGGGTAGCCTTTGACCACCTCTTCCGGTTCCTGCCGGGACAACAGGGCCACGCCGTAATGGGTTTTCTGGCCGTGGAAGTGCACGTGGTAACCCATGTCCCGAATGTCTTCGACCGGAAACTGATCGTCGGTGACCTTGGTTTCCTGCAGGCCGATAAAGTCCGGATTGAGTTCGTCGATCACCGCCTTGAGCTGGTGCAGGCGGGTGCGAATGCTGTTGACGTTGAAAGAAACAAACATCATGGGTGTTTCGGTCCTCTGGATCGGTTTGCGCGCGAGTTTACCACACCGCCAGGGGTGTGGTGGTGCAGCGGCGCGATGCGAATCAGGGTAGCAGCGGGCAATCCGGGTAGCGGTCCACCTGATAGCGGATGGTGGCGGTGTAGTTGGTGTCGGCGTTCTGGCGGATGTTGGTCAGACCCTGGTAATGGGTGAGTGCGCCCTGTTCGTTGTAGCCCAGCACAATGGGGTCCACCAGCACCCGTAACATCAGGCTGGTGGGGCGCAGGCGAACCACGAGGTGAGCGTTGATCTCGCTGCGGCTGACCGGCTCGGCCACAAAGCCGAAGTGATCACCACGGGTGGGTCCGAGAAAGCGGAATTCGGCCTTGTCGCCCTGGTTAAGCCGTTGCCATTGCTGGCGTATGAGGTGGTCGAAACCCGAATCGACCACCAGAGTCTCCGGAATGCCAACGGAATAACGTTCCCGGCCACCTTCCGGCGTCTGCCAGTCAATCCGGACCTGTTTTTCCTCCCGGTAGCGAATATCCATCCGCTCGTTGAACCGGGGTTGTGAGAAGTCCACCACCGGCATCAAGGCGCTGCGTTCAAACGCCAGTTCCTTGTTGGCGAAGGTATCGCTGGTGTCCGGGTCGCGGTATTCCACCCGGTGTTTGGTGGGCTGGAACACGCCAGCGCGGCATTCGCCCTGCATGCGGTGGTGCTCGGTATACAGGGTGTCGCCGTTGTCTGCGATGGCCTGGCCCTGGAATTCGAACGTTCCGGCCAGCGACAGCGGAGATAACAGCCACAAACTCACGGCCAGTATTGCACGGTTCATGACGTTTCAAGCTCCGTGTAAAGCGCTCGGCGGATAAACAGCAACAGGGGAAACAGCACCAGCCAGCCAACCGCCATCGCGGCCAGGGACACCAGGGTGTCGGGCAGGGTGACGATGCCCAGTTTGCTGGCCGACCAGTAGGCAAACGGCCCGGCAATGGGCGCCAGTACAAACGGCAACCACCTGGTGCGGCCCACCCAGTACAGGGAGTGACAGAGGGTGGTCATGAAAATCGCCCAGATGGCCACCAGCCAGGGCGGCGCGGCCTGGATGGCTTCCTCCTCACCGGCAATACCCAGTATGCCGGTGCGGAACCAGAGCGTGTCCATCAGGCTGCCCAGGACCAGCCCCAGGCCGATGAACTGCAACTCGGCGAACCGGCGCTGGCTGACCAGTGCAAAGTGCGCGACCAGCAATACCGCAATCACCGCCACGGACCACCGGCTCGGAAACAGCACGCACACCAGCCAGCCTGTCTGGAACAGGATGAAATTCAGTACGTTGCGATGGATTTCTGAGGCGATCATAAGCTGATGATGTTCGCGCGTTTGTTGGCTGGTTTGGCCAGAAGCAGGTGCGCCACGCCAATGGCCCGCTCGCTGAAACCGGCTTCGCAGTAGGCGAAGTAGAAGTGCCACAGGCGCTGGAACGCTTCGTCGTAACCCAGTTCCTGTAACTCGCTGCGTTTGGCTCTGAACCGTGCGTGCCAGTCGTTCAGGGTACGGGCGTAGTGGAAGCCAAAGTCTTCGGCCTGGGTCAGCACCAAATCGGACCCTGTGCGCATGGCCTCCAGAATGGCGCCAAACGAGGGAATAAAGCTGCCCGGGAAGATGTAACGCTGGATGAAGTCCACGTTTTTCAGGGCGCGGGCATAGCGCTGTTCCGGCATGTTGATGGCCTGTACCAGCGCCAGACCATCTGGCTTGAGCAGGGCGCCGATTTGCTGCAGGTAGCTTTCCAGGAATTGCGGCCCCACCGCTTCGATCATCTCGATGGACACCAGCTTGTCGAACTGGCCCTGCAGGTCCCGGTAGTCGTCAAACAGCAGGGTGATGCGGTCTTCCAGGCCTTCAGCCCTGACCCGCTCTTTCGCCAGCTCCAGCTGTTCTCTGGAAATGGTGGTGGTGGTCACATGGCAGCCATAGTGCCTGGCAGCGTGGATGGCAAAACCGCCCCAGCCGGTGCCAATCTCCACCACCCGGTCGCCGGGCTGCAGGTCCAGCTTGCGGCAGATCACGTCCAGCTTGTGTACGGCGGCTTCTTCCAGTGAGGCATCCTCGCGCGGGTAAATGGCGGAGGAGTACATCATGGTGGGGTCCAGAAACAGTTTGAACAGCTCGTTGCCCAGATCGTAGTGGGCGCTGATGTTCTTGCGGGAGCCCTCTTTGGTATTGCGGTTCAGCCAGTGCAGGCCTTTGAGCGCAGGCTTGCTGATCCAGGCGAATTTGTCCTCGAAGGCATTCAGGGTATCAATGTTGCGGCTGAAAAAACGCAGCAGGGCGGTGAGGTCCGGCGAGCTCCAGTCGCCGGCCACGTAGGCTTCCGCAGCGCCGATGCCGCCGCCGGTGACCAGGTCGCGCCAGGTGCCGTGGTTGTGTACCACCAGCTCGGCATGGGGATAGCGGGTGTCTGCATCACCGAATACCCGGTTATCGAAGCCGGATTCACGCACCACCAGAGTGCCGTGGCTAAGGCTCTCAAACTGTTTGCACACCAGTTGCCGGGCAATGCGGCTGATCAACGGCGCACGCGAGGTGTCGGCACCGGCTTTGAATGAGGTGTTCAGGTTCTCCATGAGCTTACCCTTGCTGGCTGATCGTTGTTCACGTTGTTGATGCCCGGTGTTTCGGTGACATCTTGGCCCTGATCGTCGCTGCCCTTGCGGTAGCTGGGGTCGTCAGAGGCCAGTTTGTCCGGGTGGGTATAAAAATGGGCCCCCTTGAGTTTCAGTTTCAGGGCGTTCCAGTAGATACCCGCCGTTCCCTTGATGGTTTCCAGGGGAAAGTGCACCAGACTATTGTGAAAAGTTTTACGATCAAACGGGCTGCGCCGGACCACCAAAGTGGCATCAAAATGTTTACGTTCATCTTCGCGCACGTTCATGTGAATGCGCAGGTCTGGCCCGCGGAAGCTGAACAGCCATTGATAGTGCTGGTTCATGCCGTTGAACGGCGACACATGGAAGCGTTTGGAGAAGGCAAACCGCTCGGTTTGCCAGGTATCAGGGCTGCCGGGACCGGGGCGCTGGCACTCCAGACAGTACACGTGGCGCTCTTTCCAGGGCGTGTTGGTGATCTGCGCCAGAATGACCCGGGGCACGTCGCCGTTCTCCGGGTGTTGACCGGCCTGGTAGCACAGGTAAAAGCTCACCGGGTTGAAGATATAGCCCAGGTAGCGCGGATGAGTGAGTAGCTGAATGGGGCCGTCGGGTTGCCAGCCAGTGGCTGCTTCCACCCGCTGCTGTACGGCGGTGCGAAGGCTGGGCACCTCCGGGTCCAGATAGTCTTCCCGGTAGAGGCTGACCCAGTTGAAGCGCCCGGCGGACAGGAACGGGCTGAGGCGGGGCAGTGCGGTCCAGTCGTCCAGGTCCAGTGCCAGCATGCCGATCTTGTACAGAAACTCGTGCCTGGCCGGTAACTTGCGGCGATGTCTTATAGTGCCTTCGAGCCATTCAGTGGCCATCTTACAACTCCACGCCGAACGCCCGGGTCACACGCAGGGCACTCTGTACCCCGTCTTCATGGAAGCCGTTGAACCAGTAGGCGCCACAGAAGTGGGTGCGGTTGCGATTGCCGATTTCCCCGTAGCGCTCCTGGGCGGCGACCGCGTCCAGGGTGAACACCGGGTGATCGTACTCGAAACGCTTGATGACACGGTTCGGGTCGATATCGTGGCTGCGGTTCAGGGTCACGCAGAAGGTTTCCGGCGCGGTGTGGAAGTTCTGCAGAATGTTCATGTTGTAGGACACGGACACCGGCTGGCTGGCGCTGTTGGGAATCATGTAGTTCCACGCGGCCCAGGCCCGGCGGTTGGAAGGCAGCACACTGGCGTCGGTGTGCAGCACCACGTCGTTCTTCTGGTAACCGATGGCCCCGAGAATGTCCTGCTCCTCCGGTGTGGGGTCTTGCAGCATGGCCAGGGCCTGGTCGCTGTGGCAGGCCAGAATGACCTGATCAAACCGGTGCTGCTGGCCGTTCACGCTGACGGTGACGCCGTCTTCGTCTCGTTCGATGGCGGACACCGCGCTGTTCAGGTGCGTGCGCTCGCCCAGGCGGTCCATCATGCGCTCAACATAGGTGGCCGATCCGCCGGAAATCACCCGCCATGTGGGGCGATCATCCACGGACAGCATGCCGTGGTTGTTGAAGAACTGCAGGAAGAAGCGGATCGGGAACTGCTCCAGCACGATCTCCGGTGCTGACCAGATGGCCGCGCCCATGGGCACGATGTAGTAGTTGCGGAAATACTGGCTGTAGCCGTTGCGGTCCAGGTACTGGCCCAGGGTTTCGCCACCGGGAATGTCGCCGGCGGCGAGATCAGCCCGGCTTTCCCGGTTGAAGCGCAGAATCTCCCGGATCATCTTCAGAAACGGCGGATTGAACAGGTTCTTGCGCTGGGCAAACAGGGTGTTCAGGCTGGTGCCGTTGTACTGCAGGCCGGAGTTGTGGCAATCGACACTGAAGCTCATGTCGCTCACCTCCGAAGCCACGCCAAGGCGGTCCATCAGTTTGATGAAGCCCGGGTAGGTCCAGTCATTGAACACGATAAAACCGGTGTTCACCGGCCAGGTTTGGCCACCGGCTTCCACCCGTTCGGTGTTGGTATGGCCGCCGGCGTAGTCACCGGCTTCGAACAGTTCCACATCATGCTTTTCACTAAGCAGCCAGGCTGCCGTGAGGCCGGATACTCCGGCGCCGATGACAGCAATACGCTGGCGTTCCTGGTTCATGTAAGTCATTTCCTTGAGCAGTCGGTTATCCGGCCTTGCGGGCCATGTTGGCGGCCATGCGGTCGATCAGCGGTTGCGGCAGCGCGCCCAGCAAGCGTAGCAGCCAGGTGAAGCGCCGGGGGAAGGCGATTTCGGTTTTGCCTTTCTCCAGCCCGGTGCGAATGCGCCGCGCGGCATCTTCGGCACTGACGATGAAGGGCATGGGAAAGTCGTTTCGGTCGGTCAGAGGGGTTTTCACAAACCCGGGTGACACCACGACCACTTCGATGCCCTCGGCGGCCAGATCGGCGCGCAGGGCGTGGGCGAAGTAGCTGAGCGCTGCCTTGGAGGCGCCATAGCCCTCGGCCCGGCCAAACGGAAACCACCAGGCCGACGAGCTGACGATCACCAGTGTCGCCGGTTTGCCCTTGGCGCGGGTGGCACGCAACGCCGGCAGGGCGATGTCCAGGCAGCGGGCGGTGCCCAGCACGTTGGTGTTGATGTTGGCTTCGATTACTTTGCTGTCGTAACTGGCCACTTCCAGGTACTCGCAGGTGCCGGCGTTCAGGATGGCCATGTCCAGGTCACCGAAATGGCTGAGCTTCGGGCTGATATCAGCCAGTGCCTGGCGATCGGTGGTGTCTGCCGCTGCCGTCTCGATACTACCGGGGTGGCGAATGGCCAGCTCATCAAGCGCCTCCTGCCGGCGGCCGGTGACCACCAGTTTGTGGCCTTGGCCGGCGAGTTCGCGCACCAGCGCCTCGCCAATGCCCGAGGAGGCGCCGGTCAACCAAATATTGGATGCCGACTGCAATCGTGTGCTCATCCTGCCTGCTCCTTGATCCAGCGAATCATCCGACCAAGCACGGGGAGGTTTTCATACAGCAGTTGCCCGGCGTCGAAATAATCCCGGTGGTAACGCACCCGGCCGTTGCGGATTTCCAGGTGACTGATGCCATCCACACAGATGCGCTGGCCGCCGCGAATACGCTTGTGCTGCAGTTCCATCACCCAGGGCAGGGTGCACCAGCAGCCTTCCACCACCGGCTCCTGAAAACGGAACTGGCAGCGGATAACATTTTTATAGGCGCCGGCGAAATATTCCGTCAACGCATCAATTCCCTGCACCTCGCCAAACGGGTCCTGGAACCGGATGTCTTCGCCGTACACGCTGGGCAGCTTCTGCAGATTGCCCTTGTCCAGTTCATTGAACAGCCGGCGAAAGTCTTCCAGCACGACTGGCAGAACAGCGCGATGGGAGCCCACTTCGATACTTGAGGCGGTCGTCATTGGCGTTTCCTCCTCGCTTCGTCGAGTTGCCTGGTTTCTTCCTGGATGTTGGCGGGTATGGGATTCAGGTCCCAGACGATGCCCAGCTTGGACAGCACCCAAAGCCCGTACCAGGTGATGTCGATTTCGTACCAGCGAAAGCCCTGGCGCACCGAGCGCGGCCAGCGGTGGTGGTTGTTGTGCCAGCCCTCGCCCAGGGTAATCAGCGCCAGCCAGAAGTTGTTGCGGCTGTCGTCGTCGGTATCAAACCGGCGCTTACCCCAAACGTGCAGCAAGGAGTTGATGGATACGGTCGCGTGGAACAGCACGACAGTGGAGATAAAGAAGCCCCAGACAAGCAGCTGGAAACCGTTGGTGTTCAGGGAGGGGGCCCAGACGGCCAATGCCTCACCCAGCAGGTAGATCAGTATCGCAAAAACGGCAGGCACCAGGGTGTCGAAGCGGTTGATGAAGCGCAGTTCCGGGAACTTCAGCCAGTCGCGCACGCGCTTTTCGTTGGTGGCGAAGCCGGCGTCACAGGTGAACCAGCCGGCGTGGGACCACCAGAATCCGCCCTGGTGCGGGGAATGCAGGTCTTCGGGTTGGTCGGAATACTGGTGATGATGGCGATGGTGGGCGGCCCACCAGAGCGGGCCACGCTGGGCGGCACTGGCGCCGATCACGGCAAAGATGAACTGCGCCGGCCGGCTGGTTTTAAACGTTTTGTGAGAGAAATACCGGTGGTAGAAGCCGGTAATGGCAAACATGCGAATCAGGAAAAATGCGATGGCGAATACCACCGCAAAGGTGCTGACTCCGGTCACAAAAGCCAGCAAACAGGCCAGGTGCAGGCCGATGAACGGCAGCACCCGCACGATATTGAAGGATCGGGAACTGACGTCCAGGTGATCCGATCCCGCTTCGGAATCGAACCACCTCAGAATGTTTATCAGCCAGTTATTTACTCGGGTCATATTTCATCATGCCAAAAGTTACATCAGATAACCCAGCTATACGCCGGATCGCGATTATCGGTTCAGGGGTTGCGGGCCTGAGCGCTGCTATTTTTTTGCAGCAGCAGGGCCACCAGGTGCAGGTGTTCGATAAAAGCCGGGGACCGGGCGGGCGGCTGTCTGCCAAACGTGTCGGTAACGGCGGCTCAGTGGATATCGGCGCCCAGTATTTCACCATTCGTAATGCCTCATTCCGGACCTTTCTCGAGCAATGGGCCGGAGAACAGTCCTTCGCCCACTGGCCGGGGCGTTTCGGTTTCCAGCACCCGGAGGCCGGCTGGCAGCCTTTTCCCGACGAGCAGCGCTATGTTGGCACGCCACGAATGACGGCTATCTCCAGGGCGCTGTCCGGCCATGTGGCGCTCAAACCGCAGGTGCGCATCAAACGGCTGATTCGCAATGGTGACCAGTGGCGACTGGTGTGCATGGAAGGCCACGAACATGGGGAGTATGATCAGGTCATTATTACCGCACCGCCGGCCCAGGCGGAAGAGTTGCTGACCAACAGCGGTCTGGCACCGCTGGCGGACAGAGTGGCCGATACCGCCGGGCAGATGCTGCCCTGCTGGGCGGTGGCGGCCCGTCTGGTGGGACGGGTTCCCCTGGACTATGAGGGTATGCGCCCGAACAGCGATACGCTTTACTGGGTGGCCAACAATGCCTCCAAGCCCGGCCGTGAGCAGGGTGGCCAGTGGTGGGTGCTGCATGCCACGCCGGAGTGGACGAACCGGCACCTGGAGACCGATACCGATCTGGTCACCCAGCGCCTGGTTGGTGCCTTCCGGGATTTGACCGGCTACCAGGACGAGGTCTCGGACACCCTTTGTCACCGCTGGCTGTACGCCCGCTCGACCGATGGCGCCTGCCCTGGTTATCTCTTGGACGAGGAACTGGGGCTTGGCCTGGCCGGCGACTGGCTGGCCGGCGGCCGGGTTGAAGGGGCGTGGGAAAGCGCGGAGCGGCTGGTTTCCGCACTGTCCCACAACTGATTGGCCGTTATTCCGTTAACTCCGCCGGCGCGCCATTGTCGACATCCGGCCTCTGGTAGAAGTGGGTGATGGTGCCGTCGCCAAATTTGGAGAAGAACGCACTGACATCTGTGATGCGTTTCAGCGACCGTTCGCGGCTGATCGGGTGGCGCTGCAGTACCTTGATGCCGTCGAAGTTGTCCTGGATGTTGGAGAAGCGGGCGCGCATGGAACAGGTCACCACATCGGCCGGGTTCAGCTGCATTTCGCCGGCCAGCCACTGGCTGTATTGCTGGATGCCTCCGGCGTCCAGGTTCTCCCGGGTGTCCAGGTGGTTCAGCTTTACCCGGTTGACGATGCAGAACGAGTAGCTTTTCGGGTGTTTGCGGGCCACCTTGCGGAAGGCTTCCCAGAAGAAGTTGTCGGTCAGCTCGGCGAAGTAGCGCATGTCGCTCAGGCAAGTATCAATCCACTCGAAGTTGTCCGGGTCTTCCAATACCTCGTTGATGGCCTCGCGGAGCAGCCAGTCAAACCCCAGGGCGGTTTTGTGAGCGTACACCTTGCGGTACATCTGGTAGCGGCTGTACACAAAGTCTTCCAGTGCACCCAGCCCCTTCTCGGTAATGGCCAGGCCCATCCAGGGTTCGGTCACCTCCCAGCCAAATCGCAGGTTGCTCAACAGATGGTCCAGGTTGAAACCGCCAATGGTGACGGAGCTGTGGAACCCGTCGCGCAGCATGTAATCGGCCCGGTCAGCATCGATTTCACCGGATACAATAGACGCCAGCAGGTCCATGACCAGTTGCGGGATGTTGTCGTTGGCGATCCGGCCGGCCACGGCATCGTCGCCGGCGATGAACTTCCAGAAGGTTTCCGCGTGCCGGCAGAAGGCCTCGCTGGGCTGTACCCGCGTGGTTTCCATGATGCCAATCACATCAACCGCATGCAGCCCGGCGCTTTCCAGGTCCACCGCGGACAGCACGTCGTGGGCCACCCGCACGGAATAATGTTCGTGTTCGAGTTCGTCCGGCTCTTCGGCAAAGTAGGCGTGGTAGTCGACGCCCTGCCACAGATCCCGGAAACGCCCGGGACGGGACATCAGCTCGCGGATGCGCCGGGCCTGGGTGAACTGGTGCGAGAAACTGGAATGGCCGCTGTCGTGCAGCAGGCAGGCCAGGCGGATGGTCTTGGCCAGGTAATCGATGGCGTCCAGCTGGCTCAGGCCCAGATCGGTGCGTTCGCTGAGCTGCCGCTCCCGCAGGTAGGCATCGATCATTGAGCGGAACATGCGGGTGCCCACGTGCATGACCCCCACGCTGTGCAGGAAACGGGAGTGGGTGGCACCGGGGAACACCAGGCTCAGGATATCGTTCTGGCAGATGTTGCGCAGGCGCTGGAACAGCGGATGATCAATCACCTGGATTTCGTGCCGATAGAGAGGAATGCCCCCGTGTACCGGGTCCATAATCAGCTTGTCGTAGGCTCCGAGTAGATCGTTGACCGCGCGTCTCATGGGCTAGATTGCTCCTGAATTGATCTCACCGGCCTTGTTATATCACAGAGGCATGCCAGAATAGGCGATAGACGGGTAATTTTTCTTTTACTGCTGGCGGGTTAGGGCAACCAACATGACATCGCGCACCGAGCGCATTCTGATTATCGACGCCGACGAACAGGCGCGGGCTGGGCTGGCCCGGTATCTCGAATCCAAAGGGTTTTACGTGACCGGGTCTGGCAAACCGGAAGACGCCCTTGCGCTGCCCGAGGATGACCTGCCCGATGTCATTTTCGCCGACCTGCCGCCAGACGCCATTCGTGAGCTTTCCCGGGAACTGGATGACAGCAACCGGTTCATTCCGCTGGTGGCCTGCACCAGCAGCGACGCCAGTACCGATGTGGTGGATGCCATGCGGGCCGGCGCCACCGACGTGCTGCTCAAGCCCTGCCAGGGTGATAAACACGCCCTGGATGATGTGATCGAGAAACTGTTTGACCGGGTTCGCATCAACCGTCTGAACCAGCTTTATCGCAAGGAACTGGAAGACACCAACCGGGAGCTGCGGACCGGCATTGCCGAGCTCCGCGCTGACCAGAACGCCGGCCGTAAAGTGCAGCTGAAGATGCTGCCGGACAAAGACCTGAAGCTCTCCGGTCTGCAGGTTGACCACCTGATCAAGCCGTCTTTGTACCTGAGCGGCGATTTCCTTGATTATTTCAAGCTGACCGACGACAAGGTGCTGGTGTACATCGCCGATGTGTCCGGTCATGGGGCCAGTTCGGCCTTTGTGACCGTTTTGCTGAAAAACCTGACCAACCGCCTTCAGCGAAATCTGCGCCGCCAGTCCAGTGATGAAATCCTGTACCCGGACCGTTTCCTGGAACGCATCAACGCCGAACTACTGGATACCGGCCTGGGCAAACACGTGACGGTGTTCGTCGGTATCATCACGATTTCCGAGCGCTCGCTGGAATACGCGGTGGGTGCGCACTTCCCGATGCCGATCATTTCCTTTGCCGATGGTGAAACCCACTTTCTGGAAGGCAGTGGGTTGCCCGTGGGCATCTTTGAGGAACCGGAATGGGAGGTGTACCGTATAAAACTCGACAGGCCGTTTCGTTTGATACTGTTTTCCGACGGAATCCTGGAAGTGATTCCGGCGAAATCCCTGGATGAAAAGGAGAAGACACTACTTGAACTCGTTTCAGGAGGTAGTCACACTATCGCATCGCTGAGCGAGGCTCTGGGATTGGACAAAATCTCCGAGCTTCCGGACGATATCGCGTTAGTATCGGTAACCGATACTCCCTAAGTGTCGGGTAACACGTCCTTTACTGAGTGGCAGTGTGTAAAATGGCTGGTTATAAGATCCTGCAGGCAGACAAGCAGGGGATATACGTCCTCAAATTTATTGGCGAAATCCGGCTGAACCTGTGTTCAACGCTGGACAATCTGGCCGAATCGATCACCCACGATCCCGAATTCAAGACGGTGGTGGTCGACCTGACCGAAACCGAGATTATCGACAGCACGACTCTGGGCTTGTTGGCCAAAATCGCCCTTGCCGCGCAGAAACAGAGCAACTTCCTGCCCACCCTGATTTCCACGAATCCTGACATCACTCGCATTGTCACCTCCATGGGTTTCGACAAGATTTTCATCATTGTCCGGGAGCCGGCGTCGCGTATTGAAGAGCTGGAGGAAATCCCGGTACTGAAAGCCAGCGAGCAGCAGGTCAGAGACAAGGTGCTGGATGCCCACCGGATACTGATGGGCATGAACAGCAAGAACCGGGAAGAATTCAAGAACCTGGTGCGCGCACTTGAATGTGAGGAAGCCGGCTGAGCGCCGGCGTTTCTCACCCAACGCTGCCCGACAGCAGAAGCGGAAAACTTATGTCAGACAATTCTCCGTCCCCGGGCCAGGGGGCGAACTCCCAAGATGTAGCAGTACTTGGTGGCGGCAGCTTTGGTACCGCCATGGCCAAGGTGCTGGGCGAGAATGGCCACCGGGTACATTTCTGGATGCGAGATCCGGCCCAGGCCGAGCAGATTCGCAACACCGGTGTTAACAAGCGCTATATGCCGGACGTGGTGCTGGAAGGCGATATCCGCCCGACCACGGATCTGGCCAGTGTGCTGCAGATATCCGACGTGGTGTTTGTGGCCGTTCCCTCCAAGGCTTTCCGGTCTTTGATACGTGATCACAAAGACGAGTTTCACGATGAGCAGGTGGTGGTCAGCCTGACCAAGGGCATCGAGGAAGAAGGCTTCAAGCTGATGAGCGAGATCCTTCTGGAAGAGATTCCCCGGTGCCGCTCCGGTGTGCTCAGCGGGCCGAACCTGGCCGCCGAGATTGTTAACCGGGAATTGACCGCCACGGTCATTGCCGCCAAGGACCCCGAGGTTCGCCGCGCCGTTCAGGAACTGTTGGGCTGCGAGTATTTCCGGGTTTATGCCAACGTGGATGTATACGGCGTGGAACTGGCCGGTGCCCTGAAAAATATCTACGCCATTGTGGCCGGCCTGGGCGCGGCCCTGAACATGGGCGAGAACGCCCGTGCCATGCTGATTACCCGCGGGCTGGCGGAGATGAGCCGGTTTGCGGTCAGCCTTGGGGCCAACCCCATGACTTTCATGGGCCTGGCCGGCGTGGGCGACCTGATCGCCACCTGCACCTCCAACAAGAGCCGCAATTACCGGGTTGGCTATGCCATTGGCAAAGGCCAGCAGCTGGATGACATTGTTCGCGAACTCGGCCAGGTGGCGGAAGGCATCTATACTCTGAAACTGGTACGGGAAAAATCCGACTCGATTGGTATCTACATGCCGCTGGTTCGCGGGCTGTATGAAATCATTTACGAAGGCGCTTCCATCAACGCCGTTATCAGCAGCCTGATGATGGCCGTGCAGAATTCGGATGTGGAGTTCATTCTTCCGCGCACCATCAGCCAGTGACGGCGGTGGGCGCCAGGTCAGAAGAGGGCGGCATGCACCTGATCATCATGCGCCACGGCGAAGCCGGCTGGCACACCAATGACCAGCAGAGGGAGCTGACAGAAACCGGCCGCCGGGATGTGGCCGACGTTGCGGCCCACCTTGCTGAATCCCCCTACCGGCCCCGGGCCATCTGGTGCAGCCCGCTCCTCCGGGCCCAGCAAACCGCCGCCATTGTGGCCGAAGTGATCAACTGCCCCATTGAAGAGAAGTCTTTCATCACCCCGGACGACGACCCGGGGTTATGCCTGGATGCACTGCTGGAGCAGCCGCCGGCTTCCCCCCTGTTGATTGTGTCTCACATGCCGTTGGTGGGCGCCCTGGCCACTTTGCTGGTTGACGCCCATCGCCGGGGCCTTCCGTTCATGCCGGGTGAAGCAGTGGTACTGGACATGCCCGTGGTGGGGCCGGGTTGCGCGGACATGAAAACCCAGTTTCTGCCCTGAGCCAGCCCTGGCCGGAGAGAGGTATTATGGAACCGGAACACATTGCCAAAAGCGTTAACTGCCATGCCGATGAAGCGCCGCCGCTGGAGAAATGGCATCCGGAACTGACCGGTGACATGGACCTGACCATCACCCGTGACGGGCAGTGGATGTACCAGGGCCACCCGATTCCCCGTGAATCGGCCACACGGCTGTTCTCCCGTATATTGCGCCGTGAAGACGATGGCGAGTTCTATCTGGTGACGCCGGTTGAAAAATGGCGGATTCAGGTGGAAGACACGCCTTTGCTGGCTCACTCTCCGACCCTGCGGGGTGAGGGTAGAGACCAGGTGCTTTCGGTAACCACTAACATGGGCGACACCCTCGACATCGGCGAGGCGCATCCGCTGGACATCGGTCACTACCCGCAGACCGGTGAACCGCGCCCGGTGGTGCTGGTGCGCGAGGGCATCGAGGCGCGCCTGCCCCGGTCTGCGTTCTACCACCTGGTGGAGCTGGCACAGGAGCAGAATGTGGACGGTGAGCCCTGGCTGGGCGTCTTCAGCCAGGGAAAATTCTGGAAAATTGGCAAGCCGGGTTGAAATACCGGATTACGTCTCTATTAATAAGGTAGAAAACGCAGTCTTTCACTTGTTAAACTGGGTTTTCACACTTGTTATCGAGCCTGGCTCTTAACGAGGCAGGTGGTCGTTAGTCCCTCTGTGCAGTCTGGCTGTTCACGATCACTTTCGATTGCCCTTTATACTTAAATACACAGTCATTGCGACACGCAAGGAGATCACATGGCCCAACCTCGTGTTGTCACCATCCATTACACGCTCACTAACGACCAGGGAGAAGAACTGGATTCCTCCCGTGTAGAAGGCCGTGAGCCGCTGTCTTACCTGGAAGGTGCACAAAACATTATCGGTGGACTGGAAAGTGCGCTGAAAGAAAAGAACGCTGGCGACCAGGCAAAAGTATCTGTAGAGCCGGGTGAAGGCTACGGTGAAGTTAACGACGAACTGATCCAGCCGGTACCGCGTTCCGCGTTTGAAGGCGTAGACACCATCGAGCCGGGCATGCAGTTCCAGGCCCAGACTCCGGGCGGCCCCCAGATCGTGCGTGTGGTAGAAGTTGGCGACGAAACCGTTACCATCGATGCCAACCACCCGCTGGCTGGTGAGACTCTGCACTTCGACGTAGAAGTTGTAGAAGCCCGCGAAGCAACCGAAGAAGAGCAAGAGCACGGCCACGCGCACTGATCTCGCTTTTTACGGTTGTACGAAAAACGGCTCCCGAGGGAGCCGTTTTTTTTGGTTACATGTTCGGGTAATTCGGTCCACCGCCGCCTTCCGGCGTCACCCAGGTAATGTTCTGGGCCGGGTCCTTGATGTCGCAGGTTTTGCAGTGCACGCAGTTCTGCGCGTTGATCTGGAACTTCTTGCCACTGCCGTCATCCGCATCCACCACTTCGTACACGCCGGCCGGGCAGTACCGCTGCGCGGGCTCGTCGTACTTGGGCAGGTTTTCGGTAATCGGGATAGACGGGTCGGTCAGCTTCAGGTGAACCGGCTGGTCTTCCTCGTGGTTGGTGTTGGAGATAAACACCGACGACAGGCGATCAAAGGTCAGCACGTTATCCGGCTTCGGATAGTCGATCTTCTTGCACTGGGACGCCGGCTTCAGCGTTGCATAGTCCGGCGTGGTGTCGCGGAAGGTCATCGGCAGGCTGCCGCGCAGGATGTTCTGCTCGAAGAAAGCGATGGCGCCACCCACCATGTTGCCGAACTTGTGCATGGCCGGACCGAAGTTGCGCTCCGCGTACAGCTCCTTGAACAGCCAGCTGTTTTCGAAACGCTCGTTGAAGGTGGTCAGCTCTTCGCCTTCCTTGCCTTCCTTCAGCGCTTCAAACACTTCCTCGGCGCCCAGCATGCCGGACTTCATGGCGGTGTGGGAGCCCTTGATCTTGGAGCTGTTCAAAGTACCGGCATCGCAACCCAGCAGCAGGCCACCCGGGAAACTCATCTTCGGCAGGGCATTGTAGCCGCCCTTGGTGATGGCACGGGCACCGTAGGCCACGCGCTTACCGCCTTCCAGGTACTTTTTGATTTCCGGGTGGTGCTTCAGGCGCTGGAACTCCTCGAACGGGCTGACATGCGGGTTCGAGTAGGACAGATCGGTAATCAGGCCCACGTACACCTGGCCATTTTCCAGGTGGTACAGGAAGGAGCCGCCGGTGGAACCGGATTCACTCAGTGGCCAGCCGGTGGTATGCACCACCAGACCCGGCTCGTGTTTGTCCGGCTCGATATCCCACAGTTCTTTGATGCCCAGGCCGTAATGCTGCGGGTCTTTGCCTTCGTCCAGTTTGAAATCACTGATCAGCTGCTTGCCCAGGTGGCCACGGCAGCCTTCGGTAAACAGGGTGTACTTGGCACGCAGCTCCATGCCCGGCATGAAGCTGTCTTTCTCAGAGCCATCGCGGGCCACGCCCATGTCGCCGGTGATAATGCCTTTAACCTGGCCATCTTCGACAATGGTTTCCGCCGCCGGGAAACCGGGGTACACCTCAACACCCAGTTCTTCGGCCTGCTCGGCCAGCCAACGGCACAGATTACCCAGGCTGATGATGTAGTTGCCGTGGTTGTGCATGTTTTTCGGCACAAGCGCGTTCGGGAGCTTGGTGGCATTTTCCTGACCTTTGAACAGGAAAATGTCATCGCGGGTAACCGGGGTGTTCAGCGGTGCGCCTTTTTCTTTCCAGTCCGGGAACAGCTCGTTCAGGGCGGTGGGCTCAAACACCGTGCCGGCCAGAATGTGGGCACCGATTTCGGAACCTTTCTCTACCACACAAACGGTCAGTTCCTGTTCGGCTTCGTTTGCCAGCTGCATGATCCGGCAGGCAGCAGACAGGCCCGCCGGCCCGCCGCCGACGATCAGAACATCAAACTCCATGGATTCGCGTTCCACGTTGGTCTCCTCAAACAGCTTGTATTGAATCTTGTCGTTGGCAAAAGCATAAACGCAATTACAGATTCAAACAAACGCTTGTTTGAATTTTGCGATTACCTTTGTCACTATCTTGATAACACCGAAACAGGTGCGTTTTGAGTCGATTTTTAGTATCGTCTCATTCCGAGGTCGGGTCAACCTGGCTGATTCATAAACTCATGGTGAAAGAACGAGGAATCTATGAAGGTTCTGGTCGCTGTAAAACGCGTTATCGACTACAACGTGAAGGTGCGCGTCAAGCCGGACAACACCGGTGTTGACCTCGCCAACGTCAAAATGGCTATGAACCCCTTCTGCGAAATTGCCGTGGAAGAGGCGGTTCGCCTGAAAGAGAAGGGCATTGCCACAGAAATCGTGGTGGCCACCATTGGCCCCAAGGCCGCTCAGGAACAACTGCGTACGGCGTTGGCACTGGGTGCCGACCGCGGCATTCACATTGAGACCGACGAAGAAGTCCAGTCCCTCGAAGCCGCCAAGCTGCTCAAGGGCGTTGTCGAGAAGGAAGAGCCGAAGCTGGTGATTCTGGGTAAACAGTCCATCGACACCGACAACAACCAGACCGGCCAGATGCTGGCTGCGCTGACCGGCATGGGCCAGGGCACATTCGCCTCCGAAGTGGTTGTAGAAGGCGAGAAAGTGAACGTGACCCGTGAAGTCGACGGCGGCCTGGTTACCGTGGGCCTGAACCTGCCGGCGGTTATCACTACCGACCTGCGTCTGAACGAGCCTCGCTATGCGTCCCTGCCGAACATCATGAAGGCCAAGAAAAAGCCGATCGATTCCATGAGCCCGGCAGATCTTGGCGTTGAAGTTGCCCCGCGCCTGTCCACCCTGAAAGTTGAAGCCCCGGCCTCGCGCCAGGCGGGCGTCAAGGTGGCCGATGTCGCAGAGCTGGTGGACAAACTGAAGAACGAAGCGAAGGTGATCTAAATGAGCATCCTGGTAATTGCTGAACACGATAACAGCAGCCTGAAGCAGGCGACCCTGAGTGTGGTGGCGGCTGCCAAGGCCATCGGTGGCGACATTGATGTGCTGGTTGCCGGTGAAAACGTAGGCGCCGTCGCGGAAGCTGCTGCCAAGGCAGAAGGCGTGAACAAGGTGCTGGTGGCCGACAACGCCGCCTATGGGCATTTCCTGGCGGAAAACCTGGGCGAGCTGGTGGCCGAAGTGGGCAAGGGCTACAGCCACATTCTGGCTGCGGCCGGCACCACCGGTAAAGACTTCATGCCGCGCGTGGCTGCTCTGCTGGATGTGGCTCAGGTCTCCGATATCACCCGCGTGGAGTCCGAAGACACCTTCGTTCGCCCGATCTACGCCGGTAACGCCATCGCCACCGTGCAGTCCAGCGACAGCATCAAGGTGATCACCGTGCGCCCGACCGCCTTTGATCCGGTGGCCGCTGAAGGTGGTTCCGCCGCCGTTGAGCAGCTGGATGTGGTGAAAGACGCCGGCTTGTCTGTCTTCGTCAGCGAAGAGAAAGCCGAGTCCGACCGCCCGGACCTGTCCTCTGCCGGCGTGGTGATTTCCGGTGGCCGTGGCATGCAGAACGGTGAAAACTTCAAGATGCTGGAAAGCATTGCCGACCATCTGGGTGCCGCCGTTGGCGCTTCCCGTGCGGCTGTCGATGCCGGCTTCGTGCCCAACGACATGCAGGTTGGCCAGACCGGTAAAATCGTTGCCCCGCAGCTGTACATCGCCGTGGGTATCTCCGGTGCCATCCAGCACCTGGCGGGCATGTCTGACTCCAAGGTGATCGTGGCGATCAACAAGGATGAAGAAGCGCCGATCTTCCAGGTGGCCGATTACGGCCTGGTAGCGGACCTGTTCGAGGCCGTTCCGCAGTTGGAAGAAGAGTTGAAGAAAGTTGTTTAACTTTCTGAAACGGTAAGAAAAAGGCACCTGAAAAGGTGCCTTTTTTGTTTCCGGCTCCGGATAATGTCAGTCCAGATGCAGCGTTCGTTCAGTGGCCAATAACGCCTCCGGTGCATGCCCCAGGCACACCAGGGTGCGGCCTTCGAGATGACGTTGTACCCGGGGCGCAATGCGTTGCCGGGTTTCGGCGTCCACGCCGGTGAACGGCTCATCCAGGATCACCAGCGGCGCCCGGCTCAGCAGCACCCGGGCCAGCACCAGGCGGCGAGCCTCGCCCCCGGACAAGCGGTTGCCGCCACTGCCCAGCCAGTTGTTCAGGCCATCCGGTTCCCGGGTAAAACGGTCAGCCAGCTCCAGCATGTCCAGCACCCGCCAGAGCTCGGTATCTGTGGCCGAGGGATTACCCAGCAACAGGTTCGCTTTCACGGTGTCTTCAAACACCACGGTGCCCTGGGTGAGATAGGCGCAGGGAGGTACCGTGAGTTCGCCGGCCAGCAGGGGCACAACCCCGGCCAGGGTATCGGCAAACGAGGATTTTCCGGTGCCGGATTCACCAATCACCCCCAGGGTTTTCCCCGGCGCCAGTGTCAGCGAGAAACCGGCCAGCAGCGGGGGATGTCCCGGGTGCCCAATGCTGGCATTGGTTAATGTCAGTGGCTGCCCGGCCGCTGCCTCGTGGCGTTCCGCGCCGGTGGGGCTTGCCACGGGCGCACCCCGGGAGCCGCCATCCTGATTCAGCCGCGCGGCGGCCGCCTCCGTGGCGCCATACTTGCCAAAGGCCTCGGGCAGCATGCCGTAAACCTCGCCCAGACCCAGCAGGGCGATGGGCAGAAGGGCCAGCACCGGGCCTGAGATGGCACCATCCTCGAACAGCGAGAAACCCAGCCAAAGTGCGACAACGGCTGACAGATTCACCAGCAGTGTGCTGAGCGCGTTGTGCCAGCCCACCCGGGCATCAATGCAAGCCTGGGCCCGGGAGAGGGAACCGGCCTCGGCCAGCAGGTGGCCGGCGTGCTCGTTTATTCTGCCGGCGGCTGTCAGCTCGGCATAGCCCTCAATATGCTCGATCACCTCGCCTCGCAGCGCTTCCTGCTGGTCGCTCAGGCGTGAAGAGAGGCGCCGGGTGCCCCGCAACACGGCCAGGGTGGCCACCAGCAGGCCTGCCAGCAGAATCACCAGAACCACCAGGGCAACCGTGCCGCTGAACAGCAGCCAGGCCAGCCCGGCGATCAGAAGGGTGATCGCCCCTGCCAGCGCCGTTGGTGCAATCAAGCGCAGGTAAAGGGTGTCCAGCGCATCAACATCGGCGGTCAGGCGGGACAGCCACTGGGCGCCGCTTTTTTCACCCCGGTGGCGATGGCCTGCACCGGCCAGCCGGTCGAACAGGGCCACCCGGATGTCGGTCAGCAGTTGCAGTACCAGGTTGTGGTTGTAAACCCGTTCCAGGTACCGGAACACCGTGCGCGCCACGGCAAAGAAACGTATCGCGCCGCCCGGCACATACAGGTTAATCGTGGCCTGAAGGCCGGCCGCCAGTGCCAGGCCGACAACGGCGGTTTCGGTCAGGAACCAGCCGGACACGGCCAGCAAGGCAATGCCGCACAACAAGGTGGCCAGAATCAATGTGGCGCCCAGTACCAGACCGCCACGGTGCCGGAAAATCAGTCGTAGCCAGGGGCGAAGTTCATGCATCCCGAACCTCCCGGTTTTCCACCACCAGCACCCGGTCGGCCAACGAGAGCAGGGCGCTGTGGTGGGTCGAGAACACCAGCGTTTTGCCCTTGGCATGCAGAGCCTTTAACGCATTGATCACCTGTTGCTCCGAATTGGCATCCAGCCCGGCCGTGGGTTCGTCCAGCAGGATAAGGTCGTAGTCCGCCAGGAAGATCCGGGCCAGACTCAAACGGCGGGCCTGGCCGCCGGACAACCCCTGGCCACTCTCGCTCAACGGACTGTTGATACCCTGTTCCCGGCCGGCAACCAGCTGATCCAGCCCCACCTGCCCCAGGGCCTGCCTGATGGCTTCATCGGAGGCATCCGGGCTGGTCAGCCGGAGGTTGTCGGCCCAGGTGCCCTGAATCCAGAAGCCTTTCTGGCCCAGCCAACCGAAGGGTTTCGCGCCCGGTGCCTCGCCGAATACCGTGGCAACCCCCGAGGCCGGGACAAGAAAGCCCGCCATCACATGCAGCAGGGAGGATTTCCCGCTGCCCGTGGGGCCGGTCAGTGCCACGCTGTACCCCCGGGGCAGGGTGAGGTCGACCTGTTCCAGCACCGGCCGGTTGTCTTTGTCGCCGTACCGGACACTGATGCCCTGAAGGTCGATCATGTTTTTGCTGACGCGACCGAGCCGGCGGTCGGTTGGCGACGGCGTTTCGCCGGTGTCGTTAAGACGGCCCAGAATCTCCGCCGCTGCCCCCATGGCCGATGCCCGGTCATGGTAGTACTGGGACAGGGTGCGCAGTGGCTGGAAAAACTCCGGTGCCAGCAGCAACACCAGCAAACCGGAAAACAGGGTGAGCTGGTCACTCGGGCCATAATCGATATAACCGAGCAGGCCGAAACCCACGTAAATGGCGATGACTGCAATGGCCACTGACGAGAAAAACTCCAGTACCGCCGATGACAGAAACGCCACCTTCAGGGTTTTCATGGTCACCCGGCGGTATTGGTCTGACCGCTTGCGAAGTGTCTCCCGGGCGCTGTCGGTCTGCCCGAACAGCTGCAGCGTGGTCAATCCCCGTATCTTATCGAGAAACTGACCGGAAAGCCGGCTGACAACTTCAAAATGCTGTTGATTCACTTTTTCCGCCCCCATGCCCACCAGGGCCATGAATAGCGGAATCAGCGGAGCGGATAACAGCAGGAAAAGACCCGCCAGCCAGTCAAGCCAGAAGACCAGGGCGAGAATCAGCAGGGGAACGATCAAAGAGAGCGTCATTTGTGGCAGGAAGCGGGCAAAGTAGCCGTGCAGCGCTTCCACGTGGTCCAGCCACTCACGGGTGAGGGAAGCCGCCGAAGCATCGGCCAGGGCCACCGGCCCCTGGCTCTGCCAGTGATTGCGCAGCTGTTCCCGGGCCTGCCTTCGGACCTGCCCGCTGGCGCGGGCGGCAAACCGGGTTTGCAGACCCTGAAAAACCGCACGCAACAGCAAGGCTGCCAGCAGCCCCAGAAAAGCAGGAATCAGCAGGCTGGCCGGTTGCTCCTCAATCACGCCCTGATGGATGATCCAGGCCAGCAGCACCATTTGCCCGATGGTGGCCAGGCCAGCCAGCGAACCGGCAACCACCGTGGCCTGAATCCAGCGCCGGCTGCCACGGGTTAAAGCTGACAGCCATTGCCGGATTTCTCGTTGCGGAACCTGTGGCTCTGCCACTTAGTGGTACCCTTCACCCGCGCGAACCTTGCCCCGGAAGACCCAGTAGGTCCAGGCGGTGTAGGCCAGCACAATCGGCACCACAAACAGCAGACCCAGCAGCAGGAACAGCTGCGATTCGTAGGCCGATGCCGCTTCCCACAGGGTGTACTCCGGCGGTACCACATACGGCCAGCGGCTGACGATCAGCCCCAGGTAAGTGGTGATGAACAGCCCCATGGTGGCCACAAAGGGCATACCCTCGGAGCGGTTACGCACGGAGCGCCAGATTTGCAGGGCGCACAGCAGGGTCAGGACCGGCAGAATCCAGATCACGCTCAGATTGGAGAACCAGCGCTCGCTAACCATCTCGTCGACGAACGGCGTCCAGACACTGATGATGCCGAACACCACCAGAACGGCGGCCAGCAGCGGCGTGGTGATGCGATACGCCCATTCCTGCAGGTGCCCCTCCGTTTTCATGATCAGCCAGGTGGAGCCCAGCAGCGCATAGCCGGCGAGCATGCCCAGGCCTGTCAGCACAGTAAAGGGGGTGAGCCAGTCCAGGGCGCCGCCCACATAGGCACCATTGGCGGTCTCAAAACCCTGGATATAGGCGCCCACCACTGCGCCCTGGGCAAACGCGGCAATGGTGGAGCCCCCGGCAAACGACCAGTTCCACAGATAACGGGAGGTGTTCGCCTTGAAGCGGAATTCAAAGGCCACACCCCGGAAAATCAGGCCGGCCAGCAGCAGGAACACCCCGATGTAGAGCGCGGGCAAAAAGATGGTATACACCAGCGGGAACGCGGCCAGCAGGCCCGCACCACCAAGGATCAGCCAGGTCTCGTTGCCGTCCCAGACCGGTGCCACAGAGTTCATCATCACGTCCCGGTCGTCTTCCGACGGGGCGAAGGGGAACAGAATCCCAACACCCAGATCGAAGCCGTCCATCAGCACATACATGATGATGCCGAAGCCGATAATGAATGCCCAGATGAGGGCCAAATCAAAGAGTTCCATAATCACTGCCCTCCTTCATTTGCCGGCACTACACGGCCGTGACTGTCGTACTCAAAGGGAACATGGGCCGCAGACCAGGGCCGGGCGGGGCGCTCGACTGACTCGTCATCGTCTTCGCCATGATCACCCTCAAGGCCGACATAAAGCACCCGCATCAGGTAATAAACACCGGCGGCGAATACCAGTGAATACACCACGATGTAACCAATCAGTGTGAACAGGGCCATGCCGCCGGTCAGCGAGGGTGTTACACCCGCAGCGTGGTCCATAATGCCGTACATCAACCAGGGTGAACGGCCCACTTCCGTGACAAACCAGCCGGTCAGCACCGCAATGAACGGTGAAATACTCATGACCCGCAGAATGTTCAGGAATACCGGAGATTGCCAGTAGCGCCCCTTGCGGCGCAGGTACAGGCCAGCCAGACCCACCAGAATCATCGCGGTACCAATGCCAACCATGATCCGGAATGACCAGAACACAATGCCCACCGGCGGCTGCTCCTCACGGGGGAAATCCTTCAGGCCGGGCACAATGCCGTCCCATTCGTGGGTCAGGATCATGCTGGCCATGCTGGGAATGCCGATTTCAAAGTGGTTGGTCTGGGCGTCCTGGTCCGGAATGGCGAACAGCAGCAGCGGCACGTTTGAACCGGTTTCCCAGTTGCCCTCCATGGCCGCCACCTTGGCCGGCTGGTGCTCCAGCGTATTCAGGCCGTGGAAATCACCCACCACCAGCTGCGCCGGGCCAATGAACAGGATCAGCCACAGGCACATGGACAGCGCCTTGCGGTTGGCTTCCACCTCGCGGCCGCGCAGCAGGTACCAGGCACTGACACCAGCCACCACGAAACTGCCGGTCAGGAACGAGGCCAGGCCCATGTGCATGAACCGGTAGGGGAAAGAGGGGTTGAAAATGGCTTCTGTCCAGGAGGTGACGTGGACAATGCCGTCACGCAGCTCGAAACCGGCCGGTGTCTGCATCCAGCTGTTGGCGGAGAGAATCCAGAAGGACGAGATGAAGGTACCGGTCGCCACCATGATCGCCGCAAACAGGTGCACTCCGGCCGGGACTTTGTTACGCCCGAACAGCAGAACACCAAGGAAAGCCGCTTCCAGGAAGAAGGCTGTGATAACCTCGTAACTGAGAACCGGCCCGAGGAAGTTGGCGGTTGCCTGGGAGAAATTACTCCAGTTGGTGCCGAACTGGAACGACATGACAATGCCCGACACCACACCCATGCCGAAGACCACGGCAAACACCTTGGTCCAGAAGCCGGACAGTTTGGTCCAGGCGGGATTGCCGGTTTTGAAGGCAAGGCCTTCGAGCACGGCAATGTACGAGGCAAGACCGATGGTAAACACCGGGAATATCGCGTGGAAAGACACCACGAACGCGAACTGTATTCGCGAGAGAATAAGCGGATCAAGCTCCATGGGAACCTCCGGTAACGCCAACTAACACCACGAGCGAGCCGGTTCGCGCCAAACTCGCCCAGCCGCTGCCATAGTTCCTTTTGTTATGTTGTTATTACCGGCAGTTGATTACGATGCTACGTGAATCCTATCAAATTTGCATAGGACACTTTGTCGCACCACTTGATATAAAACAACGACCGAAAACCGAAATTGGATTAACAGGTGGCACCATGCGCTTTTATGACGAACGAATCCTGCCACACCTGGTTGATAAAGCCTGCTCAATGGGGCAGGTGATGAAGCTGCGCCAACAACTGGTGCCCCTGGCCCGGGGCCGGGTTCTGGAAGTGGGCATGGGCTCGGGCGTGAACCTGGCGCTTTACAACCCGGAACAGGTGGAGCACGTGTACGGCCTGGAGCCCTCTGAAGGTATGCGCCGCAAGGCCCTGAAAAACCTGGAGTCATCACCGGTATCCGTGGAATGGCTGGGGCTCCCGGGCGAACAGATACCACTGGCAGACAACTCCATAGACACCGTACTGCTGACCTTTACCCTGTGCACCATCCCGGACTGGCACACCGCCCTGCAGCAAATGAAACGGGTACTCAAACCCGGTGGCGAACTGTTGTTCCTGGAGCACGGCGAAGCGCCCCACGAAACCACCCGAAAATGGCAACACCGCATCACCCCGGGCTGGAAGAAAATCGCCGGCGGCTGCCACCTGAACCGCCACATCGCCGACCTGATACGCCAGGCCGGTTTCGAGATCACCGAACTGGAAAACCTCTACATGCCCAATGCACCGAAAATAGCCGGGTATTTGTACAAGGGCAGGGCGGTGAAGCCTTCGGAAGAGGCGCAGGGAAATGCTGAAAACCCTTAATTGCCACAGGGAGTTGCGGTAAGCCAGCGGGCCTTATACAATTTCGCCCTTCGCACGTTCCCGCCTATGCCCGGGTGGTGAAATTGGTAGACACAAGAGACTTAAAATCTCTCGACCCTTAGGGTCGTGCCGGTTCGATTCCGGCCCCGGGCACCATTAATATCAGTAGCCTTTCTGTACCGCGCTTCTGCACTGCTTCAACAATTGACCGCTTTCTTCTGGAGATCACCGACAGTTGTCGTAAAAGATCCCCCGTTTTGTCTGATTTTCTTCATAACCCTTTGATAAAATTGAAATCCATCGCGATCGTGGTCGGAAATAGGCGAACTCGTGACCTGAGACAAATTCGGCAATTGACGCCTATTACCCCGCGCGATACTGTCAGGAATCAGTAGGTTTCTGATAAAAAGGGAAAATATGGTAAGTGACTTTGAGGTCGGCTGATATAGGCGCGTTTTGGGATAGAAGTCATTTGTCGGTGAATTAGCTGTTACGCTGACTCGCAGTACCTTTCATGCCTCAATAACCACCTGGTCGACCGATCTTCTGGGGCTAAAGCGTGCGGGGGCATTTGCATAGCCGAGGCGAAAGCCGAAGGTAGCGTGCCACTCTTTTTCACCGAGAAATGCCCTTAACCGCTCTGCGGTGAGGGGCGCTTGTCCGAGTTGTTTCTCCCGGTCGACCCGTTCCATTGGCATGTTGAGTGGATGTGCCGCGATACCGTGGCTTGTCGCCCACAGGTGGATGCGTTGCCATATGCGCCCGGCCGTGAGGGCGGATGGTTGGTCATAGAGATCACGTACCGTGATCAGCCCGAACATGGGGGCACTCGCGACATGCACGTCACGCGTCCGTTTGAACCATATCCGGTCGGCCTCAGCGGGAGAAGGTGCCGGTGCGAGCTTGGCCAGCACGTTCCGCACTGGGGAAAGGCCGACCGTATCCAGGGTGACTCCGTCGCGGTGATGACGTATCGCGTCTGGATCGAATCGGAACCAGGCTGCACTGTCGGCAGCCATTTCGCGATCCGAGATAATCTCTTCGGTTGCCTGCACCATGAGGGTTCCCAGGGTTTTCATGGTTCCCGGATGATCTTCACGGGAGTAGAGCAGGGTATGCACGCCTTCTTGGTCGCTGATCTGATCAATCAGTTCGGCTTGGAGTTCCGCGCTGATTGATTGACCTAGATCGTATTCGCCGCGATGGGTACGGCGTCGTGCAATCGCATCATAGAGTGACGAATCGGTCGCGGGTTCGCCGCGCTCAAGCCGGATTACAGCAACCGGTCGATCCAGTGCGGTTGTCGTGCCGGCGTCCAGACGTCCCGGTGTCAATTCTATGAGGGCGTTCAGTCCCTGTAAGGCAGCTGCCTGAACCATGTTCTCCAAAGCGCAGCCTAGAGATAGCATCATCTCGCGACGGAATGGGTCGAATGCCCCAAGGTGTCGATCATGATCTGCGTACAACGCGATACGTTGAGCCTCCACATGGAAACGCCAAGGCTGTGTATTGTGAGCATTGGCCGCCAGAATGCCCGCCTGAACGATAGCCATCTCTCCGCTCACTTGCTCTGTTCGCCAATTGCGCCAAGGGGCGTACGCCGGTCCTTCCCCCGCCGAGAAGACGCCTGTTTCCGTTGCACGCCAAACTCCACCGGCACCTGCCAGTACAACGAGGCCGGTGGCCCCCTTGAGGAACGCGCGACGCCCGCTTGCGGCTTTCTTCGTGGAACCCGTCATGACTGGTGACCTCCATTTCGTAATGTTTGGTTGGGTGGCTGGGTTGAAGCGGATGGCCGGTTTGGATCCGTGCGGTGTGGCAGCGTAGCCGGACCGGCGATACCGATAAGGAGCCGGTGAGCGGCGGTTTCCAGAGCTTCCCACCCTCTGTCGGCCTGCAGATCCACGCCATTGAAATGTGCGATTTGCCGCCCCTGCGCAGCAAGGTAGTTAGCGCCGGCACCCAACAGCGCCAACGCTGGCCCGAATCGGTCGGTGAAGTCTCCCGGGTCGTAATCGAAACGGAAGGCGAGGTGATCCATGAGTCTGAGGCTTCGTTCCTCCCTGACTTGCTCAAAGGCGCGAGTCAGTTCATTGCGCTCGCTCATCTCCCATGCGATGACCTCCAGGGTCAGCGGGTGGGAACGAAGGAAGCTGATATGCCGGGCAAGCACGGCCGCCAAGCAGTCAGGCAGGCCGCCGGGGTCGCCAGGCCCAGGGAGAGGTTCTTCGAGAATGTCTTCTACACGCCACCAGAAATCACCCTGAACGGCGAACTCGGTCAGAAGGCCTTCCAACCCCCCGAAATAGCGGTAGATCAGTACTTTGTCGATGCCCGCGCTTCGGGCCACGGTATTGACACCGATGGCGCCAAACCCCTTCCGGGAGATTACCGCCTCGACGGCTTCGATTATCCGCAGGCGGGTGGCTTCGCGGTCGCGCTTACGTGTGTTGGTTGATCCCATTCTTGCCCACCTCCCCGTAGTCACTAGTAAGTGACATAATTATTGTCACCATGGAGTGACTTGTCAATCGTGGAGTTGGCGCATAACGTCACCGCGTAACCAGGCGGTCAACCGGACGCCAAAAATGTGGCCGCTTTCGGTTCCTTCCGCTTGCGCTCCGGCGCCGGTTACCTCAGCGTTAGGGCTACATAAGGGCAAGGGTTTGAGTAACAAGCTAGCCGGTTAAGGGTTATGAGTTTCTTTTCTGTGCATAGATCAATCGCAGGTGACTACTCGCTACGTCTTTTACAGGGCACGTACCCGAATTTGACCTTATCGTTTCTAATGAATCACCAAAGACGTTACCTATACAAGTAAAGATATCTAGAGGCCATGGCTGGAAAACTACGGCTAGTCGGTGGGTTGATGTAACGGTTGACAGTAAAGACCAGAAATGGGTTGGTCATGGAAATAGCGCTATTTCTAATTTTAATCTGATTTATGTATGTGTGTTGTTAACCAGCGCCGATGCAGCCGAAGCGGATTGCTACTTCATACTGCTGAACAGAGATGGTCAGTTAATCTGTGCGAACAACTATAAAGTCTGGACGTACAGGCATACTTGGAAGAGGCCAAGCAACTATCGCTTTTTAGACAATGGGTATTACTTCCGATACCTTGAGCCATTTGAGGATGACTGGTCGTTATTCAAATAATTTTTTTATTCCCAAAAAAGGGTTAACTGGGACGCCGGAAACCCTTGTGCCGGCAAAGCTGGGCGAGTTCGGGGTGGCACCGGTTAATCCAAATGCTAACAAGGCACTCATATGGAACCAGGAACAATAATTTCAGCAATTAGTGTATTGGCTACCAGCAGTGTAGCGATCATTGGGCTTCTTCTTAGTGAGCGCCGGCATCGTGAGCAAATTGAAAACGAGAGAAAATCCAGGGAAGAGCAAATAGCACATGAGCGACAGGCACGGGAAGAAGAGTTGACTCGTGAAATAAAGCGAGCTGAGAAGCATAGGGAAGATATGCCGTTATTCCAATTTGATATGGAGGTCGGGGTTGTCTATAAGAAAGATAATAAATATTTAGTTGAGTTTAGGGTGGTTCTTGATAATCGTGGTAATGTTAAGCAAGATATAAAGTCCATAAAACTTAGGGTGCGCTCGGTAAACAAGGAAGATAGTTTATCATTTTGGGGTGGTAGAGGATCTAGGGAGACTCTGAATAAGTCCCCAAAATCAGCGATAATACGGCCATCGTCAACCGCATAGGATCGTTGCCACCATGGATCAGATCACCTTCTCCGAAGCCGAGTACCAGACCAAGAAGCGTAAAACCCGCCGCGAGATCTTTCTGGAACGGATGGACAAGCTGATTCCGTGGAAGCAGTTGGAAAAGAAGGTAGCCCGTTATTACCCCAAGGGCCAGAACGGACGGCCTCCCTATCCTTTGTCTGCCATGCTGCGCGTTCACTGCATGCAGTTGTTCTATAACCTCAGCGATCCGGCTATGGAAGACGCATTGTACGAGATCGAATCCATGCGCCAGTTCGCTGGCCTGAAGCTTGATCGTCTGCCCGACGAAACCACAATCCTTAAGTTCCGTCATTTTCTGGAGCAGCATGGTCTCGGCAAGGTGCTGTTCAAAGAAGTGAACAAGCACCTAGAGAAAAATGGTCTTATGCTGCGCGAAGGCAGCATTGTTGATGCCACCATAATCTCTGCTCCGAGCTCCACGAAGAACAGCTCTGGCAAGCGCGACCCAGAGATGCACCAGACCAAAAAGGGCAACGAATGGCACTTCGGCATGAAGATGCACATTGGTGTCGACGACACGCTGGGCCTGATCCACAGCATCGATACCACCGCAGCCAACGTTCATGACATTGTGCCCTCCGGCAAATTGCTGCACGGTGAAGAACGTCGAGTCTTTGGTGATGCCGGCTACCTCGGCATACAAAAGCGAGGCGAGCACAAGCACCGTAAAAATGTGTCTTGGTTCATCGCCAAGCGCCCAGGTTCACGGAAAACCCTGAATGCTGACAAGCTGAAGGCCGAGAAAATCAAAGCCAGCATCCGCTCAAAAGTGGAACATCCGTTCCGATACATCAAACAGGTGTTCGGCTACAGCAAGGTCCGCTATCGCGGCCTGTCGAAAAACACCAACCGGCTGCACTTGTTGGCCGCGTTCAGTAATCTGCTGATCGGTGAAAAATACCTGCTGGCGTAGGGCCAGTGCGCCTGTTTTCCGCCAAAATGGCGGGAAACGGGCAGAAAACATACAAATAAATGGGGAGTTGTGTCTGAATTTTCCGTTTTCTGCTGGCTCAAACGGATGCTGGTGAAAATCGACGGTTATTCAGACCTTCCCTAGGGTGGAGTTTCCTCATAAGGTTTTTGAGGAAGAAATTATACCCAAAGGTTATAAATTCATATTTGTGGAGCCAAACGTTAAGCAAATATTGACCTACACAACTATACTGGATTCCAACGTTGAGATAGTTGCTGCTAGGGCGGAATTCAGCTACGGACGTGCAAGGAAAGGTGATCGAGGTAGCAAGCATAGTGTTGAAAAAGTATTCGCGATCAGTTCTTAGTGAAACGGCGGTCTCAATGGGCAAGTGCAACTCCTGACTCATCCGGTATGGCGCTGCCATGTCGATCCGTGCTTATTCAATGATACGGTGTTGTTGCCGGTCAACATTGCGCTTTCCTCCATCTTTCTTGGGTGGTCAGAATCAGTCCAATCACAATCAATGTGGCCCCGATGAAGTCCGTCGTGCGTAATTGTTCACCCAGGACCAGGTAAGCGAGCAGGACGCCAAAGAATGGATTGAGGAGGTGGTAAGTCGATGCCGTCGCAGCCCCACTGATGCGAATCAGTACCAACCAGAGGCTCATTCCACCGATGGTGACGATGAATACCAAATGGGCAACGGCGATCATCGTATTGGTAGAAGGCACGGCAAGGGGTTGTCCGAACACCAATGCCATGGGGAGAAGAGCGGCGGCTCCAGCAACGGATTGCCAGAAGTTAGCTTGAAAGACAGGAAGGTTCACTGCACGACCGCGAAAGAACACGGTGCCACTCGCGAAGGCTAGCATCCCTGCAGCTGCCATCAGAATTCCCCAAATATCGACCTTCATGCCCTCAGCAACCCCGGAGATGACTACCACGCCGGATAAACCCAACGTCGCTCCGAATAGCTTCATTGGTGAAAGGGGCTCCACTCCTGACCATGCTGAAAGCAAGCCTGTCGCAAGTGGGGCGCAGCTCACAATAACGATAACGACCTGGGGCCTAACCGTTTGCAATGCGGCGAAGCTAAGCCCAAGATACAGCGCATTGTTAAGAATGCCGAGCAGCAGTCCCCGCTTGATAGCGATACGATCATGCATGCTCTCACCGCCAAGGCAGAAAGGAAGCATCAGCAGCGCACTCAATGAGAACCGAATCGTTAGAAGTGTGAATGGATCGAAATCGCTGAGGGCAATGGCGCCAGCGATGAATGCCGAACTCCATACTATGCTGAAAATGATTACCAAGCCAGCCAGCACGATGTTATTCACACAACCTCCCAAAATCGGCAGTTTCCTTGTTCTTTTCTTTGCTTCGGTTTCATGTTGGTTGAGAGGCGAAGGGGTTGGAAATTATTTATTTGGTGGCCATAATCAGTTGATCTTATTATGAGCCTCGAGAGGTGAGGTTCTGGGCACTAGCCGCCGAGTTAAATCTTGGCTAGGATATAAAACTGGGAGCGCTGGGCGAGTTTCTGTACCAAGAGATCTTCAAGGCCGTCAATACGGGCAAGCCGTGTTCCTGTCGAATAACGCCGAGCAGTGACCTGGTGTCGGGTGCCCGCTGTGGTCTGCGACCGAGTACGATATGTTCTGGCCTCAAGGAGTCGATACATGTTCGATTGTAAACCGTCCCCTTTGGGCGATAGGCGTGTCACCCTTGAGCACCTGCGCGCCTTCGTACTCTTAGCCGAAGGCAAGGGCTTTCAACAGGCAGGACTTCAGCTGTATCGCAGCCAATCGGCTGTTACGCAAAGCCTAAAGCGTCTGGAGGAGATATTGGATTGCAAGTTGCTCGAACGCCGCCAGGGCCACATCATGGGCTTGACGGCGGACGGTGAACGGTTCCTACCATCTGCCAAAGAGATCCTCATCCGAACGTCTGAAGCCGTGAGCGCCATGAAGCAACCGGAAATGTCCGGGCGCTTGCTTGTCGGCGTTCCGGATGACTTCAAGGTTGTGGATCTTCATAGTGCCATTTCTCGGTGTGCTGAGCTAAACCGTAATTTGCGTCTAGAAGTCGTCTCTGCGCTTTCCTCGGAACTGATCAGCCAAATTGACAGCAGTGGGCTAGATCTTGTCATTCTAAAGTGCCTGGAACATTTCGTGCCAAGCGACAATCGCTGGAAAACTCATCCTCTGAGAAGAGAGCCACTCTACTGGGTGGCCGCACAACGGTGTGCTTTTGACAGTCTGTCTGAAGTTCCTCTCGTGATCTTTCCCGATGGGTGTTGCTATAGAAACGCGGCGCTTGCAGCGCTGGATAAAGCCGGGAAGCACGGATACGGCGCTTATGTCAGTGCATCCTATGAGAATATTCGCGCTGCTGTGTCGGCTGGTCTTGGTATCGGCGTTCTTCCCGAAAGTGCGCTTGCCAAAGACCATGCCGTGCTCGGTGAGAAGGAGGGGTTTCCGGAATTGCCGATGGTGGAGCTCGTTATGATTCAGGCAACACACAAGTACGCGACTCGGAAGCTGGCCGAATTTCTCTCTCACTCCACCGATATTGGTTCTCGGTACTCCAATGAATGTGGCTTCGGAGATGTTTCATCGGAGGCCCTGTAACGCTCTCGCCACCAAGCCGGAAAGTGGTCGAGCGTTGTGCCGATTTGTTGGATTCAGACTTCATTTTCTGAATGATTCGGATGAAGGCTCTGAATTCGAACGATCCGTCAGTGGTCGAGTTGGAAGAAATGTAACTGATCGGCGTTGTGTGAGCTTCAAGTGCTTTAAGCGTGTCACTGTCAATCAAGCCGGCATCTCAGTACAGGTGCAACGCGCTCGTTGAGTCGACGCACCGGGCGTGGAACCGAGATGCCGGCATTCTAGGCCGGGCCGATGACTCAGCTACAAGGCTCAGCCTGCGTTTGGGCTGCCAAAGTTGGCTGCCGGCGCAGATTGACGATCTGTAGCAGAGCGCCTAAAGCTGCAATACCGCCAGCGCAGACTGCCAGTGTCCAGATAGGTAGCTGTAGCAACAGAATGAAGCCGCCCGCCGCGGCGCCAATGGCACTACCCACATAGAGCGCCGATTCGTTCAGTGCAACGGCCAGATTGCCGTCTCCATGAGCTTGGCGAGTGCGGATCAACTCGTTGTTCTGCGGTACCTGCAATGCCCAGCCGACGGCGCCCCAGGTCGCAATGGGCAGCATGACCAGCCAAGTGTTGAGCCTGGCCGCCAGTGGTAGGGCGAACAGCGATACGGCAAGAATCAGCATGATGGCCAATGTCACATTCGGGCCCTTGAGACGATCTACCAGCGGCCCGGCCAGGAAGCTGCCAAGAACACCGCCAATGCCCCAAACCCAGAGATAGGGCGTGACAGAGCGCACGGCACCATAGGCCGGGTCAGTCATGAGTGGGGCTATGAAGGTGTACATGCCGAGGCTGGCAATGGCCGCAAGCAATGAGACCGTCAGGATAATCAGCACATGGCCGTCACCGAGGATCGTCAACTTCTGCATCAACGAGCTGACTGGTGCTGCAGGTAGGGTCGGGAGCTTCAGGAACAAGCCGATGAAGGCAATCAGGCCGAGCATTGCGATCAGCCAAAAGGCGGATTCCCACCCCGTTTGCTCGGCGATCAATAAGCTGAGGGGTACGCCCAGAACCACGCCGCTGGCCATGCCGCCCATGATGATGGCGATGGCTTTGCCGCGATTTTCTGGAGTGGAGACTGCAGCTGAGGCGCCAATGCCCATGGCTAGGTAAACACCGGCGCCTGTGCCGGCAATGGCACGCCAGGCCATCAGCGCCGTGAAGTTTTCGACGAGCGCGCTGGCGGCATTGGCGATGACGAACAGGCCTAGTGTGAGCAGGAGACCTGCGCGCTGACGATTTGCCGGGGTCAGGGCGACGCAGATCGGAGAGCCCAGTCCATAGGCCAGTGTGAAAGCGGTAACCAGCTGGGCGGCTGCCGACACGGATACCGCGAAAGAGTCTTCGATCATCGGAATCAGCCCAGCGGTAACGTAGGAGGCCATGCCGAGGGAAAAGGCTCCCAATGCTATGAGATAAATGGAAGATTGGTTGGACGTACGCATGTTCATCCCTTATCGGAAAATTGATGGAATATCGGTGTACCATTCCTCTTTCAAGACAAATTTCTGACTCGGGTTCGCCAGTCAGATACGGTATTCTTTCCCGGATTTCCGAAGGGTACAATTTGATCGTTTATGCTATTACTCGAGGTAACCGTATGAGCGCACCTCACTCACCTGCCCAACATACTCGAGCGGAGTTGTCCGAATTTTTGCGTAGCCGCCGCGAGCGAATTTCTCCGGAAGAGGTTGGGTTGCCGGCTGGTGGCCGACGACGCACACCGGGGCTGAGACGTGAAGAGGTGGCGACCCTGGCTGGGGTTGGATTGTCTTGGTATACATGGCTAGAGCAAGGGCGGGACATTAGTGTGTCGTCTACGTTTCTCGACAACCTATCTCGGGTTCTCAAGCTGGATGCGACCGAGCGCCGCCATTTGTTCTTGCTTGCCCATCAAAGGTTGCCTCCAGAATTAGGCTGTACTCTGTGCGAAGTACCACCGCTGATCAAGCGGCTAATGAACGATATCCCTACGCGACCATCCTACGTGCTCAATTTGCGTTGGGACGTGTTGGCCTGGAATTCCGCAGCGGATCGAGTATTCGGTTTTTCGAGTGTCCCAGAGAATCGTCGAAATCTGTTGTGGATGCTATTTACTAGCCCCGCACTGCGGGAGCTTTTTATCCCTTGGGATGAACAGGCACTACAGATTTTATCGAGCTTCCGCCGTGATTTCGTGCGTGCGATTCATGGTACAGGCATCGCCGGCTTGGTAAGGGAGTTGGAAGAAGCTTCGTCAGATTTCAAGGTCTGGTGGCAACAACAGGAGATCCATGGCCAGTGTCAGGGTGTTCGCTACCTTCAGATACCAACGGTAGGTCAGGTCGCATTCGAGCATACTACCTTTGTGTTCGATGAAGAGCGTCACCTGCGTCTTGTTTACTATGCAGCAAAGGAAGGTAGGCCTGAGAGTCGAGCTTTTGAGAAGTGGATTCAGCAAGAGCCAATTCAGGTCTAGAAGTAATTTTTCCGGCAAAGAATTATTTTTGGGGTCGGCTTATGGAAAAATAAAAGATGCTTTGGCTGCGTTGAAGGAGGCGGGATATCTGGCCGTTCAGGGTACGGTCGTCCTCGACGACCAGCACGTGCGGCCGGCGCTGGATAACTGCGTTCATGGCTTATCAGCATATCGTGACTTTGAGACGTATTATCATATGCATGCGCAGTGCGACTCACAAGCACCCGCATGCCACTCGCCCCGGCAGCGCCGTTTGACGCCGATCAAACCGCCTAAGACATTCATCGCAATTGGCCTCAGGCGCTTTGCGGATCGGCACGCCCTCACATAACCTGACTCTCTAAGGCCGCTGAGACGGCCACCAAGCACGCAGGGACTACCGCATGGAGGCGGCCGCCATCGCAGGATGCAGGGTAGGGGCGGTAGCGTGCCCGGAGCCTCGGCCACACGCCGCCAATGAGCGCCCGCAGGATGATCGAAACCGGCAAAGGCAGCGCGCACGCGAATTCTGCATAAGTAGCCGAGCTATACTTAGGCACCAGAGAAATCAATGAGTTGGAAGAAATGAAGCGCGTCAAATAATATTGTTGAACGCGCAGGATGTTCATTCAATATCAGGACGCACAGTCCAATCACTGTTAGAGCAACTGTATGGCTAATTACCGAACAGCAGAGGAAGCCCGAAAAGCATACATAGAATGCATGGGCCAGCAGCTCGGAGAGCAGTTCCATGAGCTTTGGCAGGAGCTAGCTTGGTTGTATGCCAAGTGGGCGGAGTATGTGGAGCTGTTCGGCACGCGCTCGTCTCGAATTGATTTACTGAACCAAGCAGCGCCACACTTCTTTAAGATCGTACAGGATTCGCTGTGGGAGGATGTGATTCTGCATATTGCTCGCCTCACTGATCCCCCACGAAGTTCAGGAAAGGAGAACCTGACCATACAGGCGCTTCCTGAATTGATTGATGACGAAGCGACTCGCGAGAAGGTAAGAACTTTGGTGTCTGAGGCCGTCGAAACATCGGACTTTTGCCGAGATTGGAGAAATCGTCGAATTGCCCATAAGGATCTAAAACTTGCTCTAGAAGACGGTGTACAGCCATTGAAAGCTGCAAGTAGAGAGCGAGTAAGAAAAGCGCTGGAGGCAGTATCCGATGTGCTGAATGGGATCACCTCTCATTACTCGTCATCTGAGACAGTATTTGAAACACCTGCTGCGCCCGGGGGCGCTCTAACCCTTCTTTACCGGATCGACGACGGTTTGCGAATAGAAGGGGAGCGCCGGGAAAGGCTAAAGAAAGGGGAGCCAGAAGAAGGCGACCTGGGGCCTCGAGATATATGATTGCTCTAACAACAGCGTTAACGCGGATCGGCTTTTCCGCTGACGCTCCAAAGCCGCCCGGTTACGCTGGGCGTTAATGGCAAAGGCTTCGGTCTTTGGGTGGCCGTGTGCCAGTGGCCTTGGTGCCGATTCTGGCAGTTAAACCCGGCAATTGTGAGAGCACCAAGGCCAGCAGAGTCCGCGTCCGGTTTGGCAGCTTTAATCGTCAGCGGCGTTGGTAGCAAAATCGGTGTTCGTCGTTTGGGGCTGTCCGCCGACAATGTATTCTGGATCTGGTACCTTTGAGTACAGGTTCATCCACCGCTGGCTTGGCGGTGGTTTTAAACAAACGGCATCGGCGTGAGCTGGTGCAAAGAAACGGAGTAGGCCGTCGCGGTCGTTGCCAGGGAGCAGGCAGTGTCAGTACCTGCCTTTAACCAGTCAATTAAGTTCGCTCCCGGCCAGAGGGCCGTCCGCCGGACGCCCCTTACGGGCCGCCGCTTATCTCCGCGTTAAATTTTCCGAATTATCAATTTCCTGAGAGAGATGTATAGATGGAAGAGTATTACCCTGACATCATTAAAGCTTTGATAGCGGCAATAATAACCCTGACTTTCAACCGGGTTAAAAGTCACCTTCCCGAGCGGAAGCAATCAAAGCATGATGACAGTTTTGATATTTTGAGGGGGGTTATGGCTCAAGGAATTGAAGGACGGCCAAACATAGTCATTGAGCATGCTTTTAAAGACTATCTGAAATTCCCTTTAAATTATTCGGAAATAATTAGACTCATAAATCTACAAAACCCTTTAAAGGCGTTTCGCCTGTATGAAAGTGCTCAGTTTATGGTCGAATACAACGAATTTTCGAAATTTTTCGAGTATAAAGAAAAGTATAATAACGAGAAGAAGAGGAAGTCCACAAAACGGCGAGCTTTCGCCGCATATTTTTTGTATGCATTTTTAGCGTTGATGACATTGATGTATGCGCCGATTCTAGTCGAAGTTAGAGGTTTTCAGGGATTTGCTTTCATTTTCTTTTTTCTCGTTTTCCTTTTGCCTGCCGCATGGTTTATGTTGGAAGAATACGGCCGCAGTGAAAATGCTGCACATTTTTTATCTTTCTTGGAGAAAGATTCTAAATACTACTTTAAAAAATCGGTGAACTCGGACCCCATTAGGTATGGGTCCGCTGCGCCAAACTATGCATAATTGCGACGGTTATCTTTACGTTATGTAGAGCAATAAGGAGTTAATGATGGATCTCAAGGATTTCGTAAGAGAGACCCTGGTCCAGCTATCAACCGGTGTGCAGGAGTCTATCGAGGAAGTTAGAGAATCAGGTGGATACTCTAATCCCGCTGCGGTTGGTAGCTCAAAAAACAGTGACAACTCTCATTTTGGCTCAATGGGCGAGGGGCAGAATGTTTTCCTCGTTGACTTCGATGTAGCTGTTACCGTCGACGAAAATTCCGAAGTTTCCGGAGGCGGGAAGCTTAAGGTTGCTAGCGTTTTTTCGTTAGGCGCAGACGCTGGATCAAGTAGCAAGAGCTCTTCATCGAACAGAGTTAGCTTTAAGATTCCGCTCGCCCTTCCCGTTGATCCGGTGTCCCGTGCAGAAGTAACTGAACGCAAGGCACGGCAGCAGGAAAGAATTAACGAGAGTATGCGGAGGCTCAACCAAGGGCTCACATAACCAATGCATTAAATTCGTTCCGGCCCTAGGGGCCTCCACCGGACGCCTTAGTTGGCCGCCGTTGATGCTAGCGTTGAGGCTGTAGGAAAAGGTCGAAGGCCTATTTTGAGCCGAAAACGATCAATAAATGAACTAAAAATTGGGCCTATTCTTGAAATCTGGAGCACTTATGATTGAAAACACTTCCAGATTTTACGTAGGAACGCGATCGGACAAATGGGCGGGACTTTTTCTACAGCCTCGTTATACGCCGGTGTAAATGCAAGACACAAAGGATGCATGATGAGGTTGCAAGACGTTCAGGTCGGTATGGAAGTAATTATCGACAAGCCGAGCAGTCCTAACGATGGTATGAGTGCCGTGGTACTTTCGATTTATTCCGAGGTATCCAACACCGTAAATATCCGACTCCGCGTCGAGGAAACAGCTGACGTGATTACTCGCTTTCAGCCAGATGAGCTTCAGTAGCTCAACTCAGGGAGACGCATAACGAAGCGCTGCAGCTGACCGCCCAAAGCGCTGCTGCGCTTCGGGTTCCCTACGCGGACTTCATCCGCTCCGGCGGCAACTGAGCTTGGGCGTTAGATTTAGGGTGATAAATGAAACTCCATAGAGATCTAGGATTTTATGTTCCAGCCTTTTTCATGATGCAGGTTGATGTAGACATGGCTATTGAAAAAATTCTAGGCACTGTGGATGAGCGAGTTTTCTCCCACGAATTGATCCATTTTTTACAGGACGTGAGTACTACATACGGGCTAAATAATATTTCAAAATGTGTCGATGTCATTAAGTCCCAGAACGGTGCGTTAAGGCAAAAGAGCCTTCCTGTTCAGTTGCCGTTATTGAGTAGCGATCTCAGTGATACGGTAATGGCTAATAACGATCTGTTTTCATTATATGTAGGAGATGATGCAGAAAAATTCAAAGAGTTCCCTGAGAGTTATTCCGTTGTAGACGTAATTGAAGACGAGATGGAGGTAGAGCTTGTACCTTACCCAGTAAAATTTATCAACATAAAGTACGGGAGCCCGGTGATTAGCGCAACTGAGGAATTCCATTTTGGGGCAATGGCTATTTATGAAAGCATGGCAAACTTAATTGAAAACGAGATATACGGAGAAGAAGAAAGAAGAAAAAATTTTCCATATGATGCTGCGTTGATGCTAGCCGAGCACTTATGCCCCACAATTTCACACAACAGGCTTGCAATTTGTGAGCTGTGCGAAGCGTCATTGATGTACTACAACCCAGCAGAAATATTTGTCGATTGCTTGAAACAAATTCATGATCTTAGGCTAGTGTTCGAAAATAAAAACGAATATTATCGATATGTAGTGAATAATTATACATTAGAAGAAGAGTCAGTTGGTGTCGAGTATATAAATGCTTCTGAATTGGCAGAGTCTCAATTAAATGATTTGTTCACCGTTTCCCCTTTCAAAGAAGAGAAATGGGCTAGTTGTATGGTCATTAGGGCGAGAAAAGTAAGAAATAGCGATATGTCGATATCCGCTAGGCTGTGGGGAGCAGATAAGAACCAATCTAGGCAGTCGCTAATGGATTTTATCCGAAGCGTAGGAATGCCAATCGTTTTTAATCGAAACTTTGAAGCCTGGCTCAGAGGTTCAGAGGAATCGCTTCGCACTCCCCTAATGTATCCCGCTATTCTCTCATTTCATGAAATAGTACAGGGTAAACAACAGGGATGCATTTTAAATAGGCACTGTGTGAACGAATATTCGGGTTGTACACCAGATGATAATTGCCATTCTGCACCTTGGGCACGACTTGCCCAAGGGAAATCCTGCTATTTCTCGGATATATGGAAAATGTGGGGGCTTGAAAATGTGAAAATTTCCGAAAATAAAATCTAACAATTTCATGTTTTCGGACTGGTTTTTCGCTGCGCTCCAAACCATCCGCAAATGCAGGCGTTAAATTTGAGGAGAACGGCATCGAGATTTCAATTGGCTCAGGAATTACGATCGCCTCTGTCCTCATTGCGGTCTTGTCCGCGATTTATGCTCGTCGGTCGGCAAGCGCAGCTAGACAATCCAACGATATTGGCCGCCTTAATTCGCTACTATCTCTGAGGAGCACCGGATCAACGGCTACGTGCCCGACAACCAATTCCGGAGCCGCGATCCGAAGTTCCAGAACCAAAAGGATAAATACGGCAAACGGCATCAGCATCTACCCAAAACCGGCAGGAAAACCATCATCCCAGCCAGTGAATTCCAGTTCGATCCGGTGAACCTGACCTGCATTTGCCCGGCGGGCAATACCATCAGCTATCAGAGCACGCGGGAAGTCGAGAACGGCAAGACCCGGGTGCACTTCGAAGGCCGTCTTCTCCAATGCCGGCATTGCCCGAAGAAATACCAGTGCATGCAAAACCCGGCTTCTGCCAATCACCGCAAGGGCTCTGGACGCCAGGTGTCGTTCACCATCGAGAACAAACGCCTGCGAACTACACGGACTGGATGAAACACCGGGTCGACAGCCAACAGGGCAAAGAGATATACAGCCACCGAATGTCGGTGGTGGAGCCGGTGTTCGGCAACATCGGTACGACCAAGCGCCTGAATCGCTTCAGTCTGCGCGGGAAGAGAAAAGTACAGAGCCAGTGGCAGCTGTATTGTAAGCGCCAATAAACCCGCACCTACATTCGGTTACCAAGATTGCCCACACTGATTTCCTCGTCAACACCGGGAGGAATCAGCATGACACACGCCGAACGCAAACGTCTCTGGCAGCAACATATCGAGGACTGGCAGGCGTCGGGTTTGTCCGGCATGGCCTACTGCCAACAACAATCTCTAACCTATTGCCGCTTTATTTATTGGCGCAAAAAGCTGACCGAGCCAGAGGCGTCGGTTCCGGAGCAAGACGTGTCGTCGGCCGGCTTTGCCAAAGTGGCGGCGGTGCCGAGTCCGTCATCACCAAAAGGATTAACGGTGTCGTTGCCCGGCGGTGTCTCAATCACCGGCCTGCACGCCGGCAATGTGGAATTGCTCGGTGCCGTGCTGAGGCAACTGTAATGCGCCACCGGTATCTTCGCCCCTCCTGGGACCTGCCGGAGATTTACCTGTACCGGCAGCCCATCGATTTCCGCAAGCAGGCCAACGGCCTGGCGTTGATTGTCGAGCAGGAGCTGGGGCACAGTCCGTTCTCCGGCGCGCTTTACGCTTTCACCAACCGGCAGCGCAACAAGATCAAGTGCCTGATGTGGGAAGACAACGGCTTCGTGCTTTACTACAAGTCCCTGGCCGAGGAAAAATTCAAGTGGCCGGGGCCGTCGGATGAGCTGATGCCGTTGAACGGCGAGCAAATCAACTGGTTGCTGGACGGCTACGACATCACGCTGCTGCAGGGCCATAAAACCCTGCATTATGAGAGCGTTGGGTAGCACTTTTTAAGTGTGTCAGGGCGTTGTTTTTGCTATAATTTCGCCATGAAAACAACGCCTGATAATACGCCCAAAACACCCGATCTCAGCGGTCTCTCACCCGCTGAAATGGCGGCGGTTATCAGCGATTTGCAGGAACAACTGACGGCGAAAGATGAAACGCTCCAGAACCATCAGGATCAGTTAAAGCAGCGTGATCAGGCCATTCAGAGCCGCGATGCCCACATCAAGATCCTTGAAGAGCTCCTGCGTCACAAGAAGATCCAGCAGTTCGCCGCAAGCAGTGAAAAACAGCCCAACCAGATCGTGTTGTTCGATGAAGCCGAGCTGGAAGTGGCGATTGACGAACTGCGCGATGAACTCCCTGACGATGTGGAAGAAGCCGATGCGCCGCCTCGTTCCCACAAGCGCCGCCAACGCGGCTTCTCCGATACGCTCTTGCGTGAGCGTATTGAGCTGACCCTCAGCGACGACGAGAAAGCCGGCGCCAGCAAGACCTTCTTCACCAAAGTGAAGGAAGAGCTGGAGTATATTCCGGCCCAACTGAAAGTCCTGGAGTACTGGCAGGAAAAGGCCGTGTTCGAACAGGACGGCGAAGAGCGCGTTATCGTTGCCGCCCGGTCTACACACCCGCTGGGCAAGTGCATTGCCACACCGTCACTGCTGGCTTATCTGATTACGTCCAAGTATGCCGATGGCCTGCCACTGTACCGCCAAGAGCAAATGCTCAAGCGCCTGGGCCACGAAGTGAGCCGCACCAGCATGGCCCACTGGATCATCCGCCTGAACGACGTGTTCAAACCGCTGATGACCCTGATGCGGGAAGCACAGAACGGCAGTGACTACCTGCAGGCCGATGAAACCCGGATCCAGGTGCTCAAGGAAGATGGCAAAAGGGCGCAATCGGACAAGTGGATGTGGGTGACCCGGGGCGGCCCGCCCGGTAAACCCTCAGTGCTGTTCGACTATGATCCATCCCGTGGTGGCCAGGTGCCGGTGCGCCTGCTGGACACCTTCCAGGGCATCCTGCAAGCCGATGGCTATTCCGGTTACGGACAAGTCTGCCGTGAAAACGGTCTGACCCGAATCGGTTGTTGGGATCATGCCCGACGCAAGTTCGTGGAAGCCTCCCGGGCTGCGCCAGCCAAGGGCAAAAAAGGTCCACCCTCAAAAGCCGATGTGGCCCTCAGCCACATCCGCAAACTGTACGCCGTCGAGAAAGCCGCGAACGAACTGAGTGATGGCGAGCGCTATCGGGTGCGTCAGGAAAAAAGCCTGCCGTTACTGAACGCCTTCAAAGCCTGGCTGGAGAAAAATGCCAGCAAGGTGCTGAAAGGCTCACTTACCCGCAAGGCTATGGACTACACCCTGAACCAGTGGGATACCCTGGTTGGCTACTGTGAACGCGGCGATCTGAAGATCAGCAACGCCGGTGCCGAAAATGCCATCCGTCCGTTCGCTCTGGGAAGAAAAGCTTGGCTGTTCGCGGATACGTCGCAAGGCGCGAAAGCGAGCGCCACCTGCTACTCGCTGATCGAAACGGCCAAAGCCAACGGGCTGGAGCCGTCGGCTTACATCCATCATGTGCTGACGCACATAGCGGATGCGGTTACCCTCGAACAACTCGAAACACTCTTGCCCTGGAATGCAGAGCTGCCGACTTCAAAAAAAGTGGCTCAATACGGTTAGAGCAAGTGGGTCGATTTAACGGCGCTTACGCTGTATTGCCTGGTGCACAACATCGAGAAACTGGCGAATTACGGACAGTTGGCGGCCTGAATGAGCGAAAAAGGCCACTAATTAGCCCCATTAGGGGCAAAATCTGCTCTCGGTCATTGCCGATGCAGTGGCTCAACTGATCGAATGGGAAATTCATGATGGCCAGGCGAGTTGCCGGCCGGGATGAAGAAACGAACAGAAGGGCGGTAGGGTTGGCTCAGAAATGAGTTTTCTACAGCCTCGTTATCTCTATGGAGCTAGAAATTGAGAAACGACGGAAAGGCGTATGAAGAGTTTGTTGGGCTTTTGCATCGAGCTCTTCTGAATGCCGAAGCTATCACTGAGCAGAAAAATATCGAGATTCAACGTAACAAGAAGATCGTAGACTCCTGCGGCGTCGAGCGTGAGTTTGATATCTATTGGGAATATGAGTTGGCAGGGATCACCTATAAAACAGTGGTAGAGTGCAAGGATTATAATTCTTCTATTTCATTAGAGAAAATAGATGCTCTCATAGGTAAAATTCGAGATATTCCGGACTTAAAACCAGTATTCGCAACGAAAAAGGGTTATCAGTCAGGAGCGCGCTCTAAAGCAGAGTATAACAAAATTGACCTATTAGTTGTCCGTGAGCAGAACGATTCCGATTGGCTGGATGCCGATGGGACGCCTCTAATCCGGGAAATTCACATTAACATGACAATCCAAATGCCCGCTCACATTACCGACTTTCAGCCATTGCTGGATGTTGATTGGGCTAAGAAAAGTTTGGGCGTCAGCCTCAGTTCGAAAATAACCATATCCGGGCTCAATAATGAAATATTGATAGAAAATGAAGATAAGGGTGAGAAATACTCTCTGCGTAAATTAGCGGGAAGGCTAGCGCCTTTGGGTGGCAAAGAGTATGGAGATTTTAAAAAAGAGGAGCGATTTAACTTAGGGTGGATTTCCGGTCCCGATTTTCGCTACAAAATAAAAGGGTACAACGTTAGCTATACATTGTCTCAGCCATATACAGAACCAATGATAATCGATTTCTCGAAGGAATTGGTTGGGGTCATTGAGTACCTGCAAAAAGGAACAAAAAAATCCATATTCCGAAATGGGATCATCAAAGAGAATTTGATTCCACCGAAGAGATAACAAGTGACTGTGGTATCAATCCCATAAAGCAAGCCGTTTTCCCCCGCCATGGTTCCTGATTTTGGTCATGGTATTGAGCACCACAATCATCTTTCTCGCGCAGGCGATCACGCGAACTTTTGTGGGCTGGGCTTACCCAGGCGTGCTAACTGTACTCCATTTAACCGCAAATGGCGTGCGAGCATGGCAAGCTTGGCAGTCCAGGAACATCTCGGACTTTGACTTTCTGGTTTTCGCTGATGCATTGTCGGCGGACGCAATGACCTGTTCCTTATTGGTTAACTGCCGATTCCAGGCAACCTGTCCGGCAGCTCCGCCAGTACCTCCAGAGGCACCGGCTTTGAGAACCGGTAACCCTGTAGCAAATCGCAGTTGCGCCGCACCAGGTCGTTCTGTTCGTCTTCGGTTTCAATGCCTTCGGCAACCACCACCATGTCCATGTGATGTGCCATGGTGATCACGCCCTGCACAATGGCGGCGGTTCGGCGGTCGGTGAGGGTTTTGTTGATGAAGCTGCGGTCGAGTTTCACTTTGTGGGTGGGCAGGTCACGCAGGTAGCTCAGGCTGGAGAAGCCGGTGCCGAAATCGTCAATCGCGACTCTGATGCCACGGCTGCTGAGGGTATCCATGAGTGCGATGACCGGCTCGGCGCCATCGAGTAACACGCTTTCGGTGACTTCCAGCTCCAGGAAGCGGGCGGGCAGGCCGGATGCTTCCAGGGCGTCGTCCACGGCGGTCAGGAAGTTTTCCCGCAGGAACTGTAGCGAGGAGATGTTCACTGCCACCGGTAACATCCTTTCGCTGCTGGCGTTCAGTCGGGCAATTTCCCGGCATGCCTGGCGCAATACCCACTGGCCCAGGGGGACGATCTGGCCGGTTTTTTCCGCCAGTGGAATGAAATCGCCCGGGGAAATCATGCCCCTTTCGGGATGGTTCCAGCGTACCAGAGCCTCCACGCTGCGGATTTTGCCGCTGACTGCGTCCACAACCGGTTGGTAGTGCAGGGTGAATTCGTCTTTTTCCAATGCCTGTTGCAGTTCGTTGCGCAGGAACACGCTGTCCAGGGTGCTTTTGACGCCGGCACCGTGGTACCACTGCCAGGTGTTGCGGCCCTTGCGTTTGGCGTGGTTCAGGGCCAGGTCTGCGTGCTGGATCAGCTCGTGGGGCTGTTCCATGTCCGGTGCTTTGGCGGCAATGCCGATGCTGGCACTGATGTGTAGCGTCAGGTCGCCGATCTCGAACGGCCTGGCCAGCTGTTGGAGTATGCATTCCGCGATATCAACGACTTCCTGCGGGCGCTCATAGCTATTAATGAGCAGCCCGAATTCATCCCCCACCAGCCGGCCAACCAGGGTGTTCTTGTTCGAGCATAGCCGCAGCCTGCTGGCGACGGCCGCCAATAAACGGTCTCCCACGGAATGGCCCAGGCCATCGTTGATGCTTTTGAAGCCGTCCAGGTCGATATCGATAAAGGCCAGGCTTTCGTTGTTTTGCTGGCAGGTCCAGAAGATATTCGCCAGGCGCTCGGAAAAGGCGCTGCCGTTGATCAACCCTGTTTGCAAGTCATGGGTGGCCTGGAAGGCGATTTGGGCTTCCTGTTCCTTGCGGTAGGTGATATCCCGGCAAATGCCCCAGACACCGACAATTCTGTCATCGATTACTACCGGGAAGTTGGTCACTTCCAGGTCAATAAAACAGCCTTCGGCTGTCCTGCCACGGGTTTCGTAGGTGATGGCATCGCCGGAGCAGGCGGCATCAAAGGCGGCCTGTGTCTTTTCCTGGTAGTCGGGGTCAACCAGTTGATTGAAATGAGTGCCAAGCAGTTCATCTTCAGTGTACCCGGCAATGCGCTCAAGGGCGCGGTTGCCACGCTGGAAGCGCCCAGACAGATCCAGCTCGTAAACGCCGTCCGAGTGGTTGTTGAACAGCGCGCTGTGCCATTCGTGCAGTGTGCGGTGTTTTTTGCGGTCCCGCTCCCGGATCCAGGCCAGTGCAATCAATGCGGCGGCCTGTTTCAGTTTGAATTCGGCGTGCTGTCCGGCGTTGGTTGGTTGTCTGAAATACACACAGACAACGCCTAGCAGCTCCTCGTCACAGCTGATGACAGGATAAGACCAGCAGGCCCGGAAGCCATCATCAAGTGCCACCTGCTGGTAATCCAGCCAGTTGCCATCTTCGGCTATATCAGCGGTTGTCGACATCTCTCCGGTGCAGGCTGCGGTGACAAAACAGGGGGCGGGGGTAATCAGGGGAATCTGCTGGAGCTTTTCGAAGTAGGGGGCGGACAGTGAGTTGCACGGGATGGCCGAGAGGGTTTCCTGGCGTGAATTGAAGGCCATGAGGGAAACCGACGATCCCGGGAATTGCATTAATATCCAGTCAACAATCTCGCACAGGATCTGTCGCAATGGCGCGTGAGCGGCGATTTTCTCGTGAATGCGTTGCTGTGCGGCAAGAACGGGCAATTCGGTATTCATCCCGGTGAGTCCTTTCGTGCAGGAATGGAGCTCTGACTTTTTTATTCTTAAAATCCGACGGATTGTCGTTTTCAGTTATTAAAAGTCAGAAAAGCCAATCAAGTCAACAACAAACGGTATCCTTACGTAACCCTTAGTTATTGGTATCTGGCGCGCTCTGCTCCGGCAGTGGGCGGATTTCGTTGATATCACCGGTTGGCACCGCAGGATCGTCTTTCATGATCACGTAGATGCCGCCGCCAATAATGGCGATGGCGACTATGGCGCGCAGAAGGTAGGAACGGAACATGCGGCCTCCTTGGTATTCAGAAACGAATTGTCTTGGTTTCCACTTTGGGGCCGAAATCGCGGGATTACAACTCTCCGCCCAAGGTCGATTCGACAGCCGCCGCTCTCGGGTTGATACTGAAACTTCATAACCATAAAACAAGAATGGAGGTTCCGTGATGACAGAGTCGCCGGGCGATTTGGTTCGGGTGCATACCGAGAACGGCATAACCACCGTGACCCTGAACCAGCCGGAAAAGCGCAACAGCCTGTCCATGCCCATGATGCAGGCGTTGTCCGAGGTGTTTTCCCAGCTGGAATATTCGGCCTGATCAATCGTGTGGTGAGTGCCGAGGTGTTGGATGAAACCGTTTATGGCTTAGCCGCCACGATTGCCGCCAAGTCCGCGTTTACCCTGAAAACCGGCAAGGAAGCGTTTTACCGTCAGGTGGAAATGCCGCTGGAGCAGGCCTATGAATATACGGCGGAGGTCATGGCCTCGAATATGGATGCCGCCGATGCCCAGGAGGGGATTTCAGCGTTTCTGGAGAAGCGTCATCCGCAATGGCGGGACGAGTAGGTCAGCTGCCGCACTGGCTCCGGGTGACCGGCCATTCCAGCCGGTCGCCGGGGGTCAGGTCGTGTTGTTCAAAATACCCGGCATTCATTTCCACGGCATGCCAGAAAAACCGGCCTGCCGGGTAGCTCCGGCACTGGCGTGGGTTGCTGGCCTCGCAGGGTTCCATATGGCGGATGCTGACAATCACGCCCTGCTCATCCAGAAAGGCGATATCCAGCGGTATGCGGGTGTTGTACATCCAGAAGCCGGTATCGGGTGAGCGTTCCCGGGAATAGCTGAACAGCATGCCGGTGTTTTCTGCCAGCTCTTGCCGCCACATCAGGCCGGTGCTGCGTTCCGACGGGGTTTTCGCGGTTTCCAGCACCACAGGGTGGCCGGTTGCGCCATTCTGGCCGATAAAACAGGCCTCTACCGTTGGCAGGGTCTGAGGCTCACCGGCGCTGGCGAGGTTCAGCAGGCCCAAGGCGGACCAGCCTGCCAGCAGTAAAGCCGCACGCTTCACGAGCGCAGCCGGTAGCCGGTTTTGAAAATCCAGGACACGGTGGCCATGCATACGGTCAGGAAGAACAGGGTCATGCCCACGCTGATGCCCACGTGCACATCAGACACTCCGTAAAAGGCCCAGCGGAAGCCGCTGATCAGGTACACCACCGGGTTGAACAGGCTGATGGTCTGCCAGACCTCCGGCAGCATGTCGATGGAGTAGAAAGTGCCGCCGAGGAACACCAGTGGTGTCACGATCATCATGGGCACGATCTGCAGCTTTTCAAAACCGTCCGCCCAGATGCCGATGATAAAACCGAACAGGCTGAAGGTGATGGCGGTCAGCACCAGGAAGGAGATCATCCAGAACGGATGCAGTACGTCGTAGTCCACGAACAGTTTGGCAGTGGCCAGGATGATCAGGCCGAGAATCACCGATTTGGTGGCCGCGGCGCCCACATACCCCATGACGATTTCCGCATAAGACACCGGCGCGGAGAGCACCTCATAAATGGTGCCGGAAAATTTGGGCATGTAAATGCCGAAAGAAGCGTTGGAAATGCTTTGCATGAGCAGCGACAGCATCACCAGCCCGGGAATGATATAGGCGCCGTAACTGACATCGCCTATGTCGCCCATGCGCGAGCCGATGGCCGAACCGAACACCACAAAATACAGCGAGGTGGAAATCACCGGCGCCAGCACGCTTTGCATGACGGTGCGCTTCATGCGTGCCATTTCGAATTTGTAGATTGCTTTTACACCGTAAAGGTTCATTCTTTTCTCCATCCGAAGACCGGGCGGTGTTCAGTCGTGTACCAGGCCGACAAAAATCTCCTCCAGGGAGCTTTCCCGGGTTTGCAGGTCGCGGTACTCAATGCCAAGGTCACCCAATGTGCGCAGTAGCCGGGCCACACCGGCCTGTTGTTCCTGGGCATCGAAGGTGTAGATAAGCTGGTAGCCGTCATCCGACAGTTCCACCGGTTCCAGGGTCAGTTCGCCGGGTACCTTGTCCAGTTTTTGCTGCAGGTGCAGGCGCAGTTCTTTTTTGCCCAGTTTGGACATCAACTGGTTCTTTTCCTCGACCAGAATGATTTTACCCTCACGAATCACCCCGATGCGGTCCGCCATCTCTTCGGCTTCTTCGATGTAGTGGGTGGTCAGGATGATGGTGGTGCCGTTTTCCCGCAGTTTACGCACCATTTCCCACATATCCCGGCGCAGTTCCACATCCACACCGGCGGTGGGCTCGTCCAGGAACAGGATTCGGGGCTCGTGGGAGAGCGCCTTGGCAATCATCACCCGGCGCTTCATGCCGCCGGAGAGGGACATGATGCGGTTGTTGCGTTTGTCCCACAGCGACAGGTCCTTCAAGACCTTTTCGATGTGTTCGGGCTTGGGTGGCTTGCCGAACAGGCCCCGGCTGAACGACACCGCGTCCCAGACTTTTTCGAAGGAATCGGTGTGCAGTTCCTGGGGCACCAGGCCGATGGCCTCGCGGGCCTGGCGATAATTACGGACGATGTCGTAACCGGCCGCTTTCACCTCACCGTCGGTTTTATTGACGATGCCGCATATGATGGAGATCAGGGTGGTTTTGCCGGCACCGTTGGGGCCAAGCAGGGCAAAAATCTCACCGGAATAGATATCCAGGTTCACGTCTTTGAGAGCCTGAAAACCGCCCTGGTAACTCTTGTTAAGGTGTTTTACGGAAATATCCGGTTGCACGGCACCACCTTGTCTGTTGAACCTGCCTGAGTGGAATAGCCGGGCATTTTCTCACGCTGACCGGTATTTAGAAACCTTTGCCCCGGCAGCAAATACCCGCATAATGCACGGCTGACAATAAAACACGGGGACCACTATGTTACGCGCTTACCTCGCCATAGGTTTAGTTATTGCTGTTATTGGCATCACCATTTTCAACTCGGGCGACAAACCCTGGATTGGTGGCGGTGAGGCCTCCGCCAACGCCCGTTGTGATGTTCTTGAGGAAACCTGCTCCTGGTCCACCCGTGAAGGGCAGTGGAGCGCGCAACTGAGCGCCGGCGAATCCACCGAACAGGGCGTGGAATATCACCTGGAGCTGAATGCCCCGGTGGCTCCGGAGCGTTTCCTGGCGGTATTGCGTGGCCAGTCCATGTACATGGGCGAGTACCCGGTGCCGCTGAAGAAAACGGCGGAAGACCAGTATTCCGCCACCTTCACGGCACCGTTTTGCGCCACTGGCACCGACATGATGTGGCACATCAGCCTGCAAAGCGGCCAGCGCAAGCTGGAAATGGACAACCCGCGGATGATCTTCAACGCGGTCAAATAAACGCCGTCTGGTCAACAGGTTGGCAGGGTTTGCAGGGCCAGCCTGCGGCGAATGTAGCGGCCGAGGGTGTCGACACCGATATTGAGCAGGGCGGTGATCAGGATCAGCAGCATGGCCCGGTCAAAACGCAGTTCCTGGATGGAGCTGTCTACGTAGAAGCCCAGCGTGTAAATGCCCAGAATGCCGAGAATGGCCGTTTCCCGCATGATGATTTCCCACCGATAAAACAGGAAGGCCAGGAACGGGCGGTAAAGCCTTGGCACCAATTCCCAGCTGTAACGGACAAAACCCCGGGGTGCATCGGGCCGCAGGTGAATGGTGCTGCTCTGGCGCCCGATCAGGTGGCCGATAATACCACCGTTGTGTAACGCCAGCGCCACTACCGCCGGCAACATGGAGGGCCCCCACAGTTGCAGCAGAATATAGGCAAGAATGTACTCGGGGGTGGAGCGGGCAATTACCAGCAGCACATGCCCGGAGGTGCGCCGTACCGGGCCGCCGAAATGCCGGGATATGAGGGGAAAGGCCAGTAACGACAGAATCCCCGTTGCCACCAGGGCTATCTGGGTTAACACCACGGTGTTCCAGATGCCGGGCAACGCCTCGTTGGCCATCACATCACCCAGCCACGGCAGCAGGCCTGCCAGCCCTTCGCCCTCACGCAAGGGGGCGGGCACAATGTCTTCCGTGAAAAAGCGTTCCACGTTACCCCAGACGATCGGCATGCCTTCGCCGAGGAAAAACGGGGCGGCCAGTATGAAAACCGGCAACAGCTTCGGGCGCACCCAAAGCGGCATGGTGGCGATCAGGACATAGAACAGGATGAGCATGGCGCCGGCGTCGGAATACATGCCCATGGAAAACGAGGACTCCAGGTAAAAGCCGAGAGTGGGCAGGCCCACGAAGCCGAGAATAGCCGAAGAGCGCAGGCCGCATTCCAGTCGATAGGCGGTGTAGGTGCGTAATTGCACCCAGCAGTCCGGCACTTTGGCATACAGGAAAGCGACCGCCCGGTTGGTGCCCGGCGGCAGCAGCCGGCCCGGTTCCGGGTCAGCTTCCTCGAAGATTTCCGAATACACTTTGGCGAAAATGCCAGCGTAGGGGATGGCGATGGCCAGCACGCCCGTGAGCGGGTGGAAGCCGAAAAACTGCAGGAAAATGAGGGCCCAGAACAGTTCATGAATCGCACGGATAAACGCGCAGAACAGGCGCACCGGCAACCAGCGATACGCCAGCGACAGCAGAAACCCGAATACACTGCCCAGGGTAACCCCGACAAAGGCAAAAGCCACGGTGCGGAGCAGGGCGGTGGCCAGGCCCTCGGTGCTGAAGAAATTGGGCGTGGCCACACCCAGGAAGAACTGGCCCAGATCCTGCCAGGGATTGGCCGTGGTGATGGCAATATCGGCCACCAGAAGTCCACCAATGGCGATGGCCAGGAAAATGAGGCTGGTTCTGACGGTCGGGTAGGCGAGCATTGGGTCAGTAAAGGGTCATGATATCTGCGGGCGTGAGTTCGGCTGCGGGCGCATCCAGAGCCACCAGGCCATCTTTGATACCAACAATGCGATCACAGTATTTCAGCGCCATGTCCACATCGTGCAGGGCAACCACGCTGGTGGGGAACTGCTCGACCAGATGCTCCATTACCTGGTGCGCCAGCAGCCCGTCCAGGGCGGAAATGGGTTCATCGGCCAGCAGCAGCGGCGCCTGCCGGTACAACGCCCGGCCGATGGCCACGCGCTGGCGTTGGCCACCAGACAACGAAGCCGCCGGTGTCCACTGTTTTTCTTCCATGCCAAGCTGGCCAAGCAGGGCGGCAATGGCCTTGCGGTCTGTTTTGAAAGGACGTAACAGCGTCCAGGTGTTGTACCACAGGCTGTGTTCATGCAGTTGCCCCATGAACACGTTGTGGAACACCGGCAGGGCATTGACCAGGCCCAGATCTTGAGGGATCAGGGATGCCTGTTGTTCAGCATGCTGGTACATAAGCCGGATCAAGGTGGACTTGCCAGCACCACTCTTGCCCACCAGCGCCACGTGCTCGCCATCCCGGATATGCAGGGAAAGCGGGCCAACCACCTGCTTTCCCGCAAAACTGGCGGTCAGACCGTCAAATCGGATTTCCGGCATTAATCGAGAATTCCGATTTTTTCAGCGGTATCTTCAATCGCCTGATAATCGCTGTTGGAGGCAGGAATGAACGAAGAACGGGGGAAATTGTTCAGCAGCTCCGGATCGTCAAGATCAAGCAGGGCCCGGGTCACTTTTTCCTGGAAACCCTCGCCAAAACGTTCGTCCACATCGCCCCGGATGGTCCACTGGTAGTCCGGATAGGTGGGTGTCTCCCAGATAACCTCGACAGCATCGGTGTCCACATTGCCGTTGGCCAGCTCCTGCTCCCATACCTGGAAGTTCAGCGCTCCCACCTGATAGGTACCGGCTTCCACCAGCCGCAGGGTGCGGGTGTGGTTGCCGCTGAAGCCCACGCGGGAGAACATCTCGTCGGGCGACTGTCCGAACGTATCACGCAGGTAGAATTCCGGCATCAAACGGCCTGATGTTGACCCCTTGGAGCCAAAGGTGAAGGTCTTGTCCTGCAACTGGTCTTCAAGGGAGGCAAAATCGTCCACCGGTTCGATACCCGCTGAGGTATTGGCAATGAAATAGCTCCGGAATGCCTGGTCTTCCTCACCCTGGGCGATGGCTTCAGAGCCCGGCACCAGCCGACGTGCCTGCACACCGGACAGGCCGCCAAACCAGGCCAGCTGCACCTGGTTGTTACGGAACGCGGTAACCGCCGCGGCGTAGGATTTCACCGGTACGTAACGCACGTCCACATCCAGTTCTTCGGACAGGTAATCGGCAACGCCGCTGAAACGCTCCACCAGTTTGGTTTCGTCCTGGTCCGGAATCGCTGTAAACACGAAAGTATCAGCCAGGGTGGGCGCTGCGGCCAGGGATAAGGTGGCGGCAGCCAGCACAGACATCATTCGACTCAGTTTCATTCTTATTCCATCCGTTGAAGTCAGGTGTATTCGTTAGCTTAGTACCCTCAAGGATACCTTGAATCCGCGGTACTCTGAACCTGATATACGTGAAAAGCCTTTACCTGGAGCAACTGAAAATGCAGACTTTTTCAAACAATGACGGATTACTTTAATTATGCACATTATTCTGGTGACTCCGGCCGGACCGGACTCCAAGGCAGGTAACCGTGCAACGGCTGTCCGGTGGCAGAGTCTGCTGGAGCAGAACGGCCACCGGATAGAGGTGGTGACGGATTATCGGGGAGAGCCCTGTGACCTTCTGATTGCCCTGCACGCCTGGCGCAGCGCCGATGCCTTGCAGACTTTCCGGCAGCACTGGCTGGACAAACCCTTGATCGTGGTTTTAACAGGCACGGATATCTACCGGTATCAAAAGGAGTTTCCGGAGATAACCCGGCATTCCATGGCGGTAGCCGATGTGCTTGTGGGGCTGCACGACAAGGTTTCTGAAGACATTCCCGCATCTTTCCATCATAAGCTGGTCACCCTCAGGCAATCGGCCGAGAAACCGAGCCCGGGTGGCTGCCCGACAGTGGAACCGGAGCACTTTGATGTATGCGTGATAGGCCACCTCCGGGATGAAAAAGATTCCCTGCGGGCCGCCCTGGCTGCCCGGCTACTACCGGATGAGTCCGGGATCGTGGTGTCCTGTGCCGGCAAACCCCATAACGATGAGTGGCACAACAAGGCCCTGAATGAAAGCCGTGACAACCCGCGATTCCGGTATCTGGGCGAGCTGGACAAGCCCGCGTTACACAACCTGATGGCAGTCAGCAAACTGATGGTGATCAGTTCGGTGATGGAAGGCGGTGCCAATGTGGTGTCTGAAGCCTGCCGGGCCGGGTTGCCTGTCCTGGCTTCGGACATTCCGGGTAATCGCGGGCTGCTGGGCGATGATTACCCGGGGTATTTTCCGGTTGTTGATGAACGGGCCCTGGCGGAGAGCCTGCGCCGGGCGGAAACCGATTCCCGGTTCCTTGCGGGGCTGAAAGCCGAAGTGGAAGCCCTGGCTGAGACGTTTACGCCGGAGAGGGAGCTTGAGAAGCTGGAGTTTGCCCTGGCACGGGCGGTGGCCAGGGCAGGGAATCAGGACGCGGCAGCGGAAGTGCCGTAACGGGCAAACTGTTTGAAGTTGCCGGTTTGCTCGGCATTCCTGCGTGAGCGCAGTGTCTGTTTTTTTGCCAGTACATCCACAATGCGTTGCAGCCGCTCACCCAGAGTGGGGGGGACGCCCGCCTTGTTGAAATCAATCGAGTAGTAAAAATTGCTGCAGTGCTTCTGCTTTTCGGTGACCAGACCCGAGAGGCCTTCCACCGAGATCTCATCAACCGGCATATCCATGATCAGGTCCAGGACAACGGTGTCGCCCGGCTCAAAGATTTTGTCGGTTTTCATCACACACCCGTAACCATCCAGCTCATACAGCTTGGCCTCCACCGTTTCCTTGCGGAACAGGCCCTGGCGAATGCGGAAACGGGCGATGATATCCGGTAATTGTTCGTACATGACTCGCTTTCCCTGCAATACCTATCGGATCAACATTCTACAGACGATTTCCTACAATAGTCCTGAACGCCAGTTTTGGCAAGAATCAGGTTTTGCGTTTTTTTAGCTCGTACATGTCAACACGGCGATCTTTCAGATTGGTGACAGAGCCCTCGTTGCGCACCAGTTTGAGTTTCTCAAGATCCATGTCCGAGAACATGATCATTTCGGTATTGGGCGTGGTCTCGGCCATCACCGCATCGTGGGGGAAGGCGAAATCCGAAGGCGAGAAGACCGAGGACTGGGCATACTGAACGTCCAGGTTCTCCACTTTCGGCAGGTTACCCACGCTGCCGGTAATGACCACGTAGCATTCGTTTTCGATCGCCCGGGCCTGGGCGCAATGTCGCACCCGCAGATAACCGTTCTTGGTGTCGGTCCAGAAGGGGACAAAGACAATATCCACCTCCTCGGCCGCGGCCAGCCGGCCCAGTTCGGGAAATTCGATGTCGTAACAGATCATGATGGCCACGCGCCCGGCGTCGGTTTCGAACACCTGGAACTGGCTTCCACCCTCGATCACCCAGTCACGGCGTTCGTGCGGGGTAATGTGAATCTTGCGCTGCTCGTCCACCCGGCCATCCCGGTGGCACAGGTAGGACACGTTATACACCCGGTCGTCTTCAATCAGCGGCATGGAACCGGTGATGATGTTGATGTTGTAACTGACCGCCATTTCCGACATCTGTACCCGGAACTGCTCGGTAAAGCCGGCCAGGAACCGAATGGCGCGGGTCTGGTCCACCTGGTCCGTCAGGCCCATCAGTGGGGCGTTGAAAAACTCCGGGAAAATGGCGAAATCACTTTTGTAGTCAGACAGGGCATCAACAAAGTACTCCACCTGCTCAAGCACCTCTTCAACGGAGGTGAATTCCCGCATCTGCCACTGCACGGCACCCAAACGCACCTGGGTTTTCTTCACATCCAGGACAGCCGAAGGCGGGGTGTACAGAATGTTGCGCCACTCCAGCAGGGTGGCATAGCCCTCGGATTTCTCGTCTTCCGGCAGGTATTTGTGCATCAGCCGGGTGACCTGGAAATCGTTCGACAGCTGGAAGCTGAGGATCGGGTCGTAGATGTCTTTGCGGTCCACCCGCTGAATGTATTCTTCCGGCGAGTATTGCGCGGAATATTTGAAGTAATTGGGAATGCGCCCACCGGCCAGGATGGCCCGCAGGTTCATTGAACGGCACAGTTCCTTGCGCGCCTCGTACAGCCGGCGGCCCAGACGGTAGCCCCGGTAGTCCGGGTGGATGAACACATCCAGCCCGTAGAGCGAATCGCCGTTGGGGTTATGCCAGATTTTTTCGTTGCGCAGAATCAGGTCATCGTAGGCGTGCGGGTTACTGAAACGCTCATATTTGACGCACACGGTTAACGCAACTGCAACAATGTGACCGTTATCCTCGATGCAAATTTGCCCGTCCGGAAACTGCTCCACCAGCGCCTTGATGGTTTCTTTCGGCCAGGCGCCCCCGATGTCGTCGTAGACGTCGTCCATCAGTTCCTGCAGCTGGTCGTAATCGTCCAGTGTCAGGTTGCGCAGATTAAGGTGCAGTTCTTCAGGGGCCATTCAAATCTCCAGATCCGGATCGGTATGCGGATTGCATTCTATCAGAGCAAATTAAAGTGTTGGCGCAAAACGCCGAAATAAACTGTATTGACCGAACCATCATCATGGCAACAACCGGCCGCCGGGCCCAGGGGTAACCACCGTGCAACTTTCATTCGGGCAGAAACTGCTCATCGCCGTTGGGGTGATCATTCTGATCATCATGGGACTGTTCACGTTCGCCGCCGACAGGCGCCTGCAAAGCACCACCAATACCTATGTGGAGGCCATGCTTGACGATGCAGTGCTTCAGAGTACGGCCAGCATTGCCGACTGGCTCAATACCCGCCTTCAGTTAACCGAAGCCACCGCGGGGGCTCTGACGTCTGTCAGCGACAATCGCATGGCACGCAACCTGATCAACGGCATGACCGAGGGCAGCAGTGCCAAGGACGTGTACGTGGGTACCATCGACGGGCGAATGGTGATGCGTGACCGAGAGACCGAAAGCGGTCTGCCGGAAGACTATGATCCGAGGGAGCGCCCCTGGTATGAACTGGCCACCAGTACGGACGGTTCATCGTTTACCGAACCCTACCAGGACGTGCTGACCGGCGAGATGATCATTACCGCTGTAGCGCCCGTGGAAAGCGGCTATTTCGAGGGCGTGGCCGGTATGGATATCAGCCTGAAGGCGATTCAGCAGTTGTTGTCGACCATCAAGCTGGCGGATGCCGGTTACGCGATGCTGGTAAACGAAAACGGCACCATCCTGTTTCATCCGGATTCGGAGCTGATTGGCGAAAAAGTGGATGATTTTCTGGGCTTCAAGCCGTCGCTGGATGGCGAGCCGGCCCGGTTCGAACAGGAAGGGGTGACCTGGAGTGGTGCCTTTTTCCCCATTGAGCAGGCCCGGAGTGTGGACTGGTACATGGGCTCGGTGGTGAACTGGGACAAAATCAATGAGCCGGTGGTGGCGGCGCGCATGACCGGGCTGGCGATTGCTGCCGGCGGGCTGTTGATTGCCCTGATTGCCCTGCATTTCGGCATTCGCACGCTGATGGCGCCAGTACGTCGTCTGAACCGGGCCTTGTCCGGCATCGCCTCTGGTGAGGCCGATCTCACCCAGCGGCTGGACGACAGCGCCACCGATGAATTTGGCCAACTGGCGGCCAGTTTCAACCGGTTCGTTGCCAACATCCAGCAGGTGGTACAGGAAGTTCAGGAGGGCAGCTCCGAGCTGACCGATAATGTGTCGTCGTTGCGTCAGACCTCCAGCCACAGCCGGCATGCGGTGGAGGGCCAGCAACAGGAAGTGGACATGATCGCGACCGCCATCAACGAAATGTCGGCCGCCGCCGGTGAAATTGCCCGCAACGCCCAGCAAACCGCGGATGCCGCCGACAGTGTGGATTCCGAGACCCGTGGTTCGCTGGAGACGGTTACCGCCTCCCGGGATGCGGTGCAGAAGCTGGTGGGTGAGATCAACGCAGCGGCGGAGGTGATTGACACGCTGGGCCGGGATGTGTCGTCCATCACCACCATTCTGGAAGTTATTGAAGGTATCGCGGAACAGACCAATCTGCTGGCACTGAATGCCGCTATCGAAGCAGCCCGGGCAGGCGAAGCCGGACGCGGCTTTGCCGTGGTGGCGGACGAGGTGCGGAATCTGGCTCAGCGTACCCAGAAGTCCACGGAAGAAATCAACGACATGATTGAGCGTCTGCAGAAGGGTGCCAAAGACTCGGTTGAGGTCATGAAGGAGTCAACGGCGGTGTCCAACATGAGCATGGAGAAAGCTCAGGACGCCATGGATTCGCTCAACCGCATTGTTGAGGGCATCACCTCCATCACGGAAATGACCTCCCAGATTGCCACGGCGTCCGAGGAGCAGACTTCGGTGACCGATGAACTGAGTGCGTCCATCACCCGGATTGCCGATCAGGGCCAGGATGCCGCCAAGGCCGCCAGTGAGAACGATGTGTACAGCGGCCATATCGAGACGATCGGCCACAACCTGAAAGAGAAGGTCAGCCGTTTCCGGGTTTAGGGCTGCTGGTCTTCAAGGTGACGAATGCGCCGGTCGAGGCTCTCCAGGGCCCGCCGGCCGATGTCCCGGGATTCCTCTGATAAATCCGGGTTCTGAAGCAAAATCATGGTGCGTTCATCCAGTTGCAGCTCCCGGACCGCAAGTCCGTACCAGTTCTTCAGGAAATGGGCAAAACTGCCGTCTTCAATAGACCGTTCCAGCCCCAGTTCCAGGCGCTGGGCCGTTTCATGATCACGGGGAGCGGTGAACAGGTAGGAGGGCATCGGGTAAGCCAGCAGCAGGCCCGGTTCAATCACCAGGCCCAGAGCTTCCCGGCGTTCCAGGTCAAACAGCACCTCGTTCACGCCCCGGGCGAAACATTCAAAGCGTTTGCCCTTGAGCATGCCGAACAGCAATTCGTAGCTGGTGTTGGTGATTACCTCGATACCGCTGGCCCTCAGCACCGGGGTATCTGGCCAGTGGGCCCCCTGGCCAATCCGGATGCCTTTGCGCCGCAGGTCTTCCAGATTGCTTATGTCGTCAAACAGGGGAAGGTTTTCCGGTAGCACCAGGCACACCCGAAAACCGAGGAGACCGCCATCAATGGGAATGGGAATGGTATTCAGGGATCTTTCCCTGGCCGGGTTGGTTGCCACATTGGCGATATCCAGCACCTGTGACCGGTTGGCGGCCAGTTCCCGCAGGGCACGCCCCTGGGTTACTTCTTCACTGCGTGAGAGGGTAAAGGCACCGTATTCCGGTGTTTTCTCCAGAGCCAGTTCCACCAGGGCCTTGATGGCCGGGTTGTCGTAGTTGCGGTACCAAAGGGTGTAGTCATGGGGGGATGACTGCGCCAGCGCCGGCGAGACCGTCAGCACCAGGGACAACGACAGGCCGCAGGCGGCACTTTGAAGCATGGATAACATTGCGTTCCTTCAGCTTGAAAAACATGCATCCCCTGAAACTAGTCTAAGATCCGGATTCTGTCCGCTGAATCTCTTGCAAAGTCTGAAGAAAAAGGTCGCCGTATTTTTCCAGCTTGGCGGCGCCCACGCCGTTAACCTCTCCCAGTTCCTCAAGTGTTTTCGGTTTGCGCTCGAGCATGTCGAACAGGGTGGTGTCGTGGAAAATGACGTAGGGCGGCACACCCTGACGGTCAGCCAGCTCCTTGCGCCGGGCCCGCAACGCTTCCCAGCCTTCGTGGTCGGTGATCTGGTCCCGCACGTTCTGGCCGGTGCGTTTGTTGCCAGCCTTCACCGACGCGGACTTCTTCGCAACCGGGTCTTTACGCAGTTCAATGGCTTGCTCGCCCTTGAGCAGCGGCCGGCAACGTTCTGTCAGTTGCAGGGAGCCAAACCCCTCGGGATCGGCCCGCAAATAGCCGTTCGCCACCAGTTGCCGGAACACGGATTTCCACTCCGCCGCTGTCAGATCGGTGCCGATACCGTAGGTGGATAGCGTCTGGTGGCCGGACTGCAGAATCCGTTCATTTCCTGAGCCCCGCAGCACATCGATGATATAGGTCACGCCAAACCGCTGGCCGGTGCGGTACACGCAGGACAGGGCCTTTTGAACCGCCACGGTGCCGTCCCAGGTTTCCGGCGGGTTCAGGCAGGTATCGCAGTTACCACAAGGCGCCTCGAGGTGGTCGCCAAAGTAGCGGAGCAGGACCTGCCGGCGGCATTCGGTGACTTCACACAGGCCGAGCATCGCATCAAGTTTTTGGCGTTCCACCCGCTTGAACTGGTCGTTGCCCTGGGAGGCTTCGAGCATCTGGCGCAGTTTGATCACGTCCTGCAGGCCGTAAACCATCCAGGCGGTGGACGGCTTGCCGTCGCGCCCGGCGCGGCCGGTTTCCTGGTAATAGGCTTCCAGGCTTTTGGGCAGGTCCATGTGGGCAACGAAACGCACATCGGGTTTGTCGATGCCCATGCCGAAGGCAATGGTGGCCACCACGATCACGCCATCTTCCCGGAGAAACCGCTCCTGGTTGCGGGCGCGTTCCTCGCCGCTCAACCCCGCGTGGTAGGGCAGAGCGGTGTAACCTTTGCTGGCCAGCAGACGGGCGGTTGCGTCTACCTTGTTGCGGGACAGGCAGTAAACGATGCCACAATCGCCTTCGTGCTCTGCTTTAATAAAGTCCAGCAACTGCTTGTTAGCATTGGTTTTCGGGTTGATCCGGTACTGGATGTTGGGGCGGTCGAAGCCGCTGATGAAATGCCGTGCTTCGGTCAGCGACAAACGCTCTGCAATCTCCTTGCGGGTGCGCTCATCGGCGGTGGCTGTCAGGGCAATGCGCGGCACACCGGGAAACTCCGAGGCCAGCATGCTCAGTTGCAGGTAATCGGAGCGGAAATCATGCCCCCACTGGGATACGCAGTGAGCTTCGTCGATGGCAAACAACGACAGTGACGCGTGGTGCAGCAGTTCAAGGGTGCGTGGCTGAATCAAACGCTCCGGCGCGCAGTAGAGCAGGTCCAGTTCGCCGGTGGTCAGGGCGTATTCCGTCGCCCGGGCCTGTTCAAAGTCCATGGTGGAATTCAGGAACGCCGCGCGCACGCCCAGCTCCCGCAAGGCCGCCACCTGGTCCTGCATCAGTGCAATCAGCGGCGAAATCACCACTGCCGTGCCCGGGCGAGCCAGGGCCGGCACCTGGTAGCACAGTGACTTACCACCGCCGGTGGGCATCAATACCAGGGCATCACGGCCCTCGACCACTTCCTGGACAACTTCGCCCTGCAGGGGTCGAAAACGTTCGTAGCCGAACACCTCGTGCAGAATCTGCTCCGGGCTCTGGCTGGCAACGGAGGGTGGTTCGCAGGTCAGTTGGTCCGGGTCCGGATACATAGGGCAGTGCGGTCTCTTTTGCTGGGCTGGGTCTGGGCCGTGATGAGTGGGCGGATGATACCAGATAGAAGCCCCGGAGGCTTAACGGAACACCGCCAAGACTTAACGTCCTGTCAGGTAGAGGCAAAATGGCATGAGAAAGGATACAATACGGCCCCTTCATTACTATCAGGTACAATCAACAGGGCTTGCATGCAGGAATTTGACGCCATCCGACCCTATTCGGACGAGGAAACCGCCCCCACCATCCGGCGGCTGGTCAACGACCGTGAATTTCTGGATATGGTCGGTCGATTCAAGAGACCGACCCTGGCAAAATGGGCGCCGGCGCTTTTGCGGGTGTTCGTGCGCCGCTGGCTGCTCAGAAACTTCGGGCATTACCACCGGATTGATGACCTCCAGGCCGGGCTGTCTCCGTATATTGCCGAGCTGGTGGAGGGCTCCACCACCAAGGTAACCCAGACCGGGCTGGAAAATCTGAGCAAAACATCGGCACACCTGTTTATCTCCAATCACCGGGACATTGTGTGTGATCCGATGCTGTGCAATAACCAGCTGTTCCTGAATGGGTTCAGCACCACGCGGATTGCCATTGGCGACAACCTGCTGTCGAACCGGGTGTTTGCCGAAATTATGCGGCTGAACAAAAGTTTCGTGGTGCGCCGCAACATGACCAGCCCCAGGGAAATGCGGGATGCCTACCTGACCTTGTCCGGCTTTATCAATCACTGTATCGATACCAACCACAGTGTCTGGATTGCCCAGCGTGAAGGGCGGGCCAAAGATGGTATTGATGGCACGGACCCGGCCATTATCAAGATGTTCTACATGAGCCGGAAGAAGTCGGGCCTGGCGTTTGACGACGCGATGAACCGGCTGCACATTGTGCCGGTATCCATTGCCTATGAGTACGACCCCTGCGATATCGACAAGGCGCGGGAACTGGAAGTGCGCGCCCGTACCGGGGACTACCAGAAGGCCGAAGGCGAAGACACCGAACAGATCGTCAAGGGCATGACCGGGTTCAAGGGCCATGTGCATGTGCATTTCGGCACGCCGATCACCGATGCGCCGGACAATCCGAAGGAACTGGCCGCGCGCATTGATCACGAGATGCACGCCAACTATCACCTGCACGCCTCCAATCTGGCGGCCTTCCAGATGCGGGCGGAGCAGGCAGGGGATAACGCCAGCCTTGAGCAGGTCGCCCGGCATGTGGAACTGGCCGAGAAATGGTCGGAGGTGGACCTGGAGGCGGCAAGATCCGAGTTGACCCGTCGCATGGACCAGTGCAACCCGGAGTGCCGCTCCTATCTGCTGGACATGTACGCCAATCCGGTGGTCAATGCGCTCGCCGCCAACAAGGATAACGGTGAAACGCTGACCCCGACGCCTTCGGCAGACTGACCTACGCCCACAGCATGGCGCCCATCTCCAGCGGATGGGTGAGGGCGTCGTGGTAGGGGTAGGCGCGAATGCGCAGGGTTTGCAGGCCGGGATAGGGGGGCATGACACTGGTACTGAACAGTGTTTTCTTGCCCTTGTGCCCCGGTACGGGCTGCAGGTAGAAATGTTCCGGACCGGTTTCGCCATGAGTACCGGCGCATTCCACGGTGACCACGCATTCTACCCGCACATCCTCGGGTGCAAGGCCGTTCAGTTCCATTTCCACCGTCAGCTCGACTTCGTCATCCCATTTGCAGCGCTCCTGCACGCAACCATGTACCTGGATAGACACACCGTGCCAGGCACTTCTGATTTTTTCCTTCCACTGCGCCAGCTCCGAGGCCAGTTGGCCGTTGTTGGCCATGAGCCGGTGGCCCTGCTGCACGGCCGGCTGGTAATACCCGGACACGTAATCCATCACCATGCGCTGAGCATTGAAACGGGGCATGATGGTTTTCATGGACGCCTTCGAACGCGCCACCCAGCCTTCCGAATAGCCCTGTGCCGCCCGGCTGTAGTACAGGGGAATCACTTCGTGCTCCAGCAGGTCCAGTAAATCCCGGGCCTCCTCGCGATTACGGAATTCCTGGTCCAGTTCGGTGGCACGGGGAGTAATGGCCCAGCCATTTGAGCCGTCGTAGCCTTCGCCCCACCAGCCATCCATCACGCTCAGGTTGACGGCGCCGTTCATGGCGGCTTTTTCGCCGGAGGTACCGCTGGCTTCTTTCGGATATTCCGGCGTGTTCAGCCAGACATCCACGCCGCTCAATAACCGGCGTGCCATGGCCTGGTCATAGTCTTCCAGCAGAATAATATGGCCCATCAGCGACGGCCGCATGGACAGGTCGTGAATGACTTTAATCAGTTGCTGGCCGGGGTTGTCCTGTGGGTGTGCCTTGCCGGCGAAAACCAGCACCACCGGGCGTTCCGGATTGGTCAGCAGTTGCTCAAGCCGGGGCAGGTCGGAAAAAATGAGGGTCGCGCGCTTATAGGTGGCAAAGCGCCGGGCGAAGCCCACCACCATCACGTCTTTTTCCAGCGAGGTCAGCTTTTCGGTCATCCGCTTGGTTACCGAGTAGCCGGTACCATTGCGTTCGTGCTGGCGCCGCAGACGCTCCACGGTGAACTCGGCCATTTGCTGTTTCAGGGTCTTGTGGATACTCCAGAAGTGAAAATCGGGAATTTTGTCGACAAATTCCCAGAACTCCGGATTTCTCAGCTCGCTTTTCCAGTTGGGTGCCTGAATATCGAACAGGCTGGACCATTCCGGAGCGACAAAAGTTGCCACATGAACCCCGTTGGTAATGTAACCGATGGGGTTTTCCTGTGGCAGCACCTGCGGCCAGATGTCGGCTTCCATTTGCGAAGCAACGCCACCATGGATTCGGCTGACACCATTGTGAAACCTTGAGCCGCGCAGCCCGAGGCTGGTCATGTTGAAGGTGCCGCCGTTGTTGTGCCTACCGCCCAGGGCGAATACCCGGTCAAACTCCAGGCCAGAGGCTTCCAGATAAGGCCCCAGGGCCTCCATCATCAATTCCTTCGGGAAGATGTCGTGTCCCGCCGGTACCGGCGTATGGGTGGTAAACAGGGTGCAGGCCGCCACCGCCTCCAGCGCCGCTTCGAAGGAAAGGCCGGTGGCCACCATGGTCTGGCTGCAGCGTTCCAGAATCTGGAAAGCGGCGTGCCCCTCGTTGATGTGCCAGGCGGTGGGCTCTATGCCCAGAGCGGCAAGCACCCGGGTGCCGCCGATGCCCAGCAACATTTCCTGGCTGATGCGGGTCCGTGAATCCCCGCCATACAGTTGCAGGGTAAGCGCCTGGTCCTCCTCGCTGTTTTCCGGGGTATCGGAATCCAGCAGGTAAAGGCGAATGTGGCCCACTTTTGCCTGCCACACCCGGGCAAAGACATCCCGGCCGGGGAAGGGGACGGAGATGATCAGCGGCTGGCCATCGGATTCGACCAGGGTAATCGGCAGCTCATCACTGGAATGGCTTTTGTAACGGGCAACCTGTTGCCCCTGGGCATCAATGGTCTGGATGAAATAACCCTGCCGGTACAGCAGCCCCACCGCGACAAATGGCAGGCTCAGATCACTGGCGGCCTTGCAGTGGTCGCCGGCCAGGATACCCAGGCCGCCTGAATAAATGGGAAAACTCTCGTGGAAGCCGAATTCGGCGCAGAAATAGGCAACCAGGCTGGTTTCCGGGTCCAGTTTTTCGAGAACCTCACTGCCCGGTTCGGCCTCGACATAGGCATCGTAGTTGGACAGTACCCGACGGTATTCGCTCAGGTAGGCCGGGTTCTCGGCCGCTTCGTCCAACTGGCTCTGGGCGACCCGGCGCAGGAACAGCTTCGGGTTGTGCTCAACCTTCTGCCACAGGGGCAGGTCGATGCGGGCGTATAAACCGCGAACGCTGTGGTCCCAGCTGTAGAACAGATCGTTGGCGAGTTCTTCCAGGCGGGCAATTGCCTCTGGAATGTGCGGGTGGGCTTCAAGCCGGAACCGGGTTGCCTTGTGCATTCTTATGACCTCCCTGTGGTCATTGATCACTCATCAGTGTGCGGTAAAGTGCCAGATAGTCACCGGCCCGGCCGTTCCAGGAATAGTCAGCCTGCATGCCGGTTTTCTGGAGCTGGCGCCAGCTGTCCGGGTGTTGCCTCGTTGCCAGTGCACGTTCGGTCACCGCAAGAAGGGCTGCCGGGCCGGGCTTTCGGAATACAAAACCATTGGCTTTGCCCGGCGGGGCTTCGGTGGGATCGAAAACGGTGTCGTTCAGTCCCCCCACGCCATGCACCACGGGCAAGGTGCCGTAACGCAGGCTGTACATCTGGTTCAGCCCGCAGGGTTCGAATTTCGAGGGCATCAGGAACAGATCGGCCCCGGCGGTGATGCGGTGTGCCAGTGCCTCGTCATAGCCCAGGGTCAGTGATAACTGCCCGGGCCAGTCACGAGCCAGTGCCTGCAGGGGTTGCTGGTAGCGGGCCTCGCCGGAGCCGAGCAGGGCAAACTGGCAGCCGCGCTTCAGCAGATGGGGAAGAATTTCCAGCAACCAGTCCAGGCCTTTCTGTTCAACCAGACGACCCACAAATCCCAGCAGCGGTGCGGAGCCGGTGTTCAGGCCCAGTTCAGCCTGCAAGGCGGACCGGCACCGGGCCTTTCCGTCCAGTTCCCCGGCACTGTAGTGGTGGGGCAGGCAGGTATCCTGATTCGGGTCCCAGACTCGGGCATCAATACCATTGAGTATGCCGGTGAGCCGGTCCGACCGGTGCCGAAGCAGGCCGTCCAGACCGTAACCCAGGACTGGTGTCTGAATCTCCCGCGCGTAAGTCGGGCTGACAGTGGTGACGGCGTCGGCATAGACCAGCCCACCCTTGATGAAGGATAACCGGCCGTGGAATTCCAGGCGTTCGAAGTGCCAGAGTGAATCCGGCAGCGCCAAGGCACGGAAGGTTTCATGGGGAAAAAGCCCCTGATACGCCAGGTTGTGGATGGTGAACACGGTTGCGGGCGGGTCTGGATTCTCCCTGAGAAAGACCGGAACCAGGCCGGTTTGCCAGTCATTGCAATGGACCACATCCGGTTGCCAGGAAAGATTCAGTTGCCCCAGTGCCAGCATTGCGCAGGTACGGGCGAACAGCTGAAAGCGATGGGCGTTGTCCCACCAGTCCTGGCCGTGCTCATCCTGGTAGGGACTGTCGCCGTGGCGATCAAACAGCACCGGGCAATCCACCAGCCAGAGGGTGACCGGCGTACCGGGCAGGGTCGTTTTCCAGAGTGTGACGTCGTACTGGCCCTGGCGAAAGCAGGCCAGAGCGGTGGCGTTGTTTTCCCGAGCCACCGCCATTGCCCGGGGATAACCGGGCAGGATGATCTGGCAGTCATGGCCCGCCCGGCACAGGGCCTCGGGCAGACTGGCCGAGACATCCGCAAGGCCACCGGTTTTGACCAGCGGAAACACTTCACTGGTGGCAAACAGGATACGCATCATGAGGCCACTCCCAGAATCACCAGCCCCAACGGCGGTAACGTCAGTTCCACGGAATGTTGGCGGCCCATCCAGGGTTGGTCGCTGGCCTGCAATTCCAGCGGGTTGCCGACATCACTGCCGCCGTAATAAGTGGAGTCAGAGTTGAACCATTCCCGCCAACGGCCACCGGCCGGCAGGCCTATGCGGTATTGCCGCCGGGGCACGGGGGTGAAGTTCGCGATAATCACGCACTGTTGATCGGCCTCCGGGCCGCCTTTGCGCAAATAGCTGACCACCGATTGGGTCGAATCATGGCAGTCAATCCATTCGAAGCCCGCCCTGCTGAAGTTCTGGCCGTGCAGCGCGGCTTTGTTCCGGTAAAGGTGGTTCAGATCCCGTACCAGTTTCCGGATTCCCTCGTGCTCCGGGTACTGCAGCAGTGACCAGTCCAGCTCCCGTTTTTCACTCCATTCCCGGCGTTGGCCAAATTCGCCGCCCATGAATAACAGTTTGGCTCCGGGATAGGTGTACATGTAACTCAATAACAGTCGCAGGGAAGCCCTCTGCTGCCACTCGTCGCCCGGCATTTTCTGGATCAGGCTGGACTTGCCATGCACCACTTCATCGTGAGACAGGGGCAGGAGAAAGTTTTCCGAAAAGGCATACATCAGGCCGAACGTCAGCTTGTCGTGGTGGTACTGCCGATACACCGGGTTTTGTTGCAGGTAGTCCAGCGTGTCGTGCATCCACCCCATGTTCCACTTGAGGTTGAATCCCAGCCCCCCGATTTCCGGTGGGCGAGTGACCTGCGGCCAGGAGGTGGACTCCTCGGCCATCATCAGGACCCCCGGGAACCGGCTTTGGCAGACCCGGTTCAGCTCTTTGAGAAAGTCGATGGCCTCAAGGTTTTCATTGCCACCGTATTCGTTGGGCAGCCATTCTTCTTCGTTGCGCGAGTAATCCAGGTAGAGCATCGAGGCCACCGCATCCACCCGCAGCCCGTCAATGTGGTAGGCGTCCAGCCAGAACAGGGCGCTGCCAATAAGAAAATTGCGCACCTCGTGCCGACCGTAATTGTAGATCAGCGTGTCCCAGTCCTTGTGACGGCCGCGCCTCGGGTCCTCGTGCTCGTAGAGGGCGGTGCCATCAAAGCGGGCAAGGGCATGCTCGTCGTCGGGAAAGTGCGCCGGCACCCAGTCCAGAATCACCCCGATGCCGTTCTGATGGCACTGGTCCACCAGGTAACGCAGGTCATCCGGACCGCCGTAACGGCTGGTGGGCGCATAATAGCCGGTGGTCTGGTAGCCCCAGCTCTCGTCCAGCGGGTGTTCGGTCAGTGGCATGAGTTCAATGTGGGTGAAACCGGCGTCCTGCACGTAGGGGATCAGCTGTTCGGCCAGCTCCCGGTAGGTCAGCCAGCGGCCGGAGCCATGGTGACGCCAGGAACCCGGGTGCACTTCGTAGATGGCGATAGGGCTGTGCAACCAGTCGAACTGGTGGCGCCGGCTCAGCCACCGGCCATCCCCCCAGGCGTAGGCCTTTCGTTCAATCACGCGGGCTGCGGTGGCGGGCCTTTGCTCAAATGCCTGTCCGTAGGGATCGGTCTTGATCAGGTATTCACCGGCGGCGGTGGTAATCGCAAACTTGTAAAGGGAGCCTGGCTGTGCGCCCTGGGCAAACAGTGCCCAGACACCGCTGTGCCCCTGTCGCTCCAGGGCATGACTGTCGGCATCCCAGCCGTTGAAATCCCCCATGACATTAACGGCCCGGGCATTGGGTGCCCAGACCGCAAAACGCACCCCCTCTGAACCATCACAGCGCATTGGGTGTGCCCCCATCACGTTGTAGATGTGCCAGTGGCGGCCTTCAGAAAAAAGGTCCAGATCAAACGCGTTCAGGAGCGGGCTGGGCATGGGTTCACGCTATAGCAATGTTCGGAAAATAACCTAAGCTAAGTCTATGTCAAAATCGAATGGAAGCCAGAACAATGCATACCACCAAGCGTTTTGTCAGCCGCATGACCCGGCAAACTCTCGCTCTGGTGCTGGCCGGAGGCAGGGGAAGCCGGCTGCACGACCTGACCAAATGGCGGGCCAAGCCGGCCGTGCCGTTTGGCGGTAAATTCCGCATTATTGATTTTCCACTCTCCAACTGCGTGAACTCGGGCATCAGCCAGGTAGGCGTCATCACACAGTATAAATCCCACTCGCTGATGCGCCACATTCAACGCGGCTGGGGCTTTCTGCGGGGTGAGTTCGGGGAATTTGTCGAACTGTTGCCCGCCCAGCAACGTATTGAGACCTCCTGGTATGTGGGCACGGCCAATGCGGTGCTGCAGAATCTGGACATTGTCCGCAGCCACAATCCCGAATACGTGCTCATTCTGGCCGGTGATCATGTTTACAAGATGGATTATGGCACCATGCTCGCGGCACATGTGGAGTGTGAGGCGGATGTCACCATTGGCTGCATCGAGGTCCCCCTGGAGGAGGCATCGGCCTTCGGGGTGATGTCGGTGGATGATCACCTGCGCATTACCGAATTCGAGGAAAAACCCGCCAGCCCGAAACCCATGCCCGGCCAGCCTGACAAAGCGCTCGCTTCGATGGGCATTTACGTCTTCAACAGCCAGACTCTGTTTGACGAGCTGATCCGGGACCATGATCTGGAAAACTCGTCCCACGATTTCGGCAAGGACATCATTCCGTCGATCATTAAACGCTTGCGGGTGTGCGCCTTCCCGTTCCGGGACCCGACCAGTAACAAGGTGGCTTATTGGCGGGATGTGGGCACGATCGACTCGCTCTGGCAGGCCAACATGGAGCTGATCGATGTCAGCCCGGAACTGAACCTGTATGACCTGCACTGGCCCATCTGGACCTATCAGGAGCAGTTGCCGCCGGCCAAGTTCATTTTTGCCGACAAGGACCGGTGTGGCACAGCCGTGGATTCGATGGTGGCCGGTGGCTGCATTGTGTCCGGATCAAAGGTCCGGCATTCACTGCTGTTCTCCCAGGTGCATGTGCATTCCTACAGCACCGTGGAAGACACCGTGGTGTTCCCGGATGTGGAAATCGGCCGGGACTGCCACATCCGCAATGCACTCATTGACCGGGGGTGTCGCATTCCACCGGGTACCCGCATCGGCTTCGACCACGAAAAGGACGCCCAACGTTTCCACGTATCGCCCAAGGGCATTGTGCTTGTCACCCCGGAGATGCTGGGGCAGGACTATCCCCATGGTCTCTGACACTGTCCAGGGCCCGGCGCCCGATACACACACACCGGTGGTTTTCTGCTGGCACATGCACCAACCAGACTACCGGGACCACAGCACCGGTGAATTCCTGTTCCCCTGGGTGTACCTGCACTGCATCAAGGATTATGTGGATATGGCCGCGCACCTGGAGGCGCACCCGGAAGCCAGGGCGGTGGTGAATTTTTCGCCCATTTTGCTGGAGCAGATTGAAGACTATCTGGTGCAGATAGAACGCTGGCGCCATGGCGGTACTGTTATCAGTGATCCGGTATTGGCCGCCCTGGTGGCTGACACTCTGCCGGAGCCAGGTTCAACCGCCTTTCTGACCTTGATGGACAAGTGTCTGAGGGCCAATCCTGAGCGTATTATCGGCCGTTTTGCCGCATTTCAAAGGCTGGCTGAACTGGCGGAAATCTACCGAAGCCGACCGGACATTCAGCGTTATCTCTCCCGCCAGTTTCTCGCCGACCTGGTGGTCTGGTATCACCTGGGCTGGATTGGCGAAACGGTTCGCCGGAGCCATCCCATAATCCGAAGCCTGCAAGAAAAATCCCATGACTATTCCCTCGAGGATCGGCGGAGCCTGTTTGATGTGATCGCGGAGCTGATTGCCGGCATTGGCCCGCGTTACCGGCATCTGGCCGATGCGGGGCAGGTGGAACTGGCCATGAACCCCTGGGGGCACCCCATTGTTCCATTATTGCTGGACCTGCAATCGGTTAAAGAAACACTGCCGGAGGCACCATTACCTCAATACAGCCAGTACCCGGGCGGTCAGCAGCGTGCCCGATGGCACCTGGAGGAGGGCAAACGGGTGTTCAACCGGTTTTTCTGCCGGGAACCGGTCGGCTGCTGGGCCTCGGAAGGCGCCCTGAGCCAGCAAACCTTGGCGCTACTGGGCGAACAGGGGTTCCAGTGGACCGCCAGTGGCGATTCCGTGCTTCATAACAGTGTGAAGCCCGTGCTGGAGCAGAAAAAGCTGCGCGCTCCCCCGGGTATACACAGGCCCTATAGTTTTGGTGATGCGCCCATAACGGTATTTTTCCGGGATGACGGGTTGTCGGACCTGATCGGCTTCAGCTATGCAGACTGGCATGCCAAAGACGCGGTGGGCGATCTGGTGCACCACATGGAAAAAATTGTGATGAACACCGGTGACCAGGCCAATCGCGTGATTTCAGTGATTCTCGATGGCGAAAATGCCTGGGAATATTTCCCGGAAAACGGTTACCACTTCCTGGACGAGCTCTACGGCGTACTGGCCGATCACCCGCACTTGCGCCTGAGCACCTACCAGGCCGTGCTTGCCGAACCCCGGTGTAAACCGGAGCATTTACCACACCTGGTCGCGGGCAGCTGGATTTACGGTACGTTTTCCACCTGGATTGGTGACAGGGACACCAACCGGGCCTGGGACCTGCTGTGTGAAGCCAAACAGCATTACGACAAAGCCATGGACAACGGCACCCTGAGTACCGAACAAAAGGTTCTGGCCAGCCGGCAACTGGGTTTGTGTGAGAGTTCAGACTGGTTCTGGTGGTTTGGCGATTACAACCCGGCCGAGGTCGTGCGGGACTTCGAACATCTTTACCGGCGTCATCTGGTCAATCTCTACGAGGCCATTGGCTACCAGCCACCGGCCAGCCTGTTCCAGCCCTTGAGCCAGGGCGGCGGCGCGCCCGCGAGAGGTGGCGCCATGCGCCCGGGCCATGAAGCATGAAGCCGTTGGAGGCCCGGCCTGTGCTCAATCGACGCCGGGCCGGTGTCCTGTTGCATCCGACCGCACTGCCCGGACATCATGGCAAACTTGGCGAATCGGCCCGGGCGTTCGTGGACTTTTTGCAACACACAGGCATGACCGTTTGGCAGACCCTGCCCATTGGTCCGACCCATACGGACCTGTCCCCTTACCAGGCGCTTTCGGCGCACGCGGGCAACCCGGACCTCATTGATCTTGAGGAACTGGTACCGTGCGGTCTGTTACTGACCGAAGAGGTGGCAGCCGATAGCCGCCAGGCCCTCCTGAGAAAGGCCGCTCAGCGATTTTTGTCCGGCCATTACCAGAAATGCACCCTGGCCAACCCGGACGACTGGCACCATTTTCTGGATCGGCATCAGTCCTGGCTGGACGATTTTGCCTTGTTCAAGGCAATTCATGACAGCCAGCCCACTGTCAGCTGGCCCCAATGGCCGCTGCCCCTTCGCAATCGCGAGCCGGAGGCGTTAGCACAGGCCCGCGCACGGGCCGGTGACCGGATACTGGAAATCCAGTTTGCCCAGTTCCTGTTTTTCAGCCAGTGGCATGCATTGCGCCAGTACGCCCGTGACCGGGGCGTACTGATGTTTGGCGATATTCCTATTTTTGTTGCCCATGACAGCGCGGATGTCTGGGCACATCCCGGCCTTTTCAAGTTGTCTGAAACAACCGGCGAGCCGCGGTTTGTCGCCGGTGTGCCACCGGATTATTTCTCGCCAGACGGCCAGCACTGGGGAAACCCGGTCTACGACTGGCCGGCCATGGCGGCCGACAACTACCGATGGTGGGTAGGGCGGCTGGCCAGTCAGCGGGAGACATTCGACCTGCTGCGCATTGATCACTTCCGTGGATTCCAGCATTACTGGGAGATACCGGCGGCTGACCCCAGGCCCGTTAATGGCTACTGGGTTGCAGGCCCCGGTGAACGCTTTCTAAAGACGTGCCTGAGTGAGTTGCCGGATCTGCCGCTGGTCGCTGAAAACCTGGGGCTGATCAGTGACGACGTTGAGCAGCTCCGGCACCGCCTGGGACTGCCCGGCATGACTGTGTTGCAGTTTGGCTTTGATGGCAGCCCGAGCAATCCGCACCTGTTGCACAATCATCGTCCCGGGGATCTGGTTTATACCGGTACCCATGACAACGACACCACTCTGGGCTGGTACCGAAGCCTGAATGAACACACCCGGCACTATCTGCACCGTTATCTGGGCCTGCCTGACCCATGCAGTGACATGCCCTGGCCAGTCATTCGGGCTGCCATGGCTTCCGTGTGCAAATTGGCGATTGTGCCACTTCAGGACTTGCTCGGCCTTGGGTCCGAGGCCCGGTTCAATACCCCGGGGACCCAGCAAAACAACTGGTTATGGCAGGTTGACAGACATGCTCTTAACCAGGTGGATACGGAAAAAATAAAGGAACTGGTGAAACTTTACGGGCGCTGACTAAACTTTAACCAGCATTTGACCTCAATCAACTTGATCAAAAATCACACAGGCTATAAAAAGGCAGATACCGGCGATCATCGCCATGCCACGATCATTGATCCCATGAAGGAAGGAGTCGTTATGGAACACCGGCAAAGCCCGAGAATAGAAGGGCAGTTACCGATACTTGTGTACAAGAAAGGTCTGCCGGTGGGCACCGGGCAAATCCAGGATGCGTCACGCCGTGGCGTGTTCATAAAAACCGATTACCGGGATGTCCGGTTGAACCAGCCTTTGCAGCTTGCCTTTCGCCTGCCAGAACCCACCGACAGTCAACGCACCCTGACCGGTCATGTTGTCCGCCACTCGGAGCACGGATTTGGTCTGGATTTTGATGGCGCCGACAATGATCATCAGGCCATTTTTGAGCTTATTCTGTGGTTGAACGGACATGGTCCCGACCCCACGGATACTGGCAGGAACCATTTACACTGAACGGGCCGTCACCCGTACGCCCAATACATTTGACGGAACATGCAAGGAGATCGTTATGGACAGACTGGCAGGTAAGGTAGCAGCAGTAACCGGTGGAACCCTGGGCATTGGCAAGGCGACGGTAGAGCGGATGCTGGAAGAGGGCGCGGCCGTCGGAATTCTCGATATTCTGGACGACGAAGGAAAAGCACTGGTCACCGAACTGGGCGCCAAAGGCTACAAGGTGGACTACTGGCACTGTGATGTGGCGGATGAAGCCCAGGTAAAAGCAGCGTTCGATGGCGTGGCAGAGCGTTTCGGCAAGCTTGACGTGGTGGTGAATAACGCGGGCATTGCCGGCGCCAACAAGCCAACAGATCAACTGACCGAGGAAGAATGGGATCTGGTTCAGGACGTGAACGTGAAAGGGGTTTTCTTCTGCACCAAGCACGCCATTCCACACATGAGAAAGGCTGGCAGCGGCAGCATTATCAACCTGTCATCCATTTATGGCCTGGTCAGTGCGCCGGATATTCCACCCTATCATGCCTCCAAGGGTGCGGTGCGCCTGATGACCAAAACCGATGCCATGACTTATGCCAAGGAACGCATACGCGTGAACTCCGTTCATCCCGGCTTTATCTGGACACCGCTGGTGGAAAAACACCTGCAAAGCAGTGGGCAGGATCTCGAGGCAGCAAAGCAGGCGACCGCTGATCTGCACCCGGTCGGGCACATGGGCGAGCCGGATGACATCGCCTGGGGTATCGTGTACCTGGCATCAGACGAATCCAAGTTCGTCACCGGCAGCGAGCTGGTTATTGATGGCGGGTACACCGCCCACTGACAGCGCTATTGGCGGAAAAACCCAATAAAAAAGCCGGCCTCGGGAACCCCGAAGGCCGGCTTTTTTCATTCAGGCTGAGGGTCAATGGCGCCAGAACGCCGGCGACAGAACAATCACCACGCTCAGAACTTCCAGCCGCCCCATCAGCATCCCCACCGACAGGATCCACTTGGCCGCATCCGGCAATGGGCCGAAGTTGCCGGCCGGACCAATAATTTCACCCAACCCCGGACCCACGTTGGTCAGCGAGGTGAGAGCGCCCGACAGGGCCGTAACAAAATCGAGCTGGAGCGAAGCCAGCAGCACGGTGATGATCAGCAGGCACAGCAGGAAGATAAAGGTGTAAGCAATCATGGATGAGATGATTTCATCACTGACCGCCCGGCCGTTGTAGTTACGGGTAAACACCGCGCGCGGGTGCAGCAGGCGCATCAACTGCTCACGCAGGATGATCAACGACAACTGAAACCGGAAGATTTTCATGCCACCGGCGGTTGAGCCGGAACAGCCACCGACAAACATCAGAAAGAAAAACACCACAAACGCAAGCGGACCCCAGGCGGAGTAATCCTCGGACGCATAGCCGGTGGTGGTGACCACTGAGGTGATGTTGAACAGAGTGATGGCGTAATTATGCAGCAAATCAAAGTGTACCGGTGACACCCACCAGCGGTAGATCGTCATCAGTGCCGGCACCACCAGCAAAATCGCCAGGAACAGGCGGACCTGCTTGTCCCTGAACAGGACACCGTGTTGGCCGTGCATTTCCCGAACAAACAGGAAAAACGGCAAACTGCCTATGATCATGAAGAAAGTGGCTTCCATCAGGATCAGATCACTGAACTTGCCCATGGACTGGTCTGAGGTGGAGAAACCACCGGTGGCGATGCTGGTGAGGCCGTGATTAAAGGCATCAAACAGAGTCATTCCGGATAGCCGGTAAGTGACCACGGCGATAATGCTGAAGATCAGGTACACGAAAAGCAGGCCCCGGCTGAGGGTTTTCATCCTGGGCAGACCTTTTTCCGTCCATTCCGACGATTCCGTGGCGAACAGACGCATACCACCCACGCGCAGGAACGGCAGCACCGCGACGAACATGCCGATAATCCCGATACCACCCAGCCACTGCAGAATCGAGCGCCATAAAAGAAGGTCACGGTCCATGGAATCCAGGCCACTGAGTACGGTTGCACCGGTGGTCGTAATACCGGATGTGCCTTCAAACACCGCATCAACAAACGAAATGTCGTTATCGCTCAGGTAAAAAGGCAGGGAGGCGAACAGCGAGATAATGAACCAGCTGGAGACGGTGAGCACGAACATGTAACGGGGTTTGAGTTCATCGGAATTTTTATAGGTCAACAACAACCCGAAGATACCGAGGCCACAGACAATGGCGGCGGATTCGGCAAACGCCATGTAATTGGGCGCGCCGGAAGGGTCGCCCAATAAAAGCAGTGCCGGCAGTGTCATGAACATGCTGAGCAGTACGAACATGGCACTGATAATAAAAACGACAGGAGTCAGGTTTCTCAAGGTATGCGCCCGGATCAGCCTCTAGGAAGAAACCGCGTCAGGATACTCGCGGGCGAGGGCTTCCGCAACAAAGGTGCGCGCGGGGATGAGCCAGATCAGTTGGTGGGATATCAAAGCCATACCGTATTTAACATAATATACATTATGCGCAGTCATGCTAATCAGTGATGCAGAAAAAAGGGCTGTTGATTTGGGATTGTGATGAACGCCAGCTCAAACAGGAAGGTTTCATAAATGCGGGTCAACCGCCTTCAGCAAGGCCACTTCAGGATCAGGGATACGCAACACACCACTCTCTATTTCCGTGACCACGGTAAACCGCGAGACAACGTGCCCGGCAATCACGATTTCCATGGGCTTTGATTGGTGGCTCCGGGTAATGTCGCTGAGCCGATCCCTGCCTTCTGCATTCAGAAGCACGTGAAGTTCTCCGGCGTCTGACAGTTCCGCTTTTTGGATTTGCGCCAGCGGTAAGGAAAACGTGACAACCTCCGGGTGTGATTCCTTGAAAAGCTGCTCTGTCTGATTTTGTGCGATTGCTGCGAGCGGAAAAAACAGCACGAAAGCCAGACCAATGGAGCCGTAACGCAATTGTCGGAGGTTGTTTATCGGCATTATTTACTCTCAAGTCCATGAATCAGCACCGGCGCCTGGAAATTCTGGCAGCCATTATTATTGAAGCAGATTCGCCAAGGCGGCCATAAAAGTAGCGGGTATTCTGCATTCCCTGCAATGTCCAATATTTAGGAGTATTGGACATATAGGACACTGCCTCAGGAAGTTGTGGAGCGAATCGCATCATACCCCTGGCGTTATCACTCATTATGTGTGACAGTTTCATTTGGAAAACCCTTAATCATCAATATCTTCAGGCCATCTTTGAACGTGAATACTCAATTCCCTGGCTTTCCGGTTTTTGACACCGCAGATCGACTGCCGGATCAATCCGACCTGGCTCTTTATCCTGACCTTGAGCGTCGCCTGGAGTCGCTGGATATCGATGCCGAGTATATCCGGGAAGATTTCGGGATAGCACTGCGCTTTCTGGAAAAATACAGTGATGTCTCTGGCACGTTCAGTCGTTTTCGTTGTGAAATTCAACGTTTTCTCAACTATACGTGGTTGATCGCCAAACGACACCTGTCGCAGATTGACGGCGAACTGGTCTCCCGCTATTTCGCTTTTTTGAAGACGCCGCCCAAATCCTGGGTATCCCATGGCATTTATCCGGCGTTTACCGGCACGGGTGACCGGCGGCAAATCAACCCGCTCTGGCGCCCGATGGCGTTACGCAGCCGGCAGGACTCTGCGCCCTACTCCATCAGCCAGGCCAGCCTGAATGCCAGCAGAACTGCGCTGCAGACCTTCTTCAAGTACCTGATGGCGCGCGATTATCTGGCCAGAGATCCATTTCTGGAGGTGCGCAAGCGTGATGGCAAGGCTCGTCCCAAACTGGTAGATCAGGATGCCGAGGTGCGCCGCTTGACGGACTGGCAATGGTCGTTTCTGCTGGAAACCCTCACCGAACTGGCCAGCGAGGATGAACGCTACGAACGGCATCTGTTTGTCATCGTCACCATGAAAAGCCTGTTTCTGCGGGTCAGTGAGCTGGCACCCCGACCGGTGGATCAGGGCCGGATTCGAACACCCTCGTTCGGGGACTTCCGGCGCACCGTTGTCGATGGCGAGCCTTACTGGGTGTACTCGGTATTTGGCAAGGGCGACAAGGCCCGGCAGGTTACCCTGCCTGACGCCTATCTGCCTTACCTGAAACGCTGGCGTGAATACCTGGGCCTATCTCCCCTGCCGGTCACGGGCGAATCGGCCGCGATTCTGCCGTCAAAAAAGGGTGATGCTATCGGTAAGCGCCAGGTGCAGCGCATTTACGAACAGGCCATGGTCGCCACGGCCGGGCGCATGGAGGACCATGGCTTTGCTGATGAAGCCAAACAGCTGCTGGCCATTCGCTCGGAAACCCACTATCTGCGCCATACCGGCGCCAGCCAGGCCATTGAGGCGGGCGGCGATATTCGCCACATCAGTGAGGAACTGGGCCATGCCAATGCCACCGTCACGGAGTCGGTTTATGTGAATGCCGAACAAGCCAGAAGGCGCTCCGAAGGCCGGCGCCGGCAGGTTTAATACAGTGGCTTGACCCTGGAGCTACTATTAGGTTTAAAAATACCGATTAACGTCAGGATCTCACGACCAACCGCTGCGGAGTTGTTGCATGCACGACCATGGCCACGATCACAGCCACCATTTCGACACTCATAACCGTTCATTTGTCATTGCCATTGCTCTGAACGTGGTGTTTGTGGTGATCGAAGTGGTGTACGGCCTGCTGTCGGGCTCGCTGGCGCTTCTGGCCGATGCCGGCCACAACCTGAGCGATGTCATGGGGCTGGTGCTGGCCTGGGTGGCTATCTGGCTGGCCAGTCGCGCGGCAACCCGGAGCAAAACCTACGGTCTGAAGAAAACCACCATCCTGGCCGCTTTGTTCAATGCGCTGATTCTGATTGCCGCAGTGGGCGGTATTGCCTGGGAGGCCATTCAGCGCCTTTCCAGCCCCGGCCCGGTGGCCGGTTTAACGGTAATTGTCGTGGCCGGCATCGGGGTGTTGATCAATGGCCTGACCATGCTGCTGTTTCTCAATGGCCAGAAAGGCGACATCAACATCCGGGGCGCCTTCTTACACATGGCCGCCGACACGGCGGTTTCCGTCGGCGTGGTGATCTCCGGCACGGTTATGCTGTTGACCGATTTCACCTGGATTGACCCTGTGGTCAGTCTGATCATCGCGGCGGTTATCTTTTTCGGTACCTGGCAACTGCTCAAAGAGTCGGTCAACCTTGCGGTGGATGCCGTGCCCAAGGGCATTGATCCCTCGGCGGTCCAGTCATCGCTGGAGTCCCTGCCAGGCATCGTGTCGGTCCATCACCTGCATATCTGGGGGCTGAGCACCACGGAAAATGCACTGACGGTGCACCTGGTCAAACCGGACCCGGAGCGTGATCACGAGTTGCTTGATCACGCCACCAGCATGCTGGACAGGGAATTCGGTATTCAACACGCGACTATTCAACTGGAACGGGTGTCACAGGGCTGCCCGAATCCCACTCATTGCTGATCAACCGCCATGGCTCCCGCCCTTTCCTCGCTGATCGGCCAATGTAGCACCATCGCCAGCAGGCTCAGGACCACGGCAATCCACCATACGCTGTTGTAGTTGCCGGCCAGTTCGTACAAAGAACCGCCCAGCCAGACCCCGGAAAAACTGCCCACCTGGTGCCCCAGGTAAACAACCCCGTAGAACGTGGCCATGTAGCGGGTGCCAAACATGGAAGAGACCAGCCCGCTGGTTGGTGGCACCGTGGCCAGCCATAACAGCCCCATCACGCAACTGAACAGGATAACGGACAACTGGGTCAGCGGCAGAACCAGGAACAGCGTGATCAGCACCGCACGTGCGCCATAGATGGCGATCAAGACATTGCGAAGCCCGAAATACCCGGACAACACGCCGGACAGGAGGGAGCCCGCGATGTTGAACAGGCCAATCAGACTGATGGACCAGGCCGCAACGCTTGTGCTGAAGCCGGCTTCGGTCAGAAACGGCGGCAGGTGCACGGTGATAAACGCCACGTGAAAACCACAGACAAAAAAACCCAGGATCAGCAGCCAGTACGGCCGGTGTCCACGGGCGATGCCCACGATTTCAGAGAAAGACGGTTCGTTCTGATCCTGTTGGCTGGAAGCGTCGTTGCCCTGCCCCCGACGCCGGGCCAGAGGCATCGCCAGGACGGCCATTGCAATCGCCATTACGGACATGGCTTGCAGAGCGGCGTTCCAACCCAGCGATTCCACCAGATGGCCGATCACCGGTACCAAAAGGAACTGGCCGGCGGACGCCGCGGCCGTGCCAATGCCCAACACCAGTTGACGCTGTTCCGGCGCCACTGCGCGCGCCATGGCAGGCAGCACGATGCCGAACGAGGTACCGGCAACGCCGGCACCAATCAACACGCCCAGGCCGGCGTTAAGGCTCCAGACATCGGCAACGTTCACCGTCATCAGGATGCCGCCGGCATACAGCGCCGCCCCGGCTACCAGTACCTTGGTGGTGCCAAAGCGATCGGCCAGCCCACCGGCGACCACGGCAACCACGCCCCAGGCCAGGTTCTGGATAGCCAGCGCCAGGCCAAGAATGTCGCGACCCCAGTCATTGAACTCACCGATTGGCTCGACGAATAGCCCGAAACTGGAACGAAGGCCGAACGACATCATCAGCAGCAAGCAGCCGCTGATGATGAGAAAGATCGAGGAAAGCGGAAGCCGGTTCATCCTGTGTTTTTTACCGGTTCACATCCACAATGATGCGCCCGCGAACCTTGCCTTCCAGCAGTTCATGAGCTTTTTCAACCGCCTCGCCCAGACCAATTTCATGGCCGATTTCGCCCAGCTTGGCCACGTCCAGGTCGGTACCCAGGCGCTTCCAGGCTTCCAGGCGGTCTTCACGGGGGCACATCACGCTGTCGATGCCGGCCAGGGTCACACCACGCAGGATGAACGGCGCCACGGTGGCCGGGAAGTTCATGCCAGCGGCCAGGCCACAGGCAGTGACCACGCCCCGGTACTTCATGGTGGCGCAGATGTTGGCCAGCACGTTATCACCGGCGACATCCACGGCGCCGGCCCAGCGGGATTTGCCCAGCGGCTTGGCTTTTTCGGAAAATTCGGCGCGGTCAAGAATGTCCTTGGCGCCCAACTGCTTGAGATAATCGGCGTCGTCCGGGCGGCCGGTAACGGCAACCACATCGTAGCCGAGCTTGGACAGCACGGAGATGGCAACACTGCCCACGCCGCCGTTGGCACCGGTCACCACAATCTCGCCGTCTTCCGGCTTCACGCCGTGCTTTTCCAGGGCCAGGACACACAGCATGGCGGTGTAACCGGCGGTACCAATGGCCATGGCCTGTTCCGGGGAAAACTGCTCCGGCAGCGGGATCAGCCAGTCGCCCTTGACACGGGCTTTCTGGGCCAGGCCACCCCAGTGGGCTTCACCGACGCCCCAGCCATTAAGAATGACTTTGTCTCCCGCCTTGTAGTCGGCATGGGAGCTTTCCTCAACTTCACCCACGAAATCGATACCCGGCACCATCGGGAATGTTTTCACCACCGGGCCTTTACCGGTGATGGCCAGCGCATCTTTATAGTTCAGGGTTGAATGGCTGATGCGAACGGTGACGTCACCCTCCGGCAGTTGTGCCTCATCCAGCTCTTTGAGCCCGGCATGGTAACCGTTGTCGTCTTTCTCAATCAGAATGCCTTTAAACATGGGTTTACCTCTTTCATTCGTATCCGGGTCGACGTTCATCTTGATGGGTCGACAATGAATTTAGACCGGTTGTCTACTTTCAGCTAAATTTTTTACTTCGTCGGCAGGCCGGCAAAGTAATACTGCGCGAACACCGTCAATGGCGTTGTTGTCTGTTCAAGCTTGGCACGCAAGACCGCGCCTTCCCAGCCAATCCAGAAAAAACTGGCCAGCTGCGCGGTATCCGCGTCTGGCGCCAGATCCCCTTTGCGCTTGGCTTCCTCCAGACAGGCGGCAAAGCGGTCCTGCCAGTCTTCAAAGGTTGCCTGCAATCTGGCCCGAAAACTTTCGGGCAGAGCGGCCATTTCCTGGCCCAGGTTGCCAATCAGGCAACCGCGCCGGAAGTTGTACCGCAACATGCCGTCGGCGGCATCATCAATAAAGGCCCGAACCCTGTCCAGCGGGGACAGATCGGATGCTTTCAGGTGATGGTCCAGTTTGTGGGCGAAGAAACGGCCGTAGTAGTCAATCAGCGCCAGGCCGAAATCTTCCTTGTTCCTGAAGTAATGATAGAAGGAACCCTTGGGCACCCCGGCCTGACGGAGAATGCCGTCAATGCCGGCGGTCGCGAAGCCTTTCTCCGTCAATATTTCCAGGCCGGCGCGCATCAGCAGTTCACGGGTCTCGGCCGTGGACTGGCGGTTTTTCGGTGGTCTGCCGCGCCGGCGAACCGGCTTGACTGGTTGCGCTATGGTTTCCATGTGTGGAATATTAGACCGGTCGTCTCGTTAATTCAACATCAGGGGTGTTCGAGGAAAACCCACGTGATCCTGTTAGTCTGCTAAACGTAGGTAAAAAGGCAATTCATACACTTTATTGACGGAGTGAACCATGGCCAACACCAAAGCCTATGCAGCAACCAGCCCGACCTCCGGCCTGGCGCCCTACTCGTTCAACCGCCGGGAACTGCGCCCGGACGACGTCAGGATCGAGATCGATTATTGTGGCGTTTGCCATACCGATATCCATTTTGTCGAAAACGACTGGGGCATGTCCGAATACCCGGTGGTGCCGGGCCACGAGATCATTGGCCGGGTAACCGCCGTCGGCCCGGAAGTGACCAGCCACAAAGTGGGTGACCTGGTAGGGGTTGGCTGCATGGTCGACAGTTGCCGAACCTGTACTGCCTGTGAAAGCGGCCTGGAACAATACTGTGCCGAAGGTATGACTGGCACCTACAACGGTGTGGATCGTCATGACGGCTCCATTACCTTTGGCGGCTATTCCACACAGGTAGTGGTCAGCGACCGTTTCGTGGTCCGGGTTCCGGAGAAACTCGACCCTGCCGCTGCTGCCCCCATTCTGTGCGCGGGCATTACCACCTACTCGCCCCTGCGCCATTTCGGCGTTGGCAAGGGCCATAAAGTCGGTGTCATCGGCATGGGCGGCCTGGGCCACATGGGCGTGAAGTTCGCCAAGGCCCTGGGCGCGGAAGTGACCATCTTCACCCGTTCCGAAAGTAAAGTGGGCGAGGCGAAGAAACAGGGCGCCGACCACGTGGTCATATCCACCGATGATGATCAGATGGAAGCGGTTGCGGATACTTTTGATTTCATGCTGGACACCGTACCGGTGCAGCACGACATCAATCCGTACCTGAACTGCCTGAAGTTTGATGGCACTCACATTCTGGTGGGGCTGCTCGAACCCATCGAGCCGACCATTCAGGCCGCTCAACTGGTTGGTAAACGCCGGGCACTGGCCGGCTCACTGATCGGTGGCATGCCGGAAACCCAGGAGGTACTGGATTTCTGCGCCGAGCACGGCATCAGCTGTGATATCGAGGTGCTGGACATCCGGAACATTAACGAAGCCTACGAACGGATGAAAAAAGGCGATGTTAAATACCGGTTTGTGATTGATACCAAAACCCTTCGGGACAGCTGAGGCCGGTCATTGTGTCTTGGCCGGCATAGAATGTGCCGGCCAGACTATGACAAACCGCTAATTACCCTGCTGCCCGGAAAGGGTTAGTATCAAAGTTTATTGTCCTTACGAACACTGGAACGAACGCATGACTTTTGCACGCATTGCCGGTACTGGCTCCTATCTGCCAGACAACATCGTCACCAATCTCGATCTCGAAAAACGGGTAGATACGTCTGATCAATGGATTCGTGAACGAACCGGCATAGAGCAGCGCCACATTGCTGTCGAAGGCCAAAGCACGGTGGACCTGGCCGAACAGGCAGCCCTGCGTGCCATGGAGGCGGCGGGTATCAAGGCCAATGATCTCGACCTGATCGTGTTCGCCACCACCACACCGGATAAGGTCTTTCCAAGCAGCGCCTGTCTCCTGCAGGCACGACTGGGCATTGAGAACGGTTGCCCGGCCTTTGACGTTCAGGCCGTTTGTTCCGGTTTTGTCTACGCACTCACCACCGCGGAAAAATTCATCCGTACCGGCTCGAGCAAAAAAGCCCTGGTGATTGGCGCCGAGGTCTTCTCCCGGTTATTGGACTGGAACGATCGGGGCACCTGCGTGCTGTTTGGAGACGGTGCCGGTGCCGTGGTGCTGGAAGCCAGTGAGGAAACCGGCATTCTGTCCACCCACATTCACGCCGATGGCCGTTACGAAAAACTCCTGCATGTGCCCTGTGGTGTGGCCAACGAGTTTGATGCAGTGAAAGCCGGCACCGCTTTCGTGGAAATGAAAGGCAACGAAGTGTTCAAGATGGCGGTCAACACACTTGGGCGCATTGTCGATGAGACCCTGGAAGCCAACCAGATGCAGAAGTCCGATGTGGATTGGCTGGTGCCGCACCAGGCGAACCTGCGCATCATTGCCGCCACCGCCAAAAAGCTGAACATGCCGATGGACCAGGTGGTAGTGACTGTCAACAAACACGGCAATACCTCGGCCGCCTCCATCCCGCTGGCACTCGATGAGGCAGTGCGTGATGGCCGTATCCAGCGAGACCAGACGGTGTTGCTCGAGGCCTTCGGTGGTGGCTTCACCTGGGGCTCTGCCTTGTTGCGTTACTGATTACGCATATGCCAGACAGTTACCACAATATTTATTTTTAATATTTTTAGTTCTTAGCAACCTTTGATACATTGCTCCTCAGATCGCAATCGACGAATTCTGAGGAGCAATCATGAAACACCTGCTGAAATCCCTTGCGCTGGGCGCCGCCCTGCTCTCCGCTCAACCCGCATTCTCGGCAGACCGTGAGCTGCTCAACACCTCCTACGATATCGCCCGTGAACTGTTCGCCGCTTACAACGAAGAGTTCAAGAAGCACTGGCAGGAAAAGACCGGCGAAACCGTGGACATTGACCAGTCTCATGCCGGCTCATCAAAACAGGCCCAAGCGATCATCCAGGGCCTGCGCGCCGATGTCGCCACCTTTAACCAGGTTACTGACATCGACATCCTGCATACCCGTGGCCGGCTGATTCCCGAAAACTGGGCCGAACGCCTGCCCAACAACAGCTCACCCTACTACTCCACCATGGCCTTCCTGGTGCGTGACGGTAACCCGAAAAACATCCGTAACTGGGATGACCTGGTACGGGAGGACGTCGAAATCGTCATGCCCAACCCGAAAACGTCCGGCAATGGCCGCTACACCTATCTGGCGGCACTGGGTTTTGCCCAGGACAAGTTCGGCGATGACCAGGAAAAAATTGACCAGTTCATGGCGGACCTCCTGGGCCAGGTACGGGTTTTCGACTCCGGCGGCCGGGGCGCCACAACCACCTTCGTTGAACGTGGCATTGGCGATGTGCTGCTGACCTTCGAATCCGAAGTCCTCAATATTGCTGATCGTTACGAAAACGGCGAGTATCAGCCGGTGACTCCGAAGGTCAGCTTCCTGGCCGAGTTTCCGGTAACCTGGATTGACGAGTATGTTGAGAAAAACGGCACCGAAGCTCTGGCCAAAGAGTACCTGGAGTACCTGTACGCAGAAGACTCCCAGCGCCTGCTGGCCGGCTTTAACTACCGTGTGCATAACGACACCGTGGTTGAAGAAAATGCCGACCGCTTCCCCGAACTGAAGCTCAAGTCCATCGACGACATTACCGGTGGCTGGGAAAACGCCATGAGCAAGCACTTCAGCAGCGGCGGAAAGCTAGACCAACTGCAACGCCAGCGCTAAGAGCCGGTCATGTCCGCATCCACACCGACAGCCAGCGCCGCCCCCGGGCGGCGGTTTTCGGGCACCAGCAAACGGGTATTGCCAGGGTTTGGTCTGAGCCTTGGCATTTCCCTGTTTTTTGTCAGTCTTGTGCTTTTGCTGCCCTTGACCGGCCTGGTCATGGAAACCTCCCAGATGACCTGGGACCAGTTCTGGTTCACCATCACCGATCCACGCGTTGTTGCCTCCTACAAGGTGACCTTGCTGACAGCCTTGGCCGCCTCGCTGTTCAACGGACTGTTCGGCCTGCTGCTGGCCTGGGTCCTGGTGCGCTATGACTTTCCGGGAAAGCGGCTGGTGGATGCCGTGGTCGACCTGCCCTTTGCCCTGCCAACCGCCGTTGCCGGCATTACCCTGGCCACACTCTTTGCCCAGAACGGCTGGTATGGCCAGCTCCTGGCCGGGATAGGTGTGGAGGTTGCATTCACGCCCCTGGGCATTGTGGTCGCCATGGCGTTCACCAGCATTCCATTTGTGGTGCGCACCGTACAACCGGTACTTGAGGAGCTGTCGCCGGCGGACGAAGAGGCGGCTGTCAGTCTTGGCGCCTCGGATGGCCGGGTGTTTCGCAAGGTGATTTTCCCCTCACTCTGGCCGGCACTGGTGACCGGCGTGGCGTTGTCATTCACCCGCAGCCTCGGCGAGTTCGGCGCGATCATTTTCATTGCCGGCAACAGTCCGTACGTCAGCGAAGTGACCAGCCTGATGATTTTCGTCCGCCTGCAGGAATACGACTACGCAGCCGCCAGTGCCATTGCCTCGCTGGTCCTGCTGGTCTCTCTGGTACTGCTGTTTGCCATCAACCTCTGGCAGGGCCGCTACCTGCGCCGTCTGGAGGGTCGTTAAATGGCTGCAAAACATCATCGTGTCGGTGATCAGCCCTGGGTCAGGCGTCTGTTAATCGGTGTGACCCTGGCTATTACCCTGGTCATGCTGGTGATTCCGGTTATCGTTATCTTCTACCAGGCCCTGAGTGCCGGGTTGGGTGCCTTCAGCGAAAACGTGATGGATGAGTTCACCCTGCATGCGATTGGCCTGACTCTGTTCGTGGCACTGCTGACAGTCCCCCTGAACCTGGTCTTTGGTACAGCTCTGGCGTGGGCGGTCACCCGTTTCCGGTTCCCGGGGCGCAAGCTGCTCATCACCCTGATCGATATTCCCTTTGCCGTGTCACCGGTAGTGGCCGGTCTGCTTTATCTGTTGCTGTATGGCCGAAATGGCTGGGTGGGCAGTTGGCTGGGCGAGTACGACATCCAGTTGATGTTCTCCTGGCCCGGCATTGTCATGGTCACGGTATTTGTAACCTGCCCGTTTGTGGCCCGTGAACTGATTCCTCTGATGCAGCAGCAGGGCAGCGAGGAGGAAGAAGCCGGCGTGGTACTTGGTGCGTCCGGTTGGCGGATTTTTCGCAAAATCACCCTGCCCAACATCAAATGGGCCTTGATCTACGGGGTCATCCTGACCAACGCCCGCGCGGTCGGTGAATTTGGCGCGGTGTCCGTTGTGTCCGGCAATGTTCGTGGGCAAACCAACACCTTACCGCTGCATGTTGAACTGCTTTATCAGGATTATAACATTGTCGGCGCCTTTGCCAGCGCATCCCTGCTGGCGGGCATTGCCATTCTTACACTGATTGCCAAAGCCTTTGTGGAGTGGCGGCAATCACGACCGGAACATCCGGCACCGGAAAAGGGAGGTGTCTGAATATGAGCATTACCGTTGAGAACATCAGCAAAAATTTCTCCGGCTTCCAGGCGCTGGATGACGTCAACCTTTCGTTCCCGGAAGGCCAGCTCACCGCCCTGCTCGGACCTTCCGGCTCCGGGAAAACAACGCTGCTGCGCATCATTGCCGGCCTGGAATCCTCGGACGCGGGCCGAATCCTGTTCGGCGACGAAGACGTCAGCCACCAGCATGTGCGTGACCGCAACGTGGGCTTCGTCTTCCAGCATTACGCATTGTTCAAGCATATGACCGTCAAGGAGAACATTGCGTTCGGGCTGGAGTCGCTGCCGCGCCGGCAACGGCCACCGAAACAGGAAATCCGCCAGCGCGTGGAAAAGCTGCTGGAGATGATCCAGTTGCCGGATCTGGCGAACCGCTACCCGACCCAGCTTTCCGGTGGTCAAAAACAACGTGTCGCCCTGGCCCGGGCACTGGCCACCAAGCCGCGCATCCTGCTGCTGGATGAACCGTTCGGCGCCCTGGATGCCAAGGTTCGAAAAGATCTGCGCCGCTGGTTGCGTGCGCTGCACGACGAGTTCCATTTCACCAGCATTTTTGTCACCCACGACCAGGAAGAAGCGCTGGAGCTCTCTGATCAGGTGGTGGTCATGAGCCAGGGTCAGGTGGAACAGGTGAATGAACCGGCCGCGCTCTATGCCCGCCCGGAAAGCCGCTTTGTGTTTGATTTCCTTGGCCACGTGAACGTATTGGAAGGCAGCCTGAAAAATCAGAAGCTGACCCAGGGTGACGCCTGGGTGTCACTACCCAGTGTCCAGGGTGACCGGGAAGCCCAGTTGTATATGCGTCCGCACGAAGTGCAGCTGGCGCGCAGCCCGTCGGCTCACGCCCGTCTGCCGTTGCGCATCGAATCCGTGAGTCTGATTGGCTCCGAGGTACGAATTGAACTGCAACCGGAAGGCTGGCACAGCAACGAGCTGTGGGAAGTCGGCATGAGCCATAACGAGTTCGCCCGCCAGGCACCGGCCCGGGGTGACTTGTGGTACGCGGTGCCCGACATCGGCCATCTGTTCACCGATGCCGGGAGCCAGCCCCGTACCGTTGACTGGCACTACCCTACAACTGCCACTGCCCATCCCTGAAGCGCTCAACCCCGGTATCGGTGAACCGGCACAGCCAGAGCCACTGGTTTTCAACCAGGGCTCTGACGTTCGGGCTGTCTTCAATGATGCGTTGGATACGGTCAGCCGGGGCGTCGATCACAACTGTCAGGCGCATGGGCTCGTGACGGAACCGTTCGCCATCGTGCACTGACTGCCACGGCAGGCCGATGCGCAAGTCCATGGAGTTGCCCTCCACCACGCCAATGTTGCCACCCACCACCGAATGCAGCAGTTTGTTGCCGGCCCCATACACCTCCGGCTGGGTTACCGAGGCGAAATACTGCAGATTGATCCAGTTGGCCACCACCATGGGGGCATTCATCAGTGCACCGAGAATCTCGCCGGACGGGTCATCGCCGGGCCTGTAGTCGTGCAGGAAAGTGCGCCCGTTCAACGCCAGCCCACGGGTACGATGTCTGGGAGCGATGATCATCGCAGCATTGTTCGCCAGCCCCCATTCCGGGCGTACTTCCGCCCAGTTGCGGGTACGCTCTTCCAGTTTCCGGAGCAACTCCTCGTCATCGGAACCGGCAAGGCCAAGCGCTGCCGCCCGTTCACTCCGGCAGCCCTCACCAGCTTTCGCCAGTGCTGCCTTCAGACGCCGCAGAACCTGGTTCTGTTCTGGACTCACCTGGCTTTCGTCCAGTATCTGAACCCGGTCGGTGATGGTGCAGTGTTCGGCGGCCAGCACCAGCGTACTTTCCGGAATATGGATGCCGCGCCCGGCCAGGCCCTGGCGAACCCTTGGTTCGTTCAGAAGCTCGGCCGCCAGGCGGGCATTCATGCCGCCGTTCTTACCGCCGCACGCCCCGCAGGCCAGGCCGGCCTGGTTCGGGTTGTTGTCGGCATGGGCACCATGACCAACCAGCAGCAGAAGCGGGGCAAAACCTGTGGTCAGCGACATGGCGCGCAACAGGCCTTCGGCCAGATCCACCCGGTGTTCCATTGGCAACGGCTGGCCATCCAGTGTCAGCCATTGCCCTGACTCGTGTGTCTCGCGGCTGCCAGGATTGCGCTTCAGGCTGTCACGTACCAGCTTCCAGGCCCAGGCCAACCCGGTGGTTTCCACCACGGTAAAGGTCGAGAGGCTGGAGTATTTGGCGCGGCGCACCGCATCCCGCACGCGCTGCCGGTGGTACCGGGTGTCGTTCACCTGGCGATCCAGGCCATCATCGCCGGTCGATTCCTGATACCCCACCGATGGCGCGAGCAACCCCGGCAAACGGTTTTCCGACGGCTCCGGGCCTTGCCGGCCATGGCACACCGGCATGCCGAAAAAGCCCGCCACACCCAGGGTTTGCACACCGGGAGAGACCTCTTCCAGACGCCGGCGCATCACCTCGGAGCGAACGTCTATGCAGAAGGCTGCCTGCACTTCCGGCGCAGAGCCTTGACCTGGCTCGACGCCGGCCTTCCGTTCTCCAAGCAAGTGAAGAAACCTGTCCTGCCAGGCCCGCTCGTAGGCCCGGTGCCAGGTCCACAAAAGCTCGTCCCACTCCCGTACCTGCCGGGATTCACCGCTCTGTTCCGGCTGCAGCCAAAGCTGCTCGAGGGCGGTTGCGGGCAGGGTCTCCACCGCCAACCACTCGCAAACCAGCATGGATACCGCCAGTTCTGGGGCAAACGTGGTGGTCTGGCCATCCAGCTCATTGCGAAAATCCTCACCCCGACACCAGGAGGCCCAGCCCAACACCTGCAACATCAGGTGATGGCTGAGCATCGACAGTGTCGACAGCCCGGAGTGCTGCGGCGCATGCCCCACCAACTCTTCACCAATCCTGACCAGGTCCTGCTGCCAGTCGCCGCTGAGGCGGCCCAGATGGTGCCGGACCCTGTCCGCCTCCAGTGAACGACCAAGCAGCGGAGCGGCCCGTTTCAGCCAGTAACGGTAAAGGCCATCCTGTTGGTGCGAGGTTGTCCAGCGGGCCTGGCGCTGGTCAAAATACTGGCTGCACACCCGGCCGACCAGGTGACGAACCTTCTGTGCGTAGGGTGTCTCCGTCCGGGCCATCAATAAGGCAGTTGCCGAGACAAACGGCACCCGGTCAGGACCACACTGCTCAAGCTGTCTGACCAGATTGTCGGCATCCGGGCTTGCCGCTCCGCATTCGCTGGCCGCCGCCCTCAGGCTGGCGGTGGTGATCCGCCCTTCCCGCCAGGCCGTCAGGTAAAACGCCGGCGGCATCAGCATGCCCGTACCATTGAGATGCAAAAGCTCTCGGTGGGCAACGGCGGCCGGCTGATCTTTATGGCCCCACCAGGGGTTCACGGCAATCCAGCGGTCCAGAGGCCAGGTCGGGGCGATGCGATGACAGGCCTCCTGAATGGCCGTCAGGTAAAAAGTCTCATGGATCATCGCCTGATTCTCAGCCGAATTCATAGCCAGTCTCCCGAGTAGGTGCGCAGGGTTGGTGCCTGTGGTTTTGGTGCCGGAGCAGCCAGCAGTTTGCCGGCCCACCGGCGGGTCAGGTGTTCGAAGGGCCGGTCCAGCGACAGCCCCTGATTCATTTGCCAGTGCAGTTGATCAAACCAGGCGGACCGCGGCCGGAACATCATCAGCCAGGAAAGCACACCAAGGCTCACCAGCAGGAACCATCCGGTTACCTGCGCGGCCACCGGAAGGGAAAACGACGGAGATTCCGGCAGTGCGGGCGCCAGCAGGCTGTTTAGCACCGCGTACGTGGGGACCAGCGCCACCGCCAGCCCCAGTGTCCACAAACGGCTGACCAGGCGACTGCCAGTGGGGGCGCCCATGACCATGGCTCCCACCGCAAGCACCAGAACCGCAGCCAGTACGGACTTCCCCTCTACCAGTTCCGGCATGAACCACAGCAGACCGCCGGCCAGGCCCATGCCCAACAGGGACAGGCCAAACTGCAGACGGCAGGGTCCACTGTCGAACTGGATGGCACTGGCGCCAACCGTGCGCCCGGCCGCCAGGAACGAATGGGCCTTGTACAGTGAATGCGCCAGCAGGTGCAGGAAGGCCAGCGTGTAGGCGCCCAGGGCAATTTCAAACAACATGAATCCCATCTGGGCGTTGGTGGACCAGACCAGCGCGTGCTTGACCGAGCTTTGGGTCATCATGGTCAGGCTGGCAATAACCGCTGTCAGCCCGCCAAATACCAGCAGTACCCAGTGGCCGGCGGTAAAACCGTCAAACACCGGGAACAGCCGCAGCCAAAGGAACCCTCCGAGATTGATCACACCGGCATGCAACAGGGCGGACACCGGGGTGGGTGCTTCCATCACACGCAAGAGCCATCCGTGAAAAGGAATCTGGGCACACTTCAGGGCTGCGGCCAGGGCCAGCAGAACCGAGGCCACTTCCAGCGCCACACTGGAGCCGCCCTGCCCCTGCTGCAGCTCCGGGATGTGGTAACTGCCGGTTTGGTGCCAGATCAGCAGTACCGAGGCCAGTATGGCCAGATCACCCAGGCGGCTGGTAATGAATTTCTTCGCCGCCGCCAGACGTGCCTGCTCCCGGTCGGAATACAGGGTCAACAACTGGTGCAGGGAAAGGCTGACACCGACCCAGGCACCGGCGAGAACGAACAGATTGTTCGTGGTAACCAGCAACAGGACACTGACCAGAGTCGTCAGAAACCAGGGCAGGAACGGGATGCCGGCAGGGTCCGCTCTCAGGTAATCCCGGGCATAGCGCAGAATGACCCAGCCAATGAAGGCAACCATCAGCGCCATCCAGAACGACAGGCCATCGGGATAGACTCCCAGCGCATCTCCGGCGCGCGCCACACCAGGATCTCCCTGGGCCGGCAACATCAACAAACCGACGCCAATGGCAATGGTTGTGGCCATGAACGCCAACAACAGCCATTCCGCCATGGGCCAGGCGCGGGAGGTGGCGGGATTGCTGCCTCGCACGCTGGCATAACAGGCCAGCAAAAGCAGGGTGACTGGCAGAATCAGCCAGAGCGATAACAGAGAAAATGACCAGGCGGGTGACAACAGATTCATCAGCGACTCCTTTTTGATGAGCGCCACTTTGCCACTGACAGAAACATATAAAAAATGGTTTATACTGATTAAATCGTTCACTTAAAGAGAACACACTGATGCGCCTGAATTACCACCATCTTTACTATTTCTGGACAGTAGCCCGGGTGGGGCACCTGACCCGGGCTGCGGAATCGCTCCACATTTCCCAATCGGCGCTGTCCGGGCAAATACGGAAACTCGAGGACAACCTGGGCTATGACCTGTTCCTGCGTGAAGGGCGCCAGCTCAAACTGTCAGAGGCGGGACGCATTGCCTTTACCTACGCCGAAGACATCTTCCGCCGGGGCGCCGAACTTGAAGCCCTGCTGCGTTCAGGCCAGCACACCAGCCGGGAAACCTTGCGGGTGGGAGCCGTTGCCACCCTGTCACGCAATTTCCAGGAAGGCTTTCTCAGGCCTTTGCTCGGCCGGGGCGACCTGGACCTCAAGCTACAAAGTGGAGTGCTCGATGATCTGCTCAGGCGGCTCTCGGCCCACCGCCTGGATCTGATTCTCTCCAACCAGCCGGTTCAGGGCGATGATCGCAATCCCTGGCGTTCCAGGCTGATGGCGCGACAGCCGGTCAGTCTCATCGGCCCGCCCGAGGGTGTGGGCCCGGATGCAAGCTTCCAGACCATCATCCGGGAGAAACCGTTGATTCTGCCGGGCCCGGAGAACAACATTCGCCAGGCCTTTGACCAGCTGTGTGACGTGCACCAGGTATACCCGGTGATTGTCGCCGAGGTGGATGACATGGCCATGATGCGACTGCTTACCCGCGATACCGGGCATTTCGCCGTCCTGCCCCCGGTGGTGGTACGGGATGAGCTGAAAAACGGCAAACTACACAGTTACGGGGCGTTGCCGGGCGTGTTTGAAGAGTTCTACGCCATTCGGATCCACCGCCAGTTCGAATCGACCCTGGTTCGCCAACTGATTGATCAGCAGGCCGACGAGTTGTTGGCATTTGATGCGTCCTGAGGCCGGATTACCGCGGTGGATTGCAGCCGCGAACCAAACATAGGATGATTGGGTCATAGCAACAAAGGATGAAAGGATATGCTGTCACCCATTCGCAAAGGGTCTCTGGTGGACACCGCCATCGAAAGCCTGCGCCAGAACATTGAAAACGGGGAATGGCCGGTAGGCACACGGCTTCCGGTAGAGGCAGAGCTGTCAGAAGCCCTGGGCATCAGTCGCAACACCATTCGTGAAGCCGTCCGGGTGCTGGCCCACGTGGGCATGCTGGAAACCCGACAGGGTGATGGCACCTACGTGCGAGCCAGCCGCGACGCCGGTGAAACACTCAGACGTATAACCCGAACACGACTGGCCGAACAGATTGAAGTGCGGATCATGCTGGAAACCGAGGCTGCCCGGCTGGCCGCGGCCCGCCGAACGGATGCCGACCTTACCGCGATGACCTCGGCACTGGATGCCCGGGCCGCCGCCGGTACCAACCTGTCCGAGCGGATCCACCATGACGAGCGCTTCCATCATGCGCTGGTCAGGGCATCCCATAATGCGGCACTGATTGAGCTTTACGATTACTTCGCCAACGCCGTCAGCCAGACCATTGAACAGACAGAAACCAGTGCCGATCTGCCAGAACCCAGCCAGGAAGACCACGAACTGCTGCTGGCCGCCGTCCGGCGCAGGGATGCTGAAAAAGCTGAAACCCTGTCACGCGCCCTGCTCTCCCCCAGCCTTAATGCCTTGCAACAGGGAGAAACCACGCCATGAAATTGCGCGTTGATACCTTCACGATGCTGCTGCTCGGTGCCATTGTTCTGGCATCGTTCCTGCCGGTCACCGGACAGGCCGCCAAAGCACTGGGCACCATTGGCACGTTGGCCGTTGCACTGCTGTTCTTTTTTCACGGCGCGGCGCTGTCCCGCCAGCAGATTATCGCGGGCGCAACCCACTGGCGCCTGCACATTCTGATTACGTCATTGACGTTTGTGTTCTTTCCGCTGGTGGCGCTGCCCATCAATGGTCTGAGCAGCGTGGTGCCTGACTGGATGCCCAAGGATCTGGGCCTGGGCTTTCTTTACCTGGGGGTATTGCCGTCGGCGGTGTCGTCGTCCATTGCCTACACCGCCCTGGCGAAAGGCAATGTGCCGGCGGCCATTTGCAGTGCAGCGGCCTCCAACGTGTTCGGCATGATGCTGACACCGTTCTTGTTGCTTCTGCTGGTTTCAACCTCCGGTGCCGGCGATTTCTCCGTTGCCGAGGCGCTCAGGGACATCGTGCTCCAGCTGCTGTTGCCGTTTGCCGTCGGCCACGCTCTGCGCCCCTGGCTGGGCGGCATTCTTTCGCGCAACGAAAGCTTCATGGCTCGGTACGACAAAGCGGTTATCTGGCTGATCGTCTATTCCGCGTTTTCCCACTCGGTGGTCAGCGGCCTGTGGCAGAAGCTCCCGGTTCAGGCGATCACCCTGACCATTGTTCTGTGTTTTGTGCTACTGGCCTTCTTTATGTTGGTCGCGCGACTGATGGTAAGAAAACTGGGCTTCAGTCTGGAAGACGAAGCCGCGGTGGTCTTCTGCGGCTCCAAAAAGAGCCTGGCCTCCGGCCTGCCCATGGCCAAGGTGCTGTTTTCCGGCCACCCGGGCTTTGGCATGATCGTTCTGCCGATCATGTGCTACAACCAGATCCAGGTCATTGTCGGGGCCATTCTGGCAGAACGATATCGGGTCAAGATCGAGCAGGCGTCAGCCGCCGCCCATACCACCGAAGATAGCCGCTAGCACCACAAGCCCGACAATCCAGCCAATCACCGCCGGCCAGAAATTGACCATCTGCGGTGGTTGGTCTGCTTCATCGTCCGGATCCGTTTCGCGCGGGTCGTCCGGTTCCGGGTTGAGCCTGGGATCCGGCTCCAGGTTGGCTTCGCTGACACTGAACCAGTCAAACCAGTCACCCAGAAATTTCGCCACCGATTGGGGAAAGCTGCCATTCTCCGCCATGGGCCGAAGCTGCGGCTCCAGCTGACGGGCAATTTCCCGGCGCAAGGGCAAGTGATCGGCGGGCGGCTCACACAAAATGGCTTTCCAGATGCCCACATCTTTCTGCCGACTGTCATCGTTCAGCAATGCTTTCACCTGGATAATTACTTCGCGCACAATCTGGGAATCTTCGGCGCTCAGGGATTCAGCCGCTTCTGGCCCGGGTGCGGACTGCTCAGGCGGTTTGCCGGTTGCCGGCTCGGTAAAAACAGCGGCAGCGCTCGTGCCAGCTGCCTGGGGCGGCATTTCTCCGGTTGCCTCGCGAAATGCCTGTTCCAGTGCTTTCGCTTCCTGCTCCGAGGCGAACTTCATCTGGCCCTCATAAGCCTGGCGAATACGGTCCCGGTCCCGGGTGGGCTCGATCCCCAGAATGTCCCAGCAGCTCATATAACGGCAACTCCGGCTGAAATAGATGTATTTGTTAACGACAAACCAAGCCACCTGCTCTATCCTTAGGTGCAGATCGAATACAGGCAACTCCGCTGTCCGATTATAGACCGAGTCCCATGACCAATACGAATTACCCCAAGGCAATCCGGCGCTGTAAGCCGACACGTGTTTATCTGCTGCCGGCCCTTCTGGCCTGTTCAGCCGCCACCTGGGCAAACACCGATTCCTCATCAACGTCCGTTCCCGATTTTGACAGCCAGCTACCCGTGCTGGGCGGGGATATTCCGGAGGTGCTGACCACCACGCGCCTGCGCCAACCCAAAACCCGCGTACCGGGCAGCACCACGGTAATCGAGGGCGAGACCATCCGTGACCTCGGCCTGATGCACCTGTATGAAGTGTTCCGACTGGTGCCGGGCATGACGGTCAACTTTGTCGGCAGCCATCAACCCTCTGTCACTTACCATGGCACCAGTCACTACGAGCAACGGCGCATGCAGGTACTGGTGGACGGACGTACCGCCCACCGGGTGACCCTTTCGGACATGGACTGGAAAACCATGCCGGTGCCCCTGGAGATGATCGAACGGATTGAAGTGGCCCGCGGGCCCAATTCCGCCGCTTATGGCATTAATGCCTTTCTGGGGACCATTAACATCATTACCCGGGATCCGGCCGATACCGCCGGTGTCGAAACCTACGTCGGCAGCGGTTCCCGAGGCTACCGCCGCGCCTTCGGCTCGGTCGGCGGCACCGGCGAGGCAATGGACTGGCGACTGAACTACGAAAAGCGCCGGTTTGATGGCTTCGATACCAACGATGATGGCGAAGACTTCCACGATGGCAAGGACATCAACAGTTTCAACTGGGATTCACGGCTGTACCTGGACAACAACGCGAACCTTGAATTAAGGGCCGGGGTCGTCGATGGCGTTGATGAGCGGGACCAGGACAAAGGTGGCTCCCTGGAAGCCAATGAAAACCCGGATATCGATCTGCGGGATTACCATCTGCAGGCGAAGCTGAATTATCAGCTGTCACAGAACCATTTTTTCCACGTTCAGGCGGCGGTGGAAAACTACAAGCGCAGGCAGGATTACGGGATTGCGTGGGGACACGCAGCTGTCGACTGTCTCGACAATGGCACGGCTCTTTACGCGGAGGATAGCCAAGGCGACGACATCTGCTTTCCCGACGGGGATCCGGAGGTCTTTTTCGCGGACATTAGCGACAGCTACGAAGACACACGCATCGAACTGGAACTGCAGGATACGCTCCTGTTCAGTGAAGACCTGAAACTGGTTACCGGCACCGGGTTTCGCAAGGATATCCTGCGGTCGGATACATTCTTTAACGGTCGTGAGGAGATTTACCAGTCCCGGGTTTTCGGTAACCTGGAATATTCCCCCTGGCGCTGGCTCACCTTTAACGCCGGCGGCAACTGGGAGCGTACCAGCACCACGGGTGAAGACTATTTTTCGCCCCGGGTCGCCGCCAACTTTCAGCTGACCGACCAGCAGGCCCTGCGCTTTGTGTTCTCCCAGGCCGTGCGCACGCCGGATGCTTTCGAGCAGGACTCGGACTACGGCTATACCCTGAGAAATGTTCGACCTGCCGAGTATGCCGATCTTGAAGATACCCGCATCACCATCGATGAAGCCGGGGATACCGGCCTGGACACCAGTGACAAAGAACTTGAAGAAGAACGCATAACCTCCTATGAAATAAGTTATTTCATTCAGCACGCTATGGATGAAGCTTTGCTGTCTCTGGAAGTGCGTGGTTTCAAGGACCGGATGCGCGACATGATCGGGGGCATTATCCAGCTTAAAGAATGGTCTCTGGAGAACGAATACAACATTGATCAGAAAGGCGTCGAAGTCGAAGGTTCCGCTGAATTTCCCGGAACCACGCTGCGAGCCAGTTATGCCTACCTCGACCAAGACACCTGGTATACGGGAATCCTCAGTGACGAAAGCGATACTCTCGAGCGCATGTCGGTCCGCCACTCCGGCAGCCTGGCGGTCATTCAGGACCTGCGGTGGAACCTGAAGGGCGCGACCGCTTTCTACTGGGCAGACGAGTTCAATCGCAAGCAGGAGCAGTTCGAACGTATCGACGTTCGCCTGAGCAAACAGTTCTTTGCCCCCCGTTACAACGCCGAGCTGGCGTTTGTCATGCAGCATTACCTGAACCGGGAAGTTGAACTAAGCTCGGATAACATCATCGAGGATCATAACCAGTATTTCATAGAAGCCAGCCTGAAATTCTGAGATTATGGATTTGGCAAACCAATGGAAGGAATAGCCAGGACGGTATGACATTTCTCGCTGGTTTTCATACTCGGTTAGCGCAGCGCCTGGATACCAGTATACCAGGCCTTTTTGTCTGGCTACTGAGTCTTATGCTGATGGCACCCGCCCCGGCATATTCCCAGGCACAATACAGCGAGCAGGTAGTCGTTCCGGTGGTCGGCTCGGGCAACGGCGCTCTGGATGAACACCTTTTGCGGTTGATCAGGGGGCGCCTGCAAGGCCCAATCACCCTTGAACGACTTTCTCCCGACAGCTGGCCAGCCCAGGATGAGCCGCCCGGCGACAACTCCGAACTGATTATCACCATTGGCCCGTCGGCCTTTTCCCGGGCGTGGCAGGCTAACCCCAAAGCCAACATCCTGGCCCTGCTGGTCGACAAATCCTTCATTGATGAATATGTCGAGCGGGCGCCCGGGCAGATCGGTGCGGTGTACTACGATGTTCCGCTTGTGCGCCAGGCACTGACCGGAAAGGCGATTCTGCCCCAGGCCCGGAAAATCGCCCTGTTGGCCACAACACAAACGGCCACGCTGTATGACACCCTGCTCGATGAATTACCGGATTACGGCATGGAAGCCCGGGTATTCATTGCAGATACCGAAGACCAGTTGATACCCACCCTCAACCGGGCACTGGGTTACGGGGATTTTCTGCTCGCCGCGCGGGATGATCGCATCTACAACGCCCGTAACATCAAACCCATTCTGCTGACCGCCTATCGCCGCAACACCATTCTGATCGGCCCGAGCCAGGGTTATGTGAAAGCAGGTGCCCTGGCGTCCGGTTACACGCCGTTCGTGGTACTTGCCGAGCAGGCAACCGCTCACATCCAGTACTTCTGGGCGGAAGGCGAATTCGCCTCTTCGGAGTATCCGGACACATTCAGTGTCGAGGTCAACGAACAGGTAGCCCGATCGCTGAACATTCCCCTGCCCGATCGTGACTGGATCAGTAATCGTGTTGATGAGCTGCTAAAGGAAAACCGGGAGGCTTCTGAATGACTCTCCGTTCCAGCAAACCCGGTATGTCTCTTTCAGCACGTTTATTGATGCTGGGAGCGTTCCCGGCCGTGGTAATGTTTTTCGCCCTGATGATTTTCTTTACCTCGGCCCGGCTGGACGACGCCCGCACCGAGCTGGCCCGTTCCGGTCAATTGCTGGCCGACAGCCTGGCACCGGCACTGGAATACGCGGTGGTTTCCGGCAACACCAACACACTCGACGCGACTCTCGAGCAGTCTTTGCAGCGCAGTGACGCTGCCTGGATCCGGGTTACCGATGTGGTTGGCGATGAGCTGAGCCTGGTACGGCAGAACCAGGGCGCATCCGGGCCGCAATCGGAGCATTTTCAGACGTACCGCGCCGACATACTGCAGGAGCCGGTGGATGTTGGTGGCGGTGATTTGCTTAGTGGTAGTTGGGGTGGCAGTTCCGGTGCGCTGAGGGTCGGTACCGTGGAAGTGGCAGTCAACCCCCGATTGCTGGAGGCTCGCCAGCAACAGATTCTCTGGTCGTCTGTAACTGTTGGCGGCGTGGTACTGCTCTTCACCCTTTTGATGGTCCGTAGTTTTCTGTCCAAACTGCTTGGTCCCATTCGAAAACTTGCCCGGCGCGTGTCCCATCTGATCGAAGGCAATTACAAGACTTACCCGGTTGCGGTGGGCGGGAACGCCAGCGAAGTGGTTGCCATTCAACAAAAGCTGAACAAACTGGCGCTCCATCTGGCCCACATGGAGCAGGAACGGGTGAAAACGCTGGCAGCGTCTGACACGGCCCGCCAGAAGGCGGAGCAGGCCAATCTGATCAAATCCGAGTTCCTGGCAGCCATGAGCAACGAGCTACGGACGCCGTTGCGGGGTGTGCTTGGCGCCCTGGACGCAACCACTCAGGAACCATTATCAGCCCGGCAAAGTCACTACTTGAAAACCGTTCGCCAATCCACGGAAGACTTGCTAATGGTGATTTCCGACCTGCTGGATTATGCCAGCATGGATGACGGCCCTTACCTGCCAGGCAACCACACCTTCGACCTCAGAAAGGTGATTGAAAACTGTGTTGCGTCGTTCCGGTTAAGTGCTGAACAACAGGGAACCGTGCTGGAACTTCAGTTTCCCGGGGCCTGGCCAGAAACCCTGATTGTGGCGGGGGATGGCCCAAGGGTACGACAGGTGCTCGCCAGTTTGATTGAAAGTGCCGTTGTGGTATCCGGTGATGGTTTTATTAACGTTCGTGCTCACCTCTCGTCCCTGGATCCGGATCAGGTATTGCTGAACTGTACCGTTGTTGATTCAGGCTCAGGGCTGATGTCCACGCAGTTGGACCCTGAAAGTGGGCAAGCTCCGCTGCCGGCCACTGGCAGCATGGGGTTGGTAGTCGTACAGAAACTGGTGGAACTTATGGGCGGGCACGTGAAAGTTGGGGTGGAAGAAACCGGGGGCTCATCTATCTGTTTCGAGTTGCCGTTTCGGCTAGCAATGGCTGAAACGGTCGATTCCAAGGAGCGGTAAAACAACGGGCAAACGCCCACCCGCAATCGCCGGGCGGGCGCCTGCGGGTTAGGCCACCGGTTCTCGCATGGTGACAAACTCCTCGGCCGAGGTCGGGTGAATACCCAGTGTGGCATCAAACTGGGCCTTGGTTGCACCGGCCTTGATAGCCACCGCCAGACCCTGGGTAATCTCTCCGGCATCCGGGCCGACCATGTGGGCACCGAGAACCTGATCGGTGTTCTTGTCGACCACCAGTTTCATCAGGCTACGTTCGTCCCGGCCGCTGAGGGTGTATTTCATGGGCCGGAATTCCGAACGGTAGATCTTCAACGAGTGTCCGGCGTCTTTGGCCTCCTGCTCGGTCAAGCCGACGGTGCCAATATTGGGCTGGCAAAACACGGCCGTGGGAATGGCACTGTAGTCCATCTCCCCCTGGCCATCGCCGTACAAGCGCCGTGACAACACCATCGCCTGGGCCAGCGCCACCGGCGTCAGCTGCGGGGTGCCGATGACATCGCCCAGGGCGTAGATGGAAGGCACCGCAGTCTGGAAATAGTCATCCACCTGGACATGCCCGGAGGCATTCAGCTCAACCCCCAGATCGGTCAGGCCCAGGCCATCCACCAACGCGCGGCGGCCGGTTGCGGCCATGATCAGGCCGGTTTCCAGTGTATCGCCATTATTCAGCTTGGCCTGGTAACCCCTGTCTGCCTGTTCGACCGATTCGATGGTGACGTTGAAGCGCAGGTCAACCCCTTTCTTCCGCATTTCCTGTTCGGTAAAGCGGCGAATGTCGTCATCAAAGCCCCGAAGGAACAGATCCCCCCGGTACAGTAACGTGGTTTCAACGCCCAGCCCCGCCAGAATGCCGGCAAATTCAACCGCGATATACCCGCCGCCCCAGACTGTGGCGTGGCGTGGCAATTGCGGCAGATAAAACATCTCGTTAGAGGTAAGCAGGTGCTCTCTGCCAGGGATGTCGGGTATCACAGGCCAACTACCAGTGGCCACGGTGATCCGCTCGCTTGAATAGGTTGTATCCCCGACCCGGACCGTGTTCGGGTCGTCCAGGCTGGCAGTGCCTTCGATGATATCCACGCCTGCATTGGCAAGCAGACGGCCGTAAATGCCGTTCAAACGCTCAATTTCCGCGTTTTTGTTGGAGACCAGTGTCGGCCAGTCAAAGCTGACATCATCGACCGGTATCTGCCAACCATAACCCGCGGCGTCTTCCAGCTCTTCATGAACATGGGCGCCATAGACAAACAGTTTTTTCGGCACACAGCCGACGTTGACACAGGTACCACCAAGATGCCGGGATTCCACTACCGCGACACGTGCGCCACGCTGGGCAGACATTCTGGCCAGCCGCACTCCTCCGGAGCCGGCACCAATCACAATCAGATCGTAATCAAAGTTGTCAGACACAGTGACTCCCTTTTATTCATGAATGATGATGCGCGTAGATTAAGCGGCGCCGTTGGTAAATCAAATAGTTAACGTTAATCGCACCGATACTACCCCGGGCTCGTCGGTCCGGTCCATGGTTGCCTGGTCAATCACCACGCCATACTCGTCAAACAACTGTTCAAGCCAGGCAGCCACCTCCGCGAAGGGTGCGGAATCCAGCCAGAGCCGGACACTGTTGTCTCCACCGGGCTCAAAGCGCTGCAGCGCCAGCTCAGACTCCCGGGCAGTCCGGTTCACCAGAGCCATTAACGCGCGGCCATCGGCTGGTTTATCCGTGCTGCCATTGGTTTGGAAGGCGTCACCGGCTGCCAGGGAACGGATCGCCGGTTGGTTGGACTGCATCCACGCCAGAAGTTCACGGGCGCTTTTATGCTGCGCGGCTGCCTGTTCTTGAAATTGGGCAGCTGGCCGCCAAACCATGAAGTACAAAGCCGCCAGCAACAGGGCGATTGCCAGAACTGACAAAGCTTGTCGGTCCCTGGCGGACAACTGGTCGTAGCGTGCCAGCAATTGGCCGATAGCCGGATGCTTTTTTAGTTGGGCCCACATAATTACTGACCTCCCGAGACAGTCAGACGCCCGCGTGCACCACCCGCTTCGTTCACCACCGAGCCGATTTCCGCCTGCAGACCGGTTTCACCCAGGCCGTTTCTCAGTCGACTCATGCCCTCATAACTGTCGGCGGTAAGATCAACCACCAGCTCGCCACGGTTACGGCTGTAGTTGATGCTGTTGAAGATGACGGACCCCGAATCCGGCAGCCGGTTGAGTTGATCGCCCGTGTGATGAAGCAATGTCAGAAACCCGGTCCCCGGGGCCTCATTCTGCATAGCTCTGAGCTGTCCCTGAACAACCCGGCGCACATTGCCAGCGTGGGTACGGGTATCGTCGGGGAAAACATCGCGATAAACAGCCATAGCCTGCTCTTGTAATTGTCTGGACTGAGTCAGCTGATAAGCCCCCATGCCGATTTCAAGTGCAACCTGTACGGCAAACCAGACCGCAACCACTGCCAACAAAGGCTTCCAGCGGGATAAGGTGTTGGCGCCGCTGGTACTGACCGAATACTTACCCTGGCATAGGTCAATGGGCTGGCACTGTTGCTGGAAACAGGACCAGGCGAGAAAGTCGGTGACCGGGGTGGAAAGAGGTTTCTCCATGATCCGCAGGCATTCGGTTAATCGAGATAAGGCTTCGATCGCCTTGCCATAACGACCCCGGGCCTGCTCGCCGGCATACAGGTGCACTGGCACCTCCGTCGCCACGCTGTCTGCCGTGGGCTCTGACAGCGTATGGCCAAAGAGGGGCAGATTGTCGATGGTCAGAGCCAGCCACTCCCCGGTGGCACTCAGCATAAGTACCCGGGAACCGTCGAGGCAGAAGATCCAGCCACGTTCAGGCCTGGGCAACAGGGCCGCATCCGGGTAAATGGATACCAGCGGCGCATGATGCCAGCCAGAGAACAGGGCTTGCCAATGACTCATGCGGGCCCGGTCAATCGCACACACCTGAAAACCTGCACCGGTGTGCTGCCCTAAAGCCAGGTGCAGTGTTTCAACATCCTGGGCGACCTGCTCTTCCACCGCATAGGGCAAGGCCTGAACGATCAGGCGGCTCTGCCTGGCTGGAATATCGGCAAGACAGAAACTGGTCTCCTCCGCCGGCACCAGGCCAACCAGGCCTGCATTTTCCAGGGCATTTTGCGCGAGAACCCGCTCGATGGCCTGCCGGCTATCGGATTCTCCGCTGGCCCGGACCGCGCCGGAGGCATCCTGCAGCACCCAGCTGAAACGGGGCTCATCGTTGTCGGCTATGCCTGACAGAGGCCGGACATAAAGGCGGTAAGACATGGTTATTCCCCTGAGAAAATATAGGGCTCCCTGGTAATCCGATTTTTCTGCCCGGAGTCGCGGTGTACAGTCCGTACCTCCCCCTCGGCGCTGCGAAACACCCGGCTGACCAGATTAACAACCCGGTCGTCGTAGGTAATGCGCGAAACCACGTCAAAAAAACGGGTTTGCAGGGTTAACCCGGTCGCCGACAATCCTGTGCCGGACAGTTCGGGAAGGGAAAGAAAAGCACGAATGTCTTCGAACCGGCTTTCTTCTCGTTTTGCAATAATAGTCGTGGCAGCAGCTTCGGTCAGGTTTTCATGTAAGGACTGCAACACCGGCCCGGTGGCGGTGTTCACATTGATGCCGATACCGGTGTCGGGCAGGGCTGTGACATGAGGAAGTAACTGCTGGTAATAGACTTCGGTCATTCCCTCGATCAGCCGTAACTCGGTAACCGATACAAACGGTTGATTAGCCGCGCGAAACGATGGCTGCGCCATCAGATAGGTACCGTCCTCCGCACCATAGCTACTCAATGGCTCGTCGTTCTCATCAATCCAGTCAATGAGAGCATCCACCCTGAGACCGGTGATGCCCAGAACCTGCAGCAAGCGCTCAAACCGGCCTCTGGCCAGGCTGTCCACCTCACCACGGGCCGACACCAGATCATTGAGGTTCAGCCGCCCGCCAAGGCCGTCAATCTGCACTTCGGCAACGCCGTTTTCATCCAGCGGCAACACCGCCGAGCGCATGGCCCAGAACTCATCCAGACTGTCGGCCATGACCCCGCTTTCCCGGTCTTCCTCAAAATCACGCTTCAGTACCTGCCGGGCAAAAGCCTCTGCCCCCAGCGCGATGCTGTAGCCTTGCTGCTGGGCCAGGTAATGGCCGGCCTTGAACACCTGCAGGCTTTGCTGGCGCACCATTCCAGCAGCCAACATCACCACCAGTGCCATGGCTAACAGCACCATGATCAGCGCCACCCCCTGTTGGCTATTGCGCGCCGACATCATTGGCCTCGTCGTCTATGGAAGTCCGGCAACGCGAACGTCCTTGTTATGGCTCCGAATTGTTCGTGTTCCAGAGTGACTTCAATCCCGAGAGGCAGGGGTGTATCCGGTCTTCCTCCCGGCAGCTGGCCGGCCACTACTCCGTCTTTCGGCCATTGCTGGTACTCTCTGCCTCCGGAATCCAGAAACCTGATCTCAAAGGCTGTTACCTGATTCAGTAACACGACGGCCCTGCCCTGTTCCTCCTGGCCCTGATCAACCATCGGCCAGTAGTGCCGGCTCAGCTCATTGCCGGTGTACTCCCAGCCGGCCCGTTGAAGGTCACTGCGACGCAAGCCCAGAGGGTTGCGCCAGCCCTGGCGGGTCAGGATCAACGCAAAACCTTCTTCCCGGGTGGTCAGCGCAGGCTGGACATCGCCGTACGTATCCCGCACGGGCCGGTTAACAATCTGGGCAAGGTCGCGTTCGAGCAGCAACATGGCTGTTTGCAATCCGTCAAATTGCCCGGCCACCTGGTCAACCCGTTCCCGGGAGTTGACCACGCTGCTGATCACCTGCCATGCACCAAGCCCGATCACGGCGGTGATGGCCACGGCAACGAGCACCTCCATCAGGGTGAATCCCAGTTGCTTGCAGGGGCACATCACGACGAGGCCCCGAGAAACGCGGACAGAGTATGAATGGACGCCGGCTCCGGACGGTCATTCCGATATCTGGCCACGGTGACGTCCACCCGGCGTATGCCGGGCTCCGGTGTGGCGCTGATACGGGTGGTCACCTGCCATCGATAGCGGCCGTAGTCCACGTCCCTGGTGTTTTGGGAAACCGCTGGCAACCCCTGTTGCAAGCGCAGCTCGTTAATCTGGTTGTCCGCCAGCCAACTGGCCAGGGTTTTATCACGTATTCGCTCGAAACTACCGATGTAATTGCCACCCACTTCGGCAGCAGCGGTGGCTATCAGTCCAAATACCAGCAATGCCACCATTACTTCCAGCAGGGTGAAACCGCTGTGCCTTCGTCGAACGGTGGGCAGGATTTCGTGGCTCACCATGCGTTGTCCTCCGTACCGGGGCCCCGCCACTGTATGGAGATACCGTCAGCGGCGACCACCAACGGCGGCTCTGATGAGTCTGCCAGGGTAAATTCCAGCTCAAATGGCGTCGTTTCGCCGCTGGAATAAAACACTATGTCCGGGCGCAGGGTTTTATCATTATCCATCGCCAGCCTGGGCAAGTCGTTTTCAAGATACGCAGTCAGTACCAGCCAGTCCGGAAAACTGCGGGGCCGGAATAAGCGTTCGGAATACGCGGCCCAGTCTCGCGTCTCGTTCTCGAACGCAACAAACCGATATCCGTTTTCTCCAAGCACGAGGCCATATTCCCGGTTGTTCAGAACGGCCTGCTCAGAGGCGGTTTGCATCAACAGATACAGTTCCCGGACCCGTTCGCGCAGTTCCCGTTGCTGCGAGCCGCCAGCCAGGTTGGCCATGGTCAGTGCGGCCAACAATCCGGCGAGAACCAGCACCACGAGAATTTCAATCAACGTGAAGCCGGTCAACTGCTGGCGGTGCTTCACAACGAATTACTTCCCGGTATCCCAAACGCTGATATCGGCATCATCGCCTTCACCGCCTTCCTGGCCATCAGCGCCATAGGAGTACAGGTCATACGGACCTTCCACACCGGGGCTTACGTACTGATACTCGTTGCCCCAGGGATCTTCCGGCACACTTTCCATGTAACCGTCGGCATTCCAGTTTTTGGGTTCCGGCGAGCCACCAGGCTTGCTGACCAGTGCTTCCAGGCCCTGCTGGGTGGAGGGATAATGGCTATTGTCCAGACGGTAAAGGTCCAGGGCGTTGGCGATGTTGCTCAATTGGGTTTCCGCGACCGTGACCCGGGCCTGATCGCTGCGGCCCATGATATTGGGGGCGACCACCGCTACCAACAGGCCCAGAATCACCATCACCACCATGATCTCGATCAGGGTGAAGCCCCGGCCGTGTGTGGGATTAACGTTGAGGGTACTGTTCATCGTTTTGCTCTTCATTGGTTTTGGTCCTTCAGGGTGATCTCCGGTGCGGCGGGCATTAACCCACCAGATTGCTCATATTCAGAATTGGCAGCATGATGGCCAGTACGATGACCAGCACCACCACTCCCATCACCAACAGCATCACTGGCTCAAACAGCCCGACAATGGCAGCAATTTTCGACTGCAGGGTGTTTTCCTGCATGCGGGCGGTACGCTCAAGCATCTGGTCCAGCTCGCCGCTGGTTTCGCCACTGGCGATCATGTGAAGCATCATCGGTGGAAAGTAACCGGTCTGGTCCAGTGCGCGGTGTAATGATCCACCTTCGCTGACTTTGCGTGCTGCTTCTCTCAACTGCTGTCGCAGGTAGTCATTAGCCAGCACTTCGCCGGCAATGCGCATGGCCTCAACCAGCGGTACGCCACTTGTGGTCAGAATGCTGAGCGTACTGGCATAACGGGCCGTGCTGATTCCTCGTATCATGCCTTTGAGCAAAGGCAGGTGCAGTAACTGTTTATGAAACAGAAGCCTGAAACCAGGCTTGTTCATAGCCAGGCGAAAGGCCAGCAATCCGGCAATCAGGGCCGCCAGGAAATACAGCCCCCAATCGGCCAGGAAGTCCGAAAGCACCAGCATGGCTCGTGTCAGCACTGGCAATTCCTGGCCCTGCCTGAGAAACACTTCAATGATGTCCGGCACCACGTAGGTAAGCAGAAACACGACAATGGCAACGGCGACCACGCTGAGAATGGCCGGATAAATCGCCGCCAACTGGATTTTCTGCCGGGCTTCCTGCCTGGCTTCCGTGTAATCGGCCAGCCGGTTAAGGACCAGATCAAGATGGCCGGCGTGTTCACCTGCTGACACTGTGGAGCGGTACAAACGAGGAAAGGCGCGAGGAAATTCCGCCAGACTGTCGGCCAGAGTGTAGCCTTCCATCACCTTCGCCCGGATCGCAATCAGCATGCTCCGTATACGGGGCTTTTCGGTTTGTCGGGCGGCAGCACTCAGGGCCTGCTCAATGGGAATACCGGCCTGAATCAGCGTTGCCAGTTGGCGGGTCACCAGTGCGAGATCCGGCGTGCTCAAAGCGCCCGGGCGGCTCAGCAGGCTGCCGGAGCGTAAATGTTGTTCAGTCGTTGGCGCCACAGTCAGGGGAATAAGCCCTCTATCCCGGAGCAACTGGCGAACGGCCCTTGGCGCATCGGCTTCCATAACGCCCTGCTTCTGCTTGCCACGGGCATCCAGCGCCTTGTACTCATAAGCAGGCATGTCACGGGCTCCGGTGTGTGACACGCAGGACTTCTTCAATGGTGGTCACACCATCGAGAATTTTCCGCACACCGTCGGCGTGAATACTTGGACTGTAGCGGCGTGCTTCCCGCTCCAGATCCAGTTCACCGGCCCGTTTGTGGATCAGGTGACTGATGTCGTCGTTCACCTCAACCACCTCGTATATGCCGATACGCCCCCGGTAGCCCAATTGGTTACAACGCTCGCACCCCCGGGCTTTAAAGATGGTTGGCGGGGTGTCCGGAGGTTGCTGCAGAAACTCGCAGTGCTCCGCGTCAGGGGTGTAGGGTTGGCGGCAATCGGCGCATAACACCCGCACCAGTCGCTGGGCCACAATACCCACCAGGGACGAGGAAATCAGGAATGGCTCAATGCCCATGTCCATCAGACGCGTGATAGCACCCACGGCACTGTTGGTGTGCAGGGTGGAAAGCACCAGGTGACCGGTCAGGCTGGCCTGGACCGCTATCTCGGCGGTTTCCAGATCCCGGATTTCGCCAATCATCACCACATCCGGGTCCTGACGCAGAATCGCCCTCAGCCCACGGGCAAAGGTCATGTCCACCTTGGTGTTCACCTGGGTCTGGCCAATGCCGGGCAGGTTGTATTCAATGGGGTCTTCGACAGTGAGTATGTTCCGGCTGCGATCGTTGATTTCCTGTAGCGAAGCATAAAGCGTGGTGGATTTCCCGGAGCCGGTGGGGCCGGTGACCAGCAGAATACCGTATGGACGATAGATCAGTTTACGTATCGTGGCCAGATCCTGTCCCGTCATGCCAAGGGATTCCAGCCGGATTGCGCCCGCCTGTTTATCCAGCAGACGCAGGACCACCCTCTCGCCGCTTGATGACGGCATGGTCGATACCCGGATATCAACTTCCCTGCCCGCTACCCTCAGGGCAATCCGGCCGTCCTGGGGAATGCGCTTTTCCGCAATATCCATCCTGGCCATGACCTTGATGCGCGACACCAGCAGTGGCGCCAGTTCACGCTTGGGCTGAACTACTTCCCGCAAAACGCCGTCAATCCGGAACCTGACAATCAGCTGTTTTTCGTAGGTTTCAATGTGTATATCCGAGGCGCCGGTTTTCACCGCCTCGGTCAGGATGGCGTTGATCAGCCGGATGATCGGTGCGTCGTCTTCCTGTTCCAGCAGGTCTTCGGTCTCGGGAACGGAATCAGCCAATGAGGCAAGGTCCATTTCATCACCGATCCCCTCGACCATTTGCATGGTTTCGGTGGAATCGCTCTGGTAGGCCTCGTTAAGCGCCTGGTCAAACTGCCCGGCCGGGATTGTCGAGAAATGCGCCCGGCCGCCACTTACCCGGTTGGCCTCAGCCAGGGCTGCATGGGTTGCACCGGGGCGAACGAGGATCACGACATTGCCGTCTTCATTGCGGGTTAAAATGACGCCGTTTCGTTTGGCGAAGGAAAAAGGCAAGCGGCCAGGCAACGCATCCTGCGTTTCTGTGTGGGACTCGGCACGCATAATGCCCCTCACTGGGCTCAAAAGAGCCTCATCCAGAGTCAGGGAACGGGAACAACCTCACAATTTAAAGTAGCACAGAAAACTCAGACCAACGTATGACTCGGTGCACTATAATGCGAACAGCGCAGACGCATGTAACACAACCAGGCCGCCTCAAATTGGTGTCCTGTTGAGGGGCGAGAATGCCAACCTTCGACCATCAAAGACTGCCCACCTTGCTGGCTGCCATGGCCTTGGCGGGCATGTTAACGACAACGATCTGGCAGGTGTATCAATTCTGGCAACAAGAAGAGAACGTTGTTGCCACAGAGTCGGTAACCGTTGCGAACACGCCCTTAGCCATCAACACCGCGCCTGCAACCAGGCTTGCAGACCTCGAACTGTTTGGTGCTCCGGTATCGCCGCAACTGACCGCTTCGCCCACCGAGACGGCCAATCTGCCCTCCACCAATCTGCGCCTGACTCTGCGGGGCGCGCTGGCCGCTGACGGAACATTCCCCGGCAGTGCCCTTGTGGAAGACCAAACAGGCAAGACCGAGGCATACCTGGTGGGCGATACCCTGCCAGGCAATGCCCGGCTGAAAGCCGTGTTGCCCAACCGGGTCATCATCGAACGCGATGGCGTGCTGGAAAACCTGCTTTTTCCGGAAACGGATAACCAGCAGGGCCTGACGCCGGAAACCGTTTCGAACACGAACAACTCAAACGATGCTCCCCTTGTTGACACCAGTCCGTCTGCGCAGGGCGTTTCCACCGGCGACCAAACCCGGCGCGAGGAAGTTCATCAACGCCTGCAGCAATTAAGGGAACAGCTGCAGGATCGCCCCTGAGGCTCCTCGATGACTCCGTTCCCACACCGATCAGCTCGCTACCTGCCAGTCATGGTTTTGCTGTTTTGCACCAGTTTGGCCACGGCTTTCGAACTGGATGGCCGGCTGCTCGAATGGGTAAGAAACAATTATGGTGCGGCGGCCCAACAGCGCCTCGAAGACTGGCAGCGCCTGCACAATCTGGCACAGAACGCACCGCTCGACCGGCGGCTGCAACTGGTGAACCGCTTCTTTAACCGCGCAGAATTCGTCGATGACATTGATCATTGGGGAGAGGAGGATTACTGGGCAACCCCGGTCGAGTTACTAAGCACCAACGGTGGTGACTGTGAAGATTTCGCCATTGCCAAGTACCTGACCTTACGAGCCATGAACGTGCCGGACGAACAAATGCGGATCGTTTACGTAACCTCCGAAAGCCTGAACCAGCCACACATGGTGCTGGCATGGTACCGGACACCATCCTCCGAGCCGCTGATTCTGGACAACCTGATCAACAGCATTCAACCAGCGTCCCAACGCACTGATCTCTCACCGGTTTACAGCTTTAACGGTGAAGGGTTATGGCACAATAAATCAACCGGTGAACACGCTCGCGTTGGTGACGCCAGCGAACTTGAGCGCTGGCGCGAGCTGAATCAGCGGTTGATCGATCCGCTCAGGTCCAACTGATCGAAGGGTACGGGTCGTGAAAACAGGAAGCCCTGCAGAAGATCACACTCGCGATGGCGGAGGTCTGCCGCCTGCTCGGCCGTTTCAACGCCCTCACCCACCACAATCAGGCCCAGGTGATGAGCCATGGTAATAACCCCCTGAACAATGGCCGCGTTGTCAGAGTTCTCAGTAATATCCATGATAAAACTACGGTCCAGCTTCACCTTGTTTATGGGCAACTGACGCAGGTAACGAAGACTGGAATAGCCCGTGCCAAAATCATCGATTGACACCTTGACGCCCAGCTTCCGGATCTCCCGCAGGGTCTCGATGGCCTGACCTGCACCGGACATCAGCACATTTTCCGTCACTTCCAGTTCCAGCAGTTCTGGTTCCAGGCCGGTGATGTCCAGCACCCGCCGCACTTCATCCAGAAAACCGTAACGCCTGAACTGCAGCGGTGAAATGTTCACCGACACCGGCATTCTGCGGTCCATGCGGGCGTTCCAGTCCGCCAGATCCGAGCATGCCCTGTGCAGCACCCATTGGCCGATGGCGACGATCTGGCCGGTCTGTTCCGCCAGCGGAATAAAATCGCCCGGAGAGACAAATCCCCGTTCCGGGTGCTGCCAGCGCACAAGCGCTTCCATACCCCGAACAATCCCGGAATCCGCCGCTACGATTGGCTGGTAATAAAGAACAAACTGCTCCTGCTCGATGGCCTCCATCAGCTCCCGGCGAAGCGTCACGTATTCGTTATGGACGACCGTGGTGGTGCCTTCAAACCAATGCCATGTGTTACGCCCCTGGGCCTTGGCGTCCTGCACGGCGGCATCGGCGTAGCTAAGCAGCTCCTCTGCCCGCATGGGGTGCGCATGCTGCGAGGCAATGCCAATGCTGGCGCTGATGTGGAGCTTGTTGCCGTTCAGTTCCAGCGGCCGGGACAGGTGCGCAAGAATACGCTCGGCATATTCCGACACTTCCTGTTCGCTTTTGACGTCTTCAAACAGTACCGCAAACTCATCGCCGCCCAGCCTGGCAACCAATCCCCGATCACCCATGGTCTCCTGCAGCCGCCGGGCGACCGACATCAACAGTTGGTCACCCACGCTGTAACCCAGGGAATTGTTGACTGGTTTGAAGTCATCCAGATCCACATGCAACACCGTCACTTTGCGGTTGTTGCCAATGGAATCCTGACAGGCCTGGGCCAGATGGGCCGCGAAGGATGTGCGATTGGGTAACCCCGTCAGAAGGTCGTGGCTGGCGTGCTGGTCCAGCAACCGCAGCTTTTCTTCCGTGCTTTCCCGACGACTGACTTCCTGCTGGTGGCTTATTGCCAGAACCACCAGGCTGGCGGCCCTGCGAATCAACTTGATTTCCTGCTCGGTGGGCTTGCGTTTCTGTCGGTAATAAGTGGCAAAGGTTCCCAGCAGGTTATCCGACGTATCAATCAGTGGTGTAGACCAGCAGGCAGCCAGCCCCTCACGGGCGCAAATGTCGTGGAATCCTCCCCAGCGCCGGTCATTGGCGATATCATCACAAACCGTGAGCTCCCGATAATGGGCGGCCGTGCCACAAGCACCACGGTTGGGGCCAATACCAATACCCTGCATGGCCTTGCGGTAGCTTTCCGAGAAGCTGCTACCCGCCACCATATTAAGGGTTTCAGTTTCAGGTACGTACAACATCACGGAGACCAGCGCGTCGGGCAGCTCGTTTTCCATGACGCTGGTGATGGCGCTCAGCACCACATCCAGCGGTGCACGCTGGGTAATCAGATCATAAATAGACTGGGAAAAGCCGGTAAAGTGTTGTTTTTGTGTCACCTGCTCACTCCTTGTTACCTACCTGTAACCCTGCCCCATTTTGGAGCTTAGCGCAATCGTGGCGTTGGACACTCTTGAAGCTGCCGGAAAAGGAAAAGAAGCCCCGGATGTTTCTACCTACACAAAAAAAGCTTTGCTTTCTCTCCAAACAAGCGTACTGTGGTCGCCGTTGGAAAGATTTAGCAAAGCAGTCAACGATAAGACGCATCCCTGTTGTATTCAGTAGTGTACCGTCCTGTTTTTGATCACGCCGTTTTTTGTTTCCCGCATATCGCTGACCCGGCATCCGCTTGATGTCTGGCGGCACTTAAAAGATTGAATTCAGGAAAAGATTACTATGTCTACAGTTACCGGTACCGTTAAGTTCTTCAACGAAGCAAAAGGCTTTGGCTTTATCACTCGTGAAGGCGGTGCAGACGTTTTTGTTCATTACAGCGCTATTCAAGGTGGTGGCTTCAAGACTCTGGCCGAAGGCCAGGAAGTCAACTTCACCGTGACTGACGGCCAGAAAGGTCCTCAGGCAGAGAACGTTGTTGCCCTGTAATTAAACAGGCCAAACAATGTTAGAAAAAGGCAGCTTCGGCTGCCTTTTTGCGTTAGTGGTAACTCTCCTCAGAAAGACGACTCGAGGAGCCGTCCGGGCTTGAAGCAGATTGGCGGTATACAGCAGCGATTTTTTTAAGCGCATTTTTTTCGATCTGGCGAACGCGCTCACGGCTGATCCCGAGGCTCTCTGAAATGAGCTGAAGCGTTTCTTCCTTCTGGGTCTCTATGCCATAACGGCGGTACACTACTTCTTTCTCCCTGAGCGAAAGCGAGCCGAGCAGATTTCTGACGCTCTGGCGGAAATCCAGGGTCAGCAATTGATACTCAGGCGTCAGGACCTCACTGGCTTCCAGCGTGTCTCCGAACGTAGCTGAACTGTCGTCCATCAACGCCGCGTTGGTCGACACGTTATTGGCCATCAACGCCCTCAGCTCCCCTATTCTCGATATATTGGTGCCGGTTACTTCGGCGACCTCGGTTTGTGTCGGCTCCCTTCCTTTGGTCTGGTACAGCTGTGCGACGATTTTACGGTGGTTGCGCAATTCGTCGCCGATGTTCTCTGGTAGATGTACCGTGCGAATGCCTCGCTGAACACAAGAATGAACCTCCTGGTTGATCCACCAGTGAGCATAGGTCGAGAACCGAAAACCTTTAGCCGGCACAAAACGGTCCGCTGCTTTAATCAACCCGATATTGGCTTCCTGTATCAGATCAGACAGTGGCACGTCAGATTTACTGAAACGCTTCGCCCCATGCACTGCCAGCCGCAGATTTCTCTCTATGAGCCTTGTCCGACAGGCATTGGCCAGACAAATCGCTCGACGGCTGCGGGAGGTTAATCGCTGAGAAAGTTGCGCGACGGCTACCGTTTTCTTGAAGCTAAGGTCTTCTGCCGAGTCAATCGAGATTTCCGCCGCTATCACTCGGTAACAAAACGCCAGTTTTCGGCAAAGACGACGCTCTTCGGCTGGTGATAAAAGAGGGTGCCTGCCGGCTTCCCGGAAATACAGGTTCACCAGCGAGCTTCTGTCGCCAGCCCCGTCTTTTCGCAAAACAACGTCGTCTACCAATTGATCTGCCATCATCCGTACCCCTCGAATTTTCAAAAGGTTGTACGAGTAAGGCGGTACAGCAGTTTAATGATCAGCCTGTGATTGGGGGAACTCTTGCGAGAGGGGAATCAGACGGACGCAGAAAAGCATCGAAGGTCATCCCGAAGGGTGAGAATCGAACGCAAGAAAAGGAAAAATTGGAGGCGCGGGTCGGAATCGAACCGGCGTACACGGAGTTGCAGTCCGCTGCATAACCACTCTGCCACCGCGCCGGGTAAGCCTGGATCTGGCTTTTGCTCTCAGGGGGCGTGAGAGACTTGGAAATTGGAGCGGGAAACGAGATTCGAACTCGCGACCCCAACCTTGGCAAGGTTGTGCTCTACCAACTGAGCTATTCCCGCTCTAAGCTGCGAGGCGTTGCCTCATCAACGGCTGCGTATTCTACGGATTCCGCCGTGGCCGTCAATACTTTTTTTCAAGTTTTTGTTTTATATGCCTTACTGGTGCATTTCTGCACAACAACAACCCTGTGATAAACTGTTACCAACTCAACGGGGTGCCCGCATTCGGGCTGAGACCATACCCGCGGAACCTGACACGGGTCATACCGGCGCAGGGATTGAGTAACCACACCTGTGGCACCGCGGTTGGCTCCCCCCTCATTAATCAAGGTGTCACCACATGCGCTTGCCCGTTCTCGCCGCGATTTCCCTTGCTGTTTCCTTCACGTTATCCGAGGCCCGCGCCGCCCAGGAACTGAACGTTTACACTCATCCTTCCTTCGCTGCCGAATGGGGTCCCGGCCCGGCCGTCAAGGAAGCTTTTGAGAAACAGTGTGACTGCACCCTCAATTACACGGTGCTGAACAGTGGCGGCGATATTCTCCAACGCCTTCGGCTTGAAGGCTCGTCCAGCCAGGCGGATGTGGTGCTTGGTCTGGATACCGGTACCATGGAAATGGCCCGGCAGACCGGGCTGTTGGCGCCTCACAGCAGAAAGATGGACAATCTGTCGCTACCCGTCGACTGGCAGGATAATATCTTCGTTCCCTATGATTGGGGTTATTTCGCCTTCGTCTATGACACGGAACAACTGCCCAACCCGCCGGAAAGCCTGGAAGCCCTGATAAACGCCCCGGATGACCTGAAAATCATCATCCAGGATCCCCGCACCAGTACGCCAGGCCTGGGCCTCCTGCTTTGGATGCATGCGGTTTACGGCGACCAGGCCGGAGCGAAGTGGCGCCAGCTGAGCGGGAAAATTCTGACCACCACCCAGAGCTGGAGCGATGGCTACTTTTCGCTGTTCATGAATGGCGAGGCACCGATGATTCTTTCCTACAGCACGTCGCCGGCTTACCACATGGCTATTGATAAGACTGACCGCTACCAGGCAGCGCTCTTTGAAGAAGGTCATTATCTACAGGTGGAAGTGGCGGCACTGGTTAAGAGCTCTGAACATCAGGAGCTAGCCCGGGAATTTCTTGATTTCATGCACACACCGGCGTTCCAGCGGCATATACCATTGAAGAACGTGATGTATCCGGCGATCGATCTGGGCGATGAATTGCCCCAGGTGTTTAACCGCCTGATTGAGCCGGCACAGACTTTTTATATTGAACCTGCAACCGTAGCCGACCAGCGCCGGGAGCTGGTTAACGAGTGGTTGAATGCCCTCACCCGCTGAGTTTGCGCCACTCCGGGCTCCGCTCAGTCATCCGGGCTGGCAGCTTTGGCCCGGGTTGTTGCTCGCCGCTGCGTTCGTGGCATTGGCTGGACTTGGACTAGGCAGTCTGTTGTCGGCAGCCGAGGAGCTTAACCCGTCATCCGTGCTTGGCAGTCGCTATTTGCGCGGCGTGGTCGCCTTCACACTCTGGCAGGCCGGCCTGTCTGTTTTACTCAGCCTGGCGCTGGCTTTGGCCGTTGCCCGGGCACTGGCCCGCCACCCGCATTTTCCCGGCAGGACACTGCTGCTGCGCCTGATGGAACTGAGTCTGGTATTACCCACGATCGTCGCAGTTTCAGGCATTATTTCGGTCTATGGTCGTCAGGGCTGGTTTACCGGCTTACTCGAACACGTTGCGCCCGGCCATTCCTGGAACCTGTACGGGCTGAACGGCATCGTGCTAGCCCATGTTTTCTTCAACGCCCCCCTGGCTGGCCGGATCATGCTGCAGGCGCTGGAGAGCCTTCCAGAACCGCGCCTGCGCATGGCTTCTCAGCTGGGCCTGCGTGGCTGGTGGCTATGGCGGGCCGTGGAATGGCCGGCGCTGAAACCGGTCTTACCCGGCCTGTCAGCGCTAGTGTTCACTCTTTGCTTTACCAGCTTCGCCATTATCATGACGCTCGGAGGCGGGCCCTCTTCAACCACACTGGAAGTGGCCATTTACCAGGCGTTGCGTTTTGAGTTCGATTTCGCCCAGGCCGCCTTGTTGGCTATCATCCAACTGCTTATTTGCGGCAGCCTCTGGCTTGTGGTGTTCCGGAGCCGGCTCGACAGCACGCTGCTGCCCAATCGTCGCTTCGCTTTTTCCGCGCCCCTGAAGACGTGGCCCGGACTGGCGCTGGCCAACGCCTTGTTGCTGGGTATATTCGCCCTGTTTTTACTCGCGCCTCTGGCTGCCATCGTAGTCCGTGGCCTGCCAGCCTTGTGGCCCGTTCACAGCTTGCCTCCGGTATATCAGCAATTACTTCCGGCCACTGGCAGAAGCCTGCTGATCGCCCTGCCCGCCGGCGCCGGCGCCGTTATACTGGCGCTACTGACGCTTGCCGCCAGTCAGAAGGCTCAAGGCCCACTGACACGCACCCTGCCATCCGTTACTGGCTATCTGCCGCTTGTCGTGCCGCCCCTGGTACTCGGTACCGGGCTGTTCATTCTGTTACGGCCCAGCCTCGGCAACAGTGCTCAGGGATGGGTGCTGGTTTCGGTCATCAACGGTCTGATGGCCGTGCCGTTCGTGCTGCAGGTATTACGCGGTCCGCTTAACAACCAGGACAAAAGCACCCTGCAACAGGCAGATCAATTGGGCATTCTGGGCTGGTATCGCTGGCGCTGGCTTTACTGGCCCAGGTTACGTCGTCCGGTGGCTCTGGCACTCGCATACGGGGTGGCGCTGTCATTGGGTGATTTCGGGGTCATCGCCCTGTTCGGCAGCCCCGGCGAACCTACACTACCCATGCTGCTTTATCAGCAACTGGGCAGCTATCAGGTGGCCAATGCGGCCGGTACCGGGCTCTGGTTACTGCTCTGTCTGCTGGCCATTTTTACCACGCTGACCAGGGTTTCCCGGCCGGCACCACGCCCCCGCGGGCAACCCCAGATGCTGGCCGGAGCGGAGCCCGATCATGCTTGATGTCAGGCAGTTGCAGTTCCGCTATTCCGGGCCGACACCAGCCTGGGAATTCAACCTGTCAGTGACCGCGGGCGAATGCCTGGCCATACGGGGCGCCAGTGGTTCGGGTAAATCAACCCTGCTGGGGCTCATCGCCGGATTTCTGCAACCTCAGCGCGGGGAAATCTTATGGCAGGGTCATCCCATCCACACGCTCAAACCCTGGCAACGCCCGGTGACCAGTGTTTTCCAGGAGCACAACCTGTTCGAACACCTTGATGTTTTTACCAACATCGGGCTTGGTCTGCACCCCGGTTTACAGCTATCGGACCTTCAAAAACAGGCCATTGACCAGGCATTGACCCGCACAGGCCTGTCCGGTTTCGGAAGGCGCCGCCCCGGAGAGCTTTCCGGAGGTCAGCGTCAGCGCGTGGCCCTGATACGTGCCATCCTTCGCCGCCAGCCTTTATTGTTGCTGGACGAACCGATGACCGGCCTGGACCCGGACACCCGCACAGAACTGCACCGCATGCTTCTGGAGGAGAAAGCTCATGGCGTGGCTATGCTGCTGGCCAGCCATGACCCGGAAGACAGCAAAATACTGGCAGACCGTCATTGGAATCTTTAAGCTGGGCAGGTGCTTATAAAAGACAGCCAACAAGGACTTGTACGCACCTGTGAGCAACCCAGCAGGCCCGGAGCCTATCGCGGCACCCAACCTTCACCCCGGCACCGTCGAGATCCAAGACGAGGCCCTGGTCTTCCGTGGTGACTGGATCCTTGACCACTATACTCACCTGAAAAAACAGGCAAACCGGCTTGACCGGACAGTCCTGCCAGCCGAAACCGATTTCACCGCGCTCGGTCAACTGGACACGGCAGGCGCCTCGGTTCTGGTATCGCTGCTGGGACCAGACATCCTGCTCAGCTCGGGTGCAGTAAACCAGTTGCCACCGGCACAAGGCGAATTGCTCAGAACAGTTGCCCGATCACTCGCAGCCCCACCGGCCAGAGCGTCGGCCGGCAACCCCATCGCCGAATTCCTGGCCGATATTGGCGAGCGCATGAGCCATATCACCCGGGAACATTTGCTGCTGGCCGGCTTTATGGGCCAGACCCTCGCGACACTGGTCACCGTTTTGCCGCGCCCCAGGCGCTGGCGTATGACCGCATTTGTCGCTGCCGTGCATGATACCGGCCTGAATGCCTTACCGATTGTGGCCCTGCTGACCTTCCTGGTGGGGGCCGTGGTGGCATTTCTGGGGGCAACGGTGCTGGAAGATTTCGGCGCGACCATTTATACCGTCAACCTCGTTGCTTTTTCATTCCTGAGGGAATTCGGGGTATTGCTCGCCGCCATTCTGCTCGCCGGGCGCACGGCCAGCGCTTTCACGGCCCAGATTGGCGCCATGAAAGTCAACGAGGAACTGGATGCCATTCGCACGCTCGGGCTGAGCCCTATAGAACTGCTGGTGGTACCACGGGTCCTGGCGATGATGGTCAGCCTTCCCATCCTGACGTTTATCGGCATGATGTCCGGCATGTTTGGTGGGGCACTGGTTTCTGCTCTCGCTCTGGATATTCCTTTCACCCAGTTTCTCTCGATTCTGCAGCGGGATATCGCCCTGCAACATTTCCTCGTGGGTCTTGGCAAAGCCCCCGTGTATGCTTTCCTGATCGCCATCATCGGTTGCCTGGAAGGCTTTAAAGTCGCCGGCAGCGCCCAATCGGTGGGTGAGCACACCACCTCAAGCGTCGTCCAGTCCATCTTCATGGTGATTCTGCTGGACGCGATTGCCGCCTTGTTTTTCATGGAAATGGGGTGGTAATCATGACTGAAACACAAAACTTTGGCCCGGCAAACGATGTCGTTATAAAAGTTCGCTCCCTTGAGAACCGTTTCGGTGATCTGGTGGTGCACGACCACCTTGATCTTGATCTCAGGCGGGGTGAAATCCTGGGGGTGGTTGGTGGCTCCGGCACGGGAAAATCCGTTCTGTTGCGGAGCATCGTTGGCCTGCACAGGCCAACCGGGGGAACGATTACGATGTTCGGCCAGGACCCCCGGCGTTTATCCGGTGTCCAACGCTCTCGCCTGGAGCAGCGCTTTGGCGTGCTGTTTCAGGGAGGCGCCTTGTTTACCTCGCTGAATCTGGCGCAGAATATTGCCCTGCCACTGATCGAACACGCCGGCCTAGAACGCCCCGAAGCAGAGGAACTGGCCTGCATGAAACTCGCTCTGGCCGGGTTGCCTCCCGAAACAGCCAGTAAATACCCTGCGCAACTGTCTGGCGGTATGGTCAAGCGAGCGGCTTTGGCCAGGGCTCTGGCACTGGACCCGGAGATCCTGTTTCTGGACGAACCCACAGCCGGCCTGGACCCCATCGGTGCGGCGGCGTTTGATCAACTGATTGTCACGCTCAGAAACGCACTGGGCCTGACGGTGTTTCTGGTGACCCACGACCTGGACACACTCTACGCTGCTTGCGACCGGGTGGCGGTACTGTCACAGAAGCGGGTTCTGGTGGCCGATTCCCTCGATAAAGTGGCAGACACCGATGATCCATGGGTTCAGGACTATTTCCACGGCCCCCGTGGCCGGGCTGCACGCCGGGCACATCAGCGCCATAACAAGGAGAACCGTTAATGGAGCCGAAAGCACATCACATTGTTATCGGTTTTTTTACCCTCACGGCGGTGGTGGCTGCGCTGTTGTTTGCCTTATGGCTTGGCAAGTCCTCGGCTGACACGGAATGGGCCTGGTACCGAATAGGCTTTGACCATCCGGTCGGCGGACTGGCCGAAGGCAATCCGGTTCTGTACAGCGGCATTAACATCGGCACGGTTGAAGAATTGACACTGGCTCCCGAGAATCCCGCCCATGTTCGTGTGCTGGTGCGGGTGGACAAAAAGATCCCCATTCGCGAAAACACCAAGGCCGGGCTGGTGATGGCCAACATTACCGGCAGCATGAGCGTTCAGTTTACCGGCGGCACGCCTGACAGCCCAGTACTGGAGGGCAACCGTGGCAATCCACCGCTGATCCAGGCGCAACCATCCACGCTCAGCAACCTGCTGTCCAACAGTGAAACCCTTCTGACCAAAGCAGACCAGTTGCTGGAGAACGCCAACAACCTGTTGTCCGAACAGAACCTGGACAACATTGCCGCCATTCTCGATAACACCCGCCAGGCCAGCAATGCCCTGCTGGACAGCCGGGACGAGCTGGCCGCCATGCTCAAGCAGTTCCGTGCCGCGGGCGCCCGCACTGAAGATGCCGCCGGCCGGGTCTCCGGAGCCGCTGATCATGCACGTAATGTATTAAGTGATCTGGAGCCGGTCATTGCCAGCCTGGATCGTTCAGTGAACGCCCTGGAGCCGACACTGGAACGCATTGATAACCTGACCGCCAACAACCAGCAGGCACTGGATGCCGGCTTGCAGGGTGTGGGCGAACTGGGACCGTCACTGCGCGAGCTGAGAAACACCCTGCGCAATCTCAATTCGTTTACCCGCCGCCTGGAGCAGGACACGGTGGGCACATTGCTCGGTGAAGACACCATGAAGGAGTACCGGGAATGAATTCCGTTTTCAAACCAGCCGTTACCTTCTGCGCCGTGCTGGCTTTGTCCGGCTGCAGCATCCTGCCGGAATCCGAACCGCCTCGCATTGTCGGCCTGGACGATAACGCGCCGGTCCCGGTTTATGACCATGCCCGCTCTGTATCGCTGCGGGTGGACACGCCCCTGGCGTCGGCACCGTTTGACACGAACCTGGTCCTGATTCAACCGGAAAACTGGGAATACCAGGCGTTACCCGACACCCGCTGGCGAGACAGCATGCCGGCGATTATCCATGACCGGCTTATCAAGGCGCTGCGCCAGAGCCGTGGATTTGATCGCGTACTCTCAGCCACCAGCCCGGCTGAGGCTGAATACACGCTGCTGTCAGAACTGAATGGGTTTCATGCCCGAAGGAACGGCGACGACACCACTGTCACCATTGACATGCATCTTGAAGTGATGAATAACCGCACCCGGGAAACCCGGTGCAGCACTGAAAAGACGCTTGATGTAGCGGCAGGCGATGCCCGGCTGGACAGCCTGATGGTGGCCTTCAGCGACGCCGGCACCGAGCTGTCCCGACGCACCGCAGCCTGGGCCTTTGCCTGCCTGCAGCCTTAAACGTTTTGCTCGTCCTTGCCCGGAAACAAGTCGCCCCAGGCCGCCCGCAGATACAGGAACATCGACCAGAGCGTCAGCACCGCGGCAACGTACAGCAATGCCAGAGCCACATACGCCAGCACTTCACCGGGAGGAAAGGCCAGCAGCCCGACAATGGCGGCAATCTGGGCGGTGGTTTTGATCTTGCCGATATAGGACACCGCGACGCTGGCGCGGCTACCAATCTCTGCCATCCATTCCCGCAAGGCGGAAATGACGATTTCCCGACCTATGATAACCGTGGCCGGAATGGTCAATAACAGGGCTGCGTGCTCTTCAATCAGCACGGCCAGGGCGACCGCCACCATCAGTTTGTCGGCGACCGGGTCCAGGAAGGCTCCAAAAGGTGTACTCTGGTTAAGCTTGCGGGCCAGATAGCCATCCAGCCAGTCGGTTACGCCGGCCAGGGCAAAAATCGCTGCGCTGACCATGTAACTCCATTGTACCGGCAGGTAGAAGATCACCACGAACACCGGAATCATCACAATACGGGACAACGTCAAAATATTTGGCAGGTTCATGGCGTTCCTATTAATACAGTTCAGGCTGCGGGTCAGTCGTTATGCAACGCGGCGTAAATGGTTTCGGCCAGAGCCTTGCTGATGCCCTGCACTTTGGTCATCTCATCAACACTGGCTTTGCGTATTCCCTGGATGCCACCGAAATAGCGTATCAGTTCCCGACGCCGTTTGGGACCAACACCTTCAATTCCCTCCAGCGTTGACTGCCGGCGCTTTTTATCACGGCGCGCCCGGTGGCCGGTGATGGCAAAGCGGTGGGACTCATCCCGAATGTGCTGGATCAGGTGCAACGCGGGCGAATCGGCCGGCACCCGGAACACTCTGTCGGTCATGGCATCGATCAACTGCTCCATGCCCGCCCGGCGGGTCACCCCTTTCGCCACACCAATCAGTGGAATATCAGAAATCCCCAGCTCATCAAACACTTCGCGGGCAATGTTCAACTGACCCTTGCCACCGTCGATAAACACCAGGTCAGGCTTTTTGCCTTCTCCGTTGACCATTCGGCGATAACGGCGAGTCAGAACCTGGCGCATGGCCGCATAGTCATCACCGGCCTTTACGCCCTCGATATTATACAGGCGATAATCGCTTTTAAGCGGGCCATTTTCATCGAAAACCACGCAGGAAGCGACGGTGTTTTCACCCTGACTGTGGCTGATATCGAAACACTCCATGCGCGCGGGTGTTTCAGGCAGATCCAGCAAGTCACGCAGGGCCAGCAACCGCCGGTACACCGTTTCCTTGCTGGCCAGGTGCGTCAACAGGGTTTGCCGGGCATTGGTCATGGCCAGGTCGAGCCAGCGCCGACGCTCACCGCGCACGTTCCCCCGAACCCGGGTTTCCCGGCCGGCCGCCTCCGACAGTGCCTGACTCAGCAACTCCTGTTCGTCCACTTTCACCGGCACCAGGATGTCTTTTGGAATCTCCCGCCGGGCACTGCCGCCGAAATAATACTGCCCCAGAAACGCCGCCAGCAGCTCGGCCTCCGACTGCTCCAGAGAAAACTTGGGGAAATAATCCTTGGTGCCCAGCACCCGGCCACCACGGACAATAATCACGACAATGCAGACAATACCGGCATCCTGGGCAATGGCAACCACATCGGCATCACCATCCCCGCCTTCCACCGATTGCTGCTCCTGCACATGGCGCAGATGGTTGATCTGGTCCCGATAGGCCGCCGCCTTTTCAAATTCCAGATTTTTCGAGGCCGCTTCCATGGCGTTCATCAAGTCGTGGATGATCGCCGGGTTCTTGCCCTCAAGAAACATGGTGGCGTGACGTATATCCTGCTGGTACTCCTCCGGAGTGATAAAGCCCACACAGGGAGCGGTACAGCGGTTAATCTGATATTGCAGACATGGCCTGGTCCGGTTCCGAAAATAACTTTCACTACAGGATCTTATGCCGAAAACCTTCTGCAGTACATTAAGGCTTTCCTTGACCGCACCGGAACTTGGGAACGGGCCAAACCAGGTGCCTCCGCCCTTTTTCGTGCGCCCGCGACGAAAGGTAAGCGACGGATAATCTTCATGGGAAGACAGATAAATGTAGGGATAGGATTTGTCATCACGCAGCAGAATATTGTACGGCGGGCGCAATGACTTGATCAGGTTCTGTTCCAGCAACAGGGCTTCGGTTTCGCTGCCGGTGATGGTGACCTCGATAGAGTCGATTTTCGCCACCAGCGCTTCGGTTTTTGGCGCCAGACCACTCTTGCGGAAATAGCTGCTGACCCGCTTTTTCAGATTGCGGGCCTTGCCCACATACAGAACATGACCGCCGGCGTCGTACATTCGGTACACGCCGGGACGTTCAGTCAGTTGTTTCAGGAAGTTTTTGCTGTCGAACTCCCCGGTGCCTTGTTCGGAAGAGTCAGACCTGGTCGGCATCGAGCAACCCGAGTCTTACTGCCATCAAAGCCAGCTCCACATCACTGGAAATCTCCAGCTTCTCGAAAATTCGGTAACGGTAGGTATTCACGGTTTTGGGGCTAAGGCACAGTTTATCGGAAATGTCCTGCACCTTCTGGCATTCCACCACCATCATGGCGATCTGCATTTCCCGCTCCGACAACCGTTCAAAGCGGGACAGTTCGCTGTCCTCATCCGGCGCTCCACCAATTTGTTTGAGCGCCATCTTCTGGGCAATCTCCGGGCTGATGTAACGTTGGCCCGAATGCGCCTTGCGTATGGCCCGGGTTACTTCCTGCATGGGCGCACCCTTGGTGATGTAACCCTGCGCGCCACTTTGCATGACCCGTGCGGGGTAAGGATCATCGGCAAAGGCCGTCACGGCAATAACGCGAATGGCGTCGTCGTGGCGAACAATACGACGGGTAGCCTCCAGCCCACCGATACCCGGCATGCGAATATCCATCAACACGATATCAGGTTGATTGGCCCGCACAAAGCTGACAGCCTCTTCGCCGGAAGCAGCCTGTCCGATCACCTCGATATCGGGGTCATCGGCCAGCATCCGGGTGATGCCGGCACGCACTAGCTCGTGATCGTCTACCACCAATACCTTGATCAACCTTCACCTCACGGTCACGAATATCCATAGAACGAAAGTATCTTTTAGCAGCCCTGACGGGTCGCCCGATACTATACGTTTGGCGGGTTGCCTAAACTGGCTGTATTTTCCACGGGGTCGAACCAGACCACCAGCTCGCCACGCCTGAGTGCCGACAACACCCGATCACGCTCAGCCATGGGGTTTTCCGTGTCGTTCAGCCCGTGATACCGGGTGCAATACTCCTCCGCCAGCCCTTCGAGCACGTCCGCAGAGAGCAGGTCGGTTTCAACCACGAATTTGTCTTCCCGGGGGTCGCCTTCCGGCTGGATTTCGGTATCGCTGGACATGAAGCCTCCAAGTGATTGAGTCCCCATGTTACGGTTTTCAGGAATTAATCAGAAGTGTCACAGAGCAAGAATCAGCCATTTTGCGTGCGGAAAGCTGCACTCAGTTCCCGCATGGAGACCGACTCCTGACGCAGCGCTTCACTGACCAGCCGGGTACCCTGGACATTTTCAGTGAGGGTCTCGGCGCTGTCTGACAGTGCCTGGGCACGGCGGCCTACCCGACCGATCTCGTCCCGCTGGAGAGTCACGGATTCGCGGATGCTGTCGCTTTGCTGTTCAAGTTCGTCAAACTGGCGATTCAGTTGTTCCAGGTGAGCTTTCAGCGTGAGCAGATTGTCACGGTTCTGCTGACCGGCTTCATTCATTTCGCTCAGCAAGTGATCCACGTCGCCCACGCCAGCGACCAGATCCTGCACCCATTGGCGGATATTGCGGGTGGACTCAGCCGTGCGCCGCGACAGCGTGCGCACCTCGTCGGCCACGACGGCGAAACCACGCCCATGTTCACCGGCCCGGGCCGCTTCGATGGCGGCATTCAGGGCCAACAGATTGGTCTGTTCGGCAATGTCGGCGATCACACCGATCACCTGCTCAATATTTCCGGTGGACTCGTTGAGTGCATGAATCGACGAGGACACCCTGCCGATCACCTCCAGGGTGTGATGGGCGCCTTCCTCACTTTGCTGCAAACCCTCGCGAACTTCGCTGTTGGCTGACACAGCCTGGTTGACCGTGGCGGCGGACTGTTCGGTGGCCTGCTCAATGTGCGACGCCTGTTCGGAAATCGCCGCCATGGACGTGGTGACATCGTTGATCTGGCGGCGGGTGGCTTCCGATGCTTTCTGCAAGGCCTCCGCACCATCATCCAGGCGTCCCGACCGCTCATCCAGAGCGGCGGCCGCGCCGCGCACGTCACCAATAAAATTCTCGAATCGCTGCACCAGCTTTTCCAGGGCACCGGCCACGCCGGCCACCTCATCCTTCCCCGCAAGACGCGGTGTCAGGGTCAGGTCCGACTGCTGTTCCATGGCGGTCAATTCCCGCTCCATGCCTTGCAGGCGAACAATCACCGAACTTCGCATCCACAGGGTCATGACAACCACGACAACCAGAAAAGCAGCCGAGCCGGATAACAGAAAGACTTGCTGGTCATCCAGAAAAACCAGCAAATCGTCGGCACCGCCGGAGACATCATCCCGACTGGTCTGCTGACGCTCACTGATCGCGGCCAGCATCGGCTCCAGCGCAGGGAACAGTTTGAAGTCGACAACCTGGCCAACCCGGTAATAGCTTTTCTCCTCGATACCCTCCGCCATGTCGGCCATCAGTGCGTTGACCCGGCCAAAGGCCTCGCTGTGTTCCTCTGCCCACCCGCTGAGGCTCGGTGTATCCTGAATAGCCTGCCAGTGATCGCCCAGGGATTGTTCAAGCGCTCCGAACTCTTCGTTAATCTCGTCCCAAAGCAGCAACTGGGCCTTGATCTTGAAGGCCAGGTCCTGCAACCGGCGGTGATCCTGTTCCAGGTCCACGAGAATCCAGGATTCCTGCAGGTTATGGCGAATCAGGTCATCGGCGGTGTTCTCGGCTTTGAGAATGATCACCTGGGCCATTATCGCCAGGCTGGCAACCGCTGCCAGAGACAGCAGGGCAAAGAACAGGATTCGGGCGCGAACAGTGGCCAGCATAGAGACTCCGATAAACCGACGTTTGCGTGGAGGGTATGCTGGTTTTATGACACTTTTATGTACGCAGTAAGCCAGGCCTGCCGCGTTTGCCTCCCGAGCTTCAAAAACAAAGGCGTTTGGCCTATCATCGAGCGCTTTTTCGCAACGTTTGTAAGCTAATGAACCAGACCGTTTTCAAACTGACATTGCCGATTCTGTTCGGCTATCTGCCACTGGGCACCGCTTTTGGCGTCTTGTTTGCCACCCAGTTGGATTACGCCTGGTGGATCGCGCCACTGATGGGCCTGGTGATTTATGCCGGTGCCGGCCAGATTCTGGCCGTCAGCCTACTGGCGGCCAATGCCGGGTTGCTGGAAGTGGCGGTTGCCATGTTCGTACTGAACGCCCGCCATCTGTTCTACGGCTTGTCTTTGCTGGGGCAATTCCAGGGCGCCGGCTGGCGCAAGGCGTACCTGATCTTCGGATTAACCGATGAAACCTACTCCCTGCTCACCAGTCGCCCGCGTACTGGCAACAAAGCGAACGAACAACAGCTGGATTTCCGGATTACCGCATTCAATCAGTTGTATTGGGTGGTGGGCTGTGCGCTCGGAGGCCTGCTGGGTGAAATGGTGGCTTTCAACAGCACCGGCATCGAGTTTGCGCTGGTGGCGCTGTTTATTGTGCTGACCATCGAGCAGTTCAAGGCCCTGGGCGATTCGTTTCCGATCTGGAGCGGTGCGCTGGCAGCAGGTTTAGCCATGCTGCTGGTTCCGCCAGCTCATCAGTTGATTGCCGGCATCGCCATCGTCACCCTGGTCCTGCTGCTGCACTACCGGCACCACCGCAACGCCCTGATCAAGACGGAGGCCAGCCATGACTGACGTCAACTATATTGCGGCGTTTATTGCGGTATCTGCACTTGCCACCTTTGCAACACGGGTAGTGCCGTTTGTTTTCTTTCATCGGCACACCGAACATCCGCTAATCCGACACCTCGGACGCTACCTGCCCGCCGCGGTCATGGCGCTGCTGGCTACGGTCTTTCTGCAAAGCTCCGCCAACTGGCAGGCCTCGCTTCCCGGATTCGATGCACTATCGGCGGGTGCGCTGGTGGTGGCCATTCACCTCTGGCGGGGCAATGCACTGCTTTCCATCGCCTCCGGGACTATCCTTTATATGGCGATACAGCAAAGCGGCTGGCTGTAAACTCGGCACAAGCTCACATTGATACAGAGATTAACATTAGGAAGCTTGATTAATTGATGTTAATCAAGAGACCATCGCCGCAAATCATCAGTCTATAACAAGAATCCCAAGCGCCAGGAGGCGCGAAACCTGAGAGAGGAACTGACCGTGAGAAAATTATCGATCACGTTGGCAGCGCTGGGACTTGCCACCCAGGCGGGCTTGGCGCAGGCGGCGCCGGAGGGAGATCCGGAAAAGGGCAAGCAGGCGGCCACCATGTGCACGGCCTGCCATCAGGCTGATGGCTCCGGCAAGCACGTAGAAGGTGGTGAATCCTGGCCCCGGCTGGCAGGCTTAAATGCGGAGTACATTGCCAAACAGCTTCACGACTTCAAAAGCGGCAAGCGGCAGAACGCATCCATGATGCCATTTGCCAACATGCTGAGTGACCAGCAGATTGCCGATGTTTCCGCCTACTACGCGCAAATGGATGCAACCCCTGGTCAGGGCGGTGAGAACGCTTCCGAAGCGGTACTCAAGCGTGGCGAACAGATCGCCGAACGTGGCGACTGGTCAGAATACGTTGTTTCCTGTAAGAGCTGTCACGGCCCCGACAGCCGTGGAGCCGGCGCAACATTCCCCGGTATTGCCGGGCAGCATGCCGGTTATATCAAGGCTCAACTCAAGGCATGGCAGGAAGGCTCTCGCTCCAATGACCCGCAAAACCTGATGGGAGCCGTTGCCAAACGCATGAGCAACGAGGACATTCATGCGGTTGCCGTATGGCTGGCCAACCAAAGCCCCGTGGCAGAATAAAGGGAGTTCCACCACATGATTCGCACACTTGTATACACCGCACTGTCAGGAACCGTATTGTTCTCGGCCACCGCAGCAGCAAACAGCTATAAAACGGGTGCGGAGATCCAGCAGTACATCGACACCCTGACCGAAATGGGCTTTCCGGCTCCCGAAGAAGACCAACTGGTGCATATTCCGCCAACCATGGAAGACCTGGAAGAAGCCGACATTCACCCGAAGCTCAAGCAGACCATTCGTCGGGGCTATGATCTGTTTACCAACACCCAACAGCTACGTGGCGAGAATGTGTTCAACAACATGAACTGTTCCAGCTGTCACCTGGGTGAAGGCCGCATGCCGTTCAGTGCTCCTATCTGGCCGGCCGCTGTAACCCTGCCGGATTTCCGGGGCAAAAACGGCCATGTAAACAGCCTGGAAGAACGGATTGCCGGCTGCTTCGCCTACTCCATGAACGGTGAACCGCCAGCTTATGGCAGCGACGACATGCTTGCCCTGTCCGCCTACCATCAGTGGCTGGCCAGTGGCGTGGAAATGTACCCGAAACAGGACATTTATGGCCGAGGATTCCCCGCCCCTGATCGCCCTGAACAACTAAGCTACAGCAATGGCGAAAAGCTGTACCAGCAGAAATGCGCGGTGTGCCACTCGGAAGACGGCTCGGGCTTGCGTGTGGATAACCAGACGGTCTACCCGGCGCTGTGGGGCGACATGTCCAACAACTGGGGCGCGGGCATGGTGCGGATCTTCACCGCTGCCGGCTTCATCAAAAATAACATGCCCCTGGGCCAGCCCAACTCACTGTCTGATCAGGAAGCCTGGGATATCGCCTACTACATGGACAACCAGGAACGCCCGCAGGACCCGCGCTACACCGGCGATGTGGAAGAAACCGCCGAGATGTTCAACAACTTCCACCAGCACTCCATGTATGGCAAGGACAGTGCCGGTGACGGCGGATTGCTGGGTGATCATGAAAACACTGGCGACAAGCCGTTCCTCAAGCCATTTAACGTTGGCGTTCCGAGAAATTTCGAAGGAAACACTGACTGAGCCAATCAGGTTATAATACGTTTCACAGGCCTCCCCCCGCGGAGGCCTTTTTCGTGGTCTTTCATGAATTCAGCCAACAACGAAAGGTGAGTATGGCCATAAAACGCGAACACCTGCTGATCAGCGGTCAGGTTCAGGGCGTGTCTTTCCGCGCCTACACCGAACAAAAAGCCCGGGCCCTGGGCCTGACCGGATTTGTCAGGAATCTCTCTGATGGCCGGGTAGAGGTTATTGCCGAAGGTGACGAAAGCCAGCTCGAAATACTGAAACGCTGGTGCCATGAGGGGTCTCCCCAGGCCGTGGTCAACGAGGTTGTGACTGAAACACAATCACCGACTGGTGAGTTTGACGAGTTCCGGACGGCCACTTGATTACACTGCTGGACACTTTCCTTCGTACACTGGAAACCACCCTGCCGGTTTTCGTCATGGTGTTTCTGGGGATTGGATTGCGTCGGGTTGGCTGGATTGACCAGGCCTTTGTCAGCACGGCCTCAGCCCTGGTCTTCAAGGCCACCCTGCCGACGCTGGTCTTCCTGAGCATCATCAGAGCGGACCTGGACACCACCTTTAATCCCGCTTTGCTGGGCTTCTACCTGGTGGCGACCCTGATCAGCTTTGGCCTCGTATGGCTCTGGTCCACCCGGCGTATTAACCGGCATGACCGGGGCGTGTATGTGCAGGGTGCGTTTCGGGGCAACTGCGGCATTGTCGGCCTGGCCCTTGCCGCCAACCTCTATGGCGATTACGGGCTTTCGGCCGGTGGTCTACTGCTGGGGCTGGTGATTGTGGTGTACAACACCCTCTCGGTGGTCGTACTGTTGGCCTACCATCCCGAAAAATCCATGAATTTTGCATCCACCGCACGAGATATTGCCCGTAACCCTTTGATTCTGGCAGTGATCATTGCCCTACCCGTGGCCGGTTCCGGCATTAACCTGCCCGCCTGGATGATGACCAGCGGCGATTACTTTGCGTCCCTCACCCTGCCCCTGGCGCTGCTATGCATTGGCGCCACCATTTCCCTGAAAAGCCTGCGCAGCGACAGCGGGCCGGCGCTCGGCTCATCGTTCTGGAAAATGGTACTGCTACCGGTTGGTTGTACCTTCGCGGCCTGGCTCGCGGGCTTTGAAGGACGGGAGCTGGGCCTGATGTTCCTTTTCTTCGCCAGCCCGACGGCGGCAGCGAGTTTTGTGATGGTCAAGGCGCTGGGCGGCAACGACAAGCTGGCAGCGAACATCATTGCGTTAACCACACTGCTGGCCAGTATCACGGTAACACTGGGAGTATTCGTACTGCAGTCCGCCGGGCTGGCTTGATGCCAAGCCCGGCAGACTGCTCTTTCAGCTCCTGCTCAAGGCGATCAGAACTTCAGGCGGCTGCCTACCATGGCAACGTTTACGTCGTCGTAGTCACCCATATCGGCTTCAAGGGCAAAGTTGTTGAAGGCGGCGTAGACGTCGAGGCGTTTGATTGGCTGGTAGACGTAGGCTGCTCCGAGGATTTCTACATCTGACCCCACGGCTTTATACACGTCATTGCCCTGATCCTTGAGCATTGGATTGAAGTCCTGGCCCTGGGCTCGATGCACGGTGAACGAGTGCTTACCGGTTTTGTAACCCAGCTTCACCATGTTGAACGCGGTTTCGTTCTTGTTATTACTGTCGTAGTCGGCATAAGAATAAACGCCGGTGGCGTTAAAGCCGCTGTCATGGAGCCATGACAGAGAACCACCGACAATATCCCGTGAGTTAAAAGTACCTGTTTCGTTATATTGGGTGGAGTAGCCTATCGCTGCAGAAATACGCCCTACTCCATCAACCGAAGTATTGTAACGTGCCGCTATTTCAGAGGTATCAGCATTGTCATCAGAGCTGTTCTCTTTATACCCATGACTGACTGACACCTTCACCGGACCAAACGCCGGCGCATCATAGCGAATGCGGTCATAGCGAGCTTCAAAATCCTGGCTGCGAACGGCTTGAATCACTTTTACTTCCCCGTCCCCACTTTTTTCAACAAACGGCAACGCACCACCGACCAGCGCTAAATCCGGGAATGAAGCCACCTTAGTGCCAGAAAGGTCCATTTCCGTTGCACCATCACCCGCACCTGATCCCTGGCCAACGGAAATCATGCCATAACGCCCCTTGGCGAACAGGTTGATGTGTCGCTCTTCCCAGGAGCCTTTCTCATTGCGATTGTCCGGAGTCACAACATTCGATGCATTGTGCTGATACTCAAATTCCACATGCGCGCCGACAGTCATGCCCCAATCTTTCAAATGCGTGGTAATACGGGTACCCACACGGCTGGAAGCATACTTGTTATCGACAATGTACTGCTCGGAACCGTTGCCGGTATCGCCATGCATGATCGCCATATTAATGTGGCCGTAAGCGTCTACGTTCACTTCTGATAGATCCACCTTCTGCGCCATCGCAGTGGTGTTCATCAGGCTGCCGAGTGCGACACAAAGGACCAGTTGGTGCTTTTTCATGGGATTTCTCCGTTCTTGGAACATAAAGTGATTCCGTTACACATAATTCCCAACCTAAATTAGAGGTTCACACCAAAACATTCTTGATTAGTATCAGTTTTCCAGCGAGATCAGCAGGCTGTAAGTGGAACTACCCCGCAAGTTTACGTGGGGCTGGCCGTTAATGTGATATAACGCACACCAAACCAATTACAAAAACGTTTCTAGAAAAAGGTATTCACTATGCTTTTCCAGAACATCAAGGTTCGGGTCAAGCTCGGCCTGCTGGTCGGGCTGACGGCCTTCATGCTCGTGGCCATCGCTGCTACCGCTTTGCTGGACATGCGTCACTCTCTGGAAACCGAGAGGACCGCTCAGCTCGATGCATTGCTCGATACCTCCATCGGACTGCTTCAAACCCTGCAGGAAGACGTCGAGAATGGCGAGCTGACCAGCCAGGAGGCCAGAAACGAAGCCAGGCGTATGCTGGAAAGCATGACCTACGGTAACAACGACTATTACTTCGCCCTCAATGAACGGGCGGTCATGACAGTTCATGGAGGTGACAGCCAGCAAGTCGGGCGTGATCTGAACGATTTCCGTACGGAAGATGGCCGGCCACTGTTCCAGAACATGGTTTCGTTGCTGGACAACAACCAGGCCCGCGATGAATTCAGCTACCTGTGGCCTAAAGCCGGCAGCAGCGAACCACAGCCAAAGCTGACCGTGGTCAGAAGCTTTGAACCCTGGGGCTGGGTAGTGGGTACAGGCGTGTACATGGACGATCTGAACGCTGCGTTCATGAGCGACGTTATCCGGATTGGCATTGCCACACTGGTGGCTCTCGCCATTCTGATTGGCGTCTCTCTACTGATCGGCCGTTCGATCACCTCGCCACTGGACATTGTTACCCGCGTAATGACCAAAGCGGCAGACGGTGATCTGAAAGTCCGCACCAATTTGAACAGCAAGGACGAGCTGGGCCATGTGGGCCACCGGATTGACGAGACTCTGGAAGTCTTCCATGAACTGGTGCACCAGATAGCCGCCTCCGCCACCCAGGTTTCCGGCAGTGCGGAAGACCTCGCCCGAAGCGCGGAAGAAACCAGTTCGGCACTGGACCAACAGGCTGCAGAGGCGGAACAACTGTCCACCGCAATGAACGAAATGGCCAGCAGCGTGCAGGAAGTGGCGCGCAGCGCCACCGACACCGCTTCGGCCATCGAGGCCGCCGACCGGGAAGCAGATGAAGGCAACCATGACGTAGAAGACACCGTCAACCACATTCAGGAACTGGCAAACGAGGTTCAGGAAGCGGCCCGAGTGATTCAGGACCTTGAGGGTGACACCGAGCAGATCAGCAAGGTACTCAGTGAAATCCAGGCCATTTCCGAACAGACCAACCTGCTGGCCCTGAACGCCGCCATTGAAGCCGCACGTGCCGGTGAATCCGGCCGTGGCTTTGCCGTTGTGGCCGATGAGGTGCGCCAGCTCGCCCAGCGTACCCAAGGCTCCACCGAAGAAATCCGCAACATGAACGAGCGCCTGCAGACCGCCGCCCAGCGTGCCGTTGCAGTGATGAACCAGTCCAGCGAAAAAGCGGCTGGCAGCGTGGATTCAGCCCACCATGCCGGGGAAGAGTTGCGCCGTATTGTCGAGCAGATGTCACGCATTCGCGACATGGGCATTCAGGTGGCCTCGGCAGCCGAGGAACAGGGCAACGTGTCCGAGGAAATGAGTGCCAACCTGATGCGCATAACCCAGGCGTCGGAAAGCACCGTGACGGCCGCCAATACCGTGGCCAGCAGTGGCGAGCAACTGCGGGCACTGGCCAGGGAGCTGCAAAGCCAGGTAAGCCGGTTCAGCGTTTGAACATCAGGGGGATATCGCCCACTCTGAAGGTATCCCCCACCCGGCGACAGGAGAGTGACTACCGTGTACGACTTCCTGAAGCAAAGCACGCAACTCATGGAACAGGCCGCCAGTCTTGGCGGCATTAGTCCAACCGTTCTGGAGCTGTTGTCCGGCCCTGGCCGGGTAACCAGTTTCCGGTTCCCCCTGAAAATGGACGATGGCAGCGTCAGAATTTTTCAGGCACACAGGGCCTGTCACACTGATGCACTGGGCCCTACCAGAGACGGCACCCGCATCTCCATCGATCTGGATGCCGAAGAGTGCAAGGCGCTTGCACTGGTGATGTCCATCAAGCACGCCGCCGGGCGCATTCCCGCCGGTGGCGGCAAGGGCGGCATCGCCGCCGATCCTGCCGAACTTTCCCGGAACGAACTGGAGCGCCTTTGCCGCGCCTACATAAGGCATTTGCGACCTTCCGGCCCAAACATCGATGTGCCCGGCGCTGACATTGGCACCGACATGCAATGCATGGCCTGGATGCTGGACGAGTATGAACAGATCAACGGGCACCATGCGCCGGCGGCCGTCAACGACAAGCCGGTCATACTGGGTGGAATGCCTGGAGGTTACGAGGCTACCGGGGCCGGAGTATTTGATGTGTTTCAGGCAGCCGCTGAGCAAGTTGACTTCAAACTGGAAGGTGCTCGCATTGCCATTCAGGGATTCGGACAAGTGGGTTCTGTGGCAGCGCAATCGTTCGAAAATGCCGGCTGCAAGGTTATCGCGGTAAGAGAGGCCAACAGCGGGGTTTACGCCGCTGAAGGTCTTAGTATTCAGGAGCTGCTGAACCACCGTGAGCAACACGGCAGCCTTGAGGGCTTCCCGGGGGCTGATTCGATCACCAATGAAGCCCTGTTTGCCTGTGACTGCGATGTGCTGGTACCCGCCGCCGTGCAGGGTGTGATTACCCGTGAAGTCGCAGAAACCATCAAGGCCCGGATCCTCGTTGAAGCGGCCAATGCCCCGACCACTCTCGAAGCTGACGAGTATTTGCTGAACCACGGGGTCACCATTGTACCGGACGTACTCGCCAATGCCGGTAGCGTTCACCTGTGCCAGATGGAACGCACCCAGGGTTTCTCGGATGAATACTGGAGTTCGGACACCATCGAGGCCGAGCGCCGCAAACGGCTGGTGCGCAGCTACCATGAGGCAGTCCAGTGTGCGGACCATTACGGCCTGAAATCGGTTCGTCTGGGCGCCTGGATCAATGCGCTTAAACGGTTGGAGGAGGCGATTGTGATGCGCGGGTGGTGTTGAAACCACCCGACCGGCCAGTCAATAAAAAACCCCGGTACTTTTCAGTACCGGGGTTTTGTGTTGGCGGAGAGGGAGGGATTCGAACCCTCGATACGCTATTAACGTATACACACTTTCCAGGCGTGCGCCTTCAGCCACTCGGCCACCTCTCCTAAAACTGTTCCAAATCAGCAGGCCACCGCTCATTTGAGGTGGCAAACTGTACTGATTTTCTTGCCGTTTGGCAACGGTGTAACAGCTTTATACCCGCATTTTTTTAAAAATTTTCCGGTAACGATCAAAAATCCAGCAATATTGCCGGTTGCCGTATAAAAAAGGCCCCTTCCAGGGGGCCCAAGAGCGTGATTATTGTGTGGTCATCCATCACCGTTCGGAACACGCGTGCTCAGAAAACCACTCTGGCAGCTCGCCATCCCGTTTTTTCAAGCAATCCCGAATCCAGGTGCGACGTTTCGTCGGCCTCCGGAGTTTCATGCATTTGTGCCTCGGGAACTTCGAACACGTGATAGGCTTCAGGGCCAAACGGGTCCAGGGCGGTGTCCAGGTATTCAAAACTGTCCGGCACCGGTTCGCCCGACATGGCCACCCTGAAATACCGGTCGACCAATGGCACTTCCACGTTCAGCGGCTGCTGGACCCAGAGAAACACGGCTTTTTGCGGCATCAGGTATTCGCAACGTACAACCCGGAAGCCTTCACGCAGCGTCAGTGTTGTCGGTTCCTTGCCTGCGGCAAGACGGAATTTGTGGATGGTCTTCATGGTGCTCTCCTTCGGCCATCTAGCCGAACACACCACCATCATGCCCTTCCCTGACGCTCTAAAAAATCAGTTTATTTAGATTCTACCGTTCTCTTTTCTCGATCTTCCGGGCAACATGCACCGCCAGGTCGCACCTACTTCTTCCGGTAAATAATCCCCGGATGGCACTGAACCATTTCATAGAGGTCCGACAAACCATTGAGGGACTCAGAAGCGCCAAGAATCAGATAACCACCCGGGTTAAGAGAGCCATGCAGGCGGGTAAGAATGTCTTTTTTCAGCTCCGCCGAGAAGTAGATCAATACGTTACGGCACATGACTATGTCGAACTTGCCCAGAGTGAAACGGTCGAGCAGATTCAGTTCGCGGAACTCCACCATCGATTTGATCTGGGGTTTGATCTGCCAGCCGCCGTTGGGGGAGGCATTGAAAAACTGCTTCTGACGCTCCGGAGACAGGCCCCGGCCGATGGCGATCATCTCGTACTCGCCCCGACGGGCCACATCCAGAACGCTCTTGGAAATATCCGTGGCGACAATTTTCACATCCCGTAATTTTCCGGGGCGCGCACGACGAAACTCTTCAATGACCATTGCCGTGGAATACGGCTCCTGTCCGGTAGAGCAGGCGGCAGACCAGATTCGCAGGGGCTGAGCCGATTTGCGTTCGGCAAACTCCGGCAGCAGCTTGTCCTGGAGTATGCGGAAAGGGTGGTTGTCGCGGAACCACAAGGTCTCGTTGGTGGTCATGGCGTCAATCACCACTTCCTTGAGGTTGCTCCGCCCCGGTCGCTTCAAGCGGTCAAGCAGCTCACCCAGCGAATTCAGATTATTGTCTTCAAGAATCCTGCGCAGCCGGCTTTTCACCAGATACTGCTTGTTATCTCCCAGCAAAATGCCACAGGCATCCTGCAGGAATGTCTTGAAGGCGTCGTATTCCTGGGGCGTTATTTCCGCTTTCATTGAATCTCTATTGTGAGAAGTGAATCAGAAAGCCAGGCATCATGCCTGGTCGAGAATCTCCATGACTCGCTCGGCGAGCTCATCGGCACTGAATTTTGCCATAAAGTCATTGGCGCCGACTTTTTTCACCATGGCTTGGTTGAATACGCCACTCAACGACGTATGCAACATAACGTGAACATCTCTCAGGGACTGGTTTTCGCGGATCCGTGTTACCAGTGTGTAACCATCCATTTCCGGCATTTCCACATCTGAAATCACCATGGAAAGATGATCCTCGGCTTTGGAACCATCGGCAGTAATTTCCTTGAGATAGTCCAGCGCCTGCTTGCCATCATTCCTGACAACCACTTCCAGGCCTATGGCGGTCAGGCAGCGTTCAATCTGCCGGCGCGCGACGCTGGAATCATCCACCACCAGAATTGGCAAGGTACCCTGCTCCCTTTCCGAGCCACGGGTAACAAGGTGTTCGGTAACATCTTCGCCGAGGGGAGAAACTTCTGCAAGAACCTTTTCTACGTCGATGATTTCAACCAGTTTATCGTCAATGCGGGTGACGGCTGTCAGGTACACATCCTTACCGGCACCACTGGGCGGAGGAACGATGTCTTCCCAGTTCATATTCATGATGCGTTCAACGCCGGATACCAGAAAGCCCTGGGTTTTACGATTATACTCAGTGATGATGACGAAGCTGGTGGCCAGATTTTCCTGCGGTATTGGCAATAACCCGATAGCCATGCTCAGATCAATAATCGGGATGGTCTCACCGCGAACATGAGAGACCCCCCTGACAACCTGCCGGCTGTTGGGAATGGAAGAGAGCTTGGGGCACGGCAAAACCTCACGTACCTTGAACACGTTTATGCCGTAAATCTGTCGGCCACGCAGGCGGAACATCAGCAACTCCAGCCGGTTCTGGCCGACCATCTGTGTTCGCTGGTTTACACTGTCCAATACCCCTGCCATGTCATTCTACTCCTGGCGTGCCGTGTCCGGCATTGAATTTGCAGCTTGTCTCGAAAAACGGCTATTGGTCGGCTGAAATGCCAAATAATTGGCGCTTTTACCTTTAATAGCATACAGGTTTTAACGGCAGCTTTTGCCGATACCTTAAACCATTTTTCATAAAACCCCACTTTTGGTGAAAGAATAGGACAATCTCGTGCTGATGCGAACCCTCTTTTTGGCTATAGCCATGCTATTTAGCCTTATCAGTGACCAGAGCCTTGCCGCGACCAGTGCTGAGCAGATCCAGCAGGCCACCAGGGCATTTGTCCAGGAATGGGCCGACCAGCGAGCCAAGGAAGGTCTCAAGATTGCCTTTGAAGTCGGACATATCGACAGCCGGTTGTCTCTGGCTGACTGCGACAAACCACTGGATGCCGAATTTGCAGGCAGCCCTCTCGAAACCACCCGGCCTTCGGTCCTGGTATCCTGCTCCGGCAAGCGCCCCTGGCGCATGTATGTGTCACTGTCGCTGGAGGTGCACGGCCCGGCACTGGTCGCCTCGCGCGCCCTGGCCAGGGGTGAACGGCTGAGCGAGCAACTGGTGACGACCCAGTCGGTGCAACTGAACGCCAGTCACAAGGGAGCGTTGTTCAACCCGGAAGATGTCAACGGCATGATGATGCGCAGGCCCGTTTCGGCTGGCACCATGATCACGCCGGACCTGCTCGAGGCTCCCGATGCCGTCGAGCGCGGCGATCATGTTATTATCATCGCCAGATCCAAAACATTTTCGATTCGTTCCCGCGGCAAGGCCCTCGCCAATGCCAGTGTTGGCGAGCAGGTTCTGGTAGAGAACCTGAGTTCTGCGAGAACCGTTAAAGGCACGGTCGTTGCACCCGGCCGGGTGGAAATTCCGATGTAACCATGTCCGCTGCATCGGGCGGCAATTTTTTTCCGCTTTTTGCTAAAGTCAGGCGACCCATTGCCGATACACAGACATATACCAGAAACTGCCACCCTACGATGGTGGCCACAGGCAAGCAGGTACCCTTATGTCAGTTGACTTGAATGGAATTGGCCCGGGCCAGGTCAACACCCCCAGAACAACGGCCGACAAGTCTTCAAACCAGACTAGCACGCAGGCGGCGTCTGCTGAGCAGAACAAGGCCCAGAGCCCCGCCACCCGTGGCGAGAACGTAAAGCTCAGCAATCAGGCGAAAAACCTGAACCAGCTGGAGCAAAAACTGGGAGAGTATCCGGAAATGGACGATGACCGCATTTCCCAGATTCGTGCCGCTCTGGAAGATGGCAGCTACAAAGTCGATGCGGAAAAACTGGCCCAGAAAATGCTTGATATGGATGAAAGCATTTTTGGGTGAGTAGATTATGGCCGCTATCGATGATTTGAAGCATCTCCTTTCTGAAGACGTCCGTGAGCTCGATGTGCTTGCGGACCTTCTCTCCCGGGAAAAAGACCTGCTGGGTGACGCCGACGTGCGAGCTCTTGAAGATGTTACCCGGGAGAAAAACAGCCTGCTTGAAGGCATTCGTGAACGCGCAAAACAGAAAATCCGCCTGCTCGTCAATATTGGCTACAAGCCGGACGCCGGCGCACCTTCACGCTTCATTCGGGCCTCCGGCGAAAAAGAGCTTTACCAGCTCTGGTCCACTGCAGACAGCAAATTGCGCTTTTGTCAGTCGGTCAACGAAAATAACGGCCGGATCCTCGGTCACCTGCAAAAGCGGCTGTCGCGTATCACCGACATTTTCCGCGGTGCGTCGTCCCAGCAGAAGCTTTATGGCGCCAAGGGGCAGCAGACTGGCGTCTCCAGCAGCACGGTGCTGGCCAGCGCCTGACCAGACCAGCAGCCCAGCTCCACTATTCCCCTTTCAGGGCAGGTGTCTGTTAAGATTCCTGCCCTGTTTTGTATAAAAGCGAGCATCATACCCATGAACCATCTGCGCCCTCTCTTATGTCTGGTTTCCCTGTTTCTGGCTGTCCTCCTGCTGGCCGGCCCTGCCCACGCCAATAACGACGAATTACCGCAAGTCCGGGTAGTCACCTCGGAAGGTGCCTTTGTACTTCGGCTTCGCCCGGATGTCGCACCCCAAACCGTCGACAATTTTCTGTCTTATGTAGACGACGGCTTTTATGACGACACCATCTTTCACCGGGTCATCTCCGGTTTCATGATTCAGGGTGGTGGCTTCACAGAGGATATGTCCCGCAAGCCCACCAGGGAGCCGGTCCAGAACGAGGCGACCGAGACCCTGCCCAATCTGCGCGGTACCATTGCCATGGCCCGTACACAGAACCCGGATTCGGCCACTTCCCAGTTCTTCGTCAATGTTGCGGATAATGACTTTCTCAATGCCGGCGTCCGTGGCCCCGGGTATACCGTATTTGGCAAGGTCACCGACGGCATGGGCGTGATTGACCGGATCGCAAAAGTACAAACCCGCCGCGTCCAGGGCATGGCCGACGTACCGGCGACCCCGGTCATCATCGAATCCGTGCGTCGGCTTGAGCAGAAAAACGACGACTGAGACCATGACACAGAGCCTGAAGCCGCCGGCCATGGAGCCGGCAGGACTGGTCTGGCGCGATGGCGTGCCCGCATCCACCCGTTTTGGCGACGTCTATTTCAGCCGGGAAAATGGCCTGGCTGAAACCCGCTACGTCTTTATTCAACACAACCACCTGCCTCAACGTTTCGCCCAGCTCCGGGCCGGACAATCATTTGTAATTGCCGAAACCGGCTTTGGTACCGGCCTGAATTTTCTCGCGGCCTGGTCCGAATGGCTGGCCACCCGCCCGGCTGGTGATACCGGCACCCTGCATTTCATCTCGGTTGAACGTTATCCGCTGGCCCGCCCCGAACTGGAACAGGCGCTGGCACTATGGCCGGAGCTGTCCGAATCGGCCCGTGAACTGGCAGACAATTACCCACCACTGATTCAGGGCACCCATCGCCTGGTCCTCGCCGGCGGCCGGGTTCGACTGACGCTGTATTTCGGCGATGTACTGGAAGCCTGGCAGGATCTGGATTTCACGGCGGACGCCTGGTTTCTTGATGGCTTCGCGCCCTCACTGAACCCGGAAATGTGGCTGGAAAACGCCATCGCGCAAATTCACCGGCACAGCCAGCCCGGCACAACCCTGGCTACCTTTACCGCCGTCGGCCGAATACGCCGCGCTCTCGCTGAAGCGGGCTTTGACATGCGCAAAGTCCCCGGGTTTGGCCGCAAACGAGATATGCTGGCTGGCCAGCTCACGGATAAGGACGCCAGGCAGAGCAATCAGCCCGATGGCCCGGTTGCCATCATTGGCGCGGGTATCGCCGGCACCGCCCTGGCCCGCAACCTGGCGGAACGGGGGCGGCCGGTCATCCTGATTGATCAGGCCGAACAGCCGGGCCAGGCGGCCTCCGGCAACCCCCAGGGGGCTTTGTACGTCAAGCTTGGGGTGGAATACAACGCGCAAACCCAGCTGGCCGCCACGGCCCTTGCCTTCAGCCAGCGCTTTTATCGACGCTGGCAGAACCAGTTCTGGCACCCGACCGGACTGCTTCAAGTCGCGGGTACCGAGCAGGAAGCGGACCGCCAGCGCCGGTTCCTCGCCCGCAATCAATACCCTGAAACCTTCTTGCAACCGGTCAGTCCACTGCAGGCGTCGGAGCTCGCGGGCGTCGATGTTCCCCACAGTGGTTTGTGGTTCCCGGGCTCCGGATGGCTTGAACCGGCAAAAGCCTGCGCTGCCTTGGCAGATCACCCGCTCATCCAGAAACGCTTCGGCTTCGAGGTTCAGGCCATACGTACAGAAGGGCAGGAATGGCAACTGTCGGATGGTAATGGCGAACGGATAACCGTTAGCCAGTTGGTGGTCGCTGCCGGGCACCAGACTTCCGCGATATTGACGGGGACCGGCGAATTACGCCTGAAACCCATTCGAGGCCAGATATCCTGTCTGCCGGAAAGCGACTTCAACCTGCCACAAACGGTGGTCTGTGGTACCAAGTACCTGAATCCCGCACTCAACGGCATGGCGGTAACCGGTGCCACCTTTGACTTGCGGGACAGCAACCCGGAACTGTCACAAGAGAGTCACCAGGCCAATCTTGATGGCCTCGAGGAATTGCTCCCCTCGATCCGAAGAGCCGCCACAACGCCGGTTTCAGACCTGCAGGGGCGCGTCGGTTTCCGGTGCACCACCCACGATTACCAACCGGCCGCAGGCCCACTGACACCCCTCGAGTCATCAGCCCCCAGCACCGGCAATCACCTGTACCTGTTCACCGGACTGGGCAGTAAAGGCCTAGCCTGGGCGCCGTTACTTGCCGAATTCCTGGCCGATTGCCTGACGTACCAGCCCCGGTGCCTGCCACTTCCCCTTATCCGTCGGGTGGCACCGGAACGCCTTTACCGTAAGTAACTTGCCACCGACCGGTAAACTGAGGTATCAAGAGTGAGGTTTGGTGATTCGGGGGGAAGGAATGTCTATTTACGTCAGTGAACCTGGACGGCCACTGGGTACGCGACTGCCGGCGGTATTCCGTAACCGGCCGGTGGGCGATGTCACCGAAATGGCTGAGTCGGCCGCTATTTCCACCGACCACAGTGAAGCCACCGATGCCGAATTTCAGCAGGCAGCCCATAGCGGTGGCGGAAACAGCCGGCGCCGGCAACAGGCCCTGCAGGAATACGGCACCGCAGCCGGCGGTGAGAGTCTCGAGCAGCGGGCTTACCTCCCCGTTTCTGAAATCTGCTCACCGGCCGCCTATTCCGTACCAGCCAGTGTCTCGGTCTCTGAAGCCATCACCCACATGGAAAACAACGGGGTCCACCACCTGGTGGTGCTGGCAGACGACAATGTTGCCGGCCTGATAGATCTGCGCTGGCTGCTCACCTGGCTGCACGAACACACCTCGGAAGCCATCCACAAAAGCCTTACCAACATTGAATTACCGGCTTTTCTCACCGCCTCACCGGAAACCGACGCCCATCAGCTGGCCCGCCTGATGCTGGCGCACCACCTGAACGCGGCGCTGGTTGTCGATGCCCAGGGCAAACCCGAGGGCATTGTCACCAGCACGGATTACCTGAAGCTCTACGCCAATGTCAGCCGTCAGGAGGGCGAGGTCTGAGCCACCCCTTCCAGTCAATCCGTCAGACCGTGCTCTGCCAGAAGCGCCTGTAATCCAGCTTCATCCAGCACTGGCACGCCCAGTTGCTCGGCTTTTTCCAGCTTGGAGCCGGCCGCCTCACCGGCGACCACACACGCCGTTTTTTTGGACACGCTACCGGCCACCTTGGCCCCGAGACTTTCCAGCTTTTCCTTTGCCTGCCCACGGGTCATGCCAGACAGGGTACCGGTCAGCACCCAGGTTTCCCCTTTCAACGGCAAATCCGCGGCGCGGGTCACGCGCTCTTGTTGCCAGTGAACGCCAGCGTCTTTGAGTGACTCGAGCGTCTCCCGGTTGTGGGACTGTTCGAAAAAACTGCGAATATGGCCGGCGACAATGGGCCCGACATCCGGCACTTCCTGAAGTTGTTCTTCGGATGCCCCGGCAATCGCCTCCAGAGTGCCGAAGTTCGAAGCCAGGGCCTTCGCTGTCGCCTCACCAACCTCACGAATACCCAGGGCGTAGAGAAAGCGCCACAGCACCGGATTGCGGGAACGATCAATAGCGGCGATCAGGTTGGCCGCCGATTTGTCGCCCATCCGCTCCAACGTGGAAAGCTGGAAGCGGGTCAGTCGATAGATATCGGCGACAGTGTTAACCATGCCCTCTTCCACCAGCGCATCAATCAGCTTGTCGCCCAGACCTTCGATGTCCATGGCCTTGCGAGAGGCGTAATGACGAATGGCCTCCTTGCGCTGGGCCGGGCAGTACAGGCCGCCTGAGCAACGGGCCACCGCTTCGCCGTCAATCTGGACAATGTCTGAACCGCACACCGGACAGTGCTCCGGCAGGGTCACTTCCCGGGCATCATCCGGGCGTTCTTCCAGAACCACCTTCACAACTTTCGGAATGACATCGCCGGCACGGCGGATAAACACGGTATCACCGATGCGGGCATCCAGCCGCTTGATCTCATCCATGTTGTGCAGCGTGGCATTGCTGACCGTCACACCGCCGACAAACACCGGCTTGAGGCGCGCCACCGGAGTCACGGCACCGGTGCGGCCTACCTGGAACTCCACGTCTTCAATGGTGGTGGTCTCTTCCTGGGCGGGAAATTTGCGGGCAATGGCCCAACGCGGAGCCCGGGAGACAAATCCCAATTGTTGCTGCAGATCCAGGCGATTGACTTTGAACACAATGCCGTCAATCTCGTACGGCAAGCTGTCCCGCTTGGCCATCAGGTCCTCGTAGGCCTGATGACACGCCTCGACGCCCCTGGCCTTGCGCATCTCCGGGTTCAGGCGGAACCCCCAATCACGCACCAGCTGCAGGCTGTCCCAGTGGGTGTCCGGCAGTATGCTTTCATCAGTTACCGCCAGACTGTAGGCACAGAACTCCAGCGGGCGCCTGGCGGTGACCGTGGATTTTTTCTGCCGCAGGCTGCCTGCGGCAGCATTGCGCGGATTGACAAAAGTCTTTTCGCCCTGCTCGGCCAGCTTTGCATTAAGACGCTCAAAGCCGGCCCGGGGCATGTAGACTTCTCCGCGCACTTCGACCTCCCCGGGGTAGTCCTTACCTCGCAAGGTCAGCGGTACAGACGGAATCGTGCGGATATTGGCGGTGATATCTTCGCCGGTATAGCCATCGCCCCGGGTGGCGGCCTGAACCAGCTTTCCGCCCAGGTAATGCAGGCTCACCGCCAGGCCGTCGAGCTTGGGCTCACAGACATATTCAACAGCGTCATCCACGCCCAGTCTGTCGCGGATGCGGCGATCGAAATCTTCCAGTTCTTCGCCACTGAATGCGTTGTCCAGCGACAGCATGGGGATCCGGTGCACCACTTCGGAAAAGCTGGTGTCGGTGGCGCTACCAACGCGGCGGGTGGGTGAATCATCGCTGGCCAGCTCCGGATATTCGGTTTCCAGGTTCTGCAGCTCCCGGAAAAGCCGGTCATACTCCGCGTCCGGAATTTTCGGATCATCCAGCACGTAGTAGCGATAGTTATGATCTTCGAGTTCGGCGCGCAGCTTGGCCACGCGCGCCTGGACTGTGTCAGGGGCCTTGGTCATCAGGTCAGTGTTCCTGGGCTGAGACGATCGATCAGGTACGGGGGAAGCGCTGCTTGCGCTCAAACTCCCGGATGCGCTGGCGGCAATGTTCAACGGTTTGCGGCGTCATCACGCTGCGGCGTTCGTCTTTCAGCTCGCCGCCCATGTTGCGCACCACACACTGGGCCGTTTCAAACATGAAATCAAAGGCCTGCATCGCATTGGACGGACCCGGCAGGCTCATGAAGAAACTGATGCCCGGGGTTGTCAGGTTGGCGGTTTCATCCGGCCGGAAGGTGCCCGGCTCTACTGCACTGGCCACGCTGAATTGCACCGGGGTGGTGGTATCCGTGCCTTCGTGGCGGTGATAGATGTCCATGTCACCATATTCAAGGCCACAGGCTTCGAACAGTTTGGTCAGCGCTTCGCCGTGAAATTGCGCGCCGGGCTCCGCCAGCACATTAATCACGATGACTTCCTTGGCTTCCGGTCGATTGGCACCGGCGGGCGGGTCGCTCTTGGCCGGCCGGGCCGGCTGAGGTTCGGCTGCCGGTTCAGAAAACGGTTCCGGCTCGGGCCGGGAAGGCTTTTCCGGCTTGGGCTCGGCTTTGCGGGCCGGTTTGTCAGGACCGGATTTCGGTTTCGGACGGGCTTTCCGGGCATTACGCCGGGCGGTGTCACGCTCAACGTCGGTCACCACCGGAGGCTCCTGTTCCCCGGCGTTCTGGCCGGCCCCGGCCGGTTTCACCACCCGGGGCTGACCAACAATTCCCTCGGCGGTATCGTCAGTGGCGCTCCAGCCGGTTTCCGGTGTTACCTCGTCGTCGGAACTGCTCAGGTCGTCCGGCTTTCTGGCACCGCCACCCACCGGGCGCGCGCCGCCGTTGGGAAGCTCGGGGTTGTAGCCATCTTCCAGGGGAGATTCGGAAAGGTCATCCGCCCCCATGCTTGAGGAAATCGCCATTGATTCCTTGCGGGCGCGGTGCATGCGCCGCAGACCGTCAAGCACGACTCCGATGATGATCAGGGCGCCAATGGCAATCAACCACTCCCTTAAAGACATAATACGGCTGTCCTGTTTTCAGTTCTTAACATGAGGTTTTGTGGTGCCCTATTCTACTACAACCAACGCGCAGCGGGCCCAGATGGCGTTATTGTCATGGTTACGTGAGTTTCAATCAATCATCACGCTTCGGCCAGCGCGGCTGCCTCATCGACATCCACCGACACCAGACGCGAACATCCGGGTTCATGCATGGTGACACCCATCAACTGATCAGCATTTTCCATGGCAATCTTGTTATGGGTAATGTAGATGAACTGCACCTGTTTGGACATTTCCTTGACCATGTTGGCGTAGCGCCCCACGTTGGCGTCATCCAGCGGCGCGTCGACCTCGTCGAGCATGCAGAATGGCGCCGGGTTCAGCTGAAAGATGGAAAACACCAGGGCGATGGCGGTCAGTGCTTTTTCACCACCCGAGAGCAGGTGAATGGTGGTATTTTTCTTGCCCGGTGGCCGGGCCATGATGGCAACGCCGGTTTCCAGCAGATCCTCGCCGGTCAGCTCAAGACTGGCATTGCCGCCGCCAAACACCTTGGGAAATAGCGCCTGCAAACCGTGATTGACCTTGTCGAAGGTCTCTTTGAAGCGCTGCCGGGTTTCCCGGTCAATCCGGCGCATGGCGTTATCGAGCGTTTCCAGGGCTTCGATCAGATCGTCGTTCTGTTCATCCAGGTAGCGTTTGCGCTCGCTCTGTACTTGATATTCTTCAATCGCCGCTAGGTTGATGGCCCCCAGACGCTGGATCCGGTTGCCGATTTTCTCCAACTCTTCCGCCCAGTCTTTCTCATTGGCGCCTTCGGGTAGCCGGTCGAGCACATCCCGCAGGGACACGTCCAATTCCCGCAATTGTTCAAGCTGATTGCCGGAACGAATCTCAAGCGCCTGCGATTCCATCTTCAGGGTCTCCAGCGTTTCCCGGACAGTCTGGGCCTCCTGGTCGGTGCGATGGCGGCGCTGTTCCCGCTCTCGCACTTCCCGGTCAATGTCTTCAAGGGCATCCCGGGCGGCGCTGAGCTTTTCTTCCTCGGCAAACCGCCGGTCCAGAAGGCCTTCAAGCTGCATTTGCAGGTCTTCCACCGGCTCTTCCGCGCTTTCACGGGCTTCACGCAGGACCTCCAGCCGTTCGTCAAGCCGGCCTTTCTGCAGCCGCATGCGTTCGATGGTCTGTTTCAGGCCGTCTCGCTGGCTTTGCAGGGTTTGCAGCTGTAGCTGTAGCTGGTGGGCATGGTCACGATCATGCCGGGCCTGCTGGCGAAGACGGTCGAGGTTTTCGCGCAGGCTGTCACGCTGTTCCAGCAGCCGCTCTTTCTCTTCGTCATGGTCTTCGCTGGCAGCCAGGGCGGCATCCCAATCCTCCCGGGCCAACTCCAGATTTTCCTGCTGTTCTTCCAGCTCCGCCGACACGTCGTCAATGTCTTCAACGATATTGGCCAGGCGCGCGTCAATCTGTTCGGTTCTGGCCCTAAGGCCACTGATTTGAGAGGCAAGGGCACTCAATTCGCGGTCCGTTTGCTGTTGCTGCCCTTGCGCCTGGCTGCGCTCGAGCTCGGTACGCTCTTCCTGTTCGCGCCGGTGCTCCAGCACTTCACGGGCCTGCTCCAGGGCCGCCTGAGCCTGCGCCAGCTCGGCTTCAAGCCCGGTCACCTTTTTCTGGCGCTCAATCACCCCGGTCTGGGCCGCGTCGGAATCCGGCATCAGAACCCAGCCAGACGCCAGCCAGACGCCATCGGGGGTGATTACACTCTCACCTGGCTGCAACTGATCGCGCCGCGCCATGGCCTCGGCCATGGAGGGCGCCACATCAATGCCCGCCAGCATGCCGGCCAATGCCGGCAAACCGGACACTTTTGCAGCCAGGCCATGATGACCGCCAGTAACCAGGCTATCGCCCGCCAGCACTGCCAGGCCTTTCGGAGCGGATTCAAGCGCACGACTGAACGAATCCAGCCCGGGCACCACCACACCCTGTGCAAACCGACCCAGCACCTGTTCAACGGCAAATTCCCAGCCGTTTTCAATCGTCAACTGCGAAGCTATCCGGGGCGCTGTATCCAGCCCCTGCTCCGCCAGCCATTGTTGCAAGGCGTCATTCTGACTACCCAGTTGCTCTGCCAGCAGCGCGGACTGGGACTCCAGCGTCGCTTTTAGTGTTTGAACGGATTGCTGGCACTCCGCAGCCTGCTGTTCTGCTTCGCGGGTTGCCTGTCTGGCCTCGTTGGCTTGCGCCTGCCACTGGGCAATGCGCTCGGCCATCTCCTCGCTCTGCCGGGTCAGGGTCTGGTGCTGATCCGTCAGTTGTTCCAGCTCGTCTCGGTCTATCTGGCTGTTGAGCTGTTGTTGCTCATCCTGCAACTTCTGACTTCGATTTTTCAGTTGATCGATGGCCTGTTCCAGCGAACGAATACGGGATTGTGCGAGTTCCGCCTGACGCCGGGCATCTGAGGAGCGGGCACTGAAAGCTTCCCATTGCTGCTGCCAGTCAGCCATGGCGTCTTCGGCCCGCTGGAGCTGCTCGCCGGATTCCTCGGTACGCAGAGACAAGGCTTCCTGTTCCGGTTCCAGCATGGCCAGCTCTTCTTCAAGGCCTGCCAGACGCTGCTCATCCTGGGACAGTTCGCTGTCGATTTCCCGCTGGTTGGCCATGGCCTGGTCCAATTCAGCGGCGGTCTGACGGCTGCGCTCACGCTGGTGCTCGATGCTTTGTTCAATCCGGGCAATGTCGGCTCCAGCCTCGTAATAGCGGGCCTGGGCGCGATTAAAGTGTTCGTTGCGCTGCTGATGGTCATCACGCAACGATTCCAGCGAGGTTTCCAGACTGAGCCTTTCGGTCAACAGCTTTTCCAGCTCCAGCTCGGTGTCACGGATCTTGCTGCGCCAGCTATGCAGGTCGTTGTCCAGTGATTGCCAGCGCAAGACCGTGAGCTCGGCTTTTTTCTGCCGCTCTTCCTGCTTTAGGGCTTTGTATTTCTCAGCGGCAGCGGCCTGTTTTTCAAGGTGTTGCAGTTGGCGTTCCAGCTCCTCACGCAGGTCTGTCAGGCGCTCGAGGTTTTCCTGGGTGCGCCGGATCCGGTTTTCCGTCTCCCGTCGACGTTCCTTATATTTGGAAATGCCGGCCGCCTCTTCGATATAGATGCGCAGCTCTTCGGGTTTGGCCTCGATCAACCGGGAAATCATGCCCTGTTCGATGATTGCGTAGCTGCGCGGCCCCAGGCCCGTGCCCAGGAACAGGTCGGTGATGTCCCGGCGCCGGCACTTGGCACCGTTCATGAAATAAGCCGATTGTCCTTCCCGGGAGACCCGCCGCTTGACGGAAATCTCATTAAAACTGGCGAACTCACCGGGAGCGGAACCATCGGAATTATCAAACACCAGCTCAATGGAGGCCTGACCCACGGGCTTGCGGGCGGTGGACCCATTGAAAATAACATCGGACATGGACTCGCCACGCAGATATTTGGCGGAGCTCTCCCCCATGACCCAGCGCACGGCATCAATGATGTTGGACTTGCCGCAACCATTGGGACCGACCACGGCGGTCATATTGGACGGAAAAGGCACGGTTGTGGGGTCAACAAAGGATTTGAAACCGGCCAGTTTGATCGATTTAAGCCGCATGTCAGGCGCTTTCCTCCGATCTGTTCATTCCTTTGCACCCTGTCTGACGGATTCTTGTTTAGCGCGAGAGTTTACCACAGCCTTGGCCGGCAAAAACCTGCCGAAAAAATGACGCCTAAAGTGTCACACTTAAACTTCATTCTGGATATACCTTAAAAAAGCAAAATAACCATCTGTTTTGTGGGACATTTTGTTTTCTGGCATTTTTTCTGCTTAAACCACAGCATCAACCAATTAATCAGCAACCAGAGTGAGTCGCGTTGTGAAAAATCTGACGTCAATTCAGTCTTCAACGTCGCGTCCGGCCCGTTTAGCGGCCCTGAAACAATCTTTCCAGGAATGGAGCAGTGCGCCGGATGCGCTCACTCGCCTGACCAGACGCCTGTCCACGACCCTGTGTCTGGAAACCCAGCTGGGGATGATTGCCGAGGAAGCCGTGGACATCATTCCCTTCGATGCCATGAACTACCGAAACCGGATTGCCCGCCAGGACTTCGTGTTCTCCAAGGGCGTGGGTGGTCCACACCGATGTGAATACCGTTTGTCGCTGGAGGGAAACTACTACGGCACCCTGAGTTTTCACCGCCGCCAGCGGTTCAGCGAGGAGGAAATGACCGGTTTCGAGATGCTGATTTCCGCGCTAATCTGCCCGTTGCGCAACGCCTGCCGCTTTATCGCCATCGAACAGGCGGCACTAACGGATTCGCTGACCGGCATCGGCAATAAACGCGCAATGGACGAGGCCCTTCAGCGGGCTGGCGCCCTGGCTGAGCGTCATGGCGCTCCCTGGAGCCTGATTCTGTGTGATCTGGATTATTTCAAGCGGATAAACGATACCTACGGCCATATCGTCGGTGACCACATTCTCACGCGTACCGCGGAACAGATAGACCGGTCCTTGCGCACCTCTGACAGCGTATACAGGTTCGGAGGGGAAGAGTTCGCGGTGCTGCTGCCCCACACCAGCAGCGGTGATGCCAAAGACGTGGCAGACCGTATTCGTCTGGCCATCGAAGGCCTGCGGGTAGACGCTGACGAAAGCCTGGTTTCTGTCAGCGCCAGCTGTGGTGTGGCGACCTATCTGCCGGGAGAGGACGTGGACCACTGGCTGGCACGGGCGGACGAAGCTTTGTATCGGGCCAAAGACCACGGGCGCAATTGCACCCGCGTGTTTGCCACCATCAACTGAGCCGCCGGGACAAACGCTGCTCAGGAGCGGCGTTTTGGCGGACGGGTGTCGCTGACCTGCCAGCTACCCCTGCCCGATTTCCTGGCGGACTTACCCGGACTTTTCCGACGCTGACGATCATGCACCGCCTGTTCTCCCGGTGTTTTTTGCGGGATGGCCACCGGCGACAGTCCCACGGTGCGGCTGAGGGTATCCACCGCTTTCTGGTCCAGCTCTTCCCACTTGCCCAGAGTCAGTCTGGATGGCAGGAAAATCGGCCCGTAACGAACGCGCTTCAGGCGACTGACCTTCACTCCCTGGGATTCCCACAGTCGACGAACCTCCCGGTTGCGACCTTCCATCAGAGTCACATGAAACCATTGGTTCATGCCCTTGCCACCAGCCGGTGTGATATCAGAGAAACTGGCGGTGCCGTCTTCCAGTAACACCCCGTCGAGCAGGCGCTGGATCATCGCCTCGTCCACTTCACCAAAGACCCTTACAGCGTATTCGCGGTCTATTTCGTTGGACGGGTGCATAAGACGGTTGGCCAACTCACCGTCTGTGGTGAACAACACCAGCCCGGTGGTGTTGATGTCCAGACGGCCAATGGCAATCCAGCGCTGATCTTTCAGGCGTGGCAGGCGGTCAAACACCGTGGGCCGGCCCTCCGGGTCTTTGCGGCTGGTCACTTCACCTTCTGGCTTGTTGTAGATCAGCACCCTGCGAACCACATCCCTGGCGGCACTGGTATCCAGCAGTTTGCCGTCCAGCTCAAAGCGATCTTCCGGGGAAGCCTTTTGTCCGGGCGAAGGAATCTCACCGTTCACCAACAGCCGGCCGGCAGCCATCCAGCCTTCAATTTCCCGGCGCGAACCGACGCCGGTCCTGGCCAGCAATTTTTGTATACGCTCCGGGCCGGCGGGTGCCGCTGACTCCTCGCGGCGAATGTGTTTTCCCGGGGCTTTTTTTCCGGGACCGGATGCCTTCATGGTCTGAATCCTTGTTGCTATCGGATGCCGGTGGCATCAATGAAGTGTTTTTTCGGAGGCATCAAATTCGATTTCCCCCTGCATGTTCTTTTCCATTTCCCGGCCAATCTCTTCCAGATCCCTTATCTCGGATAACGGCGGAAGCTCATCCAGGCCGGTCAGGTTGAAATAATCCAGAAACTGGCGCGTGGTGGCATACATGGCCGGTCTGCCCGGCACATCGCGATGGCCAACCACACGCACCCACTCTCGCTCAGACAGTGTGCGGATGATATTGCTGCTTACCGTAACACCACGTATTTCTTCAATTTCGCCACGGGTGATCGGTTGGCGATAGGCAATCAGCGCCAGGGTTTCCAGCAGGGCCCGTGAATACCGCTGGGGCTTTTCCTCGAACAACGTACGTACCCAGGGCGCAAACTCCTGGCGCACCTGCAGTCGATAGCCGCTGGCCACGTTTTTCAGTTCAAACCCCCGGTCCTCACAGGCATCGGCCAGCATCACCAGCACATGCTCCATGATTTGCCGGGTGGGCCGTTCATCTTCAGCAAAGGCATCGCGCAACTGGTCCACCGACAAGGGCTTGCCGGCTGCCAATAGCAGTGCCTCGACAATGGCTCGCAGCCTGAGCAGATGGTCTTCTTTCATGTTCTAGTCACTCGCGTTTGCTCTGGCGCGGATGTGGATGGGCGCAAAAACATCCGCCTGAACTATTTCTATCAGGCTTTCTTTCACCAGCTCCAGTGTTGCCAGGAAACTGACCACCACCCCCAGACGTCCCTCCTCGGGCGAAAACAGGCTTTCAAAGGTGAGGTAACGATCGCCCTGCAACAGGGACAGAATCTGAGACATGCGCTCACGGGTGGAAAGTTTTTCTTTCTCCACATGGTGGCTGGTAAAGAGATCGGCCCGCTGCAGCACTCCCTGCATGGCCAGTAACAACTCGCGCATGGCCACGTCCGGGTATGGCTGTGAACTGGGTAGTTGAGGCAACGCCGCAGAGCCGTAAAAGGTATCGCGGTCCATGCGCGGCAAGTCGTCGATGTCTTCGGCTGCCTGCTTGTACCGCTCATATTGCTGAAGGCGGCGGATCAATTCCGCTCTTGGATCAACTTCCTCGTCGTCCTCGGCTTCCTGACGCGGCAATAGCATGCGGGATTTAATTTCCGCCAGCGTGGCGGCCATAACCAGATATTCGGCGGCCAACTCGAACCGCATGGCTTCCACGGCGCTGATGTAATCCATGTACTGGCGGGTAATCTCGCTGACATCAATGTCCAGGATGTCCATGTTCTGGCGCCGGATGAGATACAACAGCAAATCCAGCGGACCCTCGAAGGTTTCCAGGAACACCGCCAGGGCATCGGGTGGTATGTAGAGATCCTTGGGAAGATCCACCAGCGGTTTGCCGGAGACCAGCGCCAGCGGGTTGTCCGGCTCCGCTGGCTGCTCTGGTTCACTGCCGCTGACTTCGGTGATCTCGTCCGTCATGCCCTCTCCTGGCGGCCCGCGCCCTGGTTTAACGGTAGCTCAGCCCCATCGCAGCACGAACCTCCTCAAGGGTGTCCCGGGCAGCGTCGCTGGCCTGTTCGCGGCCCTCCTGCAGGATCGAACGCACCAGGTCCGGATCACCTTCGTATTCACGGGCTCGTTCGTGCAGCGGCTTCTGCTCTTCGATGATGGCGTCGATCAAAGGTTTTTTGCAGTCCAGACAGCCGATACCGGCGCTGCGGCAACCGGTCTGCACCCACTGGCAGGTTGCCTCGTCTGAATAAACCTTGTGCATCCCCCAAACCGGACATTTTTCCGGCTCACCCGGGTCGGTTCGGCGAACACGCTGGGGGTCGGTCTGCATGGTGCGGATTTTTTGCGCCACACTGTCCGGTTCTTCACGCAGGCCGATGTAGTTATTGTAGGACTTGGACATTTTCTGCCCGTCCAGACCCGGCATTTTGGATTCCGGGGTCAACAAGGGTTGGGGTTCCGGAAGGATCACCTTGCCACCGCCCTCAATGTAACCGTAAAGGCGCTCGCGGTCGCCAATGGAGATGTTCTGCTGCTCCTTGAGCAAAGCCCGGGCTGTTTCCAGCGCCTCGGCGTCGCCCTCTTCCTGGTACCGTTTTTTCAGGTTGCGGTAGAGCTTGGCGTTTTTCTTGCCCATCTTGACGATGGCCGCCTCGGCCTGCTCTTCAAAATTCGGCTCACGGCCATAGATGTGATTGAATCGGCGGGCAATCTCCCGGGTAATTTCCACGTGGGATACCTGGTCCGCCCCCACCGGCACCTTGCCGGCACGGTACATCAGAATGTCAGCCGTCTGCAGCAACGGGTAACCAAGGAAACCGTAGGTTGCCAGGTCTTTTTCCCGGAGTTTTTCCTGCTGGTCCTTGTAGGTGGGAATGCGTTCCAGCCATCCCAGCGGCGTAATCATGGACAACAGCAGGTGCAACTCGGCGTGTTCGGGTACCTGCGACTGAATGAACATGGTGGCCGAGCCCGGATTCACGCCGGCGGCCAGCCAGTCAATGGCCATGTCCCACACGCTCTGCTCAATACCGGAGGGATCATCGTACTGGGTGGTCAAGGCATGCCAGTCGGCAATGAAGAAGAAGCACTCGTATTCGTGCTGGAGCTTTACCCAGTTTTTCAGCACACCGTGGTAGTGGCCGAGGTGAAGCTTGCCGGTCGGACGCATGCCGGACAAAACCCGTTGCTGGGGGTCGACTGAACTCAAAGCACGAACTCCTTCTTTGTGTTTTCGGAATTCCCGAAGCCTGGCGCGGGCGCGCCGTGTGCCGGGATGACCGGCCATTATAGTCTGAACGGGCGCCGGGGTTAAGCAATGGCCGAAAAACAGCGGGGATAAAGACACAAAAACCCCCGGAATCAGGGGATTCCGGGGGTTTTTAACGCCCTGGCAGATTTACCAGCCAGTGGCGTCTTTCAGGGCCTGACCAATTTCCGCCAGACTGCGCACGGTTTTGACCCCGGCGTCTTCCAGCGCGGCGAACTTATCATCCGCAGTGCCTTTACCACCGGAAATGATCGCGCCGGCGTGGCCCATACGTTTGCCCGGAGGTGCAGTGACCCCGGCAATGTAGGCGACCACCGGCTTGGTGACGTTCTGTTTGATGAACGCGGCCGCCTCCTCTTCCGCCGTGCCACCAATCTCACCGATCATCACGATGGCTTCGGTTTCCGGGTCTTCCTGAAGCATGGTCAGGATATCAATGAAATTCGACCCCGGAATCGGATCACCACCAATGCCAACGCAGGTGGACTGACCATAGCCGAAGTCCGTGGTCTGCTTGACCGCTTCATAGGTCAGCGTGCCCGAGCGGGACACAATACCCACTTTACCTTTCTTATGGATGTGGCCCGGCATGATACCGATCTTGCACTCATCCGGGGTAATCACACCCGGACAGTTCGGACCGATCATGCGCACTCCCTTCTGGTCCACATACTCCTTGGCGTACAGCATGTCGATGGTGGGAATGCCTTCGGTAATACAGATGATCAACTCGATGCCGGCATCCGCCGCTTCGATGATCGCGTCCTTACAGAAGGGTGCGGGCACATAGATAACCGAGGCTTGGGCACCGGTTTGGTCCACTGCATCGCGCACGGTATTGAACACCGGCAACCCCAGGTGTTCGGTGCCCCCCTTGCCCGGACTCACCCCACCAACCATTTTGGTGCCGTAAGCAATGGCCTGCTCTGAGTGGAAGGTGCCTTGCGCGCCGGTAAAGCCCTGGCAGATAACCTTGGTGTCTTTGTTGATCAGAATACTCATCACTTACCCCCTGCGGCTTTAACGACTTGCTGTGCGGCATCGGTCAGACTGGTTGCTGCCAGAATATTCAGGCCACTATCGGCGAGAACCCTGGTGCCCAGCTCCGCATTATTGCCCTCAAGGCGAACAACCACGGGCACTTCCACGCCCACTTCCTTGACCGCGCCAATGATGCCTTCAGCAATCATGTCGCAACGCACAATGCCGCCGAAGATATTGACCAGCACCGCCTTCACATTTTTATCAGACAGGATGATCTTGAACGCCTCGGATACCCGTTCCTTGGTGGCACCGCCACCCACATCCAGGAAGTTGGCCGGCTGGCCGCCGGACAGCTTGATAATATCCATGGTACCCATGGCCAGGCCGGCACCGTTGACCATACAGCCAATGTTACCTTCCAGAGCCACATAATTGAGTTCCCACTTGGCGGCTTCCGCTTCCCTCGGGTCTTCCTGGGAGGGATCGTGCATCTCGTGGATTTTTTTCTGGCGATACAGGGCATTGCTGTCGACCCCCACTTTCGAGTCGAGACAATGCAGGTCGCCTTGCTTGGTAATCACCAGCGGGTTGATTTCAACCAGGGCCAGATCACACTCTTCAAACAGTCTGGCGAGATTGACAAAAATCTTCGCGAACTGACCAATCTGCTTGCCTTCAAGCCCAAGCTTGAAAGCCAGTTCCCTGCCCTGGTACGGCTGCGCGCCCACCAGCGGATCGATTTCCGCTTTGAGGATTTTTTCGGGGGTTTCCTCGGCAACTTTCTCGATCTCCACACCGCCTTCGGTAGAGGCCATGAACACAATCCGTCGACTGCCGCGATCCACGACAGCACCCAGATACAGTTCCTTATCGATATCACTGACCGCTTCCACCAGAATCTTGCTGACCGGCTGACCGTTTTCATCGGTCTGGTAGGTCACCAGGTTGCGGCCCAACCAGTATTCGGCAAACTCGCGGATTTCCTCTTTACTCTTGACCAGCTTGACGCCGCCGGCCTTGCCGCGACCACCGGCATGCACCTGGGCCTTGACGACCCAGCTGTCGCCGCCGATTTGGCTCACGGCTTCCACGGCTTCTTTCGGGGTATCACAGGCAACGCCCTCGGATACCGGCAAGCCATATTTGGCAAACAGATGTTTGCCCTGATATTCGTGCAGATTCATAGTCTTGTCCCGTTTGTTGTTGCTAGAGGAAAGCCCTGGTTGCCAGAGAAACACTCTGTCTGGAACTGACAATTTAGAGGCCAAAACGCGGAAGCTCAAGGAGCCCGGTCAATTCCAGCCCCGTAAACGACAACGGGGCGCATGATGCGCCCCGTTGTTTACTGCCATTTACTTCTTCTTGCGCCGGTTGGCGATGTGAATCGCCCCACCGCTGACCGCCAGGGCGGCCTCGTGAACCGACTCGGACAGCGTCGGGTGCGCAAAGCAGGTCAGCGCCAGGTCTTCGGCGCTGGAGCCGAACTCCATGGCGATCACGCCCTGAGCGACAATCTCGGATGCCTGCGGCCCAACAGCGTGGAAGCCAAGAATCCGATCGGTTTTGGCATCGGCGATGATCTTGATCATGCCCGCTGTGGCGTTCGCTGCCATGGCACGACCGTTGGCGGCAAACGGGAAGGTACCCACGTTGTACTCTTCACCCTCGGCCTTCAGCTCTTCCTCGGTTTTGCCAACCCAGGCCACTTCCGGAGAGGTGTAGATCACGTTCGGGATGCAATCGTAGTTCACCTGCGGCTTGTGGCCAGCGATGCGCTCGGCAACCATCACACCCTCTTCAGATGCCTTGTGGGCCAGCATCGGGCCGCGTACCACGTCACCGATTGCCCAAACGCCCGGCGCTTCGGTCTTACAGGTGTCATCGACAAAGATAAAGCCGCGCTCGTCCATCTTCACGCCGGAATCTTCAGCGATGGCGCCATCGGTAAACGGACGACGACCTACGGCAACGATCAGCTTGTCGAACTGAGCTTCCTGCTTGCCGTTGGCGTCTTCATAGGTGACGTTGACCTGGTTCTTTTTAACTTCAGCACCGGTCATGCGGGCGCCCAAAACGATGTTCAGGCCCTGCTTCTCGAACTGCTTCTTGGCATCCTTGGCGATCTGCTGATCCACCACCGGCAGGAACTTGTCCTGGGCTTCGATCACAGTCACTTCAGAACCCAGACGGGCCCAGACACTGCCCAGTTCCAGGCCGATAACGCCGGCACCGATCACGCCCAAGCGCTTCGGTACTTCTTCAAATTCCAGCGCGCCTTCGGAATCGACAATATGCTCGCCATCGAACGGTGCGGGCGGGATCTCGATCGGCTTGGAGCCGGTGGCGATGATCACGTTGTCACCTTCGTAGGTCTTGGTGTTGCCGTCTTTGTCGGTCACCTCAACCTTGTGGTTCGCCAGCAGCTTGCCGTGGCCGTGGATGGAAGTCACGCCATTGGCCTTGAACAGACCGGCGATACCGCCGGTCAGCTGCTTAACGATGCCGAGCTTGCGCTCCTGCATCTTGGCAACGTTGATTTCCACGTCCTTGGCCAGAATACCCATGGACTCATAGTCGTGGCTGGCTTCCTCGAACTTGTGGGTCACTTCCAGCAGCGCCTTGGACGGAATACAACCGACGTTCAGGCAGGTACCACCAAGCACCTGGCTTTTGCCGTCTTTGCTGGTCCAGGACTCAACACAGGCGGTTTTCAGGCCTTGCTGAGCCGCCTTGATGGCCGCTACGTAACCGCCGGGGCCGGCGCCGATGACGATAACGTCAAACTTGTCAGACATAATTTATCCTGTTCTCTGATTCGTGGAATGTCGGTTTATACGTCCAGCAGGATACGCGCCGGATCTTCGAGCATTTCTTTGATTGCAACCAGGAACTGTACTGCTTCCTTGCCATCGATCATACGGTGATCGTATGACAGTGCCAGGTACATCATCGGCAGAACTTCCACCTGACCGTTCACCGCCATCGGGCGCTCCTGGATCTTGTGCATGCCCAGGATTGCGGTCTGCGGCGGGTTCAGGATCGGCGTGGAGATCAGGGAACCGAAAATACCACCGTTGGTGATGGTGAAGGTGCCGCCGGTCATGTCTTCGATGCCCAGCTTGCCGCCCTTGGCTTTGGTACCGTAATCAACAATGGTTTTCTCGATATCGGCCAGCCCCATGGAATCCACATCACGGAGAACCGGAACAACCAGGCCACGGTCGGTGGAAACGGCAACGCCGATATCCTGATAGCCGTGATACACCATGTCGTTGCCGTCGATGGAGGCGTTCACTGCCGGGAAACGCTTCAGCGCTTCGGTGGCGGCTTTGGCGAAGAACGACATGAAGCCGAGTTTCACGTCGTGGCGCTTCAGGAAGCTGTCTTTATACTGGCTGCGCAGATCCATGATTGGCTTCATGTTGACTTCGTTGAACGTAGTCAGCATGGCCGCAGTCTGCTGAGCATCCACCAAACGCTTGGCGATGCTGGCGCGCAGACGGGTCATCGGAACACGCTTCTCCGGGCGCTCGCCCTGAGCTACGTCCACCTTCGGCATTTCGGCCGGCTTGGACGCACTGCTGTCAGCAGCCGGCTTGTTGCTGATGTGGTTCTGCACGTCTTCCTTGGTCACACGGCCATCTTTACCGGTGCCTTTAACGGCGGACGGATCAACGTCGTTTTCTTCGGCCAGCTTGCGAGCTGCCGGGCTCAGAATCGCGTCGCCGGAGCTCGCCTCTTCTTTCTTCGGCTCTTCCGCTTTCTCTTCCGCCTTGTCTTCGGACTTGCTTTCCTCGGCCGGCTTGGATTCGCCAGCGGCGCCTTCCTTGAACTTGCCGATCACTTCGCCGCTTTCCACGACGTCGTCTTCATTCTTGATAATTTCTTCAATTACGCCGTCAGCCGGCGCAACCACTTCAAGAACCACCTTGTCGGTTTCGATGTCGACGATCAGCTCGTCGCGCTCACAGGCTTCGCCCGGCTGCTTGTGCCAGGTCGCAACGGTGCCTTCGGCAACCGACTCAGGGAAAACGGGGGCTTTAATCTCAATAGACATTACAAATCCTTAATTCGGTAGCTCATCAGAGTTCAAACGCATCGTTAACCAACTGCTTCTGCTCTTCAATGTGAACAGACATGTGTCCACACGCAGGCGCGGCAGAGGCCTTACGACCGGCATACTGAAGTTTCAGCTTCGGATTCAAACGATCCAGAACGTGATGCATGTGATGCTGGCTCGGATACCACGCGCCCTGGTTCATCGGCTCTTCCTGACACCAGATCGCGGTCTTCAGGTTCGGGTACTCGACCAGGATCTCGTACAGATCGTCTTCCGGGAACGGGTACAGCTGCTCGATACGAACAATGGCGGTGTCTTCACGCTCGTCCGCCTTTTTCTTCTCCAGAAGATCGTAGTACACCTTGCCAGAACACATGATCAGGCGGGTGACTTTCTTCGGATCAGACAACTGCTTTTCACGCAGCACGGTCTTGAATGTGCCGGTGGTCAGATCGTCCAGATCGGAAATTGCTTCCTTGTGACGCAACAGGCTCTTGGGCGTGATCGCGATCAGCGGCTTGCGCAGCGGACGCTTCACCTGACGGCGCAGCATGTGGAACACCTGCGACGGTGTGGTGGGTACGCACACCTGAATGTTGTGCTCCGCACACAGCTGCAGGAAGCGCTCCAGACGGGCGGAACTGTGTTCCGGACCCTGGCCTTCGTAGCCGTGCGGCAACAGCAGAGTCAGACCACACAGACGACCCCATTTGTGTTCGCCACTGGTCAGGAACTGGTCAATAACCACCTGGGCACCGTTGGCAAAGTCACCGAACTGGGCTTCCCAGATGACCAGGCTGTTGGGCGAGGTACCTGCATAACCGTACTCGTAGGCGACCACCGCTTCTTCGGACAGGTACGAGTCGTAAATGTCGAAGCGAGGCTGGTCCTCTGCCAGTTCTTTCAAGGTGATGTGGGTGGAACCGTCCTTCTGGTTATGGAGCACCGCATGACGGTGAGAGAAGGTACCGCGACCCACATCCTGACCGGTAATACGCACGGGATGGCCTTCATTCAGCAAGGTCGCGTAGGCCATCATTTCCCCGTAGCCCCAGTTCAGGGCCAGGGCACCGGCCGTCATCTTCTCGCGGTCTTTGACAATCTTGGACACCTGGCGCTGGATGCTGAAGCCTTCCGGCAACTGGGTCATTTTCTTGCCCAGCTCCTGAATGGTTTTCAGCGGTACGCTGGTCTGGCACTCGGCGGTCCACTCGTGGCCCAGGTACGGGGTCCAGTCCACATAAAGATCCGTGTTTGGCTCTTTGACCAGCGACTGAACCACGTGCTCGCCGTTATCCAGCGCGTCGCGATAGGCGTTTTCCATTTTCTTGGATTCGTCTTCACTGATCACACCTTCGGCGATCAGTCGCTCGGCGTACTGGGTACGGGTGGTCTTGAGCTTGCGGATCTTGTCGTACATCAGCGGCTGAGTGGCCGCTGGTTCGTCTGCCTCGTTATGGCCACGACGACGGTAGCAAACCAGATCGATCACCACATCACGATGGAACTCTTTACGATAGTCCATCGCCAGACGGGTGACGAACATCACTGCTTCAGGGTCGTCCGCATTAACGTGCAGGATCGGCGCCTGAACCATTTTTGCGATGTCGGTGCAGTACTCGGTAGAACGCGCGTCTTCTTTCTTGTGGGTGGTGAAGCCCACCTGGTTGTTGATCACGATGTGGATCGTGCCACCAATACCGAAGCCGCGGGTCTCGGAACCCTGGAAGGTTTCCATGACCACGCCCTGTCCTGCAAACGCCGCATCACCGTGCATCACGATGGGCACAACCTGATCACCCGTGGTGTCACCACGGCGATCCTGACGGGCGCGAACGGAACCTTCAACCACCGGAGAGACAATCTCCAGATGTGACGGGTTAAACAGCATGGCCAGGTGCACTTCACCACCCGGGGTCATGACGTTGGAGGAGAAGCCCTGATGGTATTTCACGTCACCGGAGCCGTAATCGGCCAGCTTCTTGCCTTCAAACTCGTCAAACAGTTCTCTGGGGCTCTTGCCCAGTGTATTCACCAGCACGTTCAGGCGACCACGGTGGGCCATGCCCAGAACGATTTCCTTGGCACCATAGGAACCGGCACGCTGGATGAGTTCATCCAGGCACGGAATCAGGCTTTCACCACCTTCCAGACCAAAACGCTTCACACCCGGATAACGGGAACCCAGGTACTTCTCCAGACCTTCAGCAGCAACCAGACGCTCCAGAATATGCTTGCGGGTTTCCGCCTCGTACTCGGGGCTGGAACGAACCGGCTCCATGCGCTGCTGGAACCAGCGCTTGATGCGGGTATCCACAATGTGCATGTATTCGGCGCCGACTTTCTCACAGTAGGTCTTGCGCAGACCTTCAACGATGTCGGCCAGCTTCATGGTTTCCGAACCAAAGTTCAGGGAACCGGTCTGGAACTCGAGGTCCATATCCGGGCCGCTCAGCTCGTGAAAGCGCGGATCAAGATCTTCCACGGGCTGACGCTGCCAGACACCCAGAGGGTCCAGTTTGGACTCCTGGTGGCCGCGGAACCGGAAGGCGTTAATCAGCTGCAATACACGGATCTGTTTCTTGTCAGCAGCGGACGTGGCATTGGCAGGCACGCCACCGCTGAGAAAACGCTGATTGCGGGAGATATGTTCGAACTGTTCACGAATAACAGAATGCGCTACGTCAACGCCGCCCTTGCCATCGACACTGGGCAGTTGATCAAAGTAGCTGCGCCACTCTTCGGGAATCGAGTTCGGGTCAGTCAGGTAGGTTTCAAAAAGCTGTTCAACATAGGCCAGATTCCCACCCTGCAAATGGGAGGTCTGCCATAATTGCTCCATGATGCTTTCGTGCATTTGAATAGCTCACCTTGGGCTGGTGCGGGGGAGTCGGCATGATCAGGTTGCGGCCGATCACAGTCAATACGGGTTTTTACAGCATGACTATGACCACCGTTCCTGCCAAGGAAGTGGTCCGTCCCCTGTGATTTTTTATCAGCAACACTGCCCGGGGCCCGTGAGAGCCTCCAAACAGCGGGTTTGATTCTGCACCCCCATTATACCAATGCCTATAAGCCATTGGTTGAAGGCCCCGCATATAGCGAGGCCTTCAAAGGGGTCGTCTGCCGGCCTTGGCCGGCAAGACTGTTCGCAACTATCGCCCGATCAGGTCGCCCGCTGCAGCAGCAGGTTCCGGATATGGCCGATGGCACGGGTCGGGTTCAGACCCTTGGGACAAACACTAACACAGTTCATGATGCCGCGGCAGCGGAAAACGCTGAACGGATCGTCCAGGTTTGCCAGACGCTCAGGCTGGGCCGTGTCCCGGCTATCTGCCAGGAAACGGTACGCCTGCAGCAGGCCGGCCGGACCAATGAACTTGTCCGGGTTCCACCAGAAAGACGGACAGGAGGTGGAGCAGCACGCACACAGAATACACTCGTACAGACCGTCCAGCTTTTCCCGGTCTTCCGGGCTTTGCAGGCGCTCGATGGCCGGTGCCGGCGTATCGTTGATCAGGTACGGAGTGACCTTTTCGTACTGGCGGTAGAACAGGTTCATATCCACCACCAGGTCACGAATCACCGGCAGGCCCGGCAGCGGACGCAGAACAATCTTGTTGTTCTTGGCCACTTCGGATACCGGGGTGATGCACGCCAGACCGTTCTTGCCGTTCATGTTCATGCCGTCGGAGCCACAAACACCTTCACGGCAGGAACGACGATAGGCCATTGACGGATCTTTTTCCTTGATGAGGTTCAGCACATCAAGCACCATCAGATCCTTGCCTTCCGGAATGTCGACCTCTACGTCCTGCATGTAAGGGGCGTTATCAGTTTCCGGGTTGTAGCGATAAAGGCTTACCAACATCTTCTCTATCCCCCTTAGTAAGTCCGCACTTTCGGCTCGAAGGTCGGCACAGTCTTCGGCGCGAAGTTCACGTCACGCTTGCCAACGCGCTTGTCGAGCGGGAAGTACATGGAGTGCTTCAGCCAGTTCTCGTCATCACGCTCGGTGAAGTCGTTACGGGCATGAGCACCACGGCTTTCTTTACGCTCGGCGGCGGAAATCGCGGTCGCCAGGGCCACCTCGTACAGGTTGTCCAGCTCCAGCGCTTCGATGCGGGCGGTGTTGAAGGCACTGCTGGTGTCGGCCAGCTTGGTGTTGCGAACACGCTCACCAATGGCTTCCAGCTTCTTGAGGCCTTCTTCCATGCTCTTGCCGTCGCGGAATACGCCGAAGTACAGCTGCATGCACGCCTGCAGGTCCTTGCGAACCTCAGCCACGCTCTCGCCTTCTTTGGCGCTGTCCAGACGATCCAGACGGGCCATGGCTTTTTTGATGTCTTCCTCGGAAGCGTCATCCACTTCGAAGCCACCACGCAGCTGCTCTTCAATGTGCAGACCAGCCGCACGACCGAAGACCACCAGATCCAGCAGGGAGTTACCGCCCAGACGGTTGGCGCCGTGCACGGATACACAGGCCGCCTCACCACAGGCAAACAGACCCGGAATCGGCTGATCGTTGCCGTTTTCGTCCTGGGTCAGGGCCTGGCCACCCACGTTGGTCGGAATACCGCCCATCATGTAGTGACAGGTCGGCACAACCGGAATCGGCTCTTTCACCGGATCCACGTGTGCGAAGGTGCGCGACAGTTCACAGATACCCGGCAGACGCAGGTTCAGGGTTTCTTCACCCAGGTGATCCAGCTTCAGCAGTACGTGATCCTTCTCCGGGCCACAACCACGGCCTTCCAGGATCTCGATAACCATGGAGCGGGCCACAACGTCACGACCGGCCAGATCTTTGGCATTCGGCGCGTAACGCTCCATGAAACGCTCGCCTTCGGAGTTGATCAGGTAACCACCCTCACCCCGACAGCCTTCGGTTACCAGCGTGCCGGCACCGTGGATACCGGTCGGGTGGAACTGCCACATTTCCATGTCCTGAACCGGGAAGCCGGCGCGCAGCGCCATGCCGATACCGTCACCGGTGTTGATCAGGGCATTGGTGGTGGACGCGTAAATACGGCCTGCACCACCGGTGGCCAGAACCGTGGCCTTGGATTTGATGTAGCAAACGTCGCCGGTTTCGATTTCGATGGCGACAACACCAACCACTTCGCCTTTACCGTTCTTGACCAGATCGACGGCGTACCACTCGTTCAGGAACGAGGTGCCACCTTTCAGGTTTGCCTGATACAGGGTGTGCAGCAGTGCATGACCGGTGCGGTCAGCGGCGGCACAGGTACGGGCAGCCTGAGTGGGGTTGTCCGGGCCTTTGGACTGGCCACCGAACGGGCGCTGGTAGATACGGCCCTGCTCGGTACGGGAGAAAGGCAAGCCCATGTGCTCGAGCTCGAAGACAGCCTGGGGGCCTACGGAACACATGTACTCGATGGCGTCCTGGTCACCGATGTAGTCGGAACCCTTGACGGTGTCGTACATGTGCCAGCGCCAATCGTCGTTCGGGTCAGCACTGGCGATCGCACAGGTAATACCACCCTGGGCGGACACGGTGTGCGAACGAGTCGGAAAAACCTTGGTGATACATGCAGTATTGACGCCTGATTCGGTCAGCTGCAGAGCGGCACGCATACCGGCACCGCCGCCACCGATAACAATCGCGTCGTAAGACATGGTTTTGATGTTAGCCATCTATTAAAGCCCCCAAAGAATCTGAATGCCCCAGATCAGGTACACGAACATCACGAGACCACACAAAGCCTGCACCAGAAAACGCGGCAGAGTAGCTTTGATGTAATCGGTGGTGACTGTCCAGAGACCTACCCATGCGTGCGCGCCCAGAGAAAGAAGCGCCAGCAGAGTGAAAATCCGGAACCAGGTCTGATCAAACATTGCGTTCCAGGATTCATAGTTCACGTCAGTGAACAACATGAACGCCAGAAGGAACAATGTGTATGCGGCGAGTACGTAGGCAGTGACCCGCTGGATCATCCAATCAAATACGCCACTGCGACCGAGGTTAGTTACGCTGCTTACCATACCCAGACTCCTGCCAGAAGGATGAGAATTACTGAAACCACAACGGTGATTTTGGCGGCGGCTCGGCCACTTTGCAGCTCTTCACCGATGCCCATATCCATGAGCAGGTGCTTGATACCCGCAACCAGGTGGTAAAGCAGAGCAGACAAAATGCCCCAGGTGATCAGCTTGGCAAGGAAGCTGTCCAGCAGTTCACTTACCCGATTGAAGCCACTTTCTCCTGTCAGGGAGAGCTCCAGACCGTACAACAGGAACGCAACACCAACGAAAACGATGATGCCACTGATCCGGTGCAGGATCGAAGTGATGGCTGGCAGCGGGAAATGGAACTTGCCGAGATCGAGATTTACTGGTCGTTTGCTATTCACAGCGCTCTCACACTCTCTTTTGGTTCCGCGGGGCCAAGTATGGCTGCGGATGGTTGATATGTTTGTTTCGGTGAATCGATACGTAACCGATAACCGATCGGTTCAGGAGGGCGGATGATGGTTCATCCCCGATTCCGGGCTCAGGATTATAAGGAGTACCCCTTACGATTACAAACCGGTAAAATGGCGACACTGGCCGGACAGGGGTCTACCAAACCCTCTTTTCGGAGTATTGACAAACCGTCATTCGCAGTAAAAGCCCCATAATGAGGGGTATCACTGATTTACTTATCTAGTAAAATTTGCAGATTTTCTGGCGCTTCCATTGACAAAAAAAGATGAAGCCCTATATTTTGCCTCCGGAATTGTGAAAATACGCGCATTTCTGGCGCATCAACAAATGCAGAAAAGCTGCTTCAGCTAATCAACAGGAGAGCACCATGACCGACAGGAAAGCCACGCTCTCGGTGGGTGATAAGTCCATTGAGCTTCCGGTTTATTCTGGCACCATCGGCCCTGACGTTATCGACGTTCGCAGCCTGGTACAGGAAGGCGTCTTCACTTACGACCCTGGTTTTGTTTCCACAGCAGCGTGCGAGTCTGCCATTACCTACATCGATGGTAATCAGGGCGTGTTGTTGCACCGTGGTTATCCGATCAACCAGCTGGCAGAAAACTCTGACTTCCTGGAAGTCTGCTACCTGCTGCTGAACGGCGAACTGCCTACCGATGCCCAGCTCGAAGAGTACAAGGCAACCATCAAGAACCACAGCATGCTGCACGACCAGATGCGCAACTTCTTTAACGGCTTCCGCCGTGACGCGCATCCGATGGCAATCATGTGCGGCGTGGTTGGCGCACTGTCTGCGTTCTATCACGACCAGATGGACATCACCAACCCCAAGCAGCGTGAAATCACCGGCCATCGCCTGATTGCCAAGATGCCCACCATCGCAGCCTGGTGTTACAAGTACTCCGTTGGCCAGCCGTTCATGTACCCGCGTAATGATCTGTCCTACGCCGAGAACTTCCTGTACATGATGTTCGGTACCCCGTGCGAGGAGTACAAGCCGAACCCGATCCTGGCCAAGGCCATGGACAAGATCTTTATCCTCCACGCCGATCACGAGCAGAACGCCTCTACCTCCACTGTTCGCCTGGCTGGCTCCACCGGCGCCAACCCGTACGCGTGTATCGCATCCGGTATCGCAGCCCTGTGGGGCCCGGCCCACGGCGGTGCCAACGAAGCGGTTCTGGACATGCTCGCCGAGATCGGTGACGAGTCCGAAATCGAGCGCTTCATCGAGAAAGCCAAGGACAAGAACGATCCGTTCCGTCTGATGGGCTTCGGTCACCGTGTCTACAAGAACTTCGATCCGCGCGCCAAAGTCATGCGTGAAACCGCGCACGAAGTTCTGAAAGAACTGGGCATGGAAGACGATCCGCAGTTGAAGATCGCCCAGCGTCTGGAGCAAATCGCCCTGGAAGACGACTACTTCGTAGAGCGCAAGCTGTACCCGAACGTCGACTTCTACTCAGGCATCATCCTGAAGGCGATCGGCATTCCGACCTCCATGTTTACCGTGATCTTCGCACTGTCGCGCACCATCGGCTGGTTCTCTCACTGGAACGAAATGAACTCCGGTGCCAACCGTATCGGTCGTCCGCGTCAGCTGTACACCGGTCACACCGAGCGCGACTATCCGAAGAAGTAAATTCGCTTTTTCGATCGCGTAATAAAAAAGCCGCTGTTTTCAGCGGCTTTTTTCGTATTATGGCACCAGCAATCCTCAGCCTTTAAAAGGGGACGCTGCAAAGGAGCGACTATATGGCCAATATCACGTTCATCGGTCTGGGCATCATGGGCTACCCCATGGCTGGCCATCTGGCAAACGGGGGCCACCGGGTGACCGTCTGGAACCGGACCCAAGGCAAGGCACAGCAATGGGCGGCCGAATATCCCGGCGTTGCTGCCGACACCCTGAAAAAGGCCGTCAATCAAGCAGACTGGGTTGTAACCTGCGTGGGCGCCGACAAAGACCTGGAGGCGGTCTATCTCGGTGATGACGGCATTATCAGCAATACACCCGCCGGCGCCACTCTGGTCGACCACACCACTGCCTCCGCCGGCGTTGCAGAGCAACTGGCCCGAGCGGCCGCCGAACGCGGCCAGGCTTTTCTCGACGCGCCCGTGTCTGGCGGCCAGCAAGGCGCTGAAAAGGGTCAGCTGACGATCATGTGCGGCGGCGAACAGAGGGTATTCGACAAGGCCTGCGAGATCCTGGGGTGCTACGCCCGCGCTATCAACCTGATGGGGCCGGCCGGCAGCGGCCAGAAAGCCAAGATGGTGAATCAGATTGCCGTCGCCGGCCTGGTCCAGGGCTTGTCAGAAGCCCTGCATTTTGCCGAGCAGGCCAATCTGGATGTGCGGAAAGTGGTGGATGTGATTTCCAAGGGAGCGGCGCAATCCTGGCAGATGGAAAACCGCTCCAGCACCATGATCGCCGGCGAGTTCAACCACGGTTTTGCCGTGGACTGGATGCGCAAGGACCTGGGCATCTGCCTGGACGAGGCCCGCCGCAACGGCGCCAAATTACCTGTTACCGCCCTGGTGGATCAGTTCTATGGGGATGTGCAGGATATGGGCGGCAACCGCTGGGATACCTCCGCCCTCATCCAAAGGCTTCGTAAAAACTGATTTTCAGCCACGGAACCCATATATGGGTTCCGTGGCCAAAAATCACTTTTTCTTTTTGTCGTGCGGCACCCAGCGGCCGCTCTCGTACCACGCCGACCAGCCAGTCGCCTTGCCGTCTTGCTCCGACATCACGTACTGCTGCTTGAACTTCCGGCTGTAGCGGATCACCGTCGGGTTGCCTTCCGGATCTTTTTCCGGAGCGTCCATCAGGTAATCGTATTTCGGATCGATTTCCTTGCGGTGCGGCTTAATCTCCATTACCAGCGGTGGCCGGGTCTCCCGGTTCTTCGGGAACTTACTGGCCGCCAGGAACAGCCCGGAAGCACCGTCACGCAGCACATAGGTGTCGTCCACCTTCTGGCACTGCAGCTCGGGCATGGGCACCGGGTCCATCTTGGGTGGCGCCGGTTCACCATTTTTCAACAGCTTGCGGGTATTTTTACATTCAGTATTGGTACAACCGAAATACTTGCCGAAACGGCCGGTTTTCAACTGCATCTCTGAGCCGCACTTGTCGCACTCCAGGGTCGGGCCATCGTAACCCTTGATGCGGAAGCTGCCCTCTTCCACCTCATAGCCGGAGCAGTCCGGGTTGTTACCGCACACATGCAGCTTGCGTTTCTCATCAATCAGGTAGCTGTCCATGGCGGTGCCGCATTTCGGGCAGCGGCGCTTCTTGCGCAACAGGCGGGTTTCACCCTCGCCTTCCACGTCTTCATCCGCGCTCACCACCTCGTCGCCGGGAATCAGGTTGATCGTGGTCTTGCAGCGCTCCTTTGGTGGCAATGAGTAGCCGGAGCAGCCCAGGAATACGCCGGTACTGGCCACCCGTATCTGCATGTGCCGACCGCATGACGGGCAAGGTATGTCCGTCCCGGTGGGCGTATTGGCGCGCATGCCGCCGTCGGGCTTTTCCGCCTCCTCCAATTGCTTGCGGAAACGGGCATAAAAATCGTTCAGGACTTTCTTCCAGTCCACTTCGCCTTCAGCAATTTCATCCAGCTCGTCTTCCAGGCGAGCGGTAAAATCGTAATCCATCAGATTTGAGAAGGATTCCGCCAGCCGTTCAGTGACAATCTCACCCATTTTCTCGGCATAGAACCGGCGGTTCTGAAGCTTCACATAGCCGCGATCCTGAATGGTGGAGATAATGGAAGCGTAGGTGGAGGGCCGGCCAATGCCCTGTTTTTCCAGCTCCTTAACCAGGCTCGCCTCGGTGTAACGCGGTGCCGGCTTGGTGAAGTGCTGGCTCGGATCCAGCTTTTTCAGGTCCAGCGGATCACCCACCTGGATATCCGGCAAAGCCACGTCTTCTTCTTTCTTGGACGATTGCGGAGCAGCCTTCAGGAAACCTTCAAACTTGATGATTCGGCCACGGGTACGCAACTCGTAGTCGCCATTGGCCACGACAATGGACGTGCTCAGGAATTCGGCGTCCGCCATCTGACAGGCGATGAACTGGCGCCAGATCAATTCGTACAGCTTCTCGGCGTCTTTCTCCAGCCCCTTGATGTCTGTCGGGCGACGGCTGACATCGGTAGGCCGAATGGCTTCGTGGGCTTCCTGGGCGCCTTCCCGGCTGCCATAAACACGCGGGGCCTCCGGCAGATACCGATCACCGAACTGTTTCTGGACGAACTCCCGACAACTGCTGATCGCATCCTGGCTCAGGTTGGTGGAATCGGTACGCATGTAGGTAATGAAACCGGCCTCATACAAACGCTGGGCCAGCATCATGGTCTTCTTCACGCTGAACCCCATGCGGTTACTGGCCGCCTGCTGCAGGGTCGAGGTGATGAATGGTGCTGACGGGCGGGATCTTGTCGGCTTGTCTTCGCGCTTGGCAACCTCAAAGCCACCCTCTTTCAGGCGCGCAACATGTTCATTGCTCTGGCTTTCATTGTTGGGGCGGTAGGTCTTTCCGTCGTAACGGGTAACCTCAAACCTTACCGGATCTTTTGCGGATTTCGGCGCCAGATCCGCGTGCAACTGCCAGAACTCTTCCGGCACGAAGGCGCGGATTTCCCGTTCACGTTCGACAATCAGGCGCACGGCAACGGATTGAACCCGGCCGGCCGACAGGCCACGGGCAATTTTGGCCCACAACAGGGGTGACACCATGTAGCCCACCACCCGATCAAGAAAACGCCGGGCCTGTTGCGCATTAACGCGATTGCCATCCAGATTGCCGGGGTCCTCGAAAGCCTCCTGAATGGCGCGTTTGGTAATCTCGTTAAACACAACCCGTCGGTATTTCTCGGGCTCGCCACCAATGGTTTCCTGGAGGTGCCAGGCTATGGCCTCCCCCTCCCGGTCCAAATCCGTTGCCAGATAGATGTGGTCGGCATTCTTGGCCAGGCGCTTGAGCTCACTGACCACTTTTTCCTTGCCGGGCAGTATTTCGTAATGGGCGTCCCAGTCGTGATCCGGATCGACCCCCATGCGCGCCACCAGCTGTTCCCGGGCCTTGCGCTTTTTGTGCTCGGCCTTCTCTTCCGGGTTCATCTTGCGGGTGATGGCAGCCTGCCGGGCCCGTTCTTTCGGGTCTGACTTGGAGCCGCTGCCGCTGACCGGCAAATCACGGATGTGGCCGACGCTGGACTTCACAATATAGTCCGAGCCCAGGTACTTGTTGATGGTCTTCGCTTTCGCTGGCGACTCGACAATAACGAGACTTTTACCCATAACGGAAATCTGTATCCTTGGCGATCAATCGGTTAACGATTGGATAAACCGTAAACTCGTATAAAAATCAGGCAAATGGAAAACGCAGTATTGCCATTGTATGTTGCTCCACTGTTTTACAGGGTCAGCATTTGCAAGACAACCCTGTAAACGAAAAAAGCCCGGCGAATCGCCGGGCTTGATCGGTAAACGTGAAATCACGCGGGTGGCGTTTACACACGTTCCCAGACGGTGGCAATGCCCTGCCCCAGGCCGATACACATGGTGGAAACACCCAGGGTACCGCCACGGGACTGCATAACGTTCAGCAGTGTGGTGGAGATGCGGGCCCCCGAGCAACCCAGCGGATGCCCAAGCGCAATCGCACCGCCGTTCAGGTTGACCTTCTCGTCCATCACATTCAGCAGTTTGAGGTCTTTGAGAACCGGCAACGACTGACCGGCAAACGCCTCATTCAGCTCCCAGTAATCGATATCCTCCAGCTTCAGGCCGGCACGCTTGAGCGCTTTCTTGGTCGCTGGTACCGGGCCGTAGCCCATGATGGCAGGATCACAACCGGCGACCGCCATGCTGCGCACCCTGGCAATCGGCGTCAGGCCCAGGGCCTGGGCTCGCTCAGCGGACATAATCACCATGGCGGAAGCACCGTCGGTGAGCTGCGATGACGTACCCGCGGTAACCGTGCCATTTTTCGGGTCAAAGGCCGGCTTCAGCTGCGACAGGGACTCCACCGTGGTTTCCGGGCGGATGGTTTCATCTTCCTCGATCAGTTTCACATACCCGTTGTCGTCGTGGCCCTGGACCGGCACGATTTCATCTTTAAACCGGCCCTCCACGGTGGCCTCATGGGCCAGGCGATGGGAACGGGCACCGAATTCGTCCTGCTGCTCCCGGGTGATGCCATGCATTTTCGCCAGCATTTCCGCGGTCAGCCCCATCATGTTGGAAGCCTTGGCAGAGTACTTGGAAGCCGCCGGATTGTGGTCAAACCCGTCGGTCATGGGAATGTGGCCCATATGCTCCACACCGCCAACCACGAAGACCTCGCCATTGCCGGTCATGATGGACTGGGCGGCACTGTGAATGGCGGTCATGGAGGAGCCACACAGGCGGTTGATGGTCTGTGCCGCCGATTCATGGGGAATGCGGGTCAACAGTGACATCTGGCGGGCAATGTTAAAGCCCTGCTCTTTGGTCTGGTTAACACAGCCCCAGATCACATCCTCCACTTCCTTGGGATCAAGCTGCGGATTGCGGTCAAACAGGGCTTCGACCAGTGTTGCCGACAGGGTTTCCGCGCGCACGTTGCGAAAGCAACCATTCTTGGCGCGACCCATCGGAGTCCGTACGCAATCGACGACGACAACGTCTCTCGGATTAAGGCTCATAGATCTTTCTCCGTTCGGAAATCTCGTTCAGGGTTAACCAAAGAATGTTTCGCCATTCTTGGCCATGTCACGCAGCTTGTCGGTCGGGTGGTAAAGTGCCCCGAGGTCTGCGTATTTGTCTGCCAGTTCAACGAATTTGTCGACACCCATGTCGTCGATATAACGCAGGGCGCCACCGCGGAACGGAGGGAAACCAATGCCGTAGATCAGACCCATGTCGGCATCCGCCGGGTCCTCGACAATGCCATCTTCCAGGCAGCGGACGGTCTCCAGGCACAGCGGAATCATCATTCGGGCGATGATGTCCTCTTCGTCGAACTCTTTCTTGCCCTGAACCACAGGTTCAAGCAGTTTGTAGGTTTCCTCGTCAACCACCTTCTTCTGCTTGCCTTTTTTGTCCAATTCATACTTGTAAAAACCGACGTCGTTTTTCTGACCGTAGCGGTTGTTCTCGAACATCACATCGATGGCGGTCTGGCCGTCATGCTTCATGCGATCCGGAAACCCTTCGGCCATGACTTCGCCGGCGTGTTTGCCGGTGTCCATGCCAACCACATCAAGCAGGTAAGCAGGTCCCATGGGCCAGCCGAACTTTTCCATCACCTTGTCGACGTGTTGGAAATCGGCACCGTCGCGCACCAGACCGATAAAGCCGCCGAAATACGGGAACAGTACGCGGTTTACCAGAAAGCCCGGGCAATCGTTCACCACAATCGGGGTTTTACCCATGGCCTTGGCGTAAGCAACCGTGGTGGCGATAGCACGGTCCGACGTTTTTTCGCCCCGGATAACTTCCACCAACGGCATCATGTGCACCGGGTTGAAAAAGTGCATGCCACAGAAGTTTTCCGGACGCTTCAGGTTCGCCGCCAGTTTGTTGATGGAGATGGTCGATGTATTGGAGGTCAGGATGGTGTCGTCACGCACCGCGTCTTCAGTTTCCCGAAGAACCGCATCTTTTACCTTCGGATTTTCAACCACCGCCTCAACAACCAGGTCTACATTTTTGAAATCACCGTAATTGAGGGTCGGCGTGATCTGGTTGAGCACATCCGCCATCTGGCCGGCGTCCATCTTGCCCTTGTCGACCCGTTTGACCAGTTGCTTCTTGGCTTCTTTCAGACCCAGATTGATGCCATCCTGATTAATGTCTTTCATCAGGATAGGCGTGCCTTTCAGCGCTGACTGATAGGCAACGCCGCCACCCATGATGCCGGCACCGAGAACCGCCGCCAGATTCACCTTCGAGGCTTCTTTTTCCCAGGCACTGGCTTTCTTTTTCAGCGCCTGGTCGTTCAGGAACAGGCCGACAAGACAAGCCGCCACATTGGTCTTGGCCATTTTGGCGAAGCCCTTGGCTTCCACTTCAATGGCTTTGTCACGGGTCATGCCGGCGTGTTTCTGCATGGTCTTGATCGCTTCCACCGGCGCCGGATAATTCTTGCCGGCCTTGCCGGCCACGAACGCCTTGGAAATCTCGAACGCCATCATGCTTTCCATGGCGTTGAGCTTGATCTTGCCCTTCTTCTCTTCCCGGCGAGCCTGGTTGTCCAGCTTACCGTCGTTGCACTGGTTGATGATGGCTACGGCGGCTTCCAGCAGCTTGTCGGCTTCGACTACCGAGTCAACGGCGCCAACCTTGAACGCGGCGTCGGCGCGGTTTTCAGTGCCACCGGCAATCCATTCCACGGCATTATCCACGCCCACGAGGCGGGACAGGCGAACGGTGCCGCCAAAGCCCGGGAAAATGCCCAGCTTTACTTCCGGCAGGCCAATTTTGGCTTTGGTTGCCATGACCCGGTAATCGGTGGACAAGGCCAGCTCGCAACCACCGCCCAGGGCGATACCGTTGATCGCGGTGACTGTCGGGAAAGGCAGGTCTTCAATATCATTAAAGATGTCATTGGCTTTTTTGGTGCTGGCGATAATATCTTCTTCCGGACCCGCAAAAAGCCCGGTGAATTCGGTGATATCGGCACCGACAATAAAGCTGTCCTTGGAGCTGGTGATTACCAGTCCCTTGAGGTCGCTTCGGGCAGCGAGTGCGTCGGTGGCCTCGCGCAGTTCTTCGAGCGTTTGGCGATTGAGCTTGTTGACCGACTCGCCCTGCAAGTCGAAATCCAGCCGGGCAATCGCGCCGTCGATCTCTTTAACCGTGATGGCTTTACCTTCGTAAATCATCAACTGATCTCCAGTTTGTGTTTGGTACTGTCCGATCCTGCTATGCTGATTCATACACTCGTTTGAATCGTGAATGACACGATGAAAAAAAAGCAGGCGTTTGTCAATTTGTTTCTGCAAGAACTTTTATTACGCTTTCAGGCCGGTCAGAATGCTTTTCTCTCTGCCGTCACGGTACTATTCTAGGAATATTTCCGAAACACAAAGGAGTTACACAATGTCCACCTATAAAAAAATGCTGGTCGCCATCGATCTGACCGAAGAGGCGCCGCAGGTTCTGAACAAGGCAAAGGCCCTGGCGGAGTCCCAGAACGCCGAGCTGATGCTGGTTCATGTGGTAGAACCGGTGGGCTACGCCTATGGCGGTGATATTCCCATGGACCTGAGCGAGCTGCAGGACCAGTTGGACAAGGCTGCCCGGGAGCAGCTGGCGAAATACGGTGAGGAGTATGGTATCGAGGTCGCCAACCAGGTGGTGACCGTGGGGCGCCCTGAATCAGAGGTGCACCGGCTGGTAAAGGAGCACCAGGTGGATCTGGTGGTGGTCGGCAGCCATGGCCGCAAGGGCTTCCAGTTGCTGCTGGGCTCGACCGCCAACGGTGTTCTGCACGGCACCGAGTGTGACGTACTGGCGATTCGTATTCACTGATCCGAATCGGGATAGGGGGGAACCAATAGGTTCCGCCCCTCCCACACCACCCGGCATGCGGGTCCGCACCGGGCGGTTCGAGAAGTTGAGGTTTCACGA